>CAKOHG010000011.1 GCA_934085565.1 uncultured Bacilli bacterium | reverse complement strand
CAACCAAAGGCAAAATGTTGATCCAACTAGCGAAAGAGGGAAATTATTACTAGCAATAAAAATGCGTTTTGAAAGAGTGAAAAGTAAATTAACTTGGGAAGAAATGTATGAATATGCAAAAATATATTATGAACATCATGAAGATTTAAAAGTACCTCAAGGTTTTAAAACCAATAACGGTTGGGAACGAGATAAAGATGGAAAAATTAATTTAGGTGGTTGGATTAGTAAACAAAAACAAAATACTGATTCAAATAGTGAAAGAGGAAAATTATTACTAGCAATAAAAATGTGCTTTGAAACCAAAAAAAATTTAACATGGGAAGAAATGTATAAATATGCCAAAATTTATTATGAACATCATGGCAATTTAAAAGTACATAGATACTTTAAAACCAATAATGGATGGGAAAGAGATGAAGATGGTAAAATAAATTTGGGAGCATGGATTAATAATCAAAAAACAATGTATAAAACAGGTGAATTATCTTTTGAACAAATATCTAAATTAGAAAGTATTGGAATAATTTGGTTTACTAAAAACAATGATAATAAATTACAAACTCAACAAATAACTGATAAAAACGCAATAAAGAAACAAAAAGAGATTTTAAATAGAATGAAATCTCTACTAAGTAGTATAAAAATAAAAGAAATATCATCAAAAGATGATATAGATAATATTAACAAGCAATTTATAGATAGATTAAATAATAAAAAAAGATAAATACTAAGAAGGTGAGTATGATGAAAAAAATTGAAGGAAAAGTATTAAAGGTATTTATTCCAGAAAATGATAATACAAATATTTATAATTCTAACAAAATAGGTTTTCAAGTAGAAACTACGGAAGGAATAAAAGAAATAATTCAATTACAAAACGAGAAAAATATAAATATTATGAAAGAAGATAAAGTAATTATAACAGAGCAAATAGTTGATAATAATAAAGTTATTGATATTGAACTTTTGGGAGAAACAAGATGAATAAGATGTTAGAACTCTATGATCACAATATGGATTGTTATGAAATTATAAAAGAAAAATATAAACAAGGCGAGAACATTGTTGGTACAAAAAGAGCAACCGGAACAGGTAAAAGTTATATTGGCTTACAACTTGCTCTTGATAATAACCAAAGCCAAGGAATATATTTAGCTCCTTTAAAGGGAATATTTGAACATTTACAAGAAATAATTTCAAATGATCCAAATGTTACAATGGATGACTTTAAAAATCTTAACTTTATGACATACCAAAGTCTAGTTTACATGTCTTATGAAGAAATAAAAAATTTAAAATGTGATTTTTTAGTAATAGACGAGTTTCATCATTTAGGTGCTCCAGTTTGGTGGCAAAGAATAAAAACTCTTATCGAAACACACCCTAATATCAAGATATTTGGTATGACTGCTTATACAGTAAGAGATAGAGGAACATCTTACGAAAGAGATATGGCACTTGAAGGTGGAGATGAACTATTTTCAGATAAAATAGTTGGTCAATACGATTTATGTGATGCTATAATTGATGGAGTATTACCCAAGTTCATCTATAAAACAGCCTATCCTAAATTATCTTTAACAGATGAACTTAAAGAGCTAGAAGAAAAAATTCTTTCTGGAGACTTCACAAAAAAAGAGCAAAAGCAATATTTACGTATATTAAAAGATATTACTAAAAGAGTTTCATCAGCTCCTTCAACAAAAGATATTTTACTTAAAAATTTAAAACCAGATGGTAAGTATATTTATTTTTGCCCTATATCACCAGAAGAAGGAATAAATGATATTGAAACAATTAAATCCCAATTAATAAATTCTCTAAAAGAAAAGTATAATGAAGAAGATATTGTAATTTATACAACAACTTCAGAAATGGGTAAACTAGGTGAAAAAAATCGTGAAGCTTTTTACAATGATGTTGACCTAGAGGGAAATGATTGTAAAAATAAACTAAGAATTATTCTTGTTATAAATCAATATAATGAAGGAATACATGCTCCAGGTGTAGATGGAGTTATCTTAGGAAGAAAAACAATGTCCGATATAGTTTTATTTGAGTGGCTTGGTAGAGCCTTAACAGTAGGAAGAAACCTCAAAAAAGAAACAGAAAAGTTAATGAAGTATTCTAAAGAAGAATTACAAAAAATATGTCTTTATAAAGATATTTCAATAGAGGAAGATACTTCCAAAGAAGAACTAATATCTAAATTACTATCTCCTTTAGTAATAGATTTAGCCTGTAATTATGAATATATAGAAGAATTAGAAAATGAATTAAAAGATAGAATAAAACAAGTATCTGAAAAAACAGGAAATACTAAAAGAAAAATAGCCATAACAGATGCCTCATTTGATATTGAAGTAGAAAATATTGATATTCTAAAAGCTCTAATAGATTTAAAGGAAAGATTATCTAATTCTTGGGATAGAATGTATGAATATGCAAAAATATATTATGAACATCATGACAATCTAGAAGTACCTCAAGATTTTAAAACTAATAATGGATGGGAACAAGCAGATGATGGAAAAATAAATTTAGGCAAATGGATTAGTAATCAAAGATATAATGTTGATCCAAATAGCGAAAGAGGAAAATTATTATTAGCAATAAAAATGTGTTTTGAAAGAAAATACTTAACTTGGGAGGAAATGTATGAATATGCAAAAATATATTATGAACATCATGGCGATTTAAAAGTACCTTTTGACTTTAAAACAAATGATGGGTGGCAAAGAGATGAAAATGGAAAAATCAATTTAGGGGTGTGGATTAGTAAACAAAGATGTAGAGTTGATCCAAATAGCGAAAGAGAAAAATTATTATTAGCAATAAAAATGTGTTTTGGAATAAGAAAAAGTTTGACATGGGAAGAAATGTATGAATATGCAAAAATATATTATGAACATCATGGTGATTTAAAAGTACCTTTTGACTTTAAAACAAATGATGGGTGGCAAAGAGATGAAAATGGAAAAATCAATTTAGGGGTGTGGATTAATGCTCAAAGGCATAGAGTTGATCCAAATAGTGAAAAAGGGGAATTATTACTAGCAATAAAAATGCGTTTTGAAACTAGAAAAAAAAGTAAATTGTCCTGGGAAGAAATGTATGAATATGCAAAAATTTATTATGAACATCATGGTAATTTAAATGTACCTGCTAGATTTAAAACTAATAATGGTTGGGAACGAGATGAAGATGGAAAAATTAATCTAGGTGGTTGGATTAGTACACAAAGAAAAAATACTTCTCCAAATAGTGAAAGAGGAAAATTATTACTAGCAATAAAAATGTGTTTTGAAATAAGAAAAAGTTTGATATGGGAAGAAATGTATGAATATGCAAAAATTTATTATGAGCATCATGGTAATTTAGAGGTACCTCTAGGTTTTAAAACTAATAATGGTTGGAAAGAAGATGAAGATGGAAAAATCAATCTAGGAACTTGGATTAGTACACAAAGACAAAGTACTGCTCCAAATAGTGAAAGAGGAAAATTATTACTAGCAATAAAAATGCGCTTTGAAACAAGAAAAAGAAGTAAATTATCTTGGGAAGAAATGTATGAATATGCAAAAATATATTATGAACATCATGAAGATTTAAAAGTACCTCAAGGTTTTAAAACCAATAACGGATGGGAACAAGCAGATGATGGAAAAATAAATTTAGGAGTGTGGATTAGTACACAAAGACAAAGTACTGATCCAAATAGTGAAAGAGGAAAATTATTACTAGCAATAAAAGTGTGTTTTGAGACAAGAAAAAGAAGTAAATTATCCTGGGAAGAAATGTATGAATATGCAAAAATATATTATGAACATCATGAAGATTTAAAAGTACCTAAAGGCTTTAAAACCAATAACGGTTGGGAACGAGAAGAAGATGGAAAAATTAATCTAGGTAGTTGGATTAACACTCAAAAAAATGCATATAAAACAGGAAATTTATCTTTTGAACAAATATCTAAATTAGAAAGTATTGGTATGACTTGGTTTACTAAAAATACAGACAATAAATTACAAACTCAACAAATAACTGATAAAAATGCAATAAAGAAGCAAAAAGAAATTTTAAACAGAATAAAATCTCTACTAAATAATGTAAAAATAAAAGAAATATCATCAAAAGATGATATAGATAACATCAACAAACAATTTATAAAACAATTATCTCTTAATAAAAAAAGATAATTATTAAAAATATAGATTATACTTATTTTAATATTATTAGAATAGTATAATTCTTTTTCATAATACCATAATTGAAAAAGCACCAAATACATGCTATAATACTGTATGTAATAAAGTTACAAAAAAGTTTAAATCAAGAAACAAATATCTATAAATATGACGATAAAAGGAGTGTTAAATATGATAACTATAAAAAGTGAACATGAAATAGAATTAATGAGACAAGCTGGTCTTATGGTATCTAAAACACATAAATATTTAAAACAATATCTTAAGCCTGGTATTACCACCAAAGAACTAGATAAGCTTGCTGAGGATTATATAAGAAGTATGGGAGGAGTACCTACTTGTAAAGGATATGAAGGCTTTCCAGCTACACTTTGTACTAGTATAAATGATGAGGTTGTTCATGGAATACCAAGTAACAGAAAGTTAAAAAATGGTGATATTATCACTATAGATATGGTAATAGGTTACCATGGATATCAAGGAGATGCTGCCTGGACTTATGCTATAGGAGATATATCTGAAGATAAAAAGAATTTAATGAAATATACTAAAGAAGCATTATATGAAGGAGTAAAGGAGGTAAAGCCAGGAGCTCGTATAGGAGATATTTCAAATGCTGTAGAAAAGTATGCTACTAAACATAATTTAGGAATCGTAAAAGAATTAGTTGGTCATGGTATAGGAACAGAAATGCATGAAGATCCAGATGTTCCTAATTATGGAAGACCAAATACAGGACCAAAATTAAAAGAAGGAATGGTTATATGCATCGAACCTATGTTAAATTTAGGAACAGCTGATATTTATATGGAAGATGATGATTGGACAATAAAAACTATGGATGGAAAACCAGCAGCACATTATGAGCATACAGTATTAGTAACAAAAGATGGTTATGAAATATTAACACCAAGGTTAGATGAAAATGAATAAAAATGAAGAACTAAAAAAAATAGAAGTGTATGCTAGTAATAACAATGTTCCAATTATGCTAAAAGACGGTATAGAATATTTATGTAATTACATAAAAGAAAATAATGTCAAAAGAATTCTTGAAATAGGAACAGCTATAGGTTATTCAGCAATAAAAATGGCTTTAGTAAATAATGATATAGAAATTACAACTATCGAAAGAGATGAACAGAGATATAATTTAGCTCTTAATAACATAAAAAAATTTAATCTTGAAAACAGAATTAAAGTAATATTAGCTGATGCTATAGATGTATCATTGACAGAAAAGTTTGATTTAATATTTATAGATGCCTCCAAAGGACACAGTATAGATTTCTTTAATAATTTTAAAAATAATTTAGTAATAGCAGGAACCATAGTAACGGATAATTTATCTTTTCATGGCTTAGTAGAAGATGAAACTAAAGCTGTAACTAAAAATCAAAAAGGTTTAGTAAAGAGAATTAAAAAGTTTATAAGCTTTTTAGATAATAATGAGGAGTTTTCAACTACTTATATAATGGTTGGTGATAAAATCAGTATTTCTAAAAGAAAAACTCAAAATTTGTAGTATTTCAGTATTATTTGCAAGCTAAAGGAGGTATAAGATGAATAAGAAACTAGAACTCTATGATCACAATAGGAATTGTTATGAAATTATAAAAGAAAAATATAAACAAGGCGAGAACATTGTTGGCACTAAAAGAGCCACTGGAACAGGAAAAAGCTATATTGGCTTACAACTTGCTCTTGATAATAACCAAAGCCAAGGAATATA
>CAKOHG010000010.1 GCA_934085565.1 uncultured Bacilli bacterium | reverse complement strand
CGTAACTTTAAAATTGTGGAATGGAATATGGACAAAGTCTTAAATTATTGGTATGCTAAAGACGAAGTAAACATTCAAAAATTCAAGTATTTAATAATGCTTGATTTAAATGAAGAAGACTTGGCAAAATTACCAAGTGATAGAAAGGTAATGAAATTTATGAATGAAGTTAAGAAAGTAAATGAAGACCCAGAATTCTTTAGTTATATGACCAAAGAAGAAGATGAAGAAAAGTGTCATAATACTGAGCTTAAAGAAGCCAATGAGGCTGGCAAAAAAGAAGCATACGAAAATATGGCTAAGGAAATGCTAAAAAGAAATGTATCTATAGAAGATATTATGGTGATATCAAAGTTATCTAAAGAAGATATTTTAAACATTAAAAATAATATGTAAACTCACGAAAAGTAAGCCTTAAATGTGCTTATTTTTTATTTATTAAAATTTTTTTGATAAATTACACCGAAAAAAAAGGAAATCAAAGATTTTTCTTGTATATATAAGTAGAAGGATAATTTAAAGCTAGCAAAATTATCTTTCTTAGAAGAGGATAAATACATGATAAGAGAATTAGAAGAAGTAAAAAAATTTTACAGTTGTCGTTACGACAGAACATTTAAAGAAGTATTTTTAAAAGAAGAAAATGAGGATTTATTAGTAGCTTTACTAGAGCTTACTTTAAACCTTAAAGTCTATGAAATTCAAAGACTTAATGTAGAAACCCTTCAAGGTAATATTAATACTCGTAAAAAGTATTGTGACCTACTTTTAAAAACAAGTGAAGGTTATATTGGTATTGAAATTAACTCAGAACCCAAAGATTATCTTCATACCAGAAACTTAGCCTTTTTATGTAACGTTTATAGTAGATATACCTTAAAAGGTGATAGTTACAGTGAAGATACTTTAATTATCCAATTAAATCTTACCTATGGCATGAATAAGAAAGATAATAAAATATGTCGGATTTATACTTTGTATGATGGTGAAAAAAACTTTGTTCGTAACTTTAAAATTGTGGAATGGAATATGGACAAAGTCTTAAATTATTGGTATGCTAAAGACGAAGTAAACATTCAGAAATTCAAGTATTTAATTATGCTTGATTTAAATGAAGAAGACTTGGCAAAATTGTCAAATGATAGAAAGGTAATGAAATTTATGAATGAAGTTAAGAAAGTAAATGAAGACCCAGAATTTTTTAGTTATATGACCAAAGAAGAAGATGAAGAAAAGTGTCATAATACTGAACTTAAAGAAGCTACTGAAGCTGGTTTAACTGCTGGTATTGATATTGGCAGAAGTGAAGGCAAAAAAGAAGAAAAAATGGTAGTTGCCAAAATAATGCTTAAAAAACATATTCCAATAAAAGACATTATAGAAATTACCGAATTAACGAAAGAAGAAATTGAAAAACTTCAAAAAACTGAAGAAATGTAGTTATTAGAAAAAAGCTAATAGAAAATTATGTATCTATTAGCTTTTTATTAGCCTTTTGTTTCAAAAAGGGCTTTTGCTGTCCTAAGCATTTGAGAAGTGTATCCTGCCTCATTATCATACCAAGCCATTACTTTGACGATATTAAAGCCATCTCCTTTAATAACTTTTGTTAAAGATAAATCAACAAGGGCTCCTATTTTTAATCCTAAAACGTCACTGGAAACAATCGGATCGTTCGTTGTTTTTAAAACTTCTGATTCACTATTTTTGAATGCCTCATTAATTTGTTCTACTGTAACATCCGTTCTTACTTCAACCGTTAAATCAATTAAAGAACCATCATTCACTGGTACACGATAGGCAAGACCACTTAAAAGTCCATCAAGTTCTGGCATCACTTTACCAATGGCACTAGCCGCACCTGTTTTAGTTGGCACAATATTAGAAGCACATGCTCTACCACGTCGTTCTAAATAACCTTTTTTATGAGCAAGATCAAGTGTTGTCTGATCGTTAGTATAGGCATGAATAGTACTCATAAATCCTTTTACAATTCCAAAGTTTTTTTGTAAAACATTTAAAACAGGAGCTAGACAATTAGTGGTACAACTAGCTGCAGAAACAATGACTTCATCTCCATTTAAAATGTTTTCATTTACACCAAAAACAATTGTTTTTACATTTTCACTTTTGCTTGGAGCTGAAATTAGAACTTTTTTAGCTCCCGCTTCAATATGTTTTAAAGCGCCTTCATAATCTGTAAAGTGACCTGTACATTCTAAGACTAAATCAACACCCATTTCTTTCCATGGTAAATCTTTAGGATCACTTTCAGCAAAAACAGGTATCTTCTTTTGATTATTGATAACAATGTAATTTTCTTCACTTTTTATTTCTTCCGTATGAAATCTGCCATGAACCGTATCATATTTAAGTAAATATGCTAAATCACTCGCATGTGATAAATCATTAATTGCCACGATGTCAAAATCTGTTTTAGTAATCATCTGTCTAAAAGCAAGTCTACCTATTCTTCCAAATCCATTAATTGCAACTTTTATCATTTTAAAATCTCCTTTTTCTTCTTCTATTTTGTCTTACTTTTTTTATTTAATACTTTTTAACCAATAAATTCTCTTAAAATAGAGTCTTTTGGCACATATTCACTAGGAATCGTATAAAATGTTTGCATATAGTTAATCAACCTTCTTGCCTCGTTATAGTAAGGACTTCTTATATCCACTGAACTTAAAAGTGGTACGGCATAAATTTTTAAAACACCTATTTCATAAGCAAGCGCTGTGTTTATAATGCGATCTGCTTGATACACATATGGAAAAATATATTTTTCTTCTCCACTTCGAACCACTTGCCATTCACCAATAGTCTGATTAACATTTTTACCTCTGGTTCGGTTATCCCTAACAATTCGTCTAATAAGTCGTAAATCAAGAGTTGAGATATAATTATGACGATCAATATTTAAAGGAATAAATGGACTTAAATAAATTTTATATTTATAACGTTCATCAATATAAGGAGTTAAATCATCATTTAAACAATGTAGTCCTTCCACGATTAAAATGCTTTTTTCATCTAATGCGCATTTTCGTCCTTTAAATACTTTCTTACCTGCCACGAAATCATATTCAGGTATCTCTACTTCTTTACCATCTAAAAGGCCTTGTAAAGTATCATTAAATAGTTTTAAATCAATAGCTTCTAAACATTCGTAATCATACTCTCCTTTTTCGTTTTTAGGAGTGTCTTCTCGGTCAACAAAAAAGTCATCTGTTGATAAACCAATGGGATGTAATCCACGACTTTGTAAAAAAGAACTTAACCTTTTCATCGTTGTTGTCTTACCACTGGATGATGGTCCTGCGATTAAAACAATTTTAATATCTTTAGAAGCAGTAATCGTGTCACAAGCTTTTAAAATATCTTCAACAAACAAAATTTCATTAGACGCAATAAAGTTTTTTATTTTAGAGGAACTCACAAGTTCATTCATTAAAGAAACATAACTCGCATTCATTAAAGATAACCATTTTTTTGTTTCCATAAAATTGGTAACAATATTTTCATAATGTACATATTCAGGGATACTTAAACCACTCGTTACATTAGGACAGACTAAAACAATTCTATTATTTCCTATAAAGACCAGTTCGTAAAGATTAATAACACTGGTATCATAAGGCATTAAGGTATAAAAATAATTTAATTCATTTCCTAAACGATATAAAGTAACAATAGGATTATTTAATGTCTGTAAATTTTTAGCTTTTTCTATTTCACCTTTTTTCATAAAATAGTCATAAGCGTCTTTTATTTCAATATTATATTTTAAGTAACGTAGTTTTTTTGAAACATTTAAAGCCATTTGCCCCTTGATTTTAGAAACATCTTCATTTGTAAGTTCATGATTTAAAATAACTTCACTTAAAATTCCTTTAGGAACACTGTGCAAAAAAGATAATTTTGCTTCTGGAAAAAGTTCTTTGACTGATAAAAAGAATAAAAATTTTAAACCGCTTTGATAACTTTTATAGCCAGGAAGACTTGTTACATCAAGAGGAATAATTTCACATTCTTCTTTAATTTTGGTATCTAAGGAAAAAACCTCTCCATTTACTTTAACTAAAACTGTGTTTGGTTTTATGTCATGAACAATATCATAAAATGTCATTTCATTATCAGCTTCATAACTTTGACCGTCTACAGTCACTTTAAATGTTTTCATTAAATCCCTCTTATTCTCTTCATAATCTTAACATAAATTCTCCTTTTTTTGAATAGTTTTTGCCAAAATTGACTATGATTATATTAGGTGAAAATTATGAATATTATTCCAACAGTTTTAGAAAAAGATAGTAATAAAGAAGTTGCATATGATTTATATTCGAGAATGCTTGAAGATAGAATTATCTTTCTATGTGGAGAGATAAATGATGATATGGCTAACATTGTTATTAGTGAACTTTTATATTTAGACTCCAAAAGTCATCAAGATATTTATCTTTACATTAATAGTCCTGGTGGTTCTGTAACGAGTGGTATGGCTATTTACGATACCATGAATTATATTACCAGTGATGTAAAAACGATTTGTATAGGAATGGCAGCATCCATGGCCTCTGTTATCTTATCTTCTGGAACTAAAGGGAAAAGATGTGCTCTTGAAAATGCAGATGTCATGATTCATCAACCTCTTGGTGGAATGGAAGGTCAAGCATCAGACATGAAAATTGCTTGTGAACGTATTTTAAAAATCAAAGAAAAGTTAAATAAAATTTTAGCCAAAAATACTGGCAAAAGTTTAAAAGTTATCGAAAAAGATACAGATAGAGATTATTTCTTATCAAGTCATGAAGCTTTAAAATATGGCCTTATTGATGAAATTTTAACTTAAAAAAAGCTTACCTTTGGGGTAAGTTTTTTCTATTTTTTCTTTTTATTACTTGTATTTTTATTGGTTGTTTTTTTCTTTGTTGAATTTCCTTTTTTATTATTATTTGTTTTCTTAGTTGAAGTTTTTTTAGTATTAGTAGATTTTTTAGAAGTTGTCTTAGGTTTATTATTTGATTTTGTAACAGGTTTTGCAACTTCCTTCGGAAGATCCATTTCTGTTTTAATTTTTGGAAGTTCAATAGGTTCTTGTTCTTTTTTCTCTACTGTCATAACTTCTTGATCTTCTTTTTCTGGAAGCTTTTCATCAATATCTGTTTTTGGTGGTTCATCTTCCATAGCTTTTTCCTCTTGTTCTTCATGTACCTCTTCTTGTTTTTCTTCTTGATTTTGAATATTTTCAGCTATTTCTTCTTTTATTTCTGCTTCCATTTCCTTTACTTCTTCTTGTTCATGAGTTTCTGTAACATTATAACGTTCTAATAGCTTTTGATGAGTTTCTTCTTTTTGAAGTTCTTCTTCTTTCTTAGCAATTTCTTCATTCATGATTTGTTTATCAACATTTTTCTTAGCACTGCCAAGACGGAACATCTTAACAATATCACTAATAATAACGAATAAAGCTGGAATAACAACAACAATTAACCAACCGGCTTTTGTAGATAAGAAAGCTTGTAACCTTCCTAATTGAGGAATACGAATGAGTACCTTTCCTAAGACATTTGAATAACTGGCAGGAACTAAGTCAGGACTGATATTATTGTCACCCTTAGTATAATAATAATACTCGCCATTTTCTACTTTAATGTCATAGACACGGTGCGTAATAGTCATACCTCTTGAAATAGACGCCGTAGATACGAAAGTAATAACATCTCCTATTTTTATGTTTTCTGGATTTTTTACGGTAGCGTCAATAATAACATCATAAGGATTTATATTTGGTTCCATACTTTGGGTTACAATGGTATATAAACTGACAGCTGGTTTAAAACTTTCACCTTTATTTGCATATACCTTTGTACTTACAAAGTAATAAAGTAAAAAGGCCGCAATTAATACTAAAATAACTAACATTACCCAAGATATAATTCCTGTTATGAACTTAAATATTTGTGTAATAGAACTAAATTTACTTCTTTTTTCAGACATAACAAAAACCTCTCTTATTCTTTTAATATAACCTAATTATATAAAATAATACTTTAAATGACAAGAATTTTGTCGAAAAAAAGACGAGAGTATGTCCACTCTTGTCTAATTTGTTTCTACAACAATCCGAGCATTGAATTTATTTTCAAGTTGATAATTTTGAAGATGTCCTGTTTCAATGAAATGATAATCAATCGTATAAACATATGTTGTATGAGCAGGTATTAAAACTTCTTTTAAAATATATGTGTCATTTAATGGAGAAGCGCTAGTTGGAACAACCACGATACCATCTCTTTTAACCGTGTAAGTAAGTTCACTGTTAGGATTAAATTCATTTACAACATCTGTAAATTTCAAACTATAAATTAATGATTTTTTACTCTTATTTTCAACGGTTAATTTTTGGGTATCAGACCAACCAGGTTGAATTCCTTTAGCAATAACATCACGATTATATGTAGTATATAAAGTTACAATGTCTTCCGTAGTAATGTCTAAAATTTTGTCGTCTTTAGCATAGTTACATTGCTTATCGCATTTACCATCGCCATTAGTATCAATATTGGTATCCGCTTTGCCATCGTTATTGGTATCACAATTTAAATCGCATTGGCCGTCATTATTACTGTCAATATTTAAATCTGGGAAACCATCGCCATCAGTATCACAGTTTAAATCACATTTACCGTCACCATTTGTATCTTGGTTCATTAAATTACTGTCTGGTTTACCGTCGCCATCCGTATCAACATTGACATCAGCTTTACCATCACCATCTGTGTCAATATCTAAATCAGGTTTACCATCGCCATCGGTATCGATGTTTAAATCAGCATTCCCGTCGCCATCAATATCAATATTAATGTCTGGATGACCATCACCATTGGTATCACAGTTTAAGTCGCATTTACCGTCACCATTAGTATCTTGGTTCATTAAATTACTATCTGGTTTGCCATCTCCATCCGTATCTTTATTAAATGTTGGCTCTTTATTATCTTTATAATCAATATTGGTGTCTGGTTTTCTATCACCATTAGTATCACAGTTTACATTACAAACTTTATCGCCATCCGTGTCAATATTAAGATCAGCTTTGCCATCGCCATCCGTATCGATATTTAAATCGGCATTTCCATCACCGTCGATATCAATATTAATGTCAGGTTGTCCATCCCCATCAAAGTCAATATTGGTATCTGGCCAGCCATCATCGTTAGTATCACAGTTCAAGTCACATTTACCGTCACCATCCGTGTCTTGATTCATTAAGTTCCTATCTGGTTTGCCATCCATATCAATATCAATATTAAAATGTGGAGTTCTATCTTTAGCATAATCAATATTGGTATCTGGTTTACCATCGCCATCGATATCACAGTTTAAATCACAGAAACCATCGCCATCCGTATCACCGTTTAAATCAATAATGCCATCACCGTCAGTATCACAATTCCAATCGCATTTACCATCATTATTCGTATCGCAGTTAATCTTACAAGTACCATAATAATGTCTTGTTTTATCTCCATACATTTTTAAATATAAAAAAGTAGAACCGAGTAAAAGGAGTAAAATAATCACAAAAATAATAAGCATACGCACAAACATTGAACGAGAAGCTTTTTCTTTTTCTTCTTCGATAAGTTCTTTGTATTGTTCTTCGTAATCAACATACTCTTTTGGTTCTTTGTTTAAATCTTGGTTCATAGTAACAACTCTCCAATCCCTATCTTATAGAAAAATTATAACACATGAAAAAATTTTATACAATAAAAAAACTCTTGAAAACATCAAGAGTAATTTATCAAGATAGAATTGTAAAACTATACAACTTCTACTTTAACTTGTCCATTTAGAACTTTTCCAGAAGCGCCTTCATTTTGATCAGCGTTAGTGTCAATAAATTCTACTACAACATAATAGAAAGTATCAGCACCAGTTGTACTAACATTTACAGCATTTGAAGCAGTTAATGTATAAGCTGTAATTGCTTGAAGAAGATTAACTGTAGTTACTTCTGTACCTAAATCTGAATTGTCAGTATCGTTAGTACATTCTTCATATAATCTAGAATTAACTGATTTTTTAGTACAAGCAAAATAATTTTCACCAATAGTTACTTCAGTATTTTTCTTATATAAAGAAATTTTTAATGAACCATCAGCAAATTCATTTTTTGTTGTATTATATGTAATTTTGATACTTGGAACAGTTCCTTGTGCACTCTTAGCATTAACTTTGATTGCAGCAACTTCTTTATGACCAGGATATACACCAGTTTCAGTGAATGAACCAGCATTACTTGATTCAGTAATAGTGATTGCATCTGCGTTAGCAGCATCTGAAGCAGTGATATTAGTTTTACCTTGATCGCTAGCTCCACCACCAAAATTGTTAGTAGTTGTAATTGAGAAGTAAGCAAATGTTGCCCCCACAACAGCTACTAATAATGTAGCAACAGCGATAACTGTTAATAATACCATATTTTTCTTTTCCATATATTTTTTATCTCCTCTCTATGATAAAAATATATCAAAATTTTAAATAAAGTTCAAGTCCCTTTTTAGAAAAAAAGTAAAAGCATTTTACAATCATTTTGTTGATTTTTCTAATTATGTTAGTATTCATCGTACTTAAAAGGATTTTGATCAAAAAATCATTTAAATATTTCTGGATTATAAAATTTTAATGATGTGATCTTATTAATTTTAAATATTAGAATCAAAATTGCTTGTACTTCTATCTTTCTCTTTTTAAATAAAAGATGAATTTTTTTTATTTTTATGATAAACTAACAACAGAATAGGTGGTAAAAATGAAAAAAGTTATTTTTGGATTATCCAGTCTTTTAATACTTGTCATTATTTTTTTTAGCGGTTATCTTGTTTATATAGGGAGAGTTAAGAATATGCTTGAATATCAAGAAATTGATATTAATATGCCCTATATTCAAAATATTTACCATTCCGTTGTCTTGGAAAATAATTTGGATAGTCGCTTTGATTTCTATACAGAAGAAAAAATGAATAATACTTACCTACTTAATTTAGGTATTCAAAATACTTCTTCTAATAACATTTCTTTTAAAGACATCCAAAAAAATATTAAAAATTTAACAAACTATCAAACGATTTATCCACATACGATATGTGGTTATGAGTATATTGCAAGTACACAAAGTTTTAGCAAAACAGACGATTGCAACGTCATTCAAAATTACAATTTTTACACTCAGTTATCAAGTGCCAAAGAAAATGATGTTGACTTAATATTAGAGGAAAAAAACATTTTTTATACAAAAGATTTCATAAATGATAATTATTATATAACATTATACAAAGATACTACCCAAAAAGAGGTAATAGACTACTTCAGTATCTCTGAAGGAACTGACTTAAATCAAATTATAAATAATTATATGGATACAGCTTCTATTTATCAATATACCTTTGAGAAAAAAAATAACCATTATATTTTTAAAGAAATTAAAAAAATCTAACTTTTTTACAAGTTAGATTTTATTTTGTCAAAACTTCAATATCATCATTATGAGATAAAACGTTGTTTTCTTGATCCATAATAACATTATTTTGAGCATTACTATTTGGATTAATTGTAGCCGAATTCAAAACAGAATTAAGTGTTTTATTTTGAGCCATAGAAGCTAATGATTTTAAATCCAATTCTTCTTCCTGTTTGTTGAATCTGGAAATACCTTTTTTCTGTTCGGATTGATCTACAAAATAACCGATAAGTGAAAATAATAGAAGTAAAGCTATAATTAAAAACCATAAATAATTATTAGCCAAAAAATTCGTAAATGCTTCCATTAACAGCGCTCCTTTTCTAGATCATTAAATACTAAAAAAGACTTAACGTCTTTTATAAGTATTCAACAATAGCAACATTTTTTTCAAGTTTTTCAATTAAATCTTCACGATCATATTTATTAAAAATACCCGTAAAGTTACTGTAGTCTAGTAAAAATAATTCATAATAATTAAAGAAAATATCATGGACATTTTTAACACCTAAGTCTATTAAATATTGTAAATTAGCTTTTACAAGTTTTTTATTTCCATCTAAAGTTTCAAGCATAACATCTGCCACTGAATCTTTAAATTTTGCGATTTCTTCTTTAGAAAAACCAAGGGACTCCAAAAATCTCATTATTTTACCCCCATTCCTAAACCAGTTGACATTTTTTTTGTTTTACTTAAAATAATTTCTCTTAATTTAGCTGGATCGCTTAAATTTTTAATAAACTCATCATCTTTAATTTGAGAGACTTCACCTTTTGTGACTGTGGCTAACTTAGAATAAGCCAAAGCTAAAGAAACATCTGGTTCAATACCTTGTGCTTGTAAATCATCAACAGCATTATAAGATTCATCTTCGTTAATTGAAAAATTAATATAAGCCATTTTAGAAACATTATCAGGAATATTACTTCCAAAATAATTTTTAAATTTAGAAAATTCTTTTAATTCTTCCATTATATCCTCCTTAATAAGTCATTAATGGGACTTCTTTGGGATCCATTCCATTATTTTTCATTGTATCAATAGATTTTTGTAATTCAGCAAGATTATATTTGACTAACACTTTTGGATTTAAATAAATATCTAGTACCTCTTTACCTGAAGCCAATAATAATTTAACTTTATCAACAAGTTCTTTGTCATACATCATATCTATGTGATTAATATATACATCACTTGCAAAACCAGTAGATTTCATAAAATCAATGTTTTTTATAACTAAATCCTTATCAAAATTATCAATCAATTTATTAATTTCATCACTTGTAAAATCTAAATAGTCAATGCCTTTTTCTTTTAAAGTTTCAATAACTTCTGTTTTAATATCAACAGATTCTTCTTTTGGTTCTTCTACTGTAAATTCCGTATCAATATCAAAAGTAGGAACTTTAATATCATCTATTTCATCTGGTTCTTCATCTACCATTGTTTTAGCTTCTTGTAAAACTTCTGAAATGGATTTACCTACTCTTGCTCTTCCTTTTACTCTTTCATCATATTGGAATAAAGCATCTTCTGGGAACATTAAAATCTTAGCAGTTTCCCTTTGTTCTGCTTCATTAAAGCCAAAATCTTGTAGTAAGCTAGTAATAGAATCTCTTGTAATATTGATATGACCTGTTAAGGCTAATTCAAAATATTCATTTAATTTATCTTGGTTTGCTAAAGCTGCGTCTTTACGAATACCAAGTTCTTCAATTGCGGTAATTGCCCCATTCATTTCTTCTTCTACTTTGACAAGTTCATCTTCTGCTTTTTTAGTATCTTTTTCGACAGTTTCTATTGTCTTAGGAAGATTTTTTTCAACTTTTTCAAGTAATCCTTTTGGGTCAAAATCAACATTTAATTTGCTTAAAACTGTTTCATAATCTTCACGATGGATACTACCTAAAACCTCTTTAAATTTAGCGCCTTGTTCCTCTAATTCTTTACGTTGCTTTTTTAAATCAGCAATATTTTTTTGCAAGTTAGCTTTCTCATCGGTTGTTCTTGCTTTCGTTGCTTCTGCCTTTGCTTTTTGGCGATCCATTTCTTTTAAAATATCACTATCTGCTCCACGAAGGTTATATAATTTATCTAATAATGTTTCAGTATTGACTGTCATCTAAGCCACACTCCCTCTATTCTGGGTTAATTATAACAAAATAAAATTCCTTTGTAAATAGATGTTTTTAAAATTAAATTCCCCTCATTAACCAATTACAAAAATCATCATAAACTATAATTGAACAAAAGGAGGAATTTGTTTGAAAAAGAAAATTATTTTAACTTTACTATGTTTAGTCATTGTTATTTTAATGTGTTGTTGTTATGAGTTTTTTAAAGAAAACAAGGAAGAAAACTTAACAACTATTAAGTTAGCAGAGGTTACCCATAGTCCTTTTTACGCTCCTTTTTATGTGGCGTTAGAAAAAGGATATTTTAAAGATGAAGGCTTAAATATCGATCTTATTTTAACACCAGGTGCGGATAAAGTTTCTGCTGCAGTATTATCTGGAGATGTTGAAATTGGGTTTGCAGGTCCAGAAAGTGCCATTTATATTTATAAAGGTGGCGAAGAAGATTATTTAGTTACTTTTGCTGGGTTAACAAAAAGAGATGGTCAATTCATCATTTCTAAAGAAAAAAATTTTGAATGGAAAGATTTAATTGGTAAAGAAATTTTAGTAGGAAGAAAAGGTGGCATGCCCGCTTTAAATTTTCTAAATGCTTTAAAAAATGCCGGCTTAAACGAAAAAGATTTAAACATTAATTACTCTATTGATTTTGCATCCTTAGGTGGTTCTTTTATTGGTGGCATTGGTGATTATGTCAACTTATTTGAACCAAATGCTACAAAATTAGAAAAAGAAGGTTATGGATATGCCGTTGCTTCTATTGGAGAATTATCTGGTGAAATGCCTTATACGGCTTACTATACTAAGAAAAGTTACTTAGAAGGTCATGAAGAAACTTTAAAAAAATTTAATAAAGCTATCAATAAAGGTTTAGAATTTGTTTTAAATAATGATGAAACAAAAACTGCAGAAATTATTTTACCTCAATTTAAAGATAGTAGTTTAAATGATCTAAGTCGTATCATAGCCCGTTATAAAGAAAGTGACAGTTGGTTAGCAAATACTACTATTTCTGAAGAAAGTTATAAAAACTTAGAAGATTTAATGATTGAGAATAACTTACTTGACGAATATGTGCCTTTTAATGAATTAGTTAAAAATTTCAATGAATAGTTTTTTAGAGATTAAAAACTTGAAGAAAAATTATGTCACACCAAAAGAAGAAATTAAAGCAATTGATAATATCAATTTAATTATTTATCCTAATGAAATTGTCACACTTGTCGGAACAAGTGGATGTGGAAAGTCTTCACTTTTAAGCATTTTAGCGGATATTGAAAAGCCAAGCACTGGAAGTTTCTATTTTAATAAAAAAGATATTACGATTGGTTACATGTTACAAAATGACGCTTTGTTACCGTGGTTATCTATTTTAGATAATGCTTTATTAGGATTAAAAATCAAGAAAAAATTAACGGAAGATAACATTTCATATGTCAAAAAATTATTAACCGATTATCATTTGGATGAATTTATGGATAAATTTCCTAAAGAGTTATCAGGTGGAATGAGACAAAGAGTGGCATTAATAAGAACACTTGCTTTAAAACCAGATATTTTGTTATTAGATGAACCATTTTCTGCCTTAGATTATCAATCAAGACTTTCTATTAGTGATGATGTTTATAATATTATAAAAAAAGAAAAAATAACCACGATTATGGTATCTCATGATATCGCAGAAGCTATTTCAATGTCTGATAGAGTTATTGTTTTATCTAAAAGACCTTGTCATATCAAAAAGATTTACAACATAGATCTCACTAATAAAAAAAATCCTATTGAAAATAGAAAGGCAAAAGAATTTGCAGCTTATTATGATCAAATATGGAAGGATCTGGATTATGTCAATTGAGGTAAAAAAACTTATTCAGAAAAAAAGAAGACAAAAGTACTTTATTTTATTTATTCAAATAGCTTCTGTTTTACTCTTTTTATTTCTATGGGAATTCTTAAGCAATCATAAAATTATAAATCCGTTCATTTTTTCAAGTCCGAGTAACATTTGGAAAACTTTAAAAGATTTATATTTGTCTAATGGTTTATTTGAACATATTTTTACTACCCTTTATGAAATTGTTATTGCCTTTTCAATCGGTATTTCCTTAGGATTTATGATATCTATTATTTTATATGAAATACCTTTGCTTTATAAAATTGTGGATCCATTTTTAACAATGTTAAATAGTTTACCTAAGGTAGCTTTAGGACCGATGATTATTATTTGGGCAGGCGCAAACACCAAAGCGATTATTAGCATGGCTTTATTAATTAATTTGATTGTCAGTATTTTAAATATATATAACGGTTTTGATAATATTGATGAAACGAAACTTAAACTTTTTAAAACATTTAAAGCATCTCGAATGCAAACATTCCTTTACTTAATTCTACCTGCTTCTTTTAAATCTGTGATTGCCTCTTTAAAAATTAATATTTCAATGACATTAATTGGTGTTATTATGGGAGAATTTTTGGTGAGTAAAAAAGGAATTGGATACTTAATAATTTATGGAACACAAGTTTTTAATCTAAATCTTGTAATGAGTGGCATTGTTCTTTTAATCATTTTATCTTTTATTTTATATGAATTCATTTCATTTATTGAAAAAAAGCTATCACAAAACAGATAGCTTTTTAAATACTCAAATGGTGCTGAAAACAGGATTCGAACCTGCGACCTACGCGTTACGAGGGCGTTGCTCTACCAGCTGAGCCATTTCAGCAACAAAATCATTATATAACATTTTTTAGAAAAATGCCATAAAATTGTTGCTATTTATTTTATTTATGATATAATAAAAAACGTCAAAGCAAATTGCAGGTGTAGTTAAATGGTATAACTCTAGCCTTCCAAGCTAATATCGGCAGTTCGATTCTGCTCACCTGCTCCAGTGACGTTTCTGTTCGAACTTTTATAGTTTGAACTTAACATATATATCAATCCGTTCGGGTTG
>CAKOHG010000009.1 GCA_934085565.1 uncultured Bacilli bacterium | reverse complement strand
CAAAAAAACCAACCCGAACGGATTGATATATATGTTAAGTTCAAACTATAAAAGTTCGAACAGAAACGTCACTGGAGGAGCCGACCAGATTCGAACTGGTGATCAAGGTGTTGCAGACCTACGCCTTAGCCACTTGGCTACGGCTCCATACAAATAGATTTTACTATAATTCTGAATTTGTGTCAATTTATAACTTTCGTTTATTTAATATATTTTATGCAAAAGCACAAAAAAAAACACCTATCTGTGTTTTTTGTTTTGAGCTTGAACAGCTGTTATGGCAATCGTACCTATAATATCTTCAATGGTACATCCTCTTGATAAATCATTAATAGGAGCATTCATTCCTTGTGTAATTGGACCATAAGCATTCGCGTGAGCAAATCTTTGTACCAACTTATAACCAATATTGCCGGCATCTAAATTAGGAAAAATCAAAACATTAGCTTTTCCTGCGACAGGACTATCAGGTGCTTTTAAATTAGCAACTTCATCATCAATAGCCGCGTCAAGTTGCAGTTCGCCATCTATTAAGACCTCTTTATTTTTCGCTTTAGCAAGTTTTGTTGCTTCTCTTACTTTTGTCACCATTTCATGTTGGGCACTGTTTAAAGTAGAATGTGAAAGCATTGCTGTAATAGCTTTTTCATTTGTTAAGTCTTCGAAGCTTTTAATGCTAGATAAAGCAATGTCAGCCAGTTCTTCTTTTGTAGGATTTTGAACAAGTCCACAGTCTGAAAAGAGATAAAGCCCATCTTCTTTATAAGAACAATTTGGAATCTCCATCATAAAAAAAGTAGATACAAGAGAAACATTAGAAATTGTTTTAATAATTTGTAAGGCAGGTCTTAAAGTATTTGCTGTTGAGTGACAGGCACCACTCACAACACCATCTGCTAAATGTTCTTTGACCATCATACATGCAAAGTACATATAATCAGTTTTCAAAAGCTTTAACGCCTCATCTTCGGTCATACCTTTATCTTTTCTAAGTTCAAAAAATTCTTTAGCAAAGAAATGAGTCAATTCACTTGTTTCAGGATCAATTATTTCACAATTAGATAAATTTTTATTTTTCGTAAGAATTTCTTCTTTATTTCCTATTAAAATAAGGTTTGCAATGTTTTCTTTTAAAGTGATTTCAGCTGCTTTTAAAATACGTTCATCCATAGTTTCTGGCAAGACAATTTTAACGACTTCTTCTTGAGCTTGTTTTTTGATGTTTTCAATAAATTTCATATCTATCCTCCTAGTTATATTTTACCATAAATTATTTTTTATACGAGTTGTAAATCTTTATCATATTCGTTATACTTTAATTGTAAAAAGGAAATGGAGGAATTATTAATGAATAATAATAGAAAAGTTGAGCCTTTTACTTTGTGGCGTCATTTTAAAGGAGGAAAAGTAATCGTCCTTTTCATTGCAAAGCATAGTGAAACAGGCGAAGATTTAGTCATTTATCGTTGTATAAATAAAAAAGGACAGGAAAGTAATGAATTTTACGCTCGTCCTCTTAACATGTTTTTATCTGAAGTTGATCATGAAAAATATCCAGAGATTACCCAGAAATATCGTTTGGAAAAAATAGAAAACTAAATAATTAAAGAAGGGGGTAAAATTTATGATTTTAAATGTAAGTGGTAGAACAGATATTGTTGCTTTTTATTCAAATTGGTTTTTTAACCGTTTAAAAGAGGGGTATGTGGATGTTAGAAATCCTTTTAATTCTCATTTGGTAAGTCGTATTTTTTTTGATGATGTTGACCTTATTTTATTTTGTACAAAAAATCCCATCCCTATTTTAGATAAGATAAAAGAAATCAATAAACCTTTTTTATTTCATGTGACTTTAACACCCTATAAGAAAGATATTGAACCTAATGTACCTTTAAAAAAAGATATTATAGAAGCAATAAAAAAATTATCTAAACAAATTGGTATCGAGAATCTATGGGTTCGTTATGATCCTATCTTTATTAGTGAAAAATATTCGGTATCTTATCATATAAAAGCATTTGAGAGAATGTGTCAGTTATTAAATGGGTATGTCAATAAGATTATTGTTTCTTTTATTGATAATTATCAAAATGTTCGAAAAAATGAAAAAGTTTTAAATTTTAAACCTTTTACTGAAGAAGATTATGAACAAATAGGTAGAAATTTTAGTAGAATAGCTAAAGAAAATAATATGACTGTTCAAACTTGTTTTGAGGATAGACATTTAGAAGAGTATGGGTTTATCAAACAAGATTGTCTTTCCCATGAACTTGCCTATTATTTGACGGGAAAAAAATATAAAAATTGGACAGCCAGAAAAGAAGGAAAATGTGAATGTGTTCAAATGGTTGATATCGGTGTTTATAACTCTTGTTCTCATTTTTGTAAGTATTGCTATGCCAATTATAGTGAAAAAGATGTTATGAATAACTTTAAAAATCATGATGATTCCTCTTCTTTACTCGTTGGTCATTTGACGGAGGAAGATGTCATAAAAATACGAAGAAAATAATCTTGACTTAGAGTGCACTCTAGGATATAAAATGATAGTAAGGAAAGGTGGATAAAATGAAAAGTTTAGTAATTTATTTTTCTCATACAGGAGAAAATTACATGGAAGATGGTATTAGAAATATTTTAGTTGGTAATACCGAGATTGTAGCCAAGAAAATCGCTAATATAACAAAGGCGGATTTATTCAAGGTTGAAACGATACAAGACTATCCTTATGATTATCATGAATGTTGTGAAGTAGCAAAAAAAGAACTAGAGGAACAAAAAAGACCAGAATTAAAAACAAAGTTAAATGATATTAGTTCTTATGATGTGATTTATGTCGGTGGTCCTGTTTGGTATGGTCATTACCCATGCGCTTTAATAGAAGTTTTAGAAAATCTTGATTTTACAGGAAAAATAGTAAAACCTTTTACTACTCATGAAGGTTCTGGATTAGGCAGTGTTATGGAAGATATCAAAAAATATTGCCAAAATGCTAACATAAAATCTGGCTTAGAAATTCGTGGCTGTAAAACAAATGAAGTCACTGAAAAATTAGAAAGATGGTGTCAAAATGATTAAACAAACAGCAGGAAGAGATAGCCTAGGAGACTTTGCTTCAGCTTTTGCACACTATAATGATGATATTTTATTTGGCGAAAATTGGAATGATAATTCAATTGATGTAAAAACAAGATGTATTATTACTGTCGTAGCTTTAATGTCTAGTGGTATTACGGATAGCTCTTTAAAATATCATCTAGAAAATGCTAAAAAACAAGGAGTAACTAAAGAAGAAATGGTAGGTATTATTACTCACGTTGCTTTTTATGTTGGTTGGCCAAAAGGTTGGGCTGTTTTAAATATGGCCAAAGAAATTTATAAAGATTAAAGAAGAAAGGTTTGTAAAAATGAATAAAGAAGAATTTGAAAAAGCAAATGTTTTTGGATTAGGAGAACCTAATGTTAACTTTGCCAAATATTTTATTGGTAATAGTTATTTAAATCCACTTACAGATATGAGTAAGACCAACTTGTTTCTTGCAAACGTAACTTTTGAACCAGGTTGCCGTAATAACTGGCATATTCATCACGCGAAAAGTGGTGGTGGACAAATTCTTATTTGTACTGCTGGGTATGGCTGGTTTCAACAAGACGGCGAAGAAGCTATTAGTTTAGAACCAGGTATGGTAGTTACCATTCCAGCAAATGTGAAACACTGGCATGGCGCGAAAAAAGATTCTTGGTTTAGCCACATAGCTATAGAAGTGACTGGCGAAGAAACATCAAATGAATGGTGCGAAGCTCTTACTGATGAAGAATATAATAAACTAAGTTAAAACATATATAATCATAAAGATATGTGTAAAATTTGCATGTATCTTTTTTGGATGATTAGTCAATACTGCGTAAAATTGGAATGGAAAAAGATTGTAAAAAAATAAAATTTATATGGTGGTAATTATGATAGTTATCCATTATGGAAATTTAATTTAAAAATAGGATTGTGTATTTTAGTGTTAGCAATATTAAATAATTACATTCATTTCTTAGGAATAATATTTACGCCAAATGCTGAAGAATTTGTACAAGGAGCCTTATATAAAATAGGTGTTACTTATGAATTAATCTCTGTATATAATGTCTCTCATGAGACTACTATAAAAGAAAATTAAAAAAGTTTAATTAAAAAATTGAAAAACAGCAAGTAAACTAGGTAAAATATAAGTACAAATTGTAATTTATTAATTAGAAAAAAATATGAAAGTGAGGTTAAATATGAATAGTAACTTGTTAAGTATTGGGGAGTTTTCTAAAATTGCTAATGTTCATATAAAATCATTAAGATATTATGATAAACTGGGAGTGTTAAAACCAATTTATGTTGATCCTAAAACTAATTATCGTTATTATTCATATCAACAACTTGGGGTACTCGATGCTATTTCTACTTGTATTGATGTAGGGATTCCTTTAAAAGAGTTTAGTAAGTTTATGAGTGACGATAAAAAAACTATTTATTATGACAAATTATTAGAACAAGGAAAAATACTTGCAGAGAAAAAAATAAATGAAATAAAAAATAGTATCAATAAAATGGAATACTATCAAAACAAAATAGAATCTTCAACTCGATATAAGGATAAGTATATTGAAGAATTTAAAAAAGAAAGATATTTATATGTAATACCTTTTGATGAAGAAATAACTGATAATAAGTTTTATAGTTTATTTAGTATAATAGCAAATAATTCATTAAATGAAGGACATAAACTAGGATACGAGTTAGGTAAATTATATATTTATAATAAAGATAATCTAAGTAGATATGCTTATGTTGAGGTCAAAAAAGTTAACAACCAAAATAAGAAAAATATTATTTATATACCTAAACTTAAATATCTTTCTAAATCAGTTAAAACAAGTAGTATTGAAAATGCAAAAGAAGAATTTAAAGATTTGTTTAAAGTTGATTATAAAAAATATATTTTTGAAACTGAATTATGGGATAGTAGTATTGAAATTAAAAAATACGATTATGAACTATCCTGTTCACTAGAAAACGAATAAAATTCTTTTCTATAAGTGTTGACTCTCCCATTATGGTAGAGAATAAAATACTTTATAGAAAGGAGTTTTTTATATGCAAAAAGATAAGAATAAACAAATATTAAAATTTGTATTGCCTACAATTTTAAGTCAATGTGCCTTTTTTGTATTCACAATAGTTGATGGTATTTTTGTTGGAAATGGTGTTGGATCTGATGCACTTGGAGCTGTTAATTTAGCACTTCCATTTACAATGATACTTGGGGCATTATTTATGTTTACAACAATGGGAGGAATAACATTAACTGCAATATATTTAGGTAAAGATGAAAAAGAAAAAGCAAATAAAGTATTTATGCACTCATTAGTAGCAACACTAGCTATATCTATTGTATTTGCTATTGTTGGAATATTATTTACTAATAAAATAGTTGCTTTATTAGGGGCAAAAGATAACTATATAAAAATGTGCTCTGATTATGTATTTTGGTATAGTGTATTTACAATTCCATCAGGACTTTTTATGGCACTTCAAGGCTTTGGTAGAAATGATAATGCGCCTGTTTTAGTTAGTGCAAGTGTTATTTTAACGACTGCCCTTAACATTTTTTTAGATTGGTTATTTGTATTTCCTTTGCAAATGGGTATAAGAGGAGCAGCTATCGCAACAGGAATATCCCAAACAACAGGATTTATTATTTTAACAATATACTTTTTGATGAAAAAAGGAGCGTTACATTTTGGCAAATTCAAGATAGATAGAAAACTTATTAAAGAAATGGCCATTCAAGGTTTACCAGAAATGACAAGTGAATTTGCAACGCCGATTACCATTATTTGTATGAATCATATTTTATTTGCTTATCTAGGTGGTAACGCAGTAAATGCTTATTCCGTAATATCTTATATTGCTTCATTTGCTTATGCAGTATTTTTAGGAAATGCGCAAGGATTTCAACCATTGTTCGGACAAACTTATGGTAAGAGTGATAGTAAAAGTTTAAAATACTATTTAAAATCTGGAATAACAATAGGATTAATTGGAAGTATTTTGGTATATATTTTAGTAATTCTATTTGGAAAACAAGTAAGCATTTTATTTGGAGCAGATAAAGAAACATTAGGAACAGTTTTATATGCTATACCAAAATATACTTGGGCATTTATTCCAATTTCATTTAATGTTTTAGTATCATCATATCTTTATTCAATAAAAAAAGCAAAAGAATCAACTATAATAAATTTTGTAAGAGGATTTATTGTGTTACCAATTGTATTGCTATTTTTACCGAGGTTATTAGGAAAGTCAATTATATGGTTTACTGTTGGAATTGCAGAAATAACTGTATGTGTTTTTACAATATTTATTTTAAAAAGAAAAGAAAAAAATAACTAATACAATTTGTTGAACAGGACATATCTTAGTTCTGTTTTTTAGTACTTAAAATTAGTTAGAAATGGAAGATATAAATTTAAGAAAAAAGTTAAAATTTTTATTTTTGTGTGGGCATTGGTATTATATAAATGTTGATATGCCAAAACTTCCTTTAAATGGAATTACTATTGAAAATAATAAGATAATAGCAATTTATAAGAAATATTTATTAGTAACTCATGATTATATTGGGAGCAATAGTGAAATTTACTAATAATGCTTTAATTGAAAAACTTGGTAATTGAATTGTCGCAAAATTTGTGATAGTTCAAAATGAAGTTGGTAGAAAGTAACTCATAATATATAATTTAGATATGATTATAAGTGTTGGGTATCGTGAAAAATCACAAAATGGTATTATATTTCTAATAAGATACAAGTGTAATAATGATTACTAAAAAAGTACTTTGTTATTACACTTTTTTTTAGCTTACAAAAATGTAAGGCTAGGTAATATTAAAATAACGACTAAAATTGTATTAAGAGATAAAATATGTTATAAAGTGATATAATATAGCCACTTATTAACCTTTAATAGAAAGGAAATGTTATGAAAAAAATATTAATTGTTGAGGATGAAAAAGTTATTAGAAATGAATTACAAACCTTATTACAAAATTCAGGTTACGAGGTGATGTCCTTAGAAAGCTTTGATAATGTTAAAGAAGATATCAAAAAGCTAAAAGTAGATTTAATTCTTCTTGATATTAATCTTCCTAATATTAATGGTGAAATTTTACTCAAAGAAATTAGAAAAGAATCCAATATCCCTGTCATTATGGTTACCAGTAGAGTTTCTGAGATTGACGAGGTTTTATCTATTTCTTATGGAGCAGATGATTATATTACCAAACCTTATAATCCAACGATTCTTTTGTTAAGAATTCAAAATATTTTTAAAAGAATGGAAAATAATAGAAATGCTTTATTTTATGATGATATCATTGTGAACCCTCAAAAAGGAAATTTAGAACGACAAGGTAAAACAATAGAACTAACCAAAAATGAAATGATAATTTTTACTTATCTTTTAAATAATCGGGGAAAAATCGTCTCACGTGATGACTTAATGACAGATTTATGGAACAACAGTGAATTTATAAATGATAATGCTTTAACGGTTAATATAAGTAGGCTAAGAAATAAATTACAAGAGTTTGGTTTAGATAATAAAATAGAAACAAGAAAAGGACAAGGTTATAAATTGCTATGAGTTTAAAAAAATATATTTTAGATAAAATTTTTCCACTTATTTTTTCTTGGCTTGGTTTTATCATTGTAATTTTAATATTAAATGCTTTTAAAGTAGATAATACTTTAAAACTAGCGGTAACTATTATCTTTTTAGTTGTTAGTTTTTTTGACTTCTGGTATGACTATGTTCGTAAAAACAAATTTTATAAAAAATTATGGAAAACATTAGATAGTTTAGATCAAAAATATTTAATATTAGAAATGCTTACAAAACCTAGTTTTTATGAAGGTGAAATATTTTATCAAGCTCTTTATGAAATTAATAAATCTATGTTGGAAAATGTTAAGGAATATTATTTAAGTATTACTGATTTTAAAGAGTACGTGGAAATGTGGATACATGAAGTAAAAATTCCTATAGCTAGTTTAACTTTATTAAGTCATAATAATCAAAATGAAGTAGATAAAAGATATCTTGAACAACTTAGAAAATTAGATAATTATATCGACCAAATTTTATATTATGTACGTAGTGAAAATGCTGAAAGAGATTATTTAATTAAAGAAATTTCTTTAAAAGAACTTATCAAAAATGTAGCTTTAAAAAATCAAGCTGATTTGCTTGAAAATAATGTGAAGTTATCCGTTAAAGTATCTGATGAAAAAGTTTTATCCGATTCTAAATGGTTAGAATTTATTTTAAACCAGATTATAAATAACAGCATTAAATATAAGAAAAACATTAAAGACGCTTCTATTGAAATAAAAGTAAAAGAAGCCAAAGATAAAACTTATTTAACACTACAAGATAATGGGATAGGTATTTTAGAATCGGATATCAAAAGAGTATTTGATAAATCGTTTACAGGAGAAAATGGAAGAGTAAGAGCAAGATCTACAGGTATGGGTCTTTATATTGCAAAAAAATTATGCGATAAATTAGGTCATAAGATAACTATTGAATCTGAGTTTCAAAAGTACACCAAAGTAACCATTATCTTTTCTAAAAATAATTTTTATAAAATAGATAATTAATATTTTTGTTACAAAAATGTAATGTTTTTGTAATGTTAAACATGCGACAAATTATTTCTTTTTAAATACAATAAAAAGCGAAAGGAGAAATATTATGGAAAATATTTTAAAAATTGATAAAATTGAAAAATATTATGGTAATAAATCGAGTCTTACAAAAGCTCTTGATAATTTGTCGTTTGATGTTTTAAAAGGTGAATTTGTTGCCATAATGGGGGCTAGTGGTTCTGGAAAGACGACTCTTTTAAATTGTATTTCTACCATAGATAAAGTAACATCTGGGCATATTTATGTTGCAGGTAATGACATTACTAAATTAAGAGGGAATGCCTTAAATAAATTTAGAAGAGAAGAACTAGGATTTATTTTTCAAGATTTTAATTTGCTTGATACTTTAACTGCCTATGAAAATATTGCTTTAGCATTATCTATTCAAAATGTTTCCGCGAAAGAAATAGATATGAGAATTAGAAAGATTGCCAAAGAACTTGATATTAGTAACGTTTTGGATAAATATCCTTATCAAATGAGTGGTGGTCAAAAACAACGTGTGGCAAGTGCCCGGGCTATTATTACAAATCCTAAGTTAATCTTGGCCGATGAACCTACAGGAGCTCTTGATTCAAAGTCAGCCAAAATGCTTTTAGAAAAATTTAATTATTTAAATGAAGAAGTAAAAGCAACGATTTTAATGGTTACACATGACGCCTTTACAGCGAGTTATGCTTCACGTGTAATCTTTATTAAAGATGGCAAAATTTTTAATGAAATTAATAAAGGAACCGACACGAGAAAAATATTTTTTGATAAAATTATTGACGTGGTAACCTTACTTGGTGGAGATTTAAATGATGCTCTTTAAATTATCATTAAAAAATATTAGTAAGAGTATCAAAGATTATGCCATCTACTTTTTTACTCTTATTTTAGGGGTAGCTATTTTTTATGTTTTTAACGCGATTGATGACCAAACCGTTATGTTAAACGTTTCAGCTTCTACTTATGAAATCATAAAACTTATGACGAATATCCTTTCTGGTGTTAGTGTTTTTGTCTCATTTATTTTAGCTTTTTTAATTATTTATGCCAGTCGTTTTTTAATTAAAAGAAGAAATAAAGAATTTGGAATTTATTTAACACTTGGCATGAGTAAAAGAAAAATATCTTTAATTTTATTTTTAGAAACTTTAATCATTGGTATTATCTCTTTAATAGTTGGTTTAGGAATCGGCTTTTTGTTATCACAATTAATGAGTATTGTTGTAGCTAATATGTTCGAAGCTAATTTAACACAGTTTCAATTTGTCTTTTCTAAAAGTGCAGCTTTAAAATGTGTTTTATATTTTAGTATTATGTATTTTATTGTGATGATATTTAATACTGTCAATGTGAGTAAGTGTAAATTAATTGATTTAATTCATTCTAATAAAAAGACGGAAAAAGTAAAATTAAAAAATCCTTATCTTTGCATTATTATTTTTCTTTTGTCTTGTCTTGTGTTAGGTTATGCTTATTATTTAGTAACTGGTGGGATTGATACCATGACCACTGTAAATAAAATTTATATTCCTATTATTCTGGGTGCTTTATCTACCTTTTTTATTTTCTGGTCTTTATCAGGATTGCTTTTAAAAATATTTATGAGCATGAAAAAGGTGTATTATAAGGGGTTAAATAGTTTTACTTTAAGACAATTTTCAAGCAAAATAAATACTATGACTTTTTCGATGACTGTTATTTGTTTAATGCTTTTTATAACGATATGTGTTTTATCAAGTGCTTTATCTATGAAAAACTCAATGACCCATAATTTGAACACTTTGGCTCCTGTAGATATTGAATTTTCTAAGAAAGTTAACATTTCAATTGATAATAGTTATTATTCGGAAGAGAAAATTGCAGATTCAAGAGTAAGCTTAGAGGAAAGTTTAAATAGACTTCATTTTGACATTAATGCCAATTTAAAAGATATTGTAAAATTTAGTGTTTATCAAGATAGTTCTTTAACTTTAAAAGAAACGCTTGGAGATTACTATGAAATATCAAAAGAAAAAAATCCTTTGTTGATGTATGATAAAACGGAAGATTTAATTAAAATAAGTGATTATAATAAGTTTGCTAAACTGTTTTCTTTAGAACAATACTCTTTAAAAGAAAATGAATATATTTTGGTTGCTAATTATAGTGAATGGATTAAGACAAGAAATGAAGGCTTGAAACTAAATACCCCAATAACGATAAATAATAAAAATTATGTTCCAAAATATTTGAACTGTGTGAATGGGTTTTATGAGATGAATTCTAGTTATGCCAATTTTGGTTTTATTATTGTCCCTGATAATGCAGCAGATGATTCAATGAAAGAAAAGGAAATGTTAATCGGTAATTATAAAGTGAATAACCTAGAAGAAAAAAATAAAATGGAAGATATTGTTTTAAAAATGAATGATGAAAAATATGCCAATAAGACAACGGTGGAAGCTAGAACAAAAGCTTATATTGCCGAAGCGAGTCTTGGACTTGGTGGCATGGTTACTTTTATAGGTCTTTATTTAGGAATCATTTTCTTGATATCTTGTGCCGCAATTTTAGCTTTAAAAGAGTTATCGGAAGCAAGCGACAATGTTGAAAAATTTAGAATGTTAAGAAAAATTGGCGTGGATGAAAAAATGATAAACAAAGCTTTATTTTGGCAAATAGGAATATTTTTTATGTTTCCTCTTTTAATTGCCATTATTCATTCTATTTTTGGTATTAAGTTTTGTAATTTTTTACTAACTGCTTTTGGTAATGAAAAGTTATTACAATCTATTATTGTGACTTCTATCTTTATTGTAGCCATATATGGAGGATACTTTGGTTTAACTTATATTTGTAGCAAAAATATAATTAAAGAAAAATGATGTTATGATTTATTTATCCAAGACCTTATCGCTTATATGATGTCGATGATTTAATGATGAACACTTTAGGTGGAATCATTGATTCTTTTCTTATGGGTAAACTGACTAAATTTTTACCAATTAGAGAAGATATCAATAAGAAAACGAGAGAAACGTCTCAAGTGGTTTCTGGTTTTAGAAGAATTACTTTATTTACTATTTTGTAAGTATTTTATATCTTATTAAAAGTCAAAAAATGCTTTATGATAAATTCTTAAACGTACAATTTGTGAGCACTTTACAAGTAGATAATAATAAAAACCATTAAAAATTTTTTTAAAGAACTGTGAGCTATAACAAACAGTTCTTTTTCTATAATGTTAAAATAAAAAATTATATAGTATAATGATTAGGAAGGTTAGTTTGTTTTCTAAATAAATGGGAGGTTTCTATGAATTATAAGTGGTATTATAAAACACCGGATGGTTTTGATGATATGATGATGAGTAGTGATGGTAAATATTTAACAGGACTATGGTTTTTGAATTCTAAAGATTCTTCTAAACATTTACTGGATGGTGAAGAAAAAAAGTTACCTATTTTTGAGAAAACTTGTACTTGGCTTGACCTTTATTTTAGTGGTCAAGAACCCGATTTTATTCCTGAATATAAACTTAATAATTTGACTGCTTTTCGTAGTGAAGTGACTGACATCATGAATACAATTCCTTTCGGGAGCACTTTGACCTACAATGATATTGCTAAAAAAATAGCTTTAAAAAGAAAAATTAAGAAAATGTCTAGCCAAGCGGTAGGCGGAGCAGTTGGTGCCAATCCTATATGTCTTATTATTCCTTGTCATCGTGTTGTTGGAGTAAAGGGTAATTTAACCGGTTATGGTGGGGGCTTAAATAATAAAGTTGCTTTATTAAAATTAGAAAAACATAATATGGAAGAATTTCATCTTCCTAAGAAAAGAGGTCAAAAATGCAAAGATGTCACTGGTGTAATTTAAAAAATCCGCTTTATATCACTTATCATGATGAAGAATGGGGGATACCTTGTTTTGATGAACATTACTTATTTGAAATGCTTATCTTAGAGTCTTTTCAAGCAGGTTTATCATGGGAATGTGTTCTAAATAAAAGAGAAGCTTTTAGGAAAGCTTTTGATAATTTTGAAATTGATAAGATTATTGAGTATGATGACCACAAGATTAATGAGTTACTATTAAATGACCAAATCATAAAAAACAAATTAAAAATAAAGGCTAGTATTAATAATGCTCAAATATTTAAAGAAATAGAAAAAGAATGGGGTAGCTTTTATAACTATTTAAATCATTATTTTCGTAATAAAATTATCTATGAGACAAATAAAACAACCAATAAACTATCTGATGCTATTTCAAATGATCTAAAAAAAAGAGGTATGAAATTTGTGGGATCTACCATTATTTATTCTTATTTACAAGCTATAGGATTTATTTACTCTCATGAAGAGAATTGTTATTTGTATAATAAAGGAGTTGATTCAAATGAATGAAAGAGGAAATGTTATCATTATTCCTGATGAAAATCAAATTTTGACACGCGAATATAAAAAAAGAGATATTTCAAAACCATTTAGAAGCTTTCATCGCTTTTGCAGATAAATTCAAATTAGGCTATCACTTTTCAAATGATGATTATCAATATGCTCCAGAAAAGTTAGCTCATGATGGACATTTAATAATTAAAGAAATAAAAGATACTCAATCAGTAGTAATGTTTATTCCAGAATTTGTTACAGATAGACAGCTAGAATGGTATGAATTTCATAAATATGACTATTTAGATTATAAATTGATAGGTGCTTTTTCTTTGGTTCCAAATAGTGATCCAGCACAAATTTATGGAATGCCTGAAATTACTAGAGAAATAAAAAGAAAAAATATCTTATATAACCAAAAAGATATAAAATTTAATATCTAGAAAATAGATAGGAAAAATGCTATAGTAAAAAAGAAATTTTGTTATTTATAGAAATATATTGAGTTGGAGGGATATATATGAAAAGAACAGAAAATGTATTATGGGGAATTGTATTAATTATTCTTGGACTAATTGTTGGCGGTAATACGCTTGGTATTACTAATATTAATATCTTTTTTGATGGTTGGTGGACTTTATTTATTATCGTACCTTGTTTTATTGGCTTATTTAAAGACAGCGACAAAACAGGTAGCTTAATAGGTCTTTTAATTGGTATCGGGTTACTTTTAGGCTGTCAAGATATCGTTCGTTTTGATTTAATATGGAAACTTGCGCTCCCAATTATTTTGGTCATTATTGGTTTATCAATGATTTTTAAGGATACTTTTGGAGAAAAGATAAATGATGAGATTCGTAAATTAAATGAAAATAGAAGCGATGATAATTCTTATTGTGCAACTTTTGGTGGACAAAATGTATCTTTTGATGAGGAAAAATTTAATGGGGCTGACTTAAATGCTATTTTCGGTGGAATTAAGTTTGATTTAAGAAATGCTATTATAGATGAAGATGTAGTTATTAATGCTAGTGCTATATTTGGAGGTATTGAGATTTATGTTCCAGAAAATGTAAAAATAAAAGTTAAATCAGTACCAGTTTTTGGTGGCGTAAATAATAAAGCTCATACTAAAACAGATGAAAAAAGTCACATTATTTATATAAATGGTACAGCCGTGTTTGGAGGAATTGAAATCAAATGACAACAGCTCAAAAAATAATAAAGTATTTAGCACTTTGTTTAGCTGCCTTTTTAATATTTTCAATTATTTCATCTATTTTTGGCGTAATGTATTCTTTTGGTAATATATTTGGTTTACATACTAAAAATGAAATTATAAAAGATAAAATGGATACTATTAATTTTGAATCAAATGATATTAATTCATTAGAAATTGAAGTTGCATTTACTAATTTAATTATTAAAAAAGGTGATCTTTTACAAGCAGAAACCAACAATGAAAATATTAATTTTAATCAAAATAATAAAATTGTTCAAATAAAAGAAAAAGAACATACTTGGTTTGTTGGTAATAATAAAGGAGATTTAGTAGTTTATATTCCTGAAAATATATCGTTTGATACCGTGAAAATTAAAGCTGGAGCTGGCAAAATTCAAATAGAAAATATTGACACGCGAAAATTATCTTTAGAATTAGGTGCAGGTGAAACAAGTATTCAAAAATTAAATGTTTTAGAAGATTGTAAAATCGAAAGTGGCGCGGGTAAAGTTAGTATTTTAAATGGATATATTAATGAATTAGATCTGGATTTAGGTGTTGGAAAATTTTCAATGACATCAGCTATTAAAGGAAATAGTAAAATAAATGCTGGGATTGGAAGTTTAGAGTTAAATGTATTAGGCAGCAAAAATGATTATGTTATTAAAGCTAATAAAGGAATCGGTAATATTCTTATTGATGGCTTAAATGTATCTGATAATTATACATATGGTAATGGAGAAGATACGCTCAATATCGAAGGTGGTATAGGGAGTATAAATGTTAATTTTATTGAATAAAAGACAACTGGTATTGTCTTTTTTCTTTTGAACATAATATTGGTAATTTATATCTAATGTTGGTTATTCAAAAGTATTTGTGGTAGAATGTAATTATTGCAGGAGGTACTATCATGGCAAGTAAAATTATTGTTGGTCAATTGGAACCACCAGTTTTAGAGTCAATCATTTAAACTATAAAATAGAAAGACAACTTCAATTGTTAAAACAATTTTGGAATGATAACGATACCTTAAAATGGAATGATCCTAGTAATAAATTAGATGAAGAAAAACTTCAAAAAGATGAAAAATATCCTACTCAAATTAAATACTATAATTATTTAAAAGAAAATAAATTTTTAACGGGTTCGGCAAAAATAAGAGATAAAGACGCTCGAGTAAAAACTTCAGGATTAGTAGAAATAGGTATGTTAACGAATGATAGAAAACTAACGGAAGTAGGTGAATATATAGAAGGTGCTTTATATAAACCTGTAGTAAAAGAAAATATTTTTAATATAGCTGATGATAGTTATCATTATTTGTTGCAATTTTTAAAAATGCAAAAAGTATCTGGCAGTTTTAAGATAAAACCTTTTATAGCTTTTATTTATATGTTAGAAAAATTAGATTATTTAATTTATGATGAATTTGCATATATATTACCACTGTGTAAAAATAAAGATGATGTCAAAACCATGGTTGAAAATCTTAAAACAAATCGTCAAAACTTTGATTTTGATAATTTAATACTATCTAGGATGAGTAGTGATCCTACTTATTTCAAAATGTGGAAAAATTTTAAGGATGAAATAAGTGTGACTAAGGAAACGTTTGAATCGGTTGGAAAAAATGGAAAAAGTACAAACTATGATCGTGCCTATTTTGATTTGTATGATGAACTTTTTAAATTAACATTTACTTTAAAAAATAGTCCTTTTGAAGAAAGAAAAACAAGCTATATTCAACTTAATGAGTATTGTAAAAATATTTCTGAAAATTTAAAGTCATATTGGACGAATTATTTATTTAAAGGATATAGTATTAAAAAGATTGATGAAAAATTTGATGAAGAATTTAGAAATATCAGCTTATGTGAATCACAAAATGTAGAAGAATTTAAAAAAAGATTTTTTGAAAGAATGCATATCATAAAGTGGAAAGCTAATTTAAAAGATTATTCTGATTTAAATAGAAGATATTTTTCTTTAACCGAAATCGTTCGATTTGAAGATGGTAAAATTGAATTAGATTTATTACCTAAATATTATTTTAAAGATATTATTGATAAGTTATTAGATGAAGATTTAATGTTACCTAAAGATTATAAGAAAAAATTTTATTCAAATATTTCTTTACAAGAAATTTCACCTGAGTATAGTATCAATATTTCTGATGTGGTTAATAATGTTAATGAAGATTTAAAAACAAATTTAACAATTAATAATATTAATAATTATGTTAAAGAAGAAAAAATGAAACGTTTTAATGAACTAATTGAAAAGAAATTTAAAACAGAAGATTTAATTAGATTGTTAAAACAAATAAACAAAAGAGAAGACCGGAAGGTTAATTTATATGTTTCTCTTAATGCAGATGTTCCAACAATATTTGAATATATTTTAGGTATTTCATGGTATCGTATCAGTAATATGAAGGGCAATATTTTAGATTATATGAATTTAAGTTTAGACGCTGATTTTCTACCTAAAACTCACGCTGGTGGTAAAAAAGCAGATATCGTTTATAAATATAACAATAATACATATCCTGAGCATGATTTATTAATAGAGGCCACTTTATCGGAATCTACAGGTCAAAGAAAAATGGAAATAGAATCGGTTTCAAGGCATTTAGGTGAAAATATAAAATTAACAAATAATATTAATGACTATGCTTTGTTTGTTGCACCTGAATTAGATGAAAGAATAATTTTAGATTTTAGAAATATGAAAACCTTATATTATCCGAAAGGAAATGGAAAATTTATTGAAGGCCTTAAAATTATCCCAATAAATATAGATATGATTATTAATTTACTAGAAAAAGATATTAAATATAATTCAATATATGAATGGTTTGACCAAGCATTTAAATCTAAAGTTGCTGATCCATTATGGTACAGGGAAGAAATATTAAAAATTTAAAAAAGATGGTTGTGAAGCCGTCTTTTTTTTGTTATACTAAATAATAGGAACGATGCCGAAAATGGAAATGAGGAAAACGCATGAAAATGTTTGAAATACATAATAGACGTTATATTGGTAGTAAAGCACGAATGATTGAATCTATTGACGAGGTGATTCAAAAAGAAGAAATTGAATATTCTTCTTTTTTAGATTTATTTGGTGGAACAGGGATTGTTGGTGATCATTTTAATAATCAAAGTACAAAGATATATGTCAATGATATACTAAAATCTAATTATATTTCTTATCAAGCATGGTTTGGAAATGAAAAAATTGATAAAAAGAAATTAAAAAAATATATTGAACGATATAATTTTTTAGATAATTTAGAAGAAAATTATTTTTCGATTAATTTTAGTGATACTTATTTTAGTAAGGAAAATTGTCAAAAAATTGGCTACATTAGAGAAGATATAGAAAAGGAATATGCCAAAAATAATCTTAATACGAGAGAACGGGCTATTTTAATTACTTCATTATTGTATGCTATGGATAAAATTGCAAATACAGTTGGGCATTATGATGCTTATCGAAAAAATGGCTCACTAGATAAAAAATTAGAACTTTTTATGCTTGATTTGAAATCTAATACTATTAATAAAAATAACAAAATATTTAATGAAGATGCGAATGAACTAGTAAAAAACTTAAAAGCAGATGTTGTTTATATTGATCCTCCTTACAATTCAAGACAGTATTCTGATGCCTATCATTTATTAGAAAATGTTGCTACATGGGAAAAGCAAGAAGTATTTGGCGTAGCTAAAAAAATGAAAAGAAATGGTCTAAAAAGCAAATACTGTTCGGTATCTGCTCCATTAGTTTTTAAAGAATTAATTGAAAATATAGATGCCAAATATATTATTGTTTCTTACAATAATATGGGTACAAAAGGAGCAGGAAGATCTCAGGCTAAAATTAGTGATGAAGATATTATGGCTGCTTTAACTAAAAAAGGAACCGTTAAGATTTACGAGACTAATTATAATCAGTTTAATACTGGAAAAACAAATATATTCAATCACAAAGAAAGATTATTTGTTTGCAAGGTCGGAAAAAATTCAAAGAAAAAAATTAAACTTTCTATTCAACCGGTTGAGAATGTGAAATCTCCCTTAAATTATACAGGTGGAAAATACAAAATTTTAAATCAGATCTTACCAATTTTTCCTAACAACTTGGAACTGTTTGTTGATATGTTCTCAGGAGGTACTAATGTAGGAGTAAATGTTAATGCTTCAAAGATCATTTGTGTTGATAAACAAAATGAAATTATTAGAATAATGCAGTTGTTTAAAAAATATGAAGAAGGATACATTGTAGATAAGTTAGAAAAAATGATCGAAAAATACAAATTAAGCAATTCTTTATTAAATGGCTATGAAATGTATGGATGTAGTAGTGATAAAGGTTTAGGAACTTATAATAAGGATAAATATATGAAACTTCGAAGTGATTACAATCATCTTAAAGGCGATACCCTTGAAAAGGATTTAATGTTCTTAACCTTAGTGATTTATGGTTTTAATAACCAGATTAGATTTAATTTGAATGGGGAGTTTAATACACCAGTTGGTAAAAGAGATTTTAATAACTCTTTAAGGAAAAATTTAAAAAATTTTATTTTAAAATTAAAAACAAAAAATATTTATTTTATAAATTCTGATTTTAGAAACTTTACTTTAGAGAAACAAAATAATACCTTGGTATATTGCGATCCACCTTATTTTTTGGGAACGGCTAGTTATAATGAAAATGGTGGCTGGACCGAAAAAGACGAATTGGATTTATTGACTTATTTAGTTGATTTAGATAATAATGGCATTAACTTTGCTTTATCTAATGTTATAGAACATAAAGGAGAAAAAAATATTATTTTAACTAGTTGGATTAAAGAACATAATTATAAAGTTCATTTTATAGATTGTGATTATAATAATTCTAATTATCATAAACAGGAAGGAAATGTCAAAAAAACAATTGAAGTGTTAATAACAAATTATTAAAAAATAGAAGTTATAAATGAGATTAGGATAGATATCGATAAATGTAATATCAAACTTTAATGAAACCTTGTTAAAAAGAATATATTTTGCATGATAAGGAATTAAGAAATATGGGAATTGTAAATGAAAAAGCCTATTTTATAAGAAATGGAATGTTTAATTGGAATTATGAAGAAGAACAAGAATTTTATAAATACATTACAGAGTTTAAAAAATAATATTGATAATTTGTATTGCCTTTTGAGTACCTTGTAAATTGAAGGCTCCTATTATATAATTTGAATAGAAAAGAAGTTGAGTAATGTGAGTTTAATTGAATTGAGATGTAAAAATTGTGGAGCTATTTTAAATGCTAATCCTGATGTTAACACAGTGACTTGTCAATATTGTCAAACGACTTTTAAAATAAAAAATGATTCATGTGTCAAACTAGACGATATGGAGCAAAAAGGCTATCAATTTGAAAAAGGAAGAATAAGAGCACAACAAGAAAATAGGCAAAATAATCATAATAATATGAATATAAATAGTGATAGTAAAAATTATTATTTTGATCCTCCTCGAAAAAGGTATGACATATTATGGTTATTAATAGCGTGGATTTTATTTTTTCCATTCACGGCTACTTATTTTATTGTTAAATCTAAGAAATTGGGAAAAAAATCAAAGGTTATTATCCTTATTATTATGTGGTCCATATTTTTAATAAATGCCATAGAAAAGAATTCATAAAAAAGATTAAATAAGATACCTAAAAAAATCAATAATGTAAATAAAATATAATTTTATGTGGAGATATGTTATAATTTGTAAAAGGAGAGTGTAGAGATGAGAAGATATAAAGTAGTAGGTGGGCCACAGGAAATAATTGTAAAACAAGGCGAGATAGGTTCAGCGTATCAATTATTTGAAAACATTATCAATAACATGGTTAATCAAGGATGGGAATATCATTCTATGGAAAAAATTGCGATAACAGAAAAGCCTGGTTGTTTCCAAAAGCCAGTAACTTTATATAGTTACATGTTAATATTTTATAGAGATGAATAGTAAAGATCCAAGAAGTTTAAATTATAAACGTATTTATAATAAAACCCCTATTAATATTCCTAAACTTTTGATATTAGTAATTTTGTATATTTTAGGCGTCGTTATTTTAAACTTTATGAGTTTGGACAAAGTGTATTTTTTGTTATTCACAACGGTATATTTTATCTTAAATATAAAAAATATCTTAATTTTATTTATTGAAATATATCAACATATTGCTCCAATAAGTATCAGAAGCAAATGTAGATTCGAACCAAGTTGTTCAAATTACATGTTGATGTGTTTACAAAAATATGGTTTGATACGTGGCCTAAAGAAAGGAATTAATAGATTAAAAAGATGTAATATTACGGATGGAGGATATGACTATCCCTAAGCAATTTTTTTGAAAGATAATTTCTTAGCAATCAAATCAAACTTATTAGTTTAATAATAATCAAATAAAAACTGTAGAACTTTTAATGTCTACAGTTTTTGTTTATGAAAAAGAATAAATAAGTTTCATTAGTAAAGGCTATTCATTAATTGTCTAGTGGTTCAAACAAATCACGTACATCAATTCCTAGCACATTAGCAAATTTCCAAATGGTTCCTAAACTAAAAGTTTGTAAATAATTAGGACTTTCAATATTCATGATAAAACCCTCACTATAATTACAAGCCATTGCTAATTTAGTTACTGTGAAATGTTTTAATTTACGTTGTTTTTTTAAATTTTGACCAACAAGATAATAAATGTAATTTTCGCTGCTTTTATCAATCAATGGTATCCCCTACCTATCGATAACATTTTCTCATTTATTTGTTTTAACTTTCTCACTTGTTCGGTGAGAAATTGTGATATAATAAAAAGGAAAGGAGTTGATAGTGTGAATTTGAGTAGTTGTCCAAAATGTCATGAAAAAGTCGATGAAAACATGAAACGTTGTCCAAAATGTAAAACAAAACTTAAATTTAACAAAAAAGGAAAAAAAGTACCGATAATATTAATAGCAGTCATTATAATTGTTGTAGTAATTGGAGTAGGAGTTTATACAGGAATAAGTATCGTTAATGAAAACAAAAGAAAAGCTCAAGAAGAAGCAGAAAAAGAATATTATGCTAATCTTCCAATAAAGGTTAATATTTCTATGACTTCTTATTTTGGAAAAATAGATTATATATTATATGAACTTGGCCTAGATTTTGATTTAGTTACTATGGGCGCCAACTGTTATACTGGAGTTCAAAAAAATGAATTTAAAACAGCAAAATATGGTATTTTACATACGGAATTTCGTTATTGTAAGGCTAATTATACAACTGTTTTTAGAGTATATAATGATGAAAAAGATCAACCTTTAAGAGATCCTAATATCGGTGAGTTACCTACCTTTGACAAATATGGTGACAGAATAAAAAATGATGATATGTTATAAAATAATATGAAAAAAGACCTGTTTCTTAAATATGAAAAACAGGCTTTTTAATTTGTTCTAAATCTACTAACATAATTATACATTTTGTTTCTTCCATAGAAGATTCTTTTATAAAATTCTAGATATTAATATGTGATTATATAATATTGAATGAAACATAGAATTTATGTAAAATAGTATATGTGAAGCATTATTAATTTATTGTTAAGATTGGAGAAAAAATGGAAAAATTTGAATTAAGTGAGTTATTAAATGGCAGACCGGACAATATAGAAGATGTAAAAGAAAAAGAGTGTTATGATATCTTAGATAGTATGGATATTAAGTATCAAAGAGTAGAATATAATTTTTTTCCAAAAGAACTTGAGGATTTGAAATTAATAGATAAAGCCCTTCAAGTCGTGGGAATAAAAAATTTAATATTTAGGACTAAAAATAAAGAATGTTTTTTCTTTATCATTATACCGAGAGAAGCAAGATTTGATGAAAAAGGTTTTAGAAATAAATATGAATTACCTAAAATAACTATGGCAAAAGCTGAAGATTTAGCAACTTTATTAAAAACACATTCAGGTGCAGTAAGTATTATGGAACTTGTGAATGATAATGATAACAAAATCAAACTGTTTATAGATGAAAAAATATTAAAGACGGATTACTTTAGATTTCATCCTAATGAAAACAAATCTACAGTAAGAATTAGTATGAATGATTTTAAAAATAAACTTATTCCTTATTTAAAACATGATATAAATATTTTATGAAAATTAATTAACATTTTTTTAAATATTATTAATTTTACTTTCAATTTCTTCAAAAGATTGAAATCTATCTTTTGGATTGTTTGATAAGCATTTATCAACGATTTTATCTAATTCTTTTATCCTTTAGTTTTTTATACAATTGTTGCCTATTTGTTCCCTTATGAGTTTCAGAATATACCATCCATTGTATTATTTGTCCAAATGCATATATGTCGGTGGCTGGGCAAGGTAAATATTTAGAATTTCTTTGCTCTGGCGCTGAAAAATCAAAATTTGCTAGTCTATCATATTTAACAGTATGACCTGTTAAAGCAAAATCTTCTGGATCAAAATATGCTATTCCAAAATCACTGATGTTTAAATTATTATTGTCGTCTATTAAAATATTTTGTGGTTTTAAATCTCTATGTATAATACCTAAACTATGTATGTACTTTAATGGCAAAATTAGCTGTTCAATATTTTTAAATAACTCATCGACACTAATATCTGAATTATATTTTAGTTGTGATTTATATTTTTTCATAACTATGTACGGTAATTCATAATTTTCAACATGAAGATTGCCTAGAAAATATTGATGTACAATACCGTTATAGTTTGTAATACGTCTAATGATATTATAATATTCTAAATAAAATCTATTTTTTTAATCACTATCAAAATTTATTAAAATTTTAATTGCAATATCTTCGTCATTTAAAGTTCCAAAACAAACAATTGAATTTCCACCTTGTCCTATTTGCTTTTGTATATTCTTTATTTTACCAAAAATAGTGTTAATTCCATTTGAAATTAAGTAATCTCTTAAGTCTATAAAAGTTTTTATTGTTGATGAGGAATTAGAAATTGTATTTTCAAAGTGTTCAATCCATTCTGTCCAGTTTTTAAATTTAGACATATTAACTAATTCTGAATTTAGTTTATCTAGTATTTCATCATCATTAAAATTATAAACTTCTTTTAATTCTGAAATAGAAGCTTTTTTATAAAATTCTAGATATTAATATATGTCTATATAGTGTTGAATGAAACATAGAATTTATGTAAAATAATATATGTGAAGCGTTATTAATTTATTATTAAAATTGGAGAAAAAATGGAAAAATTTGAATTTATTGAGTCATTGGTATAACATCTTAGAATTTATTTTAAGATTAATTATTAAGCTTCAAACCAAATAATTTACATTACAAAAATGATTTTTGTTTAAATGCGACTACATTATATTGTAATTTGTCCATGAAAATATGTTTAAAAATTTGACATGAATCCAATATACAATACATTAATGAGATAGGAGATACTATTAATTATGGAAGATATGAAATTAAAAAATATAGACATAAATAAATTTAAAAAAGAAATATACTCATATTATTTAGAGCTATTTCCAGAAGATGAAAGAAAGCCATTAGAACTCTTGCGTTTATCTTATGAAAAGTGCTATACAAGGATTATAGAAATTTTATATAAAGATGAAATAATTGGCTTTATGATTTTAAATAAAGTTAAAGACAAGGGATATAGTGTTTTAGATTATTTTGCTATACTACCACAATATGGAAATAATAAATTTGGTACTAAGGCACTGCAAATTTTGTTAGAACAGGAAAAAGAAAATAAAGGTGTTTTTATAGAAATTGAAAAAGTTGGATTTGGCAAAGATATAGAAGAAAATTTGCTGAGAGAAAAGAGAGCTAATTTCTATGAAAAAGTTGGTTTTAAAAAATTGAATTTTGATGTAGTTTTATTTGATGTTATGTATACACCGTATTTATTTTCTAATATCAATGATAATGAGGATATCATCATTGATGAAATACTAAGTATTTATGAGGCAATATTAGGAAAAGAGAAAACAGAAAAAAATTGTAAAATGATAAAGAAATTGAGATTTGAGGAAATAAATAAAAATAATATAAAGACTGCATCAACATTACAATATGAGATTTTTCCTAATTCAAGTGCATATTCAGTATATAGATCAAAAATCACAGGAGAAAAAAAAGAATTATATATGGGATATATAGTTTATATGAGAGATATACCAGTTGGTGTAACAGGTATTTATGAAATTCCAGAGTATTCAGAGACTGCTTGGTTAAGCTGGTTTGGAATAAAAAAGGAATATCGAAAATTAGGATATGGGAAAGAAATGTTGGATTATACGATTGAAATGGCAAAGAAGTTGAACAAAAAATATTTAAGATTATATACTTTTGAAATCTGGAATGCTGAAGCACAGACATTTTATAAAAGAAATATGGAGTTAGAAGAATATTATTATAATGAAAAAGAACATAAGGATATATTTGATGGTAAGCCAAAAATATTTAGTTTAAGTTTATGTAATGAAAGAGTAACCTTATGGAATAACAAATTTATAAATATATCAAAAGATGAAGATTCTCATGAAGAAAGTGTAATAATGATGAAAGAAGATGGAATCATAGATTGATAAAGTAATCAATTATAAAGTGTTCATTCATCATAACTATATTCTTCTTCTTCAAATGATTTAAGGGCTTCTTGTGAATACTAAGGATATGAAAATTATCATATAAAATTTGTACAGGAGTACAAATTCAGTGTCAAATAGACATAAATTTTACCATTAAACTTATAAATATATAAAAAGAAGATGAAATTATTCTGATAATTTTTTCCTATTTTTTGAAATTTATTTATATAAAATAAAAACTTACAAACGATGAAGTTTGTAAGTTGATTTTAAATGGAGCGAGTGTCGTAGTTATCTACAACTTTTTTCCAATAACGAAAGAATACATATAATCTTCCGTTGCTAGTAA
>CAKOHG010000008.1 GCA_934085565.1 uncultured Bacilli bacterium | reverse complement strand
GGTATTAAAATAGGTAGACAACAAGGCATTGAGCAGGGCTTAGAACAAGGTTTAGAGCAAGGTTTAGAACAAGGTATTGAACAAGGATTAAAGTTAACAGCTGAAAATTTATTGAAGGATAATAAAGATGTGTCTTATATTTCTAAGATAACAGGTTTAAGTATAGAAAAAATAAAAGAGATATCTTCAAAAGAATTAATTACAAATTAAGACAAGGAAGTAAAAATCCTTGTTTTTTTGTCGAATTTTGACGAACGATTTTTATCATAAAAAAAAGGAAATCAAAGATTTTTCTTGTATATATAAGTAGGAGGAAAAAAATATGAAGAAAATTTTTAAAATGTTTGTCCTACTTTTATTATTTAATATAACAAAAGTAGAGGCAATCACATTCACATCTTCTTACATAGGTAATTACCATTATGTAGAAGATTCGGGAAGATGGGGGGACTTTGAGATGTTTTCTCGTACAGATAATCAAAAAGTTGCCTATTGTATCCAGCCGGGTGTTAATAAAACAACCGAAAGTTATGAAGAATATACAGGGTTAGATGAAAGTGAATTGGCATCAAAAGTCGGTTTAACAAAAGAAAAATTGGAAAAAATTAGCCTATATGCCTACTATGGATATGCTTATATTGGACATACTACTAAAGAATGGTTTGTAGCCACACAAGCATTAATCTGGGATGAGCTAGGTCATAAATATAGTTTTACTTCTCAAAACAATCCAAGTAATCCATGGGCATTTAAGATCGATACTCCAGAGCCTATAAAAAATAAAATGGAAACTATCAAAAATTTGGTGAACAATCATAAAATAATACCTTCTAATTTGGATGGTAAAAATTTTGAGTTAGGATTAAACAAAACGTTTCAAATAACAGATGAATCATTAAATAATTTTGAAATTGAAAAGGGAAATTCTGAAGTATCCTTAGATGGCAATACTTTAACAATTACTCCTCGTGAAACATCTAAGAAAAATGTGACATTAACTTTGAAGAAAAAATATGAGTATTTTCCAAATGGTGTTATTGTTTATCATCACGATAAAGGGCAAGACCTTATGCAACCAGGAAATGTCAGAAGTAAATTTTCTTTTAGCTATCAGAGTTTCGCAGGCACTTTAAATTTGAAAAAATTTGATAAAATTATGAATAGTTGTGAGGTAGATGGAACTCGTTCTTTAGAAAATGCTATTTATGGTGTTTATGACGAAGAGAATAATCTTTTTGCTAAATTAACGATTCATAATTGTGAAGCCACATTAGATAATATTCCTTTAGGAAAATATTATTTACAAGAATTAGAAGCTCCTTATGGCTATCAGTTAGACGAAGAAAAATATTATTTTGAAATTACTAAGGAACACGTTAGTAATCCTTTAGAATTAAAAGTTTATGATGTTCCTAAAACGACGTTAATTAAAATTAATAAAAAGTATTTATCTTATAATGGTATTCCTTTAAATGAGGAAGGTGTAGTTTTTCAAATTTATAGTAATACTAGTAAAAAACTAGTTGCCGAAATTAAAACAGATAAAGAAGGAAATGCTAGTATTTCACTTCCTTATGATAGTTATACTTTAGTTCAAAAAAGTGGTAAAGAAAATTATAATTTTATACCTAACGAGACTTTTGAAATAAATGAATTATCTCAAGAAGAAATAAATTTTTACTTTGTTAACTATCCTAACTATGGAAAAATTCATCTTGAAAAAAAAGATAATGAAACAAAAGCTTGTATTTCTAATAGTCATGATAATGAAGTTATCTATGGTCTTTATTTATTAGATGGAACTTTAATTAAAGAAATCTCTTTTCAATGTGAAATAGATGTGGATAACCTTATTTTAGGAGATTACTACTTACAAGAAATAAAAGCTCCATACGGCTATGAAGTGGATAAAGAAAAACATTATTTTACATTAGATAAAGAAAATATTAATATTCCTTATTCTATGACATTTTATGATATTAAAAAGAAAGTAGAACTAAAAATTAATAAAAAATATCATTATGATGATACTATTTACTTAGATGAAGAAAAGGCAGTTTTTAATATTTATAATCGTGAGACAAACGAGCTTATAAAAACTTTAGAAACTGATAGTAATGGGAATGTGTCAATCATCCTTCCTTACGGAAAGTATGTCATCAAACAAGTGAAAGGGAAAAAGAATTATGAATATATAAAAGATCAAGAATTTGAAATCAATGATGATACTAAAGAATTAAATTTAGAATTCATAAATGAACCAATTAAGAAAAAAATTCACTTAATTAAAATAGAAAAAGGTACGCAAAAAAGAATTTATTTAGCTAATATTCAATTTAAAATCTATGATTTAGAACGACAAAAATACGTCTGTGAAAATGAAGCTTGTATTTATGAAACAAACATGTTTGGTGAGTTTATGACTAGTAATTTATATCCGTCTACATATGTAATCGAAGAAGTAAAAAAGAAAAATACGGATCTATTATATAATGATGAAAAAATGCAAGTCACCTTAGACGAAGATAGTGAAGATATCGTTCTTGTTTACTTTGAAAATGAAGTGGTTAAAGGAGAAATTATTGTTCGTAAAACCAATGAAAATAATGAACCGTTACAAGGAGTCATTTTTGGATTATATGCTAAAGAAGATATTTATGATGTCAACAAAAAGTTAATTTATCACAAAAATGATTTGGTAAGCCAAAAAATGACAGATGAAAATGGAGAAATTATCTTTAGCGATTTACCTTTGGGAGAATATTACATCGAAGAAATAACGACATTAGATGGATATGTCATCGATAAAACCAAGTATGATTTTGTTTTAGAGTATCAAGATGAAGATACCAAGACTATTAAAGAAGAAATCACTTTATTAAATGTGTCTGTTCCTAATACTAAAAAAGAAAGCAGTTTTCCTTTGTTTTTGGTAACTCTTATCTGTTTAAAAGGATGGTTTATTATTCATGAAAAAAATAATAAGTTTAATACTTTTTCTCATAATAGGTAGTATCTTATTATTAACATCAAAAAATAACGGTGAAGTAACTAATATCTTATCTTCACCTTTTTCTTTTGATAAATATAGTTTTATTGAACGTGAAACAATAAAGAAAGAACAGCCAGAAGCTACGCTAGAAATCTCCAAAATAAACCTATCACAAAAAATATATGCCAAAAATTCTTCTTTAAATAATGTGGATAAAAATGTAACGATACTAACAGATTTTTGTTTTCAAGAAGATAGTTGTCTTATTTTACTTGCTGCCCATTCTGGAAGTAGTGAAATCGCGTACTTTAAAAATTTAGATAAACTAGAAATTAAAGATGAGGCTACCTTAATTTATCATAATTATAAATATATTTATGAACTTCAAAAAATGGAAATTAGAGATAAAAATGGCTATCTTAATTTAAGAAAAGAGAAAGGAAATTTTCTATATTTAACAACATGTGATAAAAAAGAAGATAATAAGCAAGACGTTTATATTTTCATTTTAAAGGATATAAAAAGTACATAACTTTATAGCATGTACTTTTTTTAATTCCAAGGAACTTTTTCTAATAATTCAAAGGGACAAAATCCCTCTTTAAAATAAATAGATATATGATTGATACGGCTAAAATTCATGGTTAAGTTATCATTATATTTACTAAAATAATCAGTAACAGAAATATTTTCATAGTAAGTTCTGTCAAGTAGTTTGCTTGTCTGTTCATTCAGATCAAAACCCCAGAAAATATTTTCAATATGCTCTTTAACTTTGGGGTTATTCAAATCAATTCGATAAATATCTTTTTCTTTAGAAAGTTCTTCGATTTTAGAACCTAAATTTTTAAAGGGAGGATAACGGAAAAAATAAATAGCGCTTGCTCCATTGTCACCTCTAAAAATGTTTAAAGCTTCAATATAATCTTTTCGACGTAAGTTCTTTTTATTTTGAAACTTATCGATATTCCAATCATGGACAATCCTATCTTTATACTTTAAAGTATTTTGATCAAATAAATTCCATAATTTGTGATCATACATATATTTTAAGCTAATTAGACCATTTTTCATATCAGCATTTTTAGGCACTAAATGATAAAAGTAAAAAGGAACGTTATTCATTTTTACTCCAATCTTCATAAGGATCAAAATTATGTTCTTTTTCCCATTTTATATGATTTTCTCTAGCATTTCTAACGGCTTCATAACCATTATTTGAAGTTGCACTCGCTCCATCTGTTACTACAAAAAAAGGAAGTTCATATTTAAGAGCTAACTCTTTTACCTCTTTACAAAAAGATCTTGCCTTGTTAATTTTATCTTCATTTTTCATTTTTAGTGTTCCTTTCTATTAAAATAATCCGTTCATATTACCTAGATCATCTATTTTCATATTTAGGGCATTAGGAGTTCTAGGAAGACCAGGCATATCAATAATTTTTCCTAAAAATACGACAATAAAACCGGCTCCACTTTTTAAAGAAATATCTTCAATATGTATTGGATAGTTAACTGGGTTACCGAGCTTTTTACTATCATCACTGAAAGAGTATTGAGTTTTGGCGATACAAATAGGTAAAGTTTTAAAGCCAAGTGAATTTAATTCTGTAATTTTTTGTTTTGCTAAAGGACTATATATCACTTTATTTGCGTGATATATTTTGGTACAAATTGTATCAATTTTATTCTCAATGGAATCATTTAAAGAATATAGAGCCTTAAAATTGTTAGGTGTCTTTGTCATTTCTACAATTTTTTTAGCTACATCTAAAGCACCTTTGCTTCCTTTGGTATAGGCTTCACAAATTTCAAAAGGACAATCTAATTTTTGAACGAATTCTTTAACAAAATTTATTTCTTCTAAAGAATCACTATGAAAGCGATTTAAAACAACTAAGATTTTAGTGTTAAATTTCTTTAGATTATTGATATGTGCTTCTAAATTACAAATCCCATTTTTTAAATAAGATATGGATGAAGTATTAATATCTTCTTTAGGACAACCACCATTATATTTTAAAGACCGAATTGTGGCATTTAAAATAACTAAATCTGGCTTTAGATCATGACGACAAACAATATCAAAAAATTTTTCAGCTCCTAGATCAGATCCAAAACCAGCTTCGGTAATAACATAGTCAGCCAAAGAAAGGCCTAGATTTAGAGAAATTAAGGAGCCACAACCATGAGCAATGTTTGCAAAAGGTCCTCCATGAACAAGGATTGGATTATGTTCTAAACTTTGTACAAGATTTGGTTTTAAAGCTTCTTTAAGTAAAATAGCAAGGCCACCTTCACACTTTAAATCTCGAACAAAAATAGGTTTTTTATCAAAAGAATAACCAATAAAAATATTATTTAAATGATCTTTTAAATCAGATAAATTTTGAGATAAACATAAAATAGCCATGATTTCACTGGCAGCTGTAATTGAGAAATGTTCTTCTCGGTTAGAAAGATTTATTTTTCTTAAAGCTCTATCATTCATATCAATGGTTCTGTGAAAACAAATAGTTTCAGGATCAATATTTAATTCATTTCCTTGAAAAATATGATTATCAATTAAAGCACATAAAAGATTGTTGCATGAAGTAACGGCGTGCATGTCTCCATTAAAGTGAAGATTAATATCTTCCATAGGAATCATTTGAGCATACCCTCCACCAGTGGCGCCACCTTTGATACCAAAGACGGGGCCTAAAGATGGTTCTCGTAACACGGCTATACTATTGTAATTTGATTTTTGTAAGGCGTCATTAATTCCTATAGAAACTGTTGTTTTTCCTTCGCCATAAGGAGTTGGATGGATAGAAGTTACTAAAATCAATTTACTATTTTCATTTTTAGAGTAATTTGTATAGTTTATTTTAGCCTTATATTTACCATAGCATTCTAAATCGTCTAAATTAAGTTTTAATTTTTTAGCTACTTCTCTTATTTCTAATGGTTTATTTTGATTTGCAATTTCAATATCTGTCATAGAATCACCTTCTATAACTATATTACATCATTAATATTTTATTTTGTCAAAATTTGTTCAATATTTATTAATTCTTTACTTTAAAGATTTTACATTTCAGTTAATTTAATGATTTGTAATAAAACATAAAACAGTAATCATCTATATAATACTGGTTGATTTTCATAAGCGTTTTATGAAACATTGGTTTCTAAATTAACTTTATTTAATGTATGAGAATTTGATTACATTTTTTTAGCTTTTTCAATTGTATAAGATCCTACCACATATTTTCTTGATGAACCTGTCCGTTTTTTTGTACTTCCTACATATTGGTAATTGTCAAATATTTTTAAAACACCATTACTTGTAAATTCTAAGAATTCTTCTTCAGACAATTCACCAACAAAAGGATAGTATGCTCTTAATTTTCCATTTGAATCATAAACTTCAACGGGAACACTATAATCTAATAAAGCATAATCATTTTTTCTCTTAACAATATTAAAGCAATGTCCTTCTTGAATATTATCTACCTCAATATGACCTATACAATAGTAAGACTCTGTTTTAAATAAACTTAGTAATTGTTGTGCTAAAGCTCCACGTTCTGTACACTCTGCGGCACCTTTTCCTTTTAAATCGCCTAGTTTATTATTTTTCAATGCAGCAAAAAATTCTTTATCTGTAACTGCAGAATTCCAAGCATTATAATAAAAAATGGTTTCTCTATCACACTTTCCAGGAAATCCAAAATATTGATTAATAAAGTATTCCATATAATGTATTAAAGCCCCTTTATTATTTATTTTATGTTTTCTTAATAAATGAGCAAATTCATAAAAGAAATCTGTACTTTCCATCCCATAATCTTCTATGTCCATGTTGGAATACTTTATTCTGGTATGAAGTGGAATAAAGCCTTTATAACAACTGGTACATTTTCCATAATCTAAGAAGCCCAATTGTTCTATTGGCTGTGTACTATTTTGCATTTTATCAATTTCTTCTTTTATTATAACGTCTGCTTCTTCATCGGTTTGGCACTCTAATATTCTTGAAAGTAAGTCCATGATTCTCAACTCCTCATATATAGGGTATTATAACACATCATTTGCTTAATTATTTCTTTTTAAAATATTAAAAAATTATGTGTTTTGAACATTTTAGTGCTGATTTTATAAAAAAACGAACCATAAAAGTTCGTGTATCAGTTAATTTGGTGGAGCAGAGGAGAGTTGAACTCCTGTCCCATAAACCCTTTGCTAAAATATCTACAAGTTTAGTTGGAATTAATTTAATATAAAACATGGATCCAACACACCAAAATTTTATACGATTCTTAATCTAAATTCGTAAGTTCATCTAAGAATAAACAAACTTATATATCTTATATATATGAACCTTTAAACACCCTATAAGAGAAAATGAATAAAAGCCTTCCTATGACCTTAAATTAGGCAGCTACAGGAGCGAAAGCTCCAAAAGAAGAGAACGAATTATTTTCGTCATTTAAATTTAAGTTGTGCATTTATAGTATGCCTACTACTTGCCATCTTAGTAAGTAATTCAGGTCGAAACCAATTACTGCCCCAAGTGAGCACATTATAACATAAAATGTTGCATTTTAAAAGATAAATTGATATGATAGGCATAATCAAATATTTTTGAGGGGGAGTAAATATGTACGAAGAGAAAGAGCCTGTAAAAAAGGTTAAAAAGGAGAAAAAAAGTAATAAATTTTTTCATGATATTAAATTAAAAGAAAAAGTAGATAAAGTAAAAGAAAAAACAAAAAAAAGAGAAAAAAAGATACCTAAAGAACCAAAAGAAAAAAAGGTAAAAGAAGTAACTCAAAAATTAGAAAAGACAGAAAATTTAGAAAAAACTAAGGTAATAGGATTTAAACCAGATTTCATATCTATTCTTATTAAATTTGGTATCTTTTTACTCATTGCTTTTATTGTTATTTTTGCTGTGACTAAGATTCGCTTAGGATCTGATAGAAAATCATTTGCTGATAACATGGAAAAAATGAAAGAAGTTTCCTATACTTATTTTAAAGCAGAAAAAAATAGACCTTCTTTAGTTGAAGATGAAATTGATATGTCTTTAGATGACATGGTAAAAGGAAGTCTTATTAAAGAATTAAAAGATAAAAAAGGTAATGTTTGTAGTCGTGATTACAGTTATGTTTCAATGACAAAAAAATCTTCAGAAGATTATGAAATGACCGTTTATTTAAGTTGTGCTGGTGAAGCCCAAACGGCTACTTATAATATTACTTATCCAAGTAGTAATAATGATGATGATCAAAAAGATAGTGATGATACAAAAAAAGATAATAAAACAATGTATTATGAACTTCAAAGAACCGTTACGACAGATGAAACTTATAGTTGTCCATCTGGTTATACTTTAAATGGAACTTACTGTGAAAAAGCGGCAGAAACTATCTCGGCTACACCAGTTTACAAGGTGACACCAGAAAAAAATACCAAAGCTTCTTACAAGAGTAGTCGTGCAGAATATGAGTATACCGATCCAATTATTACCACTAAGGAAAATGTTTTAACATGTTCTAATGGCTATACTTTAGAAAACGGTAAATGTGTTAAAGAAACAAGCGTAAAATATAAAACAAGTTACACTTATAGCTGTCCAAATGGTGGTACACCAAGTAATGGTCGTTGCCTATTTACAACCAATACCGATTATAAAGACACCAAAGCTTACTGTTCTAAAGGAAGGCTTATAAACGGAGATGAATGTTACGTAACCAAAGACTACTCCTTTAAATGTTTAACGGGTAAAAAAGACAGTACTAAACATTCTTGCTATACGACTTATGCGGCTAAAACCGAATTAAGTGATTGGTTATTTGATAGTAAAGTTAAATATTCTAAGAGTACTAATGTCGATAGATTAGAGACAGAAAAAATTCGTTATGAATTTGACTATTATGATGAAAATTCAAAAAAGAATGTTTATAAAAAATATATTAGAAAAAATGTTAAAGTTTGTGATGATGACGATATTTTATCAGGAAGTACATGTAAACATTACGATGATTCTTATATTGAAAAATATTGTACAGGTGATTATGAATTAACAAGTGATAAAAAAGAATGCTATACGATTAAGGACGCAAGTTATAGAGATATTAAAGGAAGCTATACTTGTCCAACTGGATATCGTAAAACAGGTTCAGGAGATAATGCGAGTTGTTATAAATACGAAAATGCTACCAAAACGGGTAATCAAACGGCGTATTGTTCTTATGGTTATGAGTTAACGAAAGATAATCGTTGTCTTAAAACAGAATCAGCTATTTTAATAGATGAAGAAAATACTTATTCTTGTCCAGAAGGTTATTTGAAAAAAGGCAAAGGCGAGAATACACAATGTTATAGAAAAACAACAACCGAAGCTTACTATTATTGTACCAATAGTAAAGCTACTTTAAGTGGCGATCGTTGTATTGTGCCAAGTGTTACCACTTTTGTATCTTATCGTTGTCCAAGTGGCTACAAAAAATCAGGTAATCAATGTGTTAAATCATCTAGCACAACGGACCGTGTTAAAGCTACGAAAACAGAAGGCTCAAGTACAACGGAAACAATTTGGAGTAAAGAAAAAGAAATGGATGGTTGGACTTGGACTGGCAACACAAAAGAGGAATAGATTTTCTCTTTTTTTTTTGATAAAATAAGCATAGAAAGAAGTTGATCTTATGACGTGTTATGAACTAGTAAAACAATTTAAAAGAAAGTATCCAGGTACCATCGCATGGCGCCTTTTAGAAAACGCCAAAGTTATTGATGAACATGTAAATCCTGATGAAACCGTTTTATACGCTTTTGCCGGTCAAAAAAATGAAAGCCCATTTGATTTTTTCCAAACGGCCGTAGTAGCTTTAACCGATAAAAGATTATTAATCGGTCAAAAAAGAGTTTTATTTGGTTCTGCTTTTAGTAGCATTACTCCTGATTTATATAATGATATGCAAGTTTATGAAGGTATTATTTGGGGAAAAGTTGTCATCGATACCGTTAAAGAAGAACTTGTTGTTTCTAACTTATCCAAATCATCATTAGTAGAAATAGAAACTAAAATTTCTCAATTTATGATTGCTGAAAAAAGAAAGTATGTTCATGTTGAAGAAGAACATTAAAGTAAGACGACGTATTGTTTTTCTAATTATTAGTTTTCTATTTTTAATTTTTCTATTTTGGCTTTTTTTCTTTAAGAAAAACTATCAAATAGAGTATACTAAAGATGATTACCATATCATTGAAAATTTTGATAAAGATAAAGATTATTACAATTTTAAAATAACAAAAGATGATTTAAGTTATACAGTTTCTTTAGCCAATCAAAATTTTATTTCTAAAAAATTAATTAAGCATATCGAAACATTCACAAATGAAGAAGAAACTTGTATTAAAGTAACAAGTAATAAACTTCGCTTTTATCCTCTTTGTCTTAAAAATAATGAACAAATAAGTTATCGGCTTGTATCAGAAGAAATGAAAAATAACTTTACTTATTTTCGAAAAGAAGAAATTAATGATACTTATCAAAATATCACTATTAAAGATTACAATTACCAAGATTATTATATTTGGAATTATCATGGCTTTTATCATTTAAACAATGAACAAAAAGAAAGCATTGATTTATTTACTAATGATATTTATGAACCTAAACTACTTTACCAAGTTGATAATTTCTTATTTATTCCAAGCTATGAAAACAACTATTATTTTACTTCGGCTTATATTTTAAATATGAAAGATGGCAGCTATGAAGAATGGCAGTTAAAAGAAAAAATTTATTTTGATAGTGTCATTTTAGGAGTATATGATAAGGAACTTTACTTAGTTGATAAACACGAAAAAAAAGAATGGACGATTAATCCATCAAAGAAAAAAATCAAACTGATCGCGGAAAGCAATGAAAAAGGTTTAACTTATCAAAATGGCTTTCAAAAAGTAATGATGACAAAATTAACCACTCAAGATTATTATTTCACAGGACTTAACGTTTTTGAGTATCAAATAGATAATGGACTTTATAAAAGTAATCTTTTTGGTAAAGAAAAAATCTTAAATGAAAGTCCTAAAGTGATTGTAGGTCAAAAAGATGATACAGTGTATTACTTAAAAGAAGATAAGTTATATATGAATAGTCCTTTCTATGGGGAAGTATTACTCATGAGTTACTTTGAATGGAATTTTAATTATCAAAATGTTATCTTTATAAAAAAGTAATAACCAAATTTTTTAAAATACATACTTTACTATTAGGAGTGGTAAAGATGTTTCAAAGAAAAGACAATTTAATTGTACCTAAAAACAATCAAAATTATTTTAATTATTATACGGTTGAAAAAGGAGATTCCATATATGCTATTTCCAGAAGATATAATATAAATCCTGAATTACTAGCTGGCTTAAATGGTTTATCTATGGAAGACTATATTTATCCCAATCAAGAAATATTAATTCCTAAAAGTGGTTTTAGCTACTATATTACTAAAGAGGGAGATACGATTGATTTAGTTGCCGGCTTATTTAAAACAAGTGCAGAAAATGTTTTAAAAAATAATGGAATTATTTATTTAGATGAAGGTCAGGTTTTAGTACAACCTAAATAGGTAGAATTTACATTTTTAAAGAAAACGATAAATATTTAGTTTTCTTTTTTTATATGTTATGATTATAAAGAAAGAGGGTTGATAGAATGGTACTTCGTAAGCCTTATGCATTTTTGATTAAACATTTTAAAATTATTCATTTAATATTATGTATTCCCCTTGTTTATTTAATTATTAAAACGGGAGCTATTACTTCTTTTTTTAGTGATTATGTAAAGGCTAATTATTATACTAACTTAACTAATATTGCTGGAAGTTATATTAACTATTTTATGTATTTAGCTATTCTCGTTATTTTGCTACTTGTTTTAGCTGTTTACTTTTTAATGAGGCAAAAAAAGAAAAATAGTAAATTTTATTTATTTTTAATGTTATATTATTTACTTTTATTTGTCTTATTTACCATGTGTCATGGCATAATGGGAAAAATGGAAACCAATGAAATTACCGCGCAAGTTGTAAGGAGTTATCGTGATATTGCTTACATGGTTTACGTTCCTCAGTTTTATTTTTTCATAATTACTGTTTTAAGAGGAATAGGCTTTAATATTAAAAAATTTAACTTTGATGAAGATGCTAAAGAACTAGAAATTGATGATTATGATAATGAAGAATTTGAATTAGAAATTGGTAAAAATGCTTATCTTTATGAACGAAAAATAAGAAGATTTATTCGAGAATTTAAATATTATGTATTGGAAAACAAAGTGGTTTTTACTATTTTAGTTTCTATTATAGGGGTTATTTTTGGAACACTTCTTTATTTGAATTTTAATGTATATAATAAAAAATATCATCAAACACAAAAGATAAATCATAATGGTTTAACGGTAAGTGTTACTGACTCTATCTTAACTAATATGGATCAAGGTGGAAATATCATTACTAAAGGTAAAATCTATTTAGCAGTGGCGGTTAAAATTACAAATAGTAAAAATATTGAGAATACTTTTGATTATGAAAATTTTCAAGCAGATGTTAATGGATCATTAGTAAGAGCAACCTTAGATAAAAGTGATGATTTTCCTGATTTAGGTTTAGCTTATGCCAGAGATACTAAGATACCACCAAATTCAGAAAACACTTATGTATTAACTTATGAAATGAACGAAGGTGATCAAAATAAAAAGATTACCCTTAAAATTTTAGATTCTTTAGATGTTACCATTGGAAGTGTTACCAGTAATTATAAAACTGTAAATTTGAAATATGATAAAGCCTTTGATACGACAGAGAAAAAGACATTAGAATTTGGACAAACATTAGCTCTTTCAGAAACTCGTTTAAATATGGTTAAAATTCAGTTAAATAGTGCATCTTTAAAAAATGCCTATGAATATACTTATAAAAGTTGTGTGTATTCTATTTGCCAAGATTTAAAAAATAAAATTGTGGCTAAAAATAGTCAGAACACATTACTTATTTTAGATCGTAACTTTGAATTAGACACTTATACGAATTACTATAAAGCTCGTAAAGGAACGTCTTCTTTTGTTAGTGATTTTCTAAAACTAGAATATACAATTAATGATACTAAAAAAGAAGTAAGCTTAATAAATCGCAGTACTAAAGATCTTGCCAACACATGGATTTTTGAAATTCCTAAAGAAATTACGAATGCTTCTGATATTTATTTATTAGTTAATTTAAGAGGCAGCATCTATAAATTAAAAGTGCAAATATCATAACGATAATTAGAAAAAGAAGAACTTGATTTTTCTTTTTTTTTAAGTCAATTTATGATACTATTGTCTTATAGTATAGGAGCGTTAAAATGAAAAATAATGTAGAAAATAAAAAATATCTTTACTTAGGAGTGGGAATAGTTTTCATTACTGTTCTTGCGGCTATAGGCATATCTTATGCTTACTGGCGTATCAATTTGCAACAAAAAGATTCTAATGTGGCAACTTCCGCATGTTTTAAACTTACTTTAGAAGATGAAAATCCTATTTCTTTAACAAGTGCCTATCCTCTTTTAGACAAAGAATTGGTAAGCTTTTATAAAAGTGCTACGCCTTATCATTTTACGATTTCAAATGTTTGTAACACAGATGCTTCTGCTGTTATCAATCTAGAAGTTTTAGAAAGTGAAAATCAACTAAGTGATTCTTATGTTTCTGTTATATTATATGATGGTAGTAAGTCTTTCAGTAGCATTTTAACGAACAAGACAGAAAAGACAGATGTTTATTCTGCTTTAGGAAGTAGTAGAGCTTATGAGGATGTTAATATCTATGAAAATAAACTTACTGCCAATGAAGAAAATAAAGAAAAAGTTTTAACTGATAGTGTGAAAGCTTATAAATTGTACACCGTTCGTATTAATGCTGGTGAAACTAAAGAATTTAATTTACTAGAATATATGGATCCGACAACACCAGCTATTGCGGAAACTATGAATAAACAATTTGAAAGCAAAATTACAGTAACTACAAGTTATGTACCGGGTGAGTAAATTCTTAGAAAGAATGACAAAAACGTCATTTTTTTTAATGGAAATCGTGATACAATACAAATAAGTTGGAGGATATATGGCAAAAATTTTAATGGTAGAAGATGATAGTTCCATCGTTATGGGACTTACGTTTTGTCTAGAACAAGAAGGTTTTGAAGTTTCTAGTGTTTCCAATGGACAAGACGCTCTAAATTTTAAAGAAAAAGCTGATCTTGTTTTGCTTGATTTAAATTTGCCGGATATGCATGGTTTTGAAGTCCTAAAAGTATGGAAAGATAAGGCTCCGGTGATTTGTTTAACCGCTTGTGATGAAGAAGTTCTAATCGTAGAAGGACTTGATATGGGAGCCTATGATTATGTGACGAAACCATTTAAAACAAGAGAATTAATCTCAAGAATAAAAAATATTTTAAAAAGAAATGAAAGTAAAGAAATTAGACAAATTATCTTAGGAAATTTAGTAATAGAACCCAAAGAAGCTAAAGTTTTAAAAAACAATCAAGAAGTTTTTTTAACTAATATGGAATATAAGATATTATTAATGCTTGCGACCCATCCTAAGACAATTTTTACAAGAGAAGAAATTTTAGCCAACATTTGGGATGTTAACGAAATATACGTGAATGATAATACTCTTACAGTTTATATAAAAAGGTTAAGAGAAAAAATTGAAGATGACGCAAAAGAACCTAAAATAATTAAAACTATTCGAGGATTAGGATACAAAATTGGTGATAATTTATGAAAAAAGAAAAATTAAGTTTATGCTTTTTTTTGCTAGTTTACTTTACCATTAGTTTTATTTTCATTTCTAAAAGTTATATTTGTTTTAAAAAACAAATCATTTTAAATAACGAGATGATTGTAGGAACGGTTTTGCAAAATGGTGAGGTTAATGTATCTGATATTGTAGCAGCTTTAAAAAAAGAAAATTTTACTTCTTCGAACATTTTAACGCAGTATGGCCTAGAAAACTTAGAATCCCTAGATTATTTACCCTCTATGAAAAAAATAAAACAAAAATATTTTTTAGGGGGAGGTTTCATTACTTTAATAAGTGCTTTTTTCTTTAGTTTCCTTTATTTAAAGGTAGTTAGAAAAAAACAAAAACAATATCAATTATTAGATGAATATTTTTATAACCTTTTATATAATGATCAACATATTCATTTTAATAAAGTCGTGGATGATGACTTTACAACCGTGCAAAATGACATTATAAAAGTAACTAGAAGGTTGCAAAATGCTTTAGCCAATGAAGAAAAAACAAAGAAAGAGCTAAGTAAAACTTTAGCGGATATTTCTCATCAATTAAAAACGCCTTTGACAAGCTTAGCGATTATTAATGATGCTTTAAAATATGATAATATTTTAGAAGAACAAAAGAATGCCTTTTTAAAAGAACAAGAAAGAACTATTAATCATATGCAAATTCTAATTACAACATTACTAAAAGTAAGTCAGATAGAAAGTGGTATGATTCCTTTAAAAAAAGAGCCTCATGATTTAAGAAAAGTAATTGATAATTCCTTACTTAATTTAGATTATTTAATAACTGCTAAAGAGTTAAAAATAGAAAAAGACATTCCTAAATCTATTATTACGATGGATAAATATTGGTTAGGAGAAGCTTTAACTAATATCATCAAAAATGCTTGTGAACATTCTTTTAATGGTGGTAAAATAAGTATCACCGTGAAGAAAAATCCTATATATGTGAGTTTGGAAATAAAAGATTATGGCGAGGGTATTAAAAAATGTGACTTACCACATTTATTTGAACGGTTCTATCGTTGTCAAAATAATAAAGATAGTGTGGGAATAGGCCTTAACCTAACCAAAAGTATCTTGGATAAAATGAATGCCACGGTTAAAGTGAAAAGTGAATATGGTAAATATACCATCTTTGAAATTCATTTTTTTGAAGGTGTGATTTGAAATGCTTTTGAGTGATGAAGAAAAAATAGAACAAGAAAAGATTATTAATATTTTTAAAAAATTTGAACAAAAAAAGACCAAGGAAGAGCTTAATGACTTTAGTGAGGAACTTTCTCAAAAAGAATATTTATCTCAAGATTTAAAAGAACTATTACAGTATCTTGTTTCTTTTAAGTTAAAAAAAGATTATTCAGAACAAACCGTTCAAGAACTAACAGAGCTTTTAATTTTAAAATATAAAGAAAAAATTTTAACTAAAAATGAGCTTATTCGTTTAGTATTTCATCTTCCTTGCTATATTGGACAGATTTTAAATGGTATTAAAGATGATTTAAACGAACAGGACTATTCTGATTTATATCATGAAAGTCTTGATTTTGAAGAAGAATACATCGTTCCTATTTATGATTTAAATTATGAAAATCTTTCTATTGATAGCAAAATTGATCAAGAATATTTATATAAAAATTATTCTTTAAAACGTAGTAAAAGTGACAAAAATGTAAGTTAAAAGTCACTGGAATGTCATATTAATAAGTTAAAATGGAAGTACAAAGAAAGGAAAATTTGTATGGAAATGTTAAAAGTAGAAAACTTATGTAAAACCTATGGAACAAAAGAAACTAAAGTAGAAGCTTTAAAGAATGTTTCTTTTTCAGTTTCTAAAGGAGAATTTATTGCCATTGTGGGACCAAGTGGTTCGGGAAAATCGACTCTTCTTCATATTTTAGGTGGTGTAGAAAGACCTACATCTGGTCATGTTTATGTCGAAGGGGAAGATATTGTTTTTCAAAATGAAAATAGTTTAGCTCTTTATCGTCGTAGACAAGTGGGACTTATTTATCAGTTTTATAATTTAATTCCTATTTTAAATGTCAAAGAAAATATTTCTTTACCGGTCTTATTAGATGGTAAGAAACCAGATGAAAAGTATTTACAAGAACTTATTGAAGTTTTAGGTCTTCAAAATAGAGTAAATCATTTACCTAATGAATTATCAGGGGGTCAGCAACAAAGAGTAAGCATCGGAAGATCTTTGATTTATCATCCTGCTTTACTGCTCGCGGATGAACCAACAGGAAATTTGGATTCTAAATCTAGTGAAGAAATTATGGAACTCTTAGAAATGTCAAATCAAAAATATGGACAAACTATTATCATGATTACCCATGATGAGGAACTTGCCATGCATGCCAAAAGAATTATTTCGATTGAAGATGGTCAAATTATTAAAGATGAAAGGGTAAGATAGCATGAAAATTCTTAACCGCTTAACTTTAAAACATCTTTCTATGAATAAAAAAAGAACTTTAGTAACCATTATAGGTATTACTTTATCTACGGCTTTAATGGTTGGAATTGGTCTTTTAGTATCTACCTTTTTATCTGCTATGCAAAAAGATGCCATGCGTTATTCAGGATCTTATTTTGCAAGTTTTCTTAATGTAACAACCAAAGAAAAAGAAGTTATCAAAGAAAATGTTAATGTGGATAACTACTATAGTTATGGCATTTTAGGTTATGCTCCTATCGAGTCTGATAATTTTTATAAACCATACCTTTATGTTGTTTCAGGGGATGAGGCTATTTTTAAGGAAGAAACATTAACATCAGGAAGACTACCTTTAAATGACGAGGAAATCATTTTACCAAATCATTTAGAAAATACCAATTATAAGTTAAACGATACGATTACTTTAAATATTGGAATAAGATTACTAGATGACGAAGAAGTAACCGATAATGATATTTCCTTATATGCCATTTATGATGAGGAAAACAATGAAGAAGTTATTAAAGAAAAGTTAATTAATCAAAAAGCAAAAACATATAAAATAGTTGGTTTTTATAATCGCAGTAGCCTTGAATCTTACCAAGCACCAGGTTATATGGCTTATACCTTTAATAGTCAAAATATTTTAAATTATAATACTTATGTCACCTATAAAAATGTTAAGAAAACTTATGATTATACTGATGAAATTTGTTCTTCTTTAAAAGAAGCTAAATGTGAAACTAATGACATTCTTTTATATTATTATGGTGTCAGTCATTATGATAATGTAAATACTTCTTTAATTATTATTATGACTACTGTTCTATCTTTATTAAGTTTTGGCTCTATTATTGTTATTTATAATTCTTTTGCCATTAGTACTATGGAACGAAAAAAATCTTTTGGTCTATACTCTAGTTTGGGTGCTACGCCTAAACAAATTCGTTACACTGTTTTCTTTGAAGCCTTTATTGTTGGCGTTATTGGGATAGTCCTAGGAATTCTAGGTTCTTTCTTAGGAATTTATATTGTCGTCTTAATTTTAAGTCATCTTCTGAAAGGCGTTATGAGTTTAGATTTAACTTTTACAGTGAATCTTCTTTATGTTATCATTCCTCTTATTTTTATGATAGTAACTATTTTTATTTCTGCTTATTTACCAGCTAAAAAAGCTAGCAAGGTAAGTGCTATTTCTTTAATTAGAGAAAATGATGAAATCAAAATTCCTAAAAGAAAATTTAAAACTCCAAAGTGGATTTTCAAACTATTTGGAATGGAAGGCGAGATTGCTTTAAAAAATATTAAGCGTAATAAGAGAAAATATCGCATTACTTTATTAAGTCTTTTTATGAGTATTGTTTTATTTATTTCTTTTAGTACTTATTTAAGTTTAATGCTAAAAGCGGTTCATATGGAAGATGTCCCTCATTATGATTTATATGCGATTTCTTCGGATGATGCGAAAATCGAAGAAATAAGAAAAAATCCTTTAGTAACTTATAGTTATAAAATGAAATCTTATCACTTTGATATAAAAACGAATAAAATAGCTTCCTTAATAAATGAAAGTTATAAAGATTACATTGGAGATACAGAAAATATGACTACGATACTTATGGTCTTTGATGATGAAAGTTTCGCTAAGATTAAAGAAAACTTTGGAGTTAGCCAAGATATGCCTATTTTCTATAATCAAGCTTCGTATACTGATTTCAGTAATAACAACCGTAAAAGTTATCAAACAGAAGTTTTTAAAAATAATATTTCAGCTTTAAATATTTGCGATATGGATAAATCTACCTGTGAAGATATCAACGTCGTTATGACCAACAAACAAGATGATTTCATTTCAACTTTAAAAATGTCTACGCCGGTTATTATGGTTTCTTCAAAAATGGTTTCTAATAGTTCTTTAATAAAAACTTATCATAATGATGTGAATTTGCTTTATGCTTTTAGTAATGACTATGAGAAATTATATAATGAATTGTCTGAAAGTTATAAAAATGATAAAGACGTTACTTTCTATGCTCCAAAGATAGAATTAAAACAAATGAATGATACCATGTTAGCTTTAAAAATATTGTTTTATGGCTTCATTACTCTTGTTACTTTAATAGGGGTGACAAGTGTCTTTAATACGATTTATACTAGTATCCATTTAAGAAAAAAAGAATTTGCTATGTTAAGAAGTATTGGCTTAAGTCCAAAAGGCTTTAACAGAATGCTTTTCTTTGAAAGTTTCTTCTTTGGATTTAAATCTCTTCTTTATTCTTTACCTGTTTCATTCATTATGATTTATCTAATCAATTTAAGTACGGATGGTCTTTATGATTTCGGCCATATTATTATTCCATATAAAGCTATTGTTTTAGCTATCTTCGGTGTCTTCGTTTTAATTTTCGTAACAACTTTATATTCTGCAAAGAAGATAAAAAAAGAAAATATTTTAGAAGCTTTAAAAGATGAAAATATATAAAAAATTAACAGTTAACCATGCATGGTTAACTGTTTTTAAAATCTTCATAGTATAATTACAGTGTAGCTTGGCTCTTTATCACTTTTTTCTTCTTAGAAAAACAAATCGGTTCTACTTCAAAAAAATTACACAAAAGCCGAATAATTTCTAAAGAAGAATAATGGTCTACCAACAGAGGTGATGGCATATTGCAGTAGCCTTGAAAGGTAATACCAATTTGTTTAGCTACATAAAACTTAGGAAATCCATTATAATGTTGGATATTTCTAAGTTTTTTTGTACAAAAAAATTTTAGATCGTCACTCAAAATAAAAATCCCTCTTGACAGTCGGGGGGGGGGTATCTGTTATAATCATCATAGGGAAACTGTGGTGATTTTTTTATGTCTTTAAAAAAATTTAAGCAAATAAATTATAAAAAAATAATAATCTTTTTTTTGTTTTTTTTATTAGGAATAATAGCAGGATATCTAATTTTATATCCGAGTTATGCTTATTATGAAGAAAGCAAAAATTTTGATGTGATAAACGGCACGGTAGAAGATCCAGGAGATATCTATTTTGCTTACTATATTGATGAGATCATTTCAAGAAATATGCCATCTCAAAATACAGGGTATACATTAGACACAGAAAAATCAAACTGTAATAATGGTGTGATTCCTACATGGGACAACGCTGGCTGGAAGTTCATTGGTGATTACCACAACTATAATGAAACTGATAATACCAGAACCAAGTGTACTTTGTATTTTAATAAAACTTCCAAAACAGTTTTCACTGCTTTGGGTAATATAGAAGTCAATACATATACTCCTGATTTTACAAAATCAGCGTGTGATGATGAATCATGCGAATCACATGAAAAAGGAATATATGAAACAACCGACTATGATGGTAATCCAACTTATTACTACCGTGGTTCTGTGGAAAATAATTATGTAAAATTTGCTGGATATTACTGGCGAATTATACGTATCAATAGTAATGGTTCTATCAGAATTATTTATGATGGAACCAGTGTTCATGGTAATGGTGAAGTTTCTGAAGACAGGCAATACGGAAACATTCAATTTAATACAGCTTGTAATGACAATATGTACGTAGGCTATATGTATACATCAGGCGAAGCTCATGGTACAGGAATATCTTCAAAAATTAAAACAAATGTGGATAAGTTTTATACAGATAAATTAGTTAGTTATGCTTCAAAATTAGATACAAATGTGGGTTTTTGCGGTGATCGATCTACTTTGAATTTACAAAGTGGAGTTGGAGCAGGAACAATTAGCACATATAATAAAGCATATTTAAGAGTAGAGGAAAGTACACCAACGCTTACTTGTATCAATGTCAGTGACTATTATACAATTTCAAGTGCATCAAGTGGCAATAAAAAATCAACCTATCCAATCGGCTTAATCACAGCCGATGAAGTTATGTTAGCCGGTCATGCTGGCGGCATATTTGATGGCGGCTATAATCATACGAAAAAAAATAATGGAAGTTATTTAATAACAGGAAACACATTTTGGACTATGACACCAGCAGGAGGTTATAATCCTTTCGACCGTAACTATTGGACGGCACGCTTGTTTGGTGTATATGACTATGGAGGTCTTGATGATCATGATGCAGATGGTACTTATGGTCTTCGTCCAGTCATAAATATTCGTTCCGATGTCACGATTACAGGAAGTGGTACCATGAATGATCCATATGTTGTGAACTAAAATAAAAATTCCTCTTGACAGTCGGGGGGGGGGGTATCTGTTATAATCATCATAGGAAACTATGGTGAAAATAATGGAATTAAAAAAGTACAAAAATAACAATAAAAGAAAGCCATATGTTATGTTAGTCATAGGTTTTCTTTTAATTTCAGTAGGAAGTTATTTATTTTATAAATCATATGCTTTCTATGAAGAAGCCAAAGATTTTAACATCATAAATGGTGTGGTTGAAGATCCAGGAGATATCTATTTTGCTTACTATATTGATGGGGAAATATCTCGTGAAATGCCTAAGCAAAATACAGGCTATACTCTAGATGAATCAAAATCGAATTGTAATAATAATGTTAAAGTAACATGGGATAACGCATTATGGGAAGCTAGAGTGAATCACAAAAATTATAGTGCAACAACAAATACCAGAACCAAATGCACCTTATATTTTAATAAAACTGCAAAAATAGTTTCTACTGCCCTGGGAAATATTGAAGTAAATAGTTATACTCCTGATTTTACAAAGTCAGCGTGTGATGATGAATCATGTGAATCGCATGAAAAAGGAGTATATGAAACTACCGACTATGATGGTAATCCAACTTATTACTACCGTGGTTCTGTGGAAAATAATTATGTAAAATTTGCAGGATTTTATTGGAGAATTATACGTATCAACAGTAATGGTTCTATCAGAATTATTTATGATGGAACCAGTGTTCATGGTAATGGTGAAGTTTCTGAAGATAGATATTATCAAGCCATTTCTTTTAATTCTAATGGAAATGACAACATGTATGTGGGTTATATGTATAATTCGGGTGAAATTCATGGTTTAAATGTATCTTCTTCTATAAAAGCTTCTAATGAGAATTTTTATAAGACTAAACTTTCAGGTTATAATTCAAAATTAGACGTTAATGTTGGTTTTTGCGGAGATCGCAGTTCATTTAATACTCAGACAAATGTTGGGATTAGTAGCATGATTACTTATTATAAAGCAAATACAAGATTTAATCGAGGTACGCCTACTTTAACTTGTGAGAATAATAATGATTATTATACTAGTATTGATTCTGTATATGGTAATAAAAAATTGAACTATTCAATAGGATTAATAAGCTTGGATGAGGCCGTCTTTGCTGGTTATGCTGCTTCTTATTACGATAGATTATTTTACGCTCCGAGTAATGCAAACGGATATTTATCAACGACAAGTGGCTATTGGACGATGACTCCGTCAAGTTTTTCATATTTATTTAATTTTTCAGGAGCAAGAGCTTTGAATTACGATCTGAGTCAAAGTGTAGGAGAAACTTACACAGATGTTTCTCAGTTTTTAAGACCTGTTATTAATATACGTTCTGATGTCACGATTACAGGAAGTGGAACGATGTCTGATCCATATGTTGTGAATTAAAATTTTTATTGATTTATAGACTTTAAAAATTATTTTTGATACAATCTTGGTAAGAGTATAGGTGATGCTAGGTTGAAAAAAGTAGTTTTTTTTCTAATTATTTTTATGATAGGTTTAATGCCCGTTAATGGGGCTTCCGAAACGCTTGGAGATTTAAGAAATACATATAATGATTTATTACAGCAACAAACAGAAAATAATCAAAAAAGTGAAGCAGCGAAAGCAGAAATAAAAGCTAAAGAAGAAGCTATCAAAGAAGCCAATCAGGCAATTCATAAAGCCGAAAGTGATATTGAAACAGCTAATCAAAAAATAAATGAATCCAATCAAAAAATAGATGAGATGACTAAGGAGGTTAATGAAGTTTTAGTGATGCTTCAACAACTTCGTAGTAATAATGCATATTTAGAATATGCCAGTGGAGCAAGTACTGTCACGGATTTTGTAACTAGAATAGCTGCTTTAGAGCAAGTTTCTTCTTATATGCAAGAAACAATGGTGAAATTAGAAAAAGAAATCAAAGATAATGAAACCTTAAAAGAAGAATTGAAAAAGAAACAAGATGAATTAACTGCCAATATTAAAGCATATGAAGAAGCTATTAAAAAAAGCAATAATGATTTAGAAACATATAATGAATTTAGTTTAGGTATTAATGATAAAGTAGCGGTTGCTAAAAAAGAATTAGAAATGTATGAATCTATGTGTCAAAAAACGGTAGGTAAAACAACGGATGATGTTAAATTATCTAGTTGTACTAATATGCCTTTAAATGGTGGTTGGTTAAAACCTTTAACATATGGCTTTGTAACAAGTTCTTGGGGTTACCGTGTTCATCCAGTAACAGGAGCTTTATATTCTTTTCATAATGGTATGGATATTGGTGGTAATGCGGAAGGAACACCAGTTTATGCTGCGGCTTCCGGTATTGTTGTGGCCAAAGTATATCGTTATTCTTGTGGTGGTAATATGCTTTATATTAATGTTAATGTAAATGGACAAGAGTATACTACATATTATTATCATTTACTTAATTTTAATGTAAATGTTGGTGATGTTGTTACCCAAAATACCATACTTGGTTGGGTAGGAGGTTACTCTACATCGACTCAATACGGTGGATATGACTATTGTACAACCGGAGCGCATCTTCATTTTGGAGTAGCCAAAGGTTATTATAATTCTAGAACAGGTATTGTAAATAGTTCTATTATTACTCCACCAGGATTTAAAAATGCTTATGGTTATCAATTTTACTCTCGATATGATATGTATAACTAGGAAGAAGAAATAAAATGAAAAAAGGATTTACTTTAGTAGAACTAATTGCTGTTATTAGCATTATTAGTATTTTAATGCTATTAGGCATACCTAGTTATCTTCTAATAAGTAATAATATAAAACAAAATATGTATGAATCCAAAGTTAAAGAATTATTAGCCAAAGGTGAAGAATATGCAGAAGAAACGAATAGCTTTGTTTTCTCGGTAAATACTTTGTTACAAGAAGGCAAAGTGAGTGCTGATAATGAATCTGGTAACATTTTGGATCCTCGTGATAAAAGGAAAATGAATTGTGATATTATAGAAATTCATTATGAAGATAATTCATATGAAGGAAACTATATTGAAAATAGTACTTGTTTAAGTGATGAAGAATTAAATAATAATTATGGTGTTTTAGAGCTTGTTTTATTAGATGAAAACGGAGAAGAAATAGTTTCAGCTAATGCTTGGCTTTCCTATAGTAAAATAAAAGTTTCTTATCGTATAAAAGAGACTTATCAGGAAAGTGTTACTTTGACAAGTTTATATTGGAGTGGCGAAGAAGAAAAAAATTGTAAAGAAGATTTGGATGATTGTAATTATTATGAGGTTTTCACTTCAACATCTAAACAAGTCACGGTTAAATTAATGGCTAGTTATGAAATAAATCATCAATCTATAAATGCCATATTTACTAAAAAAGTGTGGCTTGATGTTGAAGAACCTAAATTACAAGAAGATAGTTTAATTTATGAAACAGAAATATCGACTCCGAATAAGCAGAAAGTTTCTTTTAATTTGACTGATAATTATGGCAGTGGACTTGAAAGTTATTATATTGTAAATGCTCCAACGTGTGATGTAAGTGATTCTAATAAAATATATAAAGAAGAAAATGCTTTTGATGGCTTGCAAACAATATATTTAGCAAATGGAATTTATTATATATGTGCTAAAGATAAAGTTGGAAACCAAACTACAAATGCTGAAGAAAATAAAATCGAAATTAAAAATGTAGATTCTAATATACCTAAAGTGAAAGTAAGTGCCGAAAGTAAAGAACAAAATTATCATTCAGAAGAAGTCGCTTTAAAGATTCAAGCTACTGATGATAATCCGGTTTCTGAATTAAAAATGTGTTTATCTAAAAAAGGATATTTGCAAGATTGTCAATGGCAAGATTATGTAGAAACAGTGGATTGGAATTTTAATGGCGATTATGATGGTGGTACGAGAACGATTTATGTAACTGTAATGGATACAGCTGGCAATATTGGTAATGCAAAAACTGATTATATTGTTTATAAAAAATGTTCCAAAACCATAAAAAACTATACGAGTAATTATACTAGTTGTAGTGCTAGCTGTGGTGGAGGTATTAAATCTCGTAGTTATGATGATGTCGATGAATTTTTAGGTAATGTATGTTCAAGTGGAAAAGAAGAACAAAAATGTAACACTCAAGCTTGTGGACCAATAACTTATACAGATTTAGGAAATCACACAACTAAATTACATTATGATTATACTTTTACTAATTTATCTGCGACTTATTACGCTGGTACTTTTACTGTTTATATAGCTTTTACAGATGAAAATCAAACTTTGAATTGGAGTAGATATGGCAACTCCTTATCTGAAAGTTGTATCGTAAGTAGTAAAACAGATAAATGTAATTATTATTTGCATACGGCTGGTCAAACTTCATTAGAATTAGGAAGTGGCAGTAAAACTTTAACAAATCTAAAAACATATCATCAAGGTTCTTACCAATATTACAGTCAAAAAAATGGGTGGTATTCACCTAGTGTGCAACCATACCAACAAACTAAAGTAGCTGATTCGGTGGAAATTTCTTGGAATATTAAAAAAGTAAATAGTGAAGATATGTCATCTTGCAGTGGTTGTGATAGTGACACGACGCAAAAAACAAATTTAAGGGTTGTTCTTGATATTAAAATCACTAATCCTGTTCCGTACAAAATAAGTGGCGATCCATGCGAAAGCTATGCAAAGAACACTTGTAAATCAACAGGTTATTTTAGTGATGAAGAAATAAAAAATTTATATTTAACAAATATGGGTATTGGTGTTATTGCTTATATGAATGATGGTGAAAGTGGCGATAATAACCATAAATATGGCCCAATCGTTTACGACATTAAAGAAGCAATTGAAACGGCAATCAAAAATTGAAATTGAGGAGATTTAATGAATAAAAAAATAAAGAAATATATTGTTATTATAAGCGGTATCTTAATTATTTTAGGACTCGGTTTTTGGATATTTAAAAAGTATTTTTCATCTTCATTAGATGATTTAAAGTATCTTGAAATGCCAGAAAGTTATCAAGTTGATATTTTGTATGCTCAAGGTGATGAAGAACATCGTTATAATGGTGTCTATGAAGGTAATGGTCTTATTATAAAAGATGAAGAAGCAAACAAAACCTACAATATAGGTAATGTTTATGAATCTTTCAAAAGTTATGTAGCATCACAACAATTTTCTTTTGGTGAAGTTGTTGAGGTTACTATTCCTAAAGATTCTTTCTTAAGTAAGAATAAAATTTTTACTGTTTCTAGTGATTTAGATTGTTTATATTATGTGACAGACTATAAACTAACTCAGGCAGAATGTTTAAGTAAAAATCAAGAATATTTTAATTTTGGTTTTGCTTATTAATATATTAAAAAGATTAGTTATTTAACCTTAAATAACTAAAAGGATGTGAGGAAATGAAAAAGGGATTTACATTAATTGAACTTATCGCAGTTATTGGTATTTTATCTATTATTCTTTTAATCGTTGTCCCAAGTTATTCACTAATAAGTAATAAAATAAAAGAAACGACTTATAATGCTAAAATAGAAGAAATTTTAGCTAAAGGAGAAAATTATGCAGAACAAACAGGAATGCTTTCTTTTTCCGTAAATACTTTAATGGAAGAGGGATATTTATCTGCTGATAATGAAACAGGTAGTATTTTAGATCCCAGAAATAAAAGAAAAATGAATTGTGATATCATAGAAATTAAATATGATAATGAAAACTATGACGGAACTTATATTGAAAGTGATGAATGTTTATCTGATGACGAAATAAATAATCGTTTTGGCATTATCAAACTTATTGTAAAAAATGATGAAGAAAACATCGTAGTGAGCCCATCCTTATGGCATTCTTCAAAGTTTGATACTATCTCTTATGAAGTTAATGAAGGATATGAAAGTTTTCAAGATAAAATAACACACTTAGAATGGTTTGGCGAAGAAAATAAAGTTTGTACTATAGATAACTTAAGTGAATGCAGTCAATACCTTGTTAGTGTCGATGATGTTAAAAATATCAGTGTTCATTTAAATGTTGTTTTTGCTTACAATGACAAAGAAGTTTCTAAAACATATACGGTTCTTCTTTCAATAGATAACCAAAAACCTTCTTTGGTTTCCCATAGCTTAATTTTAGACAACGAAATTGCCACTAATAATTTGCGAAAAGTAACGTTTGAACTTACGGATTATAACGGCAGTGGGGTTTCTTCATTTAGCATTTCTAAAAATAAAGCTTGTGATAACTACGAAGAAGCAAATGATGGAATGCAAACAAAATATTTAAATGATGGCGATTATTACTTATGTATACAAGATAAAGCTGGGAATGAAAATAATGATTTTGATAACAATAAAATAACGGTGGCGGAAATTGATGAATCTATACCTAGATTATCTTTTACCATTGAAAGTTTAAAAAATGGCTATAATGCCAAAGAAGTTCGTCTTCATCTATCTGCAAGTGATGATGAAGGGGTAGAAAATTTAAAAATGTGTATTTCTAATACGGCATATTTACAAAATTGTACTTTTGAAAATTTTGCTGCAACTAAAGATTGGGTATTAGATGGCGATTATGACGGTTCATCGAAAACGATTTATATTACTGTTATGGATAAGGCTGGAAATTTAGTATCTAGTTCAAGAAACTATCTTCTTTATAAATCATGCACTAAAAAAACAGATTGGGAAGAAGTTTCTAATACTAAAAGTTCTTGTCCTTCTTGTGGTAATGCAAATTATACAATAAATTATAAAAATAAGGATGCTTATTTAGGAACAAATTGTGAAACTAAATCAGAATCTAAATCCTGTGGTGCTAAAAGTTGTATAGAATATCGTTATCGTTATGTTCAAAATGCTACGACTACAAAGGTTTCTTCTACACCTATAAGAGATGAAAATAAACATGCTTGTGAACTTCTTTATCATTATAATGCTACCACGAAAAAATGTGAAAGTGATGTTTGCGGAACCATTGCTATATGTATTAGCTATGATAGTAAAGGAAAATGTAAAAAATATCAAAATATTCAAACCTGTTCGACACCATCACCAGGACATCTTCATTGTCCGGTATGTAGTAAAGGTTCCGTTTATTATTTAGGAACGAGTAACATAGATGGATATAATTCTTTATACTTTAATATGGGAATTGATAAATATGCCATTGGTAATTGTGATCAAGTTACTGATTTAAAGACTGATGCTACTATTTATGTGGTTGTTGGTTATTATACTTGCTTAAGTAGTGAACTTACTTGTCCTTCTGGATATACTTTATCAGGAAATAAATGCTATTCTAAGTGGAGTGAGTGGTCTTCCGAGCCCATAACAGGTAATGATAATATCGAAGTAGATACAAGAATCCCATAAGAAAGGAATCGATATGAAAAGAAAATATATTTTAATAGGCTTGTTGGTCTGTGTGATTTTTTTGGTAAGTATTTTATTTCTAATTAAAACTTCTAATAAAAATGATGACAATTTTCTTAAAGAAACAAAAGAAAAAATGCAACAAGTAATAAGCTACGATGTTACTTTAAATGGTAATTTTTCAAACTCCACGTTAACTATTAATGCTAATGTTGATAAATCAAAAGACCCTAATCGTTTTTATGAGATTTTGGAAAAAAGTGATGATCAAGGATTATCAGGAATTTATGAATTATTATTTAAAGAAAGTGAACATAAAGCTACTTTAAATTTATATGATAATATTGAACTTATCACAACACATGATATTCCTTTAGAAACTGAAGAGCAAATGAAGTTACAAAATAGTGCACTTCTTTTATATACATTAGCAGATTTTTTGACAAATGAAAAAGTTAAATGTCAAAAAGAAACATGTATCTATACTCCTAAAAATTATGAAAAAAGTACCTTATTATTTTTAATAGCTATTCCAACTTTTGGTCTTTATAAAGATTATCTTAATGAAGATGATAATCTAACCTTATCATACACAATTACTGAAACAACTATTAGTGAAGTTATTTTTAACTTTAAAGATGGTCAATCGTTTAAATTAACATTTAGTAATTTCCGTTAAAAAAAGGATCCTTGCAATTAGAATCTTTTTTCTTTATAATGAGTTCTGGTGGTGAAAAATGACTTTTTCAACAAAATTAAAAGAAGAAATATGTCGTGAAGAAATAAATAGCTTAGAAAGACGTAGCGAACTTTCAGCTATCTTAAGGTATGACGCTCATATAAATGGTAAAATCACAATCACATTTGAAAATGGATGTGTAGCTCGTCGTGTTTTTAAAGACATTAAAAGTATTTTTAACATGACACCACATATCATTGTCCGAAATCAAAAAAGGTTGCGAGCCAAACAAATATATATTTTAGAAATCAAACAACATATTGATACGATTCTAAAAAGATTAAACATAGATAAAGCTTCTTCAAGAAGTGACTTTGATACGCCAGAAGAAATGGCGGCTTTTGTAAGAGGTGCTTTTTTAGTCACTGGTTCTATTAGTGATCCAAGTACGAGTGGCTATCATTTAGAATTTGTCTTAAATACTTTAGAAGATGCAGGCTTTTTAAATCGTCTTCTTTTAGAAATGAAGTTTGATAGTAAAGTATTAGAACGAAATAATAAATATATGGTCTATTTAAAAAGTGCTGAAGAAATTAGTGATATGATTCGAATGTTTAAAGCTTCTAATGCCTTATTTTATTTTGAAGACATACGAATTTATAGAGATCATAAAAATATGGTTAATCGCCTTAATAATTGTGAAATCGCAAACCAAGAAAAAACAACCATGACAGGAATGAAACAATTAGAAGATATTGCCTATTTAAAAGAACATGATTTACTAGACTTACTAGATGATAAAACCAAACAAATTATAACTTACCGTTTAAAATATCCGGAAAGTTCTTATCAAGAACTGGCAGAAATTATAAGTTTAGAAACGGATTATCAAATAGGTAAAAGTGGTATTAATCATCATTTTATTAAAATGAAGAAAATGGTTGAAAATCATAAAAATAATCAATAGCTTTTTTAGGGCAAAGATAATTTAAAGAAAAAGAGTAGAATCTACCTAAAATATTTGCTATAATTAACTACAGAATAGGATGTGTTTTATAAATGACATTATTATCAATTTGGTCTTTATTTACCAAAATACTTGATATTTGTATTGTCTGGTTACTTTTTTACTTTATTTTAAAAAATATCCGAAATAATGTAAAAATGGTTTTAATCGTTAAAGGAGTTTTACTTCTTATTTGTATTGAAATATTAAGTAAAATCTTAAATCTTTATACCGTGGGTCTTTTACTAGAATATGTTGTAGAATGGGGACCTTTGGCTCTCATCGTGGTGTTCCAACCAGAAATTAGAAATATGCTTGAAAGTATTGGCCGTACTCAACTTTTAGGACGTCATAAAGTTTTAACCGGTGATGAAAGAGAAAAAATGATTGGTGAAATCATGAAGTCTGTCGAGTATTTAAAGAAAAATCGTATCGGAGCTTTAATAGTTATTGAAAAAGATGTTTCTTTACAAGAATATATTAGTCGTGCGACAAAGATTTATGCTGATATTTCCAGTGAACTTTTAAGTAACTTGTTTTATCCTAATAGTCCTTTACATGATGGTGGAGTTATCATTCAAGGAGATAAAATCACTTGTGCAGGGGCCGTATTTAAAACAAGTATGAATCCAAGCGTAAGTAAAAAATTAGGAACAAGACACCGTGCTGCTTTAGGCGTGGCGGAAGAATACGATGCTATTGCCCTTGTTGTTTCAGAAGAAACGGGTCGTATTAGTATTGCTTGTGATGGCGAACTTCATTATAATCTAACTTTAGACGATTTTAGAATGATGTTAATGGATGAATTAAAACCAAAAACAGAAATATTCTATGACGGAGATGAAAAGACAGAAGAAGGTGAAGATATTAATGAATAAGATAAAAAAATTCTTTAAAAAATGTTATAACGCTTTAGATAAAGGACTCGTTACCCCAATAAGTCGTGTCATTTATTTTCTATCTGAAAAATTAAAAAATAATCCCATTCATTTAGAAAAATTTTTGAATCGTCCTTTAGTGCTTGTTTACTTTAGTTTAATTCTTGCCGTTACTTTTTTCTTTCTTGTCGATTCTCAAGTCATTACACTTGTTGAAACGGAAGCAGAAATATTATCAAACGAACCTGTAACGGTTATCTATAATAAGGAAAAGTATGTTGTAGAAGGATTAGTTGATAGCGCAGATATTATCTTAACTGGTCGTAAAAGTTCTTTATATTTAGCTAAGCAACTAGGGGATCATCAAGTAAGACTTGATTTATCAAATTATGAAGCAAGTGATACCCCAAGAAAAGTTGCTTTAACGTATACCCAAACGGTAGATAATATTAATTATAAATTAGACCCTGCCTATGTAACGGTTATTATTAAAAATAAAGTAAGCGAAGAAAAAAGTGTTTCTTATGAACTTATGAATGAAGACAAATTAAATGAGAAATTTTCTATTTCAAATGTAACACTTGATCAAAATACAGTTGTTGTTAAAGGAGCTCAAGACGCTTTAGATAAAATCGCTACGGTGAAAGCATTAATTGATTTAAGTAACTCTAAATTTACCGAAGCCATTACTTATGAAATTGATAATATTCCTTTAGCTGCTTATGATAGTGAAGGAAATCGTCTTGATAATGTTGAAATTGTGCCAAACACTTTAGGAGCAAGCATATCCTTTAGTACTTCTAAAAAGACTGTTCCGATTGTGGTTACGACAACCGGTGATTTAGTGGCAGGTAAAGCGATTTCTTCTATCACAATGAATGGTAAAACAAGTTATACTGTAGATATTTATGGTGAAAAAGAAGAAATTGATAAAATTGAAAGTGTTCCTGTCGTTATCGATGTCAATGGTGCTGGAACAGGTGGAGCTTTAACAAGAATAGCTGATATCAAAAAACCAAGTGGTGTTCGTTCTATTAGTGAAAATGATGTTAAAATCGTTGTTACTTTCGGAGATGAAAAACAAAAAACAATTGATATTTCTAATATTAAAGCCAATAACTTAAGTAGTGGTTTAATCGTTAACCGTGTCAATAATGATCCAATTTCTATTCAAGTAAAAGGAGTACAATCTGTTATCGATGCAATTAGCGAAAGTAATATATCTGCTTATATTGATTTAACAAATTATACAGTCGGAACTTATGAAGTAGAAGTTAAACTAGAAAATAATGATCCTCGTGTTAAATTTGTCGTATCTAATAAAGTCAGTGTTGTTATTAGTGCTTCTTAAAAAAGGTGAGAAAAAACTCATCTTTTTTTCTTTTTTTAAAAACAAAAAGATTATCACTTTAAAATATAGATGATAATCTTTTAATAAGAAATTATTTATAAACTGTCTAGCTTTTGGGGCAATTTTTTTAAAGAATCATTTTTACTTTTCAAAAGGATGGTCATCGATGTGATGAAATAAAATACCAATACTGACAAGTCCACTGATACCGACAAGTGTATAAATGATTTTGACAAGCATTGAGCCTGCTTCAAAAAGTGTTGTGACTAAATTGAAATCAAATAGTCCTATCAAACCCCAGTTAATAGCACCGATGATTGCAAAAGTTAGACAAACCTTATATAAAACTTCCATGTATCCACCTACTTTCATTAGGTATTATGAACAAAAATAAAATTATTATTCATAAAAATAAAAAGGCTTTAATACAATGAACTAGAAAAGGAATGTGGTGGAAATGAAAAAAATAATCACCCTGCTGCTTCTATGTTTTTGTTTTTTATGTGGGTGTCAAAAAGAAAGTGCCGATACGGTTGTAGATAACTTTGCCAAAAAAGTAAATGATACGAAAAGTTATGTTTTAAAAGGTAATATGGAAATTTATGCAGATGAAGAAACATTTACTTACAGTATAGAAGTAAACTATCTTCAAGATAATTTTTACAAAGCCATCATGGTTAATCAAACGAATAATCATGAACAAATTATTTTAAGAAATAGTGATGCGGTTTATGTTATCACACCATCTCTTAACAAAAGTTTTAAATTTCAAAGTGATTGGCCTAATAATTCGAGTCAAGCCTACTTATTAAGTTCAATTGTAAAAGACATGAAAAATGATACGGGTAAAAGCATTACCGAAGAAAATAATCAATTTATTATTAAGTCCTCAGTTAATTATCCGAATAATCCAGAACTTAAATATCAAAAAACAACTTTAGATAAAGATGGCAATATCAAAAAGAATGAAATCTATGATGAAAAAGATAAATTGAAAATGAAAGTGACTTTCTCATCTATTGATTATAAAGCTGGCTTAAAAGAAACACATTTTAAACTAGAAGATTATATTAAAGAAACAACTAGTGAGGAAGAAAATAAAGATGATAATCAAAATAAAACAACCAAAGATGAAAATAATACAACAAATAGTAATGAAAAATGTGATAAAGAAGATTGCAATTCTAAACAATCAGGTTCTATCGAAAATATATTATATCCTTTATATGTTCCAACCAACACTTATCTTTCAAAAAGTGATAAAGTAAAAACAGATGAAGGGGACCGTGTTATTTTAACATTCGCTGGTGATAAAAGTTTTGTCTTAGTAGAAGAAAAAGTAAATGCTGCCGAAGAATTTGAAATTGTTCCGGTTTATGGTGAACCACTTATTGTAAGTAGTACCATTGGTGCTTTAGGAACAAATAGTCTTACTTGGACAAATGGGGATATGAGTTATTATTTAGTTGGTAGTGATTTATCAACCAGTGAACTACTTGCTATCGGTAAAAGTATCGGAAATAATAATCTTTCGGTTAGCAAAGAAAAATAATTAATGGTGAAAAGTATCGTTGCTTTTCGCCTTTTTATTATGTATAATGTTTGTAGGTGATGATATGAAAAAACAAACATTGCAATATAAAACAGAAGAAACGGAAGAAATGAAAAAATTTTTCTTAGTTCTTATCATTGTCATTATTGTTATTATTTTAGCCTTTGTTTTTAGTTCTTTTTTCTTAAAAGATGAAGCAAAAGACTATGAGTATCAAACAGGACAAATCAGTACTACAACAGCTATTGTAGGAACCATTTTAAATAATCCTGAAAGCGAATACTATGTATTAGCTTATGATACAGACGGTGTAGATGCCAATAGTTATGTCACTTATGGAAACTATTACACGAGTAATCAAAAAAATGCGATTAAAATTTATTATTTAAACTTAAACAGTGCTTTTAATAAAGATTATTATGTAACAGAAAATTCAAATCCTAAAGCTACAAAAATAAGTGATTTAAAAATGAAAGACGGTACACTTTTACATATTAAAAATGGTAAAATTACCGAATATATTGAAGGCATTGATAAAATTGCGAGTAAATTAAAAGTAAATTAGAGACGATTTTGGTCTCTTTTCTTTTGTGAAAAAATATGATACCATTGTTAATAGTAAGGTGATGAAATGAAATCTAGAAAAGGTTTTAGTTTAAAAAGTGTTGCGATTATTATCATCGTTACAGCTATTATAACAAGTTTAACAACAGGACTCATTATTTACAATAACAGTAAGCTTATATTAGGTTCAGCAAGTTTAAGTAATGATAGTGCTTTAAAAGAATTTTTAAAAGTATATAGTAGTCTTGATGAAAACTACTATGAAGATATTGATAAAACCAAAATGATAGATGCGGCAATCGCGGCTATGCTTAAGTATTTAGGAGAAGATTATTCTACTTATCTTAATCAAACCGAGACAGATAGTTTATCTAATAAATTAAGTGGTACTTTTAAAGGAATCGGTATTTCCATTACGAACGGTAATGAAATCGTTAAGGTATACGAAGATACCCCAGCCTCTAAAGCAGGTTTAAAAGAAAATGACAAAATTATTCGTATTAATGATACAGATACAGAAGGTAAAAATCAAATTGAAGTGGCTAACTTGATTGATAAGACAAAAGAAAATACATTAGTAGTATCAAGAGATGGCACAGAATTAACCTTTAAAGTGATGCCAGAAGAAATCAATACGCCCTTAACAACGCAAGTTTATGAAAAAAATGATAAAAAAATCGGTTATATTTATATTGAAGCTTTTACAGAAAAAGTAGGCGAAGAATTTAAAAAAAGTTTGGAAGATTTAGAACAACAAGGTATTACTAGTTTGATTATTGATGTTCGAGAAAATACCGGAGGATATTTAAAAGGTGCCACTGAAATAGCGAGTCTTTTCTTAGAAAAAGGTAAAACCATTTATAGTTTAGAAGGAAAAGACGGTGTAACGACTTATAAAGATGAAACGGACGAAAAAAGAGATTATCCCGTTATTCTTCTCATTAATGAAAACACAGCTTCAGCAAGTGAAGTTTTAGCGGCTGCCTTACAAGATAGTTATGGTGCTAAATTAGTTGGTAAAATTTCTTATGGTAAAGGAAAAGTACAACAAACAAAACAATTAGAAGACGGTAGCATGGTTAAATACACATCCGCAAGATGGCTTACTCCAGAAGGAGAATGTATCGACGGTTTTGGTCTTGCTCCTCACTATGAAGAAGACATTGTTCAAAACGAAGATGGAACTTATACTGATAATCAATTAAATAAAGCAATAGAACTTTTGAGTTAAGTTCTTTTTTCTTTATAAAAAATTAAAAGTTAGGTATAATGGTTTTGGAAACGGAGTAGTTATGGACAAGATTAAAGTAGGCGATAAACTTAAAATTGAATGTTTCAAACATAATGGCTTTTTAGATCAAACCAGCGAAGAAGCTACCGTGGTTTTTGTTTCAGAAGAAATGCTTGTGGTTGCCAATGACCGTACCAAATTAATTGAACATAATGGTGAAAGTCATTGTACCGGGGAACCCGCTGTTTTATTTTTCTATAAACATAAATGGTTTAATATCATAGGACAACTAAAAAAAAATGGCTTATTTTACTATTGCAATATTGCCACACCTTATATTATTGATGGTCACACCATTAAATATATTGATTATGATTTAGATTTACGTGTTTTTCCTGATGGCGGTTTTAGAGTTTTAGATCGTAATGAATATAAATATCATCGTCATCTTATGAAATACGGCAAAGATTTAAATACCATTATTGAAGATTCTTTATCCGAATTAATTGAATTAAAAAAGAATAATTCCTATCCTTTTCAGAAAGAAATTGTTGAAAAATTTTATCAGAAATTTTTAGAAATTAAAGAAAAATAAAAAAAGCTTAAAAAAGGCAAAAAATTGTTCTAAAAAAGCTTGCAATTGCATATGAAATAGAGTAGAATACAGAGCATGTCTTTGGAAAAAAAGAGGCAAAAAAAGAGCTTTTGTCAAAAAAAATAAAAAGTTCAAAAAAACGCTTGCATTTACATTATAAATAATGTAGAATGTAAAACGTACCTCGAAAAAAGGCACAAAAAAGCAAGTGATTATGGTGTTTAAAACATCATCGAAAAAACTTTGAAAAAATTCAAATTTACACTTGCATTTACATTCGAAATAGTGTAGAATGTAAAACATGTTGTGAAAGCAACAAAGAAAACGATCTTTGAAAACTAAGTAAAAAAGTCAATTTGAGTAGCTTGGGACAAACTGAAATTATTATTGAGAG
>CAKOHG010000007.1 GCA_934085565.1 uncultured Bacilli bacterium | reverse complement strand
CATTTAACTTTTCCATGTCATCACACACGAAAAGGTATAATGCTTTTTCTAATGTCATATCTTCGCTCTTTACAAGAGTATTATAATCGATTTGTCTTAACTTTTCTAGATTGATATCAATGATTTCTATGAAATCACTTATATGATATCCAGCAAAACTTGTCAAAAAAACTCAGAAATTTCTGAGTCAATTTTATTCATCTTTTAATTTAATATTTCTTCTTTAATGACTATATCTTGCATTAAGCAATTTCTTTTATTTCTTTCTCTGTTAAACCTGTAATATCTATGATGTCTTGAAGTTTCATTCCTTTATTTAACATTTCTTTAGTAATTTTCTTTTTAGTATCATTGGCGCCTTTTTCATAACAAGCATTCTCAAACATTTTGTCTCGATCATAATAAAGCATTTCATCAAAATTTTTTAATAAATCCTCGTTTTCTTTCATTAACTTTTTCATCAATTTATCACCCTCATAAATAGCATTTAGCTTTTCCATGTCATCACACACGAAAAGGTATAATGCTTTTTCTAATGTCATATCTTCGCTTCTTACAAGAGTATTATAATCGATTTGTCTTAACTTTTCTAGATTGATATCAATGATTTCTATGAAATCACTTCTTTCTATATGATGTTTGGTTTCATATAGTTTACTATGATAAATAAATTCTTCTTTTCCTAAGGCATCATAACTATTTAAATTAATTTGATAAACTTTTTTTAGGTTTTCATATTCCTTAGCATTTTTTACTTGTCTTAAAAGCAAATGACATAAATATAAGCCATTTTTTATATCACTCGTTTCGTTATTATAATAATTAATTTCTAGATTAACATAGAATTCATCATTTTCTAAAACAACATCAGCTTCTGAATTTACAATGTTTTTATTGACACCAATATTCGGATGTATTAGTTTGATATCTTTATCTATCATATCCGCAGGAATACCTATGGCAAGACTTATGATTTTCCGAAGATATTCTAAACCTACCTTTTTCTCCGTAAATAATTTTTTGGCTACTTTATCTTTAAGTAAGGGAAATTTAATTTTCTTTTTTGTGTTCATGATTTATCCTCTTTCTTTAAATTTATTCCTTTGTACAAAAGTAGCCCTTATTCTATTCAAAAAAAAATTTCTTGCAAGTTATTCGACAAAACTTGTCAAAAAAAGAATTCACAAAATATCTTCTTTCGTAAATTCTTTATTTTTCATCCGTTTTTAAAGCTTCTAAATCGACTTTATTAATAGAGTCAAAACGTTTTGTAATTTTCTCAGTGGTACTATGAATATCTTTAACATCTTTGCTCACCGTATCAATACTTCTTGATAATTTATCCCATCTTTCTTTATACCTTGAAAATTCCACGGCTAATTTATTTAATTCCATTTGAATAATTTTAGCGTATTTATCTCGTTCCATATTTTTAATAATCATAGCAATTGTCGTTAATGTACTCATAAGAGTTGTAGGTGAAGTTATCCACACTCTTTTTTGATAGGCTTCTTTTAATAAATCCGGATGATATGCATTTAACTCAGCAAAAATAGCCTCAGCTGGTAAAAATAAAATAGCTTGGCTTGCGGTTTCACCTGCAATAATGTATTTGCTATGAATCGCTTCAATATGTTTTTTAACATCATTTTTAAATAATTTGGTTCTATATTCTCTTTCTTCTTTTGATAGACTCTTATCAATCATTCTTTCATAGTTTTCTAAGGGAAATTTAGAGTCAATACACATCATACCAAGAGGTTTAGGAGCATAAATTACCGCATCTGCGATAAAGCCATTGGATAAATGCTTTTGAAGTTCATAAACTTGTTTATTATTTTCTCCAAAAACATTAGCTAAAATATAATTTAAATTTACTTCGCCAAAAATACCTCTTGTTTTTTTATCTGTTAAAACACTTTGCAAAGAAACAATTTCACTTGATAAGGAATCAATCTTTTTTTGAGCTTCATCTATCTTAGAAAGACGCTCTAAAACATTGGAAAAAGTTTTATTTGTTTTTTCAAAATTTTCGTCAATTCTTTCATTTACTTTTTCGTTAATATCAAATAATCTTCTTTCCACACGGTCATTTAAAAGGTTAAAGTCCTCTTTCAAACTATTAGAAAAATCATACTTAAAGTCCCCGATTTCTTTGACCATATTTGTTTCAAACTTGGCAAGTCTTTCCGTAATAACGGTATCATTATGTTTATTTTGAGAAACTTTAAAGATTAAAAATAAAACCAATACTATTAAAATAACAAGTAAAACTAAAAGAATGATATTCATATTATCCCAACTTTCTTTATGGATACATTATATCAAAAAACGAACATTTTTTCTATTTATAAAAAACTAGAATTTTGAACAAATCCTAGTTTTTTTAAGTATTAGCTTATATTATGCGACTGCCTGGGTAACATCGTATCCTAAATACTCTAACATAGTTACAGCTTTTGCACTATGAATACCTTTGTGACAAGTTAAATAGTAAGATTTATTCTTATCCAAGTAATGATCATAATAAAGCATTAATCTTTGATACGGAATATTTATCGCGTCAGGATGATGAGAAATATTGTAGTCCACAACGCCAGATAAATCGATAAGTTCTCCCATACTCTTTTGATAGGCATTTATATTTATTCTTTTCAAACCCCTCACCTATTATAAAATATGCCAAAAAGAAATTTTAAAATATAAAAGACGCCCATTAATCATCATAAAAAAGTTCATCTGGCGTCATATTAAAAACTTTGGCTATTTTAACAGCCATAAAATAATAAAGTCGACGGCTCTTATTTTCTATTTGAGAATAATAAGCAGGACTAATTCCTACTATTTTGGCAATATCAATACATGACATGTGTTGTCGCATTCTTTCATTTTTTAATTTTTGATAAACTTTTGCCATTTTTTCGCGCTCCTTTAAAAAATTATACCACACTTTATCATATATACCCACCAAAAATCGAATATTTAATTTTCCAATGCTTAAATTAAATGTAGGTGATGAGAAATGAATTTTTCAAGATTAAAAGAATTAAGAACTTATGAAGGTTTTACACAGCAAAATATTGCCGATATTTTACATGTCCAAAGAGCTACTTATGCTGGATGGGAAACTGGCAAAGATATTATGCCATTAAGACAATTAAATAAAATTGCTAATAATTATAAAGTAAGTTTAGATTATATTACTGGACTTTCTGATAACGATAAGAAAATGCGTTCTAAAATCAATGATGAAATAGATATTGCCACCGTTTCAGAAAATTTAAAAGCAATTCGTAAGAAAAAACATCTTACGCAAACAGATGTGGCTGAATGTTTACAAACGACGCAATCTAATATTCATAAATATGAAACGGGCAAATGCCTTATTACAACTATGTATGCTTTAGAGTTTGCTAAGCAATTTTCTTGTAGTTTAGACGAATTATTAGGAAGAAAATAGTAGAGATAAAGTTCTCTACTATTTTTAAAACATCTTGTCAACACCTTTGGGGACTTTATCTTCCACGATTGTTTTGATAATTTTATCTTCTCTTTCTTTGGAAACCTCTTTACCTGTCATTTTACTTAATGTATGAATGACATCGCGTAAAGTATTTTCATCTTTCATATTTCCTTTTTGTAATTTTTCTGCTAAAGACAAAATGGTATCTTTATCTACCTTTGTCTTTTTTTCAACCTTTTTAAAGAAACTATCCTTAAACTCCATAAAATACCTCCTACAAGTATCTTATGTTATAGTCCCTTTTTACTTTCCTCTAAAAAAATGTCATCTGGTTTTAAACGAAAAATATTGGCAATTTGTTTGGCCATATCATAATAAAGACGACGATTATTATGTTCTATTTGCCAATAATATGATTTACAAACACCTAATTTATTAGCCATATCTAAATAAGTATAACCATTTTTGAGACGTAATTCTTCTAACTTTTTATGAACTTCTGCCATTTATTATTCCTCACTTCTGTTTTTAAATTTCAGAATAATTGGGGTTCCGGTTAAATCAAAGTTTTCCCGAAGTTTATTTTCTAAATAACGTTCATAACTAAAATGAACTAATCCTTTGTCATTCACATAAAAAGTGAATTTTGGTGGTTCGGTAGCTTCTTGATTTACAAAATATATTTTTAAACGTCTTCCTTTATAAGATGGTGCTTCATGTAAACTAGTTGCCTCATGAATAACATCATTTAATAAAGAAGTTTTAATTGTTTTATGATAATTTTCATAAGCAGCAATGATTTCAGGCATTAAAGTACCTACTCTTTTTTTAGTTTTGGCGGATAAAAAGACAACTTTGGCAAATGGGGCAAATTGAAATTCATATTTTAAAAGTTCTTTCCATTCTTTTATGGCTGTATTGCTATCACTTACAGTATCCCATTTATTAACGGCAATAACAAGAGCTTTACCTTGTTCTAAAGCCATACCAGCAATATGTTTGTCATGTTCAATGATTTTTTCTTCGGCATTTAAAACGAGAACACATACATCACTTCGTTCAATAGCTTTTAAGCTTCTTAAAAGACTGTATTTTTCAATATTTTCATAAATACGTCCTCTTTTTCTAATACCAGCCGTATCAATCATCGTATAACTTTTACCATGATAATTAAACCTTGTATCTGTTGCATCTCTTGTGGTACCTGCCACATCACTTACAATGGCTCTTTCTTCATTTAATAAAGCATTTACTAAACTACTTTTACCAACATTTGGTCTTCCTATTAAACAAAATTTGCAACTGTCATCATGTATAACGGTATCTTCTTTTAAATCATTTGTCACGGCGTCTAATAATTCTCTTAAACCTATTTTATGAGCGGCAGACACGCCAAAAATATTTTCAAAACCAAGTTCATAAAAACGATAAATTTCTTCTTGTCTTTGCTTATTATCTAGTTTATTAGCGACAACAAAAACTTCTTTTTTTGATTTTCGAAGTAAATCTCTAATCATAAAATCACTTTGGTTGAGTTCTGTTTTACCATCAACCACAAATAAAACTAAATCAGCTTCATCAATGGCATACTCTGCTTGAGCTAAAATATCTTCTTTAAAATTTTCTTTTCCAAGTTCAAGACCACCTGTATCAATTAAATAAAATGATTTATCATTATGTTTTACAATACCATAAATTCTATCTCTAGTAACTCCTGGTTCGTCCATAATGATAGAACGTTCTTCTCTTAAAAAACAATTAAATAAGGATGATTTTCCTGTGTTTGGTCTTCCTATTAAACATACTGTTTTCACTTACTTCACCTCTTTTTACAAACGCCTTTATTCTAACAATTTTTTTACTGTTTGTAAACCTATGTACATTCTTTTGTAGGTCTTTTCACGCAATTGTTAGTTGTTTCATTTTCGCCACTAGCACATTCTCTTATAGAATCACACGCATTTTTTAACTCTTCATCATCTTCTTCATAAAAGGCATAAGCTCGATTATTTTTTAAATAAAGATGAATTTTTTTATTGTCCATGGGATCATTATTAACCGGATTTAAAACATAACTTCCCTCATTATCTGTTTCCTTTTTTATTAAGCCTTGTTCTACTAAGAATCCTACGGTTTTGGTAATATAACAACTGCCATCTTTTGTCTTTCTTAACTCTCTTTGATGGTCATCCCCATAACTTTTTGCATTTTGTAAAATCATATCAACTTTTTCACAATACATATCTTTTTTGACATTATAAGATACCTTCATAGCACTCGGAACAGCTATTACAGCTATAATAGCCAGTAAAGCCATGACGGCTAGTAATTCCACAAGTGTAAACCCTTTCTTCATTTTTATACACCACCTTAGTATCATTTTAACACATTTTACTTTTATTTCATCATTATTCTTAGTGTTCGAATCGCTTGTTTTTCAATTCTTGAAACTTGGGCTTGACTAATATTTAAAGATTCCGCAATTTCTACTTGTGTTTTACCTACTAAGTAACGATCTAAAAGAATTTTCTTTTCCCTTTCTTTTAGCTTTTGCAAGGCTTTTTTTAAAAGAAGTTTTTGGTCTCTATTTTCATCATCTACTTGTTTATCTTGTAATTGATCAAATAAATAAATGTCGTCTTTGCCATCACTATAAATAGGCTCATAAATACTTGCTGGTTCTTTTAAAGCATCTAAGGCAACAGATATTTCATAAAATGTCATGTGTAATTCTTGACTTATAATTTCATAAGTCGGCTCAACTCCATTTTTTTGTAAATATTCTTCTTTGAATTTTAAAATACGATAAGCTTTTTCTTTGATTCCTCGGCTAACTCTTAAAGAACTTTGATTGTCTCTTAAATATCTTTTGATTTCCCCGATAATTAAAGGAATTCCATAAGTACTCAGTTTTAAATTATAAGATAAATCAAAATTATCTATGGCTTTAATAAGTCCCACGACCCCGACTTGAAATAAATCATCTAAATTTACATTGTAGTTTCTAAACCCTCTTAATGAACTTAAGACTAATTTTAAATTTCCTTCAATAAGCCTTTCTTTGACGGATTCATCACCATTTTTAAGTCTTATAAATAGTTCTTTTTGCTCTTCTTCACTTAAAACCAATAAATCATTAGTGTTAACCCCAGTTAGTTCTACTTTATATTTTGCCATTTTGCCCTCCTTATAAGGGTTATGGGCAAGTTTCATCTATTTCATACATTAAAAATTTGCATTTATGCCACGAAAAAAGCCTTAGATTTATAGTTTTTCTAAGGCTTCTAAAGCTTCTTTTAAAGTTTTCACGGCAATAATTTGAATATCATAATTTTTTTCATTTTTAACCGCGACAGCTTCTTCATAATTTTCAGCTGGAACTAAAAAGACTTTAGCTTTTTTCTTAACCGCACCAATTAATTTATAACGAACGCCGCCAATTTCACCGACGTTTCCAAGAGTGTCAATCGTACCGGTTCCCATGACAATATTTCCTTTAGTAATATCTTCTTCACTTAAGGAATTATAAATGGCAAGTGCCATCATAAGCCCTCCAGAAGGTCCAGATTCACTATCTTTCATTTTGATAACAGCTTTAGGATTTTCTTCATATTCATAAGTTACTGATAATACCACACCCACTTTTGGTTCGCCATTTAAATTGTAAATAGTTGACTCTACTTCCATTTCTTCGTTATCTCTTAGGATTTTCATTTTAATTTTATCACCTTCATGGTGAGTACTGACGATTTGTTTTAACTCCGTAGTATTTTTTATAGATGTCCCTTCAACACTTAAAATAATGTCAAAAAGTTTTAGTTCTGTTTGGGCATTTTCATCAATATGAGTCACATGGACAATTTCTTTTTCAATAGAAACTTCTTTATTAGCTTCGTGATAGGCAGATATAATAGCCCCATCTATGGATTGTTGAGTTAGTATTTTATCGGCTTCAAAAGTTTCTTCAAAACTTTCATTCGCATAAGTTATCTCACTTTCCGGAACAATATCCCAATCAGAAATAAGATAGGATAAAAGAAGAAAAGGAACACTTCCTCTTATAACACTGACATAACTCATTCCTAAAACTCCATCATGAGTATATCCGGATTCTACACTTACTCTTTTTGATAAGTCTACCATTCCCCCTGGTGTATATACTTTATAAGGGAGTTCTATTCGAAAGATAAGTACTATAGCAAGTAAGACTCCCAAAAATTTCCAATTTTCTTTAAAAAAGTTCTTTATTTTTTGCCCCATTTATTAGCCTCCTTATGTCATTTTACAAAAAAACAAATGAAATATACCTGCAATAGAAATATTTTTTTGTTATCAACATAAATTGTACTATGAAACAGAACAAATTACCATTAATACTTCTCACTTTATGTACTTTTTTTATTTTTAAAAATAATTTGCTTATCCAAAATGGCATCTTAACCAGCTGTCAACTTTTTATTACTAAACTCTTTCCTTCGTTATTTCCAATGATGATTTTAACAGATTTATTTTTGTATTTTGATTTACCTTATCTATTTGAAAAAAAACTTGGCTATTTTTTTCAGAAATTTCTTCATGTATCTTCAAATGGCTTATTTATTTTTTTAATTTCTCTTTTTTCAGGAACCCCCGCGAATGTTTATGCTTTAAAAAATCTTTATCTTGAAGAAGGAATTACTAAAAAGGAAGCAGAACATTTATTAAAATTTATTTTCTTTTCTAACCCATTATTTTTGTATACAATGCTAACTTTAATATTTCCAAGTGATTTAAAAACAACTTTTGTTCTATTATTTTTACCTTATTTTGTTAACATTTTAATAGGTGTTTTTTCTATTATTAAAGTTGAAAAAACAGAAAATATGATATTTAATTTTTCCAAAGAATCTTTAGGAAGTTATTTATCAAAAAGTATTAATAAGGCGATGAGTACTTTACTTCTCATTTTAGGCTGTGTTTGTCTTTTTTGTCTTTTAGATTCTTTTATAAATCCCTGGCATTTTCCTTTGCTTACAGGCACTTTAGAAATTTCTTCTGGTTTAAAGAGCTTAATTAATTCTTCTATTTCCTTTGAAATAAAAAAGATACTTGCCTATTTTTTTATAAGCTTTGGAGGATTATCCATTCATTTACAAGTAAAAGGAATATTAAGTGATACGGACATTTCTTACTTATCTTTCTTTAAAGGACGTTTAATAGAATTTGTGATTGGTTTTATTATTTTACTTTTAATCTAAAAAAATGATTTTAGCTTTTCAGCTAAAACCATCTTATTCTTCTCTTAATTCATCACTCATAGATTCGTATAAACCGTTTTTGATTTCTGTAAATTCTTCTTCATCAGTAATAGGATAAAGCATTTCGGGATCTAAATTATTATAAATAGACTGTTTCATTATTTTGATATTATTAAATTTTAAATTTTCATTTTCATCTGTTTCCACTAATAAAAAATATTGTTGTCTGTTTTTAAATAATGTTGAAGCAATTAAATAATCTACTTTATTTATTGTTAAAATATCATATAAATTATAATTCATATTATAAACCTCTTCCTTGTGATAAAGAATTATTAATAATTTCTTGTAAATCACTTGTAGCATTTGATAAATCAATAGATTGTTCTAAGAACACGCCCGTATCAATACCATTTTGGAAATAATCTTGTAGTCCTTCATTCGCCACAGCACGACGAGCTAGAATCACAGCCCCATTTTGAATTAAATCCTCGACTATTTCTTTAGCATTTGTATCATTATAATTAATTTCTACAATACTGCCATCTTTGAGTTGTAATTGTACTCCAACGGTGGTATAAAGATCATTTTTAAATAATGGATTATATTCCATAGAAGAATCATAACTTGTTAAAATTTTGGCACTATCTTTCAAAGTGAAGGTACTACCAAGCGGATTTATTGATACATTATTATTATCTTTAACATCGTCATTTAAAACAGGTGAATCTTCTTTTATTTCATAAATATTATCATCTAAATCGGAAGCTTCATCTGATAAAATATCAGAAGTAGTTTCGGTAGGCTCTAAGTTTTCATAATCGTTACTTGATGTTTGATTTTCTAAAGCATCATCAATAATTTTTATGACATCTTCATCAATTGGACTACTCTCTGGAACCTTAGTTAAATCATTATTTAAATCGTCTGTATTAATAACTATGACTGGTTCATCGGTTGTTGTTTTAGAAGCCATTTTGGCAAGTCCAAAACTAGCACATAACATTGCTCCCAAACCTAGTCCAACACGAACGGTATTTTTTCTTAATTGTCTTTTTATTTTGTCTAAATATTTTGCTTTTCGTACATTTTGAACAACTACGACTTTTTCCATTTTTCTTTCAATCTTTTTTATACGTCTACAAATTTTCCTAAATAAACGTTCATATTTTTCATCCATCTGATAAGTATTGTCACCTATTTTAACGACTTTTTCATTAGTAATTTTTTGCTTCATGATATCTGCTAACAAAGATTGATAATAAATTTTCTTTTCAAAATCTGTTAAAGATTTAACATATTCTTCGTCAATTTGAACTTCCAATTCTTCGTCTTCAAAATCCATTTCATCGTTTTCATGTGAAAAAGTTTGAGAAAATTTTTCGGAAACGGTTGTTGCATAATTTTGCAAATTACTTTTTATAGATTTAATAACAGCGTGCTTTTCAGCTAATTTTTTAACATTAGATTCCAATACTGTTATTACCTTGTTTCCTATCGTTACGAATGCTTTTTTACCGCCATCTATAATAGAATCAATTTTTATAGAATCGTCTTCTTGAACTGGTTCTTCCACAAGTTTTTGAGATTCTTGTTCTAAATTTTTCTTTGCTTCGGCTAAACCATTATAGCATTTTTCAAACATCTCTCGATCTTTACGGTCAACTTTATAAATTTCATCATCTATTTCTATATCTATAGGGTCCAACATAGGTATTTCTGCTAATTTTGAAAGAAAATCAGTATAATAATGAACTTTCTCTTCATCTGTCATTTTTGATAAAGCATTTTCATCTAGTTTGAAGTCCCACTCTTGTGGTTGCTTTTTCTCATTTTTTAGCATTTTTTTAATTTGCAAATAAAGTTTTCTATATTCATTAGGAATCATTTTCCCATCAATATAGGAAACAAGAATACCACTTGGAACATTTTCAATTTGTAAAATTAATGAACTTAAATAAGCACGTTTTTGTGGTTCATCCATCTTATCAAGAATATCCTCATCTAAATTTACAATAAGATCATTATGTGTTCTTTTTTCAATATTTTCATTTATAACTTTTAATTTTCCTAATAATGTTGTATAAAATATTTTTTTACTTTTGGGCACTTCAAATAAATCACCATTAAAATCAATTTTTACTTTCGGGCCTGATATCTCATCTATAATTTTAAGTTGATTCAATATTTCCTCTTTTTGATAAAATAAATCCATTAAATTACCATCTAACACTGAAGAATTAAAATCGTTAGTTTCAATAGTTTCTACCTTATTTTTATCAAATAGTAAATTATTTAAATTAGATTGTAAATTTAAGATTTGGTCATCAATAGTTTTTAATTGCTTTCTATAATTTATATATTCATCAGCATTCTCTAAAGAAAAAACTGCTTCATCATAAGGGTCAAATGCAAAACTGTTATTATCTGATAATTCTGATAATCGTTTCATTTGAAAAATAATATTTTCTCTATCATGATATAGTTTTTTTAATTTATTTGAATCATCTTCTGGCAAATTACTTAATTTAATTTTCATAAATCTTTGTTCAAAGTCTCTCATGGTACTAACTATTTCTAGTTCATATAACGCTCTTTCTTTCAAGAAAGTATCTAACTCTTTTAAGTTATTTTGCACTTGTTTTTTTAATTCTTCATTTGTACTGTCTTGTAATAATGCTTTTTGACTTTCCATATATTTTTTACGTAAATCATCTATAATTCCATCTAACTCTTTCATTAATGATGTCAAATCAATAACATCTTTAAAGTCTTTATTAACGTTTTTCTCTGCATTTTCTAGTTCAGACATTCTTTCCTCAAATTCATTAATATAATCCACAACACTTTTCATTTCAATCCCTCGTTCCTTTAATATTTTAACATTTCCATATTTAAAGGTCAAATCAATCAAAAATCCAAGATATTTGCACATACCAAAAAACAATTTTCACATAACCTAAAAGTGAAAGGAGATTTTATATGAATAATAACAGTGATTATCAAAAAGCCTACAATTATGTTAAAAATTATAATAAAAAAGCATTTATGCAAGCATGCTGCTGTAGCACACGTGGTACAGTTGGACCGACCGGACCAACTGGGCCTCAAGGTCCATCTACAATAACAGTCGGAACAACCACACAAGGCTTGCCTGGTTCTTCTCCGTCTGTCGTAAATGCCGGGACAAATGAAAATGCTATATTAAACTTTGTAATTCCAGCAGGTGCTACTGGCCCTACTGGCCCTCAAGGTATTGCTGGAGTTACTGGGCCTACTGGTCCTCAAGGTGTTACTGGAGCTACTGGCCCTACTGGACCTCAAGGTGCTACTGGAGTTACTGGGCCTACTGGTCCTCAAGGTACTACTGGAGCTACTGGGCCTACTGGTCCTCAAGGTATTGCTGGAGCTACCGGCCCTACTGGACCTCAAGGTATTGCTGGAGTTACTGGGCCTACTGGTCCTCAAGGTGCTACTGGAGTTACTGGTCCTACTGGTCCTCAAGGTGTTGCTGGAGCTACCGGCCCTACTGGACCTCAAGGTGCTACTGGAGTTACTGGACCTACTGGTCCTCAAGGTATTGCTGGAGCTACTGGCCCTACTGGCCCTCAAGGCGCTACCGGAATTACTGGCCCTACTGGTCCTCAAGGCGCTACCGGAGCTACTGGTCCCACTGGGCCAACCGGTCCAGCTATCAACTTAGAAATAGGTACTGTTACAACAGGGGATCCAGGAACGGCTGCTTCCGCAACTATTAACAACTTAGGTAATAATTCTTATACACTTGATTTAACAATTCCACAAGGTCCTACTGGACCTGCTGCTTAAAATTTCCTTTCAATCCTTTATTCTCGTCTCAAACTTTAAAAAAGCAAAGAAAATCTTTTCATTTCTTTGCTTATTTTTTATAAAATTTTTTTCAATTCATTATTATTTTGATGCTCTAATTCTAAGGTTTCTTCTAATATTTTTACTAATTTTTTATCTTTTTTATTATAATGATTTAAAAGTTCCTGCAATTGAATTAATCCCTTATTAGTTCCTTCCATCATTAATTTTGCTATTTTACTATCACTTTTATCAAACATTGTTTTCATTCCAACCATAAGTTCACTATTTAATTTTACAAATGGTCCTAACTCTTTATCAGTCACTTTATAATGTTTACATAATTTTGACAGTTTACGTTTTAAAATAATATATTCTTTACGTTGAGATTTTATTTTTTTCTTTAACTCCTTTGTTTCAATTTGATTATAAATTGCATCAATTCCAACAATTCCCATATCTACATTTTGATACAATTTTAAAAGTATTTCTTTCTCGTCCATTTTTGATACCTCATTTCTTATATTTATTATGGTGGCAATTTTATAAATTATACAAAAAAGAAGTGCTTTACACTTCTTGGACAACAGCAATAATCATTGGTTTTGATTCAGTTTCTTCATAAAGATAACTGCTTAATTCAGAACGAATTTCTGTTTTGATAGTATTATAATCAATTTTACCATCAACAATATTACGAGTAATCACATCTTCACTAATTGTTTTAATATTGTGAATAATATCTTTAGAATCCCTAACATAAATAAATCCTTTAGTAGTTACTTCTGGGCCTACCAAGATAGTCTTATCTTTTTTACTTAAAGTAGCTGTGATAAGAACGATACCATTCTCACTTAACATTTCTCTATCTTTAATAACTAATTCTCCGATGTCATCACTACTCTTACCATCGATTAAAACATCTTTAATTTTAATATGTTCTTGTTTATCAACTAATTTACCATTTTCAAATAAAACAACATCACCATTTTGTTTTAATAAAATGTTTTCTGCTGGAATACCAATTGCATTGGCTAAATTAGCATTGTTAACTAAATATCGGTACTCTCCTTTAACAGGCATATAATATTTAGGATTAAGTAATTTTAACATTAACATTAAATCTTCTTGAGAAGCATGATGTAAAATATTTTTATCTTTTGGTAAATTTACAATTTTACAACCAGCCATAGCAATATCATTTTCTAATTTTACAATAACTTTTTCATTTGAATCATAACGAGGCTCAGCAAATAAAACAGCGTCTCCTTGTTTTAAAGTTATAAATTTATCATAGCCATTTACTATTTTGTTAATAGCGGCATACGCATTAGCTTTATCATCACAAATAAGTAAGATAGCATTATCGTCATTAACATTACTTAAATCACCAATTAATTCTTCTTGATAATTTAAATAACCATTTTCATGAGCAAAACGTATAAAATTCTGAAGCTTTTTACCCATAATAACTATTTTACGATGACTGTTTCTAGCCCCATCAAAAATATCTTGAATAGTATATAAGTGTGTTGGCAAAACACTAAATAAAATACGATGGTCATATTTATTAATAACGTCTGCGAAAAAAGAAGCTAGACGATGACTTGGTGAAGTATGTCCCGTTCTTTCAGAAAATGATGATTCGGCTAAAAGACATAAAACTCCTTGTTTTCCAACATAAGCAATTTTACCTAAATCCATGTCATAGGCATCACGCATAAGTGGATCTATGATAAAATCTCCTGTATAACAAATAGAACCGTATTTTGTATTTAAAGAATACATAACAGCTCCTGGTACACTGTGGCTAACAGAAACAGGAAAAATAGAATTCTCGCCAAAAGTTATTTTTTTATTTGGCTTAATTTCCACAATATTTTCTTCTTTAATACCTAAGTCCATTAAAACAAATTTAGTATAATGAGTTGCATAAAATTTAATTCCTGGAACAGTTTTTAATAAATCTGAGGCAGCTCCCATATTTTCATAATGACCATGAGTAATAAAAACACCTTTTATTCTCTTTTTATTTTTTACTAAATAATCATAATCAGGAATAATATAATCAATTCCATACATTAATCCTTCTGCATATTTTACTCCACAATCAAAGACAAAAATGTCATCATCAACCTCAACAACATAGGTATTTTTACCCATTTCGTCTAGTCCACCCAAACTAAAAATTCTTATTTTATCCATAATAATCTTCCTTTCTTACATATATATTAGATTTTTATTTTTTAAATTTAACAAAAAAAAGAACGTTTTGCTCGTGAAAACATTATATCAAATTAATTTTTGTTTGTAAATGGGCGACAAAAAAGGAAAAAAGAACGCTTAGTTGCGTTCTTCACTAATTAAATCAATTAAAGAAACAATTTTTAAGCCCTTAAAATTAATCTCTTTAATTAAGACTTTTAAACCACTTAAATCTAAATCATCTTCTAAATATAGAATATAACCTGCTTCTATTTTTTTATATTGACTTGGAAGATTATTTTTATTTATGGATACAGTTTCTTCTATTAAATTTTTCTTATATTTTAAGCAAATATCTTGAAAGTTATTTTTAACAAAACAAAGATTATTTTTTTCTTTTTTTAAAATCTTTTCGGTAGCTTCATAGTTTTGTTTGTCAAAGTTTATCTTGGTACCCATATAATAATTATTAGCTGCCGTTTCTTTTGTAACTAAAATATTATAAGGAATACTCATCTCTGACAAATAAGTAGCGAAACTCACATTTTGAGTAATTAAACCAACCGCTTTTTTCAAAGAATTTCCTTCTTTAATTATCTTTTGACTATTATTTTTTAAAGAAATTTCTGGTTCCTTATTTTCATAAACAATATTATTTTCGGTAAAATAACCATAATTTTGCATTTTTTGAAAGCTTTTTTCAACATTAATTTCTTTACCCATCAACCCGGGAATAATATAATCATCCTCGATGATGGCATTGACATAATCTTCTTTATAATCATCTTTTACCGTTTCAATAGAAACGTATAAAGGATCTTTCTGGTGCATAAACTCGGCTATCTTCTCCGTATAAAAAAAGCTAAAACATAAAAGACTTAATATTCCTAAATATTTTAAATGCTTAAACATAGTATCACCTAATAAAGTCTATGAAAAAAGAAAAAAATTAACCAACATTTTTTTCCTCTTTTGCTTTTACAGAACTTACAAAAGCAATACTTTCGGCAATTATTTCAGTAACAAACTTTTTTTCTTTTTGATCATTTTCATAATTTCTCACTTGAATGCGTCCTCGAATGCATACCATATCTCCTTTTTTGCAATAATCATGAGCTTTCTTGGCAATGCCATTCCATAAGACACATCTTAAAAAATCGGTTTCATAAATCCCATCTTGATTTTTATAAGTCCTTGGGACAGCTAACGTAATCGTAGTTCTTTTGACGTCATTCCCACAATCCATAACCTCCAAATCTCCTGTTAAACGTCCCACTAACATAACATTATTCATAATTAAAATCTCCTTTCGAAGACATTAAAACATATCTTTTTGTACCTTTCAAATCGCGAATATTCAAGTATTTTAAGTTTATTTTTTTCATTTATGAAAATTGGTAAAACTAAAATTTAAATTTGGAGCATAAAAAAAGCCTAATTTTTAAAATTAGTACTTTTTTCATTATTCTTGCAAAAGACGATTTAACTCGACTGCATATTCCATAGGAAGTTCTTTTTTAAATTCATCGACAAAGCCTAATAAAAACAACTCCTTAGCTTTATCTTCACTTAACCCTTTGGTTTGTAGATAAAACATTTTTTCTTCGGATACTTTAGAAACCGTAGCTTCATGTTCTAAGATACTTGACGAATTTTCTACTATATTTTTAGGGAAAGTATCGCTTTTACTTATGTTATCCATTAAAATAGTATCACATTTAATAGAAGCCACGGAACCTATCGCTTTTTTAGTGATATGAGTAGTACCCCGATAGTTACTTACACCACCATTTTCCGCAATGGATTTATTAACAATATTACTTTTGGTATATTTACCTAAGTGAATCATCTTGGCACCGGCATCTAAAACCTGACCTTTTTTGGCATAAGCAATACTAATACAATTGCCACTTGAATAGTCTCCTTTTAAAATAACCGATGGATACTTCATCGTAACTCCACTACCGATATTACCATCTACCCATTCCATGACACCATTTTCTTCTGTAATTGCTCTTTTAGTAACTAAGTTATAAACATCTGTACTCCAATTTTGGATAGTACTATAACGACATTTGGCTTTTTTACCAACAAATATTTCAACGACACCAGCATGTAAAGAACTTTTAGCGTAACTACGCGCTGTACATCCTTCAATATAAGAAAGTTCAGCTCCTTCATCAACAATAATAATTGTTCTTTCAAATTGTCCTAAACTTTCGGTATCAATACGGAAATAGCTTTGTAAAGGTCTGTCAAGTTTCGTGTAAGGTGGAATGTAAATAAAAGAACCTCCACTCCATACAGCTCCATTTAAAGCGGTATATTTATTTTCATCATATTTTACTAAGGTATTAAAGTATTTTTTAAATAAGTCTGGGTATTTTTGTAAAGCTTCATCCGTACTACAGAAAATAATATTTTTATCTGTGATATTATGGTGATATACCACTTCACTTTCTAGTTGATTGGAAACTCCATCTAAATATTTATTTTCAGCATCGACAACTCCTAGTTTACAAAAAGTATGATAAGTATCTTGACTTACTTCTTTCCAATCATGCTTTTGCTCTTCGGTTTTTTTATAATATAAAATATCATCAAATGAAAAATTTAAAGCAGGTCCAAAAGTAGGATTTTCTATTTTTAAAAAGGCTTCATAAGCTTTAAGACGAAAATTAAGCATCCATTCTGGTTCCTTTTTCTTTAAAGATAAGTTTTTGATAAATTCGACATTTAATTTTTCTTTCATAGACATCACGCCCTTTATTATACGTTTTTTACCACCCCTTTTCAAGATTTTTAATTCATGATATAATCTTCTTAGAATAGGTGAATGATATGATGGAAAGTATTTTAAAAGATAATCTTATGTATTTAGATGCTTGGTTTGAACACAATCCTCTTTTTAAAGAGGTTTTAACCGTAGAGGATAATTACCTTTTATATAATCATGGGGAAGAAAAATTAAAAATAGACTCTTTTTATCTTCCTGAAATGCTTAATAATGAGAATTTTCGCCACGCGATTGCCACACCGGATGAATTATCCGGCAAAGATTTATTTGAAATTATTTACTGCTACATTAACTCAAAAGAAATAGAAGAAAAAAATAAAATGGCACCTTCTTTTATTAAAGATGTTTTTATAAGACAAAAAAATGGCGAGGAATTTTTAGTTTTTGTGACCGAAGATGAACGTAAATATCGTTTTGATACCAATAATCCTGAAAAAATCATTAACTTATATCAAGAAGAAACTAAAAATGGTAAAAAAATAACCTTAAATGAGTTTGGGAGTGTGATTAAAAATGCCAAGTGATAAAGATATTGAAAAGCAAATTGATAAAGGAACTTTAGATGAAGAAGTTATTAAATATTTTGTGAGAACTAAAAAACATGAAAATATGGTTCCAACAGAACATTTAGAAAAAGCTTTAAATTATGAAAAAGAAACTGGTAAAAATATTTTAAGTGATGTGATTGATAATTATTTTCCTAAAGTATCCATTGATAAGGGATTTTCTTTAAAAAGAGAAAAACGAGCAGGATTTTCAAATGCCTTAATTGTTATTTATTTTGTTCTTAACTTTGGCTTATTCTTTGCTTTCTTATTCCTTTCTTTAGCATAAATTTTAAGTAGCCTTCATAATCTTTATTATGGAGGTTTTCTTATGGAAATTTTAAAAGTATCAGCAAAATCAAATCCCAGTAAAGTCGCCGGAGCTATCGCGAATATTTATCGAGAGAAAAAAGAATTAGAAATTCAAACGATTGGAGCTGGTAGCCTTAACCAAGCTATCAAAGCAGTCGCGATTGCCCGAGGTTTTTTAGCTCCTAGTGGCGAGGATATCGTTTTAATTCCAGCCTTTAACGAGGTTATCATCAATGGAGAAAACAAAACCGCTTTAAAACTTTTAGTCCAAAAAAAATAGAACCCTTTGTAAAGTTCTATTTTTCTTTTTCCCAACGACCATAAATACCACAAGGTAAAACATATGAAGAATCTTTCATCGTGATACCTAATTCGTCACTAGATACAAAGCCATGATATTTTTGATTAACACTCATCATTAAAATATCTTCTAAAATTGTTTTGGAAACACCTGTACTATAAGCATTGATTAAAAATAAAAGTGGATCATCACTAAGTAAGGAAACACAGTCACTTACTAAAGCAAATAAATCTTTTTCAATATTCCAAACTTCACTTTTACTACCGCGACCAAAGCTTGGAGGGTCCATGATAATGATGTCGTATTTATTACCTCTTCTGATTTCTCTTTTAACAAATTTAGTAACATCATCCACTAAAAAACGAATATCTCTATCTTCTAAATGATTTAATTTGACATTTTCTTTAGCCCAATCAATCATGCCTCTTGAGGCATCGACATGAACAACAGAAGCATTTTCTTTTAAAGCAGCGATAGAAGCACCACCTGTATAAGCAAATAAATTTAAAACTTTAACGTGTCTATTTGCTTTTCTTATTTTTTCTCTTATTAAATTCCAGTTATAAGCTTGTTCTGGAAAAAGACCAGTATGTTTAAAACCCATTAGTTTTAAGCCAAACTTTAAGTCTTGATAAGAAATGACCCAAGAATCTTGTAATTTTTTATTTTTGATATTCCAAGATCCTCCTCCACTACTACTACGATCATAAATGGCATCAATAGCATAATTTTCTTTACTTAAATGTTCTTCCCAAATAATTTGAGGGTCTGGTCTTAATAAAATAACATCATTCCATTTTTCTAATTTTTTACCTTTTGCCATATCTAAAAGTTGATATTCGGTAAAATCATTTACTACTTTCATTTTAATTTTCCCTTCGTAATATTAAGTATTAAAGCTTCATACATTTCAAAAATGCCAATAATTTGGAAATAAAAGCCAAAAATCATTGTTCTTATCTCATCATTATAAGAAAGGTTAATACATAATAGTAAGCTAGAAAAGAAAAATAAAACTAAACTGGCAATAAAAATAAGCCAAAGTTTACTCTTACGATCATGATGATAATCTGCTTTTTTTAATTTTACCAAAGAATATACCATCGTAAAGAAAAGTAATAATAAAGCTAAATATTTGGTTGTTTCTAAAATTTCACTAAACATGACAATACCTGCCATAAGAAAACCTAAAATTCCTAAAAACAAATCAGAGTATTCTTTTTCTTTACGATGAAAACAATACTCAGCAATATGCACAACACCATATAAAAGATAAAAAACACTTATAATTGCTTGTAAATTAAGATGTCCTGTTAAACTCATACTAAGCATAAAATATGAATACAAAATAATGAGCACAGAACCCATAATATTTTCAATAAATTTTTCTTTTTTCATTGTATCACCACTTCAACCTTATTATACAAAATAAAATTTCATGTGGCAACTATTCTCCAAAAAAGTCATCCATAACTTCTTTAATATCACCATAATTAAAGCCATCTTCGCTTAATCTTCTTTTTAAACGAAATTTAAGTTCGTATCCCTCATATTTTCTAGCATATTTTTTATATAGAAATTCAAATTGATTTTTAATCGCTTCTTTATCGTGATTAGTATCCATATCTTCCAAAACATGAACGACATAAATTTTAGGATAACCATAATAAACTAACTCAGCTATCATATTTTGTCTAAATTCCAAGTTGCTCCTTCTTTTATCTTTCACAAGTTTTTTATTAATAATAGTTCTTATTTTATCATACCAAACTTCATCCTCATATTTTGTTAAAATAGAGTTTGATAAATCTTCACTTATACCATGTGTAAGTAGTGTTTTTCTTATTTTTCTTGGTCCTGTTAACCGGTAACTTACTACATAGTTAATATATCTTTTGGCATAATCTAAATCATCTACTAATTTTAAACTTCGTAATCTTTCGATAGTTTCTTTAATTGTTTCTTCATCAAAGTTTTCTTCTTTTAAATAAGTTTCTACTTCATACTCTGTTTTTTTCTTTTTTTCTAAAAAGTTCAAACTCTTTTGATAACATTCGACCTTTTTATTGGCTATTACAATTTTCTTAAGAATATAATCACTTATTGTTTTCTTTAAAAGTAAATCATATTTTATAACAATTTCTTCATATAATACTATTTGTTTTTTTTCTAAATCTATTTCATATAAACTATTTTTTAATTTCTTTATTTTTTTTACTGTATAATTCATCCCGCATCCCTTATCAAGTATACATACTCTTCCTCTTTAAATCAAGTTAAAAACGTGTATGTAAAGTCATTAATTCTTCAAGGGTCTTATATTCATCGATTAGAATCTTTTTTAAAAGTTCTTCGATTTTTTCATCTTCGGTCACATAAATGACCATCTCGGTATTTTGAATCATTTTCTTTTTTAAAGTAATATCTACTTCTATCATCGTTTTTAAATCGGTATCATAGTAAACATCATAGCCATTCCAATACAAAACACTCCCATAAAGACGGTCTGCATAAATAGGCATTTCTCCTTCTTGGATTAAAAATTTAGCTAACCAATTTAAATGTTCCTCATCTTTTTGTTTAAATTTTTTTAATTTTTGATACCAAAAGTTATCTTTAATAAAAAATAACTGATATTGAAATTGGAGAAAACTTGTTAAAATACTTTCTTTAGAACCAAATAAATGACTTAAAAAATAGCCGTTTTCTTTCATAGACTCACCTATTAAAGATTATGAAAAAGAAAAAAATTCATTCTTAAAAATGAATTTTTAAATAGTAGTGGCTAAAGCAAGTAAAATCATATTGTCTAAAGAAGTTTGTCTTTCTTCTGGTGTTAAAAATTCTTCGCTGTATTTACTATCAACAACGGTTAAGATAGCTGCAGCTTTTTTATCAAAACTTTTAGCAATATGAAATAAAGCAAAGGTTTCCATTTCTTCCCCAAGTAAATGGATATCTTCTGGAACACGTTTTAAAACATGTTCATTATCTGAGTAAAAGCCAAATTGTTCGGTACACATCACTGTTCCTAAGTGATAATTAAGACCTTTTTCCATGGCTAATTTAGTGATTTTGCTTGTTAGTCCTTCATCTGGATAAGCTATATGTGTTGGGTCGCCATTATAAGAATATGCAAAATTACTTTCTGTATAACTATCTGTAGCAATAATAAGTTCTGGAACATGAATTTTTTCGTCTAAAGCGCCACAAGTACCAATACGAATAATTTCTTCAACGCCATAGAAGTAAAAAAGTTCAAAAGCATAAATACTAACGCTTGGCATTCCCATTCCATGTGCCATAACGGTTACTCTTTTTCCTTTATAGAATCCCGTGTAACCAAACATATTACGAATGGTATTAATAAGTTTTACATCTGTTAAATATTTCTCGGCGATATATTTAGCTCGTAAAGGGTCTCCTGGCATAATAACCGTTGGAGCTACATCCTCCTTTGAGCATTCAATATGAGCAGGTTTTAAGTGCTCCATGACTTTTGGTGCGGTCACACAATCTCCTTCTTTCTATTCTTTAATTTACTATAACAAGATTTTTACATTTCATAAATAGTTTTAAGTGAAATTGACAATTGTTTGACAACCCTATTTTTATGAGTTAGAAAAACACATATGTAAGTGATATGTGTTTTTCTTCTAACGGAATGGATAATAATAATTATAAGAATATTGACCGTAAGGTACTCCTGGTGGAGGCATCATCGGTCCTTGAGGCGCAACATTATAAATAGGTCTTGGTCTTGTAAGTCCTACGGCTGCCCCACCTGTCACAGCTCCTACTAAAAATGGAAAAATAAATTGTCTATCTCCGCTTACATTGTAATATGAATAGGGATACATAGTTTCCTCCTCTCGTAAGTAGATTATGTCAAAAAAAAATAGGTAGTTAGACACATACCTAGTTTTTCTTTGTCTTTTTGGTTGTTTTAGAAGCTGTCTTTTTCTTAGCAGGAGCTTTTTTGACTTTCTTTTCTGGCTTTTCTTCTAGTTCATTTACAACTTCTTTTAAAGAAGCCGTTACATTCTTTTTAACTTCTGTGGCAGCTTTTTCCACAATAGGAGTTTCTATTTTTTTAGCTTCTTCGATAAGTTCATCACATTTTTCTTCCACGATTTGAATCTTTTCTTCAGTGAGTTTTTTAGCACTTTCTTCATCTAAATTAGAAAGCTCATTTTTGATTTCATTTACTTTATTGAAAAAAGCAGCTTTTGTTTCTTCGATATCAATATTTTTAATGGTATCTACTAAATTATCAAATGATTTTTTTAAATCTTGTCTCGTTTCACTGCCTTCTTTAGGAGCGAGTAAAATTCCTAAGCCTGCCCCAATTAAAGCACCCGTGGCAAAAGAACGAAATTTTCCCATTACTTTCCCTCTTTTCTTTTAACTACCTCAGTTGTTTTTTCAGTTGGTTTCTTTTTACTTTGAAATAGACTAACGACTAAGGAAGTAAGTCCTTCAACAATTTTATCGGTTACTAAAACAATTTTATCAGTAGTCGTATCTATTATATGAAAGATACCATCTAAAGATTTTACTTTTTCATCCACATTATCGACAACTTTTTCTACTTTGTCTAAAGTAATTAGACATTTAATAGCTAAAATAATGCCAATAATTAAGATAATAATTAATAAAATATAAATAATGATAGGTAAAAATTCTAATAAAAAACTCATCTTATTCATCCTCCTTATTTTCATACATAGAATCGATTAAATCAAATAAATCATTTTCAAATGAATCATTTTCTTTAACTTCTTCTTTTGGTTCTTCTTTTTTCATTTCTTTTTTATCTAGTTGTTCTAAATTCATAGGTACATCTAATTTTTCATCATCTTCTAAATCAATCGCATCAAAAGATGATTCTTCTAAAAGTGCGTCTATGGTCTTTTCTCTATCCACCGTACTTCTTTTAGGAGGATTTATCTTTTTTTCAATATCTTCTTCTAAAGTACCAAAAGCTCTTTTACGAACATCATCCACATTAACGGTCTTTTTTTCTTCCTTAGCTAAAACGATATCTTCTTTTTTGTAGTTTTTATCTAAAACGCCATAAACGGGAGAAATAACAGGCGATGGTTGAAATTTATGCTTACTTAAAGTTGTATTTTTAGCTTCATAAGCACGTCCTTTAATTTCCGGAGCTTTTATTTTTACATCCGTTTCTTTCTTTATCTTAGGTCTTTCATAATCAAATAAGTTAATACCCATGCTACGATTAGGAGAAACTTCTTTTACTACTTTTTGCTCCTTTTTTACCTCGGCAAATTCTTCTTCATCAAACACTGGAAAATCAAAAGACTTTTCTGGTTTATAATCTTCGACATTTAAAGAAGGAATATCTTCCGTCACAGGAATCTTCTTTTTAACCGGTTCTATTTTTGGCTCTTCTTTTGGTATTTCTTCTTTTTTGGGTTCCTCCACAGGAACTTCTATTTCTTCTTCTTCAAATAATACATTTTTTAATTTATTAAATAATCCCATGATTACCCTCCATCTTACTTCCGAATAAAGTCTGGGTCAACATTTTCTTCTTTATCATCATATTGACCATATTCCTCAACAATTTTTAAATAGCCACTTTCTGTCTCGGCACTTTCAAAAATATTATGTTCTACTTCATTTGTCTTCAAAATATCTTCACTCATTAAACTATCTAAAGCTTGTTTTTGATAGCTAATGGAATTTAATATGCTCATTGCATAGGTAATAGCTTTATTCGTATCTTCTTCTTTATCTACTATCACCTCTATTTTAGCATAATTATACATGATTTCAATAAAATATTTGTTGTTTGTCGTATTTTTTATTTCGACATATCCAAACAAATCATTATGTTCTATCCCACGACTATAATAGGCACTTGTATTTATTTTATAGTCTTTTTTAATACCTTTATAATAACTAACACGGTCAACATACATATAGTATATGTTATTTTCTTGTTCTAAGATTTCATTACTTGATTCGTGAGTTATTACTCGCATTCCTTTGGGAACATAATAAGTATAACCAGCTCGATAAACATTTTTTAATTTGGTAGAATCCACAAGCGTGGCATTTAAAAGCGTGTCTAAAGAAGTATTTTCAACTCTTGTACATCCTACTGCTAAAAACAAAACCAAAAGTATCAAACTTATTTTTTTTGCCATAAACACGCTCCTTAACTAGACAAGTATATCAGAAAATCTTCTAAAACGGTAGTTTTAAATTCCCATTTTTCATCATTTTCATCATTTTTTTCATTTCTTCAAATTGATTTAAAAGGCGATTAATTTCTTCAACGGGTCTTCCTGAACCTTTACTAATCCTTTGTTTACGACTATTTTTCAAAACTTCAGGATGTTTTCTTTCGTATGGTGTCATTGATAAAATGATAGCTTCAATGTGTGCCATTTGTTTTGGGTCAATAGAAACATTATTAAGCCCCATCTTACGAGCTTGAGGAAGCATTTTAATAATATTTTCAAGGGGACCTAATTTTCTAACTTGTTTTAAATTAGTTAAAAAATCTTCTAGGTCATATTTACCACTCATCATTCTTTCAGCTTCTCGTTTAGCTTCATCTTCTGAAATGATGTTTTCTACTTTTTCGGCAATTCCCATAATATCGCCCATGTCTAAGATACGTTCAGCCATACGAGTTGGGAAAAATGGAGATAAGCCGTCTAATTTTTCAGAATCACCGACAAATTTAATTGGAACATTCGTTAAATGTCTAACGGACAAGGCAACTCCACCTTTGGTGTTACCATCTAATTTTGTTAAAATACATCCGGTTAATTTTAAACTGCTATTAAATCCTTCAATAACGTTAATGGCATCTTGTCCCATCATCGCGTCAATCACAAGTAATACTTCATGTGGTTTAAATTCACTTTCAATTTCTTTTAACTCATCCATTAAAGCCTCATCAATGTGAAGGCGTCCAGCAGTATCAATGATGATATAATCATTTTTATTTTCTTTCGCATAAGTAAGGGCATGATTAATAATTTCAACAGGATTTTTCTTTCCTTCTTCAAACACTGGAATATTTAGACTTTTTCCTACTTCTTTTAATTGGTCAATGGCAGCTGGTCTATAAATATCACAGGCAACAAGTAAAGGATGTTTAGCTTCCTTTTTACGTAAATAGTTGGCAAGTTTACCAGCAGTCGTTGTTTTTCCTGAACCTTGTAAACCGACAAGCATTAAAATCGTTGGATTTTCTTTTGTTTCTAAAGGAGCTACTTCACCCCCTAATAAAGATATTAATTCATCTTTAACAATTTTAATAAAGAGTTCATCTGGTTTAACATTTTTTTGAACTTCCATTCCTAAAGCTTTTTCTTTGACGTTAGCTACGAATTCTTTAACAACTGTATAGTTGACATCAGCTTCTAGAAGAGCCATTCGTATTTCACGCATAGCCTCCCCGATATTTTCTTCGGTAATAGTTCCCATTCCGCGGATGTTTTTAATCGCATTAGTTAAACGATCTCCTAAATATTCAAACATAAAAATTCCTCTTTTCTAACTGATAATTTTTTCAAGTTCCCTTTTTAAATTCTCATCTTCTATTTTTTCACTTAATTCCATTAATTTTTCATTTTTTTCTTTGATGTGCAAAATACTTTCATATTTACTTAATTTGTTTTCCACGATTTTTACGGTATTTCCGACCGCACTTCTCGAGATATTTAAATTTTCACTAATTTCCCCCATAGAATAATTTTCTTCATAATAAAGAGCAAAGATTTCTTTTTCCTTAGTGGTTAAAAGTTCTTTGTAAAGATTGAATAAATCGTTATAGTATAAAAATTTATTCATGGTCAATCATTCCTTTGAATAAGCCATAAATATAAGCTTCAATATCAAAAGGCTTTAAATCTTCCATTTTTTCACCAAGACCAATAAATTTAACGGGTATTCCTACGGCTTCTTTAATAGCTAAGACAATACCACCTTTTGCCGTACCATCTAATTTAGTTAAAACAATACCTGTAATGTTGGTGATTTCCCCAAAACTTTTGGCTTGTAAAATACCATTTTGACCAGTAGTCGCGTCTATTACAAGTAAAACTTCATGAGGTGCTCCTGGAATTTGACGGTCAATAATACGATTTATTTTTTCTAATTCTTGCATTAAATTCACTTTGTTTTGTAATCTTCCTGCGGTATCTACTAAAACGATATCTACATTTTCTTCTTTGGCTTTGGCTAGCCCGTCAAAGATAACGCCAGCAGGATCTTTACTTTCACTCCCAAAGAATAAGGTTCCGGTTTTCTCACTCCAATCTTTTAGTTGCTCCACAGCACCCGCTCTAAAGGTATCACCAGCAATCATCATTACTTTTTTACCTTCTTTTTTATATTTGTAAGCTAATTTAGCAATACTTGTCGTTTTACCAACTCCATTGACACCCACCATTAAAATAACTGTTGGTCCTTCTTCAGCTAAATTGATTTTATCTGATAAAGATTCATTATTAACATAAATAATGAAAAGCTCATCGACAATAACTTCATTTAAATATTTAGTATCTGTGATATTTTCTTTTTTAACCCGTTCTTTTAGACGATCTAAAAAATCAAAAACAGTATTGACCCCGATATCAGCCATGATTAAAATTTGTTCTAGTTCTTCAAAGTATTCCTCATTTACTTTATTATATTTGATACCTAATAAGCTTAATTTAGAAACAAATTCATCTCTTGTTTTTTCTAATCCTTTTTCATAATCTTTTAAATTTTCTTTTTCTTCAATATCTTCTTTTTTGGTTACTATATTTTTTAATTTATCAAATAATCCCATAATGTTTCCTCTTTCTAATAGGCGCATGTATCATCTTCTATGTAGGTTTCTAAAGAATCATACGAGCCATCTTGTTTACGATAAACAACAATTTTTTTATCTTCTTTGCAGATATTATTTTTATTTTCAAATAATCCGGATTGTATAAGCTCTGATACAGTGAATTTGACATAGCAGTTTTTATCTTTACTTGTAGTTTTAGCTGGATTAAAAGTATCCGGACAAACTTTAAAATAATATTTCTTATTAGAAACATAAGTAATCGCTGTGTCTTTTAAACTTTTAATTTGCTCTTGTAAAAGATTTTCTCTACTTTCATTTAAGGTCTTTGTGATACTGGTTGCTGCAAGAGTCGTCAAAAGTCCTAAAATACTTATTACAGCAATGAGTTCTACTAATGTAAAACCACGTTTATTTATCATGCTTACCACCTGTTTCATTATAGCATTAAAACTTTACAATTACAATTTTTTGCGTTATAATTCATTCAGCGAAACAACTTTAAACTTATTTTTTGAAAGGAGAATTTTATTAATTATGCAAAATAATAAGGATATCACGTCCGTTATTGCTTTAGGCGGGCTTGGTGAAGTTGGTAAAAATATGTATGTCGTTTCTCACCAGGACGAAATTATCATTATTGATGCTGGTGTTATGTTTCCCGAAGAAGACTTAATGGGAATTGATTATGTTATTCAAGATGTTACTTATTTAAAAGAAAATGAAGATAAAATTAAAGCGCTAGTAATTACTCATGGTCATGAAGATCACATCGGTGGTATTTCTTTTTTACTGCAAAATGTCAAAATACCGGTGATTTATGCCCCTCGTATTGCGGCAAGTTTAATCAGAAATAAATTAGAGGATAATCATTTAGATTACCAAAATATTGAGGTTATCAACAAAGATAGCCATTTAAAATTTAAATATTTTGAACTTGAGTTTATTAATACAACTCATTCCATTCCGGATAGTTTCGCTGTTGTTATTAGAACTCCTCAAGGTATTATATTTGAAACGGGTGATTTTAAATTTGATTTAACCCCTATTGGTCCTATCGCTGATTTTCATAAAATTGCTAAAATTGGTGAAGAAGGTGTTAAACTTTTACTTTCTGATAGTACAAATGCTTTATCTGAAGGTTTTTCTAAGTCAGAGTCTTGTGTCGATGAAACTTTAAATGATATTGTTTCTAAACATTATGGACGTGTTATTATTGCTACATTTGCTTCTAACATTTATCGTTTAAAACATATCGTGGAAACTTGTCGTAAAAATAATCGTCAAATTATGGTTTTCGGTCGTAGTATGAAAACAAGTATTGAAATTGCTTTAGAAAATGGCATGATTAGTGATCGTAGTATTTTTATAGATCCTCAAAAAGCAAAAAGTTTAAAACGTAACGAAATTTGTATTTTATGTACCGGTAGTCAAGGAGAACCTCTGGCTGCTTTATCAAGAATTGCAAATGGCACGGATAAACAAATATCTCTTTTAAATGATGATTTAGTTGTTTTCTCATCTAAACCTATTCCAGGTAATGCTACTAGTGTTAGCCGTGTTATTAACAAACTTTATTTAAAAGGTGTTAAAGTATTTACAAATAATGAATTTTCAGATATCCACACCTCTGGTCATGGTAAACAAGAAGAATTAAAATTAATGCTTCGCCTTGTTAAACCACAATATTTTATGCCAATGCATGGGGAATATCGTATGCTTATGGCTCATCGTGATTTAGCTATTGATTGTGATGTTCCTAAAGAAAATATTTTCATTTGTAAAAACGGTGATGTGATTAATCTTACGAATGATGGTATTACAAGAGGTAAAAGCGTTTGTGCCGGAGATGTTTATGTCGATGGTTCTCGTATTGGTGGTATTGGCTCTTCTATTATAAAAGAAAGAAAAGTCATGAGCCATGATGGCATTTTAATGGCTATTATCAATATTAATCCTTTAACCAAACAATTATTATTAAAACCAAATGTTACAACAAGAGGATTTGTTATGGTTAATGAAAACGCTAATCTTATTGATAAGATTGAAAAGAAAATTTCTCAAATTGTTAGAGATAGCTTTTCTAAAGGAAATTACAGTTATACAGATTTAAAAGGTCAAATCATTTTAGATTTATCTCCATATATTAGTGCTTTAACAGGAAGACACCCAATGATCTTACCAGTTATTATGGAAGTTAAACAAAATTAAACATTAAAAAAAGGCTTTGTCAAAAAGTCTTTTTTTTAACGAAAGAAACTAATTGAAAAATTAGAATCTCCTTCACATTCGATATTACTTAAATAAGTATCTGTAATTTCAAATTCACAAGTAAAGCTATTATCACTAGGTAAAAGTTTAGAAAGATCCTTATTCTGTTTTAAAGAAACAAGACTAAAGGAACCTGTAAAAGTTTTATCTTTATTGTAATATTTTTGCTGTGGAATTTCATTTAGAACAGTTTCATAAAGATTAACATTTAAACTTTGCTCTTCAATGTTATCATCAATATATGTTAATGTATTATTATTTTGATCGTAACTACCCGAATAACTATAGCCATCTTCTTCAGTTTCGTAAGAAATATCAAAATCATAATTTTCATTCATTTTAGAAGCTAATTTTTGATAAGAAATATGGGTACTGTAGAACCAAAAGGCTGTTCCACCACCCGCTACTAAAACGAGAACTAGAATAATTCCTAAAATGATGAATACATTTTTCTTCATTATTATCTCTCCTTTAAATTACAAATATTTGTACATATACTTTTCCATTTTGATAGCTATAAACATCTCGGTCATTCTTTTCATTATCATATTCCCAGTTTTGGTAACTAAAGAGCCCTACTCTGACACTGTTTTGGAAAGAGGCAATACGATTTTTTCTTTCATCTCGTGAATAACAATCATCCCAGTTTAAAATGGCATTCGTAGATCTGGTACAATAACCCCATCCAGTGGCTTCATAAGCATTATTATTTACATCACTTAAGATGATACTACGATAGCCATATTTTTCCCAAGAACTTCCTTCATTTTCACAATCTCCAAAACCATTGTCATCGCCACATTTAGAAGAACTTGTTCCCCAGTCCACAGCTTTCATGGCGGTTGTAGCACTTAAGACAAAGACACGACCACTATAAATGATACCAGAAACATAGTTTTCATATTCACCATTACAGGCTGATTTGGCACAAGTTTTCTCGGCACTTTTACTATCTTTATTGTAGTAGCATTTACAGTTACCACTTTTACCACTACCAGATACTATTTGAGTACGAGAATGATTTCTTAAAATATTATAAGCATTATCAGAAGAAGCTAAAATACCAGAAGTGACACTGCCACAATCATAAAGGGCATTACGGAAGCTTTGATAATTTAAAGCATTTTTAAAACGATCAATATAATTGTTAATTAATTTTTGAAATTGAGTTTTATCACATGTTACTTTTTTACTAGAATCATAATCATTTGGATTCATATTATCCACAGGATCACAGCTTTTTAACCCACAAGAACGTCCTTCTTGTTTCGTACTACATTGATGAGAAGTAAAGTAGTAATCATTTTGACGATAAGAAATATTATAGTAAGCATTCCCACAAGCAGGACAAGTATTTTTAGTATTGGATACTACTTGCCATGAACCTACTCTAGAACAATATTTATATAAAGAATAAGTGGCTTTAACATGTGAAAGATTACCTGCTTTATCCTGAATGGTAACATAAACCGTTTTGGAAGAACCATCATAATCGCCATTTAAAGTTATGTTTTTAGTTTCACTATATTTTTCAAAAGAACAATCTTGTAAATAATTAGTTTGAGAAATACACATTTGTAAATCACTGGAATTTTTATTCGTCGTGATAGTTAATTTAACATCTTTAGAATGATAACGAGTATCTTTGCTTGTAATACTTAAAGAGGCTTTTAATTTATCTTTATCCACATTTTTAACATCGATTTGATATCCTTCATCAAAATACCCTTTTTCATTTCCTACTTTATCTTTTGCACAAACGTAGTAAACTTGTTCATCTAAATACTCCGTTTGTGTACCATCCGAAGCATCCTTATAAGAAGCATTATTACATGATTTTGTGGTTACAAGAGCATAAGAAGCTACTCCACTACCATAATTATCAGAAAGTTCAAAGGTAACTTTTTTATTGGCATTGGTTTCCACATCATTATTCACTAAAATACTATCTTGTTTTAAAACAGGTGCTTCTGTATCCATATATACCGCAGCAACATAATTGTTGGTAACCGTAGTATCTTTAAGTTTTATATTAGCTACTAAGCGAACTGTTAAAGAGGCACTAGTCGTTGTACTTACTTTATAGATATCACAATCATGAATGTTTTCTTTAGTACAACTTTTTTCTTCGGCTCCAGCCCAAGTTAAGCCTGTAATGTCTTCTACGATATCTTTATATTTATCATTTATTTCATAGCTTACAGAAACTTCACTATCATTTGTCCAAGTATCTGGTTCTACTTTTTCGTTAACATTTCCTTTTAATACTAATTTCAAAAGTCCATATCTACTACTTATTTCCTCATCACTTAAGCATTCTGATTGAGGGATTAAATTGCTTTCCATTTGATTATTTTGATAGCTTACTTCAATAAGATCACAATTCATTTTTCTTTTGTCTCTAGGATCGTAAATAGCTCCTGATTCATCATCTGGACTTATTTTCCCTTCTTCGAGTAATCTATTTACCGAAAAAGCATAATTATTAGTATCCTCGGCATAACTCTCGCCCTTTGATAAAAGTTCTTTTACTTTTGATTCATATAAGTTTTCTTTAATATTGTTAGAAACACTTAAATATGTTGGTACTGCAATAAGTAAAAGAAGAGCCATAATTCCCAGCACGCTTAAAAGCTCTACCAGTGTAAACCCTTTTTTCATATCCTATCACCTACTATAACAAGTATAGCATGACTTCTTAAAAAAAGGTAAAAAAAAGAAAATTTATTTTTTTCTCGCGTCAACATAGTTAATTTTGTAACCGAGATTCATAAATTTCTCTTCATATTCTGTTTTCACATTAAATATTTTCTCATTAACAAGATCTAAACTTACTTTTTCCAAAGTATAGCCATGCTTACTTAGTTCTTCTAAACTATAGGCAAATAAATCAATATTATCTGTTTTTTGAACAATGTGTTTTTCATCTTTAAAAATTTTATCATAAGTTTCTAAAAATAAAGGACTTGTTAATCTTCTTTTATGATGTTTTGTCTTAGGCCAAGGATCTGAAAAATTCAAATATATGGTGTCTATTTCATGATCAAAAACATTATCTATTTTAGCCGCATCATAACAGATAAATTTTAAGTTTGATAAATTTAGATCTTCTGCCTTTTCAATTGCTCTTACTAAAACACTTTCATATTTTTCTACGCCAATAAATAAAATATCAGGATAAGCCGTGGCCATTCCAATTAAAAAGTCACCCTTACCAGTTCCTATCTCAAGATGGATTTTAGAACCATTCGACCAGTTTCCTTTATTTTTTTCAGGTTCTTTTACAAAATATTTGCTAGCTTCTAATTTTTCTCTAGCATTTTTTACATTTCTTAGACGCATTTTTTTCACACTTCTTTCTATAAATACATATATTAACTATAAAGGAGGAACAAGATGAGAAAAGACAGAAATTCCTTTTTCGAAAGCACTAATTTTAACATGAGTTCTGTAGGTAATATGCAAAATCCAATGTATCCTTCTATGAATATGGCAAGTAGCAATTTTTATCAAGCCCAAAACATGCCTACCATGCCTAACTTTCCTATGCAAATGACAAATACTACCACCGCAAGTACTAGTGAAATTGAAAGCAGACTTGCTAAAATAGAAAGAAGCATAAACCGTCTAGACGCCAGAATTAGTAAATTAGAAGGCAATACCTACTACACTAAAGAATACGAAGCTGATGGAAACATGTATATTGTATAACACTAATTTTTAGTGTTTTTTTTAGGCCATTTATTAAAGGTTAATTTTCTAATTATTCTATCCAAATATTCTTTTCCAAAAATATTATCAAGAATTTTCATTTTATAAGCAATGAAAAGATAAACAATCGCCCCACTTACTGATGTTAAGAAAACATAGAAAATACATGAGGTTCTACTATTATACGAGATTGGGCACAATCTTGCAACTAAGAAAACGACAAGCATCATACAAAGAGATGGAACAAGAATTTTGCCAAACATTTTATAAGATTCATGATATTTAAGTTGATGATGTTTTCTTAAAATTATTAAAGCGCTGGTGGATGCTAAAGTATATCCTAGAATGGTAGCTAATAAAGCACCAATAAATGGTTGTAAATTTAAATGATGACATAAAAGCATTAAAGGAACATCTAAGAATGCATTTGTAAGATATCCTAAAAAAGTTGTAAAGTATACTGCTTTAAATTTATTTAAACTTTGTAAAGTCATCGATGTTATCATATATATGTTATAAAATAAAGCGCCAAAAATACTAACACCTAGGACAATACTTCCTAATTCAAGATTACTATTTCCATAAAAGATATTCCAAATTGGTTTAGCTAAGAATGAAATACCTAATACCATAGGAACACAAGTTACTAAGATAATTTGAATCGCTTTATTTAATCTTTTTTCTACTAATGACCATTTCTTTAAAGTAAATGCTTCGACAATATTAGGAATCAAACTAACGGTTAAACCCATCGCAACAGAGTTAACAATAACATTTATTTTATTAGCCCAAGTAGCTACCGATGAAGTGACAAATTCAGTAGTTGCCGCGTCATATCCTAAGTATCCCATGGTTCTAGATATTAATACCATATCTATGAAGTTATATAGTGATACAGCCACATCAATGATAATAAAAGGAATCGCATAAGAAATAATTTTCTTTAAAATTTCATGATTAGAAATATCATCTTTTTTCTCTACTTCTTCTAATGATAACTCTTTTTTGTTTTTACGCATGTTAATAAATATGTAAAGCATCGCGGCAAGACCACCCGCAAAAGCACCAAAAACAGCAATACCTACCGAGGTTGTTAAAGATAAGTTTAAAACTTTTAAACCTAAATAACTGCCACCAAGAATAACTATGATTCGAACAACTTGTTCAATTACTTGACTGATACTTGACACATTAATGATGTTATGTCCTTGTAAATAACCTTTGGAAACACTTAAAAAAGGAATAACTAAAATTGCAAAGGAAACACAACGAATAACAAATGTAACATCTGAAATGGTATTTCCACCTTGTAAATCTCCTAAAATTAAAGAAGCTAAATTACCAGCAAATAAAAATAATACGATAAAAGCCGCTACGGATATAAAACTAATAATTTTTTTGGCTACTTTATAAGCTCTTACTTTAGCGTCCATCATGCCCAAAGTATTATACTCTTTAATAATCTTGCTAATTGCCACAGGTAGTCCTGCCGAAGATATATCTAAGAAAATAACATAAATATTATAAGCATAAGCATATAAAGCACTACCTTGAACACCTATGATAGCATAAAATGGAATGACATAAAGCATACCTAAAATTTTGGTGATAACAATGGCAAGTGTTGCAATCACAGTTCCTTCAATAAAAGAAGATTTTTTCATTTTTAACCACTTATTCCTTTTCATAATAAATCACCATGGCAGAAAAGCAATAGATTTGATCTTCTCCTTGAATGCCAATCGCGACTTCATACTTAATGTCTATTATATCACCAGTTAAGCCACTTAAAAAAGCATTAATTTTTCCTTCCAAATCTTTTTCGGTATTTTCATCAAAACATTTCACTTTCATAACAACTACCCTTTCTATAATTAATTAAAACATAGAAAATACATTTATTTTGTCGAATAGTGAAATTGCTTTAGAACAATTTAGAACTATATCTTCTTTTCATTGATAAGCATTTCTAAAAAAGATAAACACCATTTATCTAGTTTTCGCTTGGGTGTCGTATGATTTAAAATTCTTTTTTTAGCTAAATAAATTTGAATTTCAACATACAAAAAAGAAGCTTCCCCTTTTTGATAAGTTTGTCGTTCGGCCCATTTCGTTTTAATTTTATTAACGTAGTTGATAATGATGAATTGATAGGAAACATCTCCTATAGGATTATACAAAAAAATAGGCTTATCCTCAAAACAACATAAAACATTTACATTTGGCATAATAAATTCTTCCTCCTTGGTGGTATTTAAGCATTTTTTAAGAATTTAAACAAATCACCAATTTTAGAAATTTGACACATTATATCAACTTTTTTTCTAAAATGTTTTATATAAATTTTAAAATTCACTTTCTAAAGCTTTTTTAAAAAACAAAATTAGCATAAATTTAAAAGAAGGCCTCTGCCCTCTTTTAGAATAAAACGCCGCCAAGTATGATTGCAAGTAAGATATACAGAATAAGGATAATAAAAGCCCCATTCATGAAGTTAGTATTTCCACACTCCGTTGTTTGTTTTTTGCAACAACTCATAAGGCACCTCCTTTATAAAGACTAAATGAATGCTCCAACAATTAAAATAAGTAGAATGAATAATACTAAAATGATTGCTGGACCAATTCCATTTTCACAGTAGTTCATAAAACTCCCTCCTTTATTTGTCTTTTCAATTATAGTTTATGGCTTATTTTTCTTTTGGTGCGTCATTCTCTTGAATAATCAAATGGGAATTGCTATAATATTATTGTTTTTAAGGAATAGGAGACGATTAAAACATGAATAAAACAAAGAAAATTCTTATCTTGGGGGCTTGTGCTTTTATGATGTGTGGTTGTACCAAAAATTATCCAACTTTAAGTGATGGATCACAAGCTGTTGTTAATTTTAATGAAGGAACCAGTGCTATATCTGCAAATGATTTATATAACAAAATGAAAGAAAGCTACGCTTTAGATAGTATTATCACATTAATGGATACAAAAATTTTGGAACAAGAATATCCAGATGATCTTGAAACTGCTAAAAAGAATGCCGAAAGCACTACAAAATCTATGATTAGTTCTTATGGTGAAACTTATATTACTCAATATTTTGGTAGCAAAGATAACTACACAAACTATGTTTATTTAAATAATTTACAACAAAAGGCTATTTTAGATTATGCTAAAACATTAGTTTCTGAAGATGCGATGAAATCTTATTATGAAAAAAATATTTATGGTGATGTTACAGTAGATCACATTTTAATTAAAACAGGTGTTACTGATAGTACAAGCGCTGATGATAAAACAAAATTAGAAAATGAAGCTAAAAATAAAGTTAATGATATCATTTCTAAATTAAACGCAGCTGAAGATAAATTAGCTACTTTTAAAGAATTAGCTAAAGAATACTCAGATGATGAAGCTACTAAAAATAATGGTGGTAGTCTTGGGGCTATTAATACAGGAACTTTATCAAGCTCATATGATGAACTTTTAAAAGCCGCTCGAAGCTTAAAAGATGGAGCCTATTCTACTTCAATTATTACTACAGAATTAGGTTACCATGTTATCTATCGTGAATCTTCTAGTGAAAAACCTAGTTATGATGATAAAAAAGATGAAATTAAAGAAACATTAGCCAATGAAAAAATTAATAATGATGCAACTATCAGAGTTACTGCCATGGATGAATTAAGAAAAAAATATGGTATGGATATTTTAGACGAAGATATCAAAAAACAATACTCTAATTACATTGCTAATCAAATTGCTAATGCTAAGAGTAATAGTAGTTCAAATTAGAAACCGAATGGTTTCTTTTTTTATATTAATTTCATCTTCAAAACTTATTAAACCATATAAAAATCTCGTCTCTTATAGTTAAGAAACGAGGTTTATATCAAATAACCTTTTATAAAATAACATTATGGTAAATATCTGTCACATCATCGATGTCATCTAACATATGATATAGCTTTTGGAATGTTTCTAAGTCTTCTCCTTCTAAAGTTATTTTTTCTTTCGCATACATTCCTTCCTCATCAATTTCATAATTGATGTCAGGATATAACTTTTCTAAAACGTCTTTTACTTTGTTGTGTTCACTAGGTGTTACAGAAATTAACGTCATACCATCTTCTGTTTCAAAGTCTACTGGTTCAATACCCGCTTCTAAAAGAGCATTAAAGACTTCTTCCTCATTTACATCTTTGATACCAATTAAAGCTAAATAATCATAATTATAAGATACTGAGTTATTAACACCCAAGCTTTTATGAACTTTATTAAAAGCCGCTCTAACCATACCAACCGTACGATTAACATTGTCTGTAAGAGTTCTAATAATTAAAGTAGAAGCCCCTGGTCCAAAACCTTCATAAGTGACCACTTCATAATCTTCGCCACCCATTCCTTTAGCTTTATCAATAGCGCGATTAATAATATCACTTGGTACTTGTTCTTTCTTGGCTTTCTCAACTAATCTTTTTAAGGCTACATTACTTTCAATGTCTGGAGACCCCTTTTTAGCTGTTAAATAAATTTCTTTTGCATAGTTTGTATATAATTTAGCTTTTTGAGCACCTGTTTTTTGAATACTCGCTTTTCTAACTTCGTAAGCTCTTCCCATAAATAAACATCTCCTTTTTCTCTAATCTGTAATATTATATCTAATTATTCCATAAATGTCATTAATAACAAAACAACAATACCTACGCCAATACCAAAATAAGTAAACTTATTTTTTAAATAATTAAATATTTCTTTTAAAAGTTCAAATAAGGCTAAATAAATTATCATGCCACAAGCAATAGATATTAATGAAAGTAAAACTAAATCACTAATCTGAGCACTTAAAACAAAAAGAATTAAGCCACCTACAAAAGACGATAATATTAATGACAGTAAAATCATTTTTGAACGTTTAGAATTTTTAAAATTTGTTAAATTGCTGGCTATTTCAATACCTAAAGGTAAATTATGAAAACCAACACCCAAGGCTATCAATAAACCTGAAGTCCATGACTCTTGAGCAATAATATAAAGACTCATGCCCTCTAATATATTATGTAAAATAAGGGATAGACTCATAATGATACCAATATGTACGCTATGATCATTATGTTCTTTTAAATTATGTTCATTATCTTTATGATGATGAGAATGATGTGGTAAAAATATATCAAATATTTTTAATATTCCCATACCTAAGATAATAAAGAATAAAATAATTCCTATTTTCACACTTTTAGTAGCATTTACATTTTCAGACAATTCAATAATTTCTGGAAGTAAATCTTTAAAAAGCATACCTATTAAAATAACAAAAGCCATACTATTAGCAAAAATAGTTAATTCTTTTTTATTTTTCACAAACTTAACAATTAAAAAGCCTAAAGCAAAAAAAAGTCCACTTAACAATGTTAATAATAATGCTGTAAAATTCATCTCAAATCACCTCTTAAAAGAATAACACAAATTATTTAAAATAAAAAGACCTTATGGTCTATTTTGTAGGGTAAGCGTCGATAGATAATTTAGCAGAAAAATTACCATTTGTTAAATATAATTGATCAACTTCATCATCATTTTCTACCCAAATATAAAAGCTTAAAGTATCTGTAGAACCAATATCTAAAATAAGGGCATTATCTTCGTCAATTAAGTTCTTAGTAAGTCCGGTTACTGTTTCAGGATTATCTTTAGTAACTGTTGTTTTTTCTGATGCTATATTTTCTTCATCTAAGAAATTACCTGTAAATGTTTTTTCATTATCTTTTCCAGCATTTACTATAACGGCATATTTAAAATATTTACTAGATAAATTTTTAGTAATACTCATTTCCACTAATTTTAGTGTATATTTTGCTTTTACGTTACTAGTTGTTTCATTTGTAATGCTAAAATCAACCTTTTGAGCTTTTGTTAAATAATCACTTGCATTGATAATAGACATTTTACTAGCTGAAATAGCTGGAGCATTTTCTAAAGTCGTTGTAACATTTAAAGTAGCAGTTTTAGACTCATCCACATTTGCTTGTCCTTTTATGTTTGCCATATAATAAGCATAACTGGTACTTACTCCAAATATAACAATGGCTAATACAAATACAATGATTCGCATAGCTGAATTAAACATGACATTTTTAGTAGAGTTTTTTTCCTTCATAATATTTCCTCACCTTTTTTATTATATCTTAAACTTTATTTTTTCACAAGTTTACTTAGCTTTATAAAAAACGACACCCATTTTATTTCCATCTGGTATAACAATTAGAACACCTGTATCATCATAGCCTAGATCTTTTTCATATTGCCAACTTAAGTTTACTTTATATCCTTCAACAACTGATTGATCTGGCATTTCATAAGTAGTTGGTTCATAATTTGTAATTTCTATTGAACTCACAACGGGAAGGGCTTGATTACGATTATCTTCTAAATCATTTTCAACAGTTTTGTAAAGAGAATTTTCAACAGAAGCCTTAAATGACGCAACGGCGCCGGTGTACATGAATTCCGTTCCACCTACATCATAACGACTAATTTTATTATCAATCGTAAAAAGATCTATAATAAATAATTCACTAATTAACTTGATATACTCATCTTTATCGTAATCATCTTTACTTAAAAGTTTCTTTAATTCTTCATATTTTTCCTTATAAAGTTCAGTATCACGATCCTCTAAGTTATAACCATAATTTTCAATCGTATTTGTTACTTTTACTTCTTTTATTGGAGTATCAACTGGTTTGGATCTGAAAAATTTATAATAAGCAAAGGCACCAAATACCAAAACAAGAAGGATAACTAAGACAACAATAATTTTTTTATATTTTTTTTTCATACGTATCTACTCTTCCTTATGTTAATAATTATAGCATAGTAAATTTTGTCTTGCAATTTATTTTAATATCTGTTATATTATTAATGCAATGCAGATGTGGTTCAGTGGCTAGAACGCGACCTTGCCAAGGTTGAGACGGGAGTTCGATTCTCCTCATTTGCTCCAGTGACGTTTCTGTTCGAACTTTTATAGTTTGAACTTAACATATATATCAATCCGTTCGGGTTGATTTTTTTGTGTTTACAAAAGAATTAACAAAGAAAGGATGGTGCATTTTATGATAAAGTTTACTACACAAGAGTTAGA
>CAKOHG010000006.1 GCA_934085565.1 uncultured Bacilli bacterium | reverse complement strand
CTAGTTTTATATCCAAGCTATGCTTATTATGAAGAAAACAAAAATTTTGATGTGATAAACGGCACCGTAGAAGATCCAGGAGATATTTATTTTGCCTACTATATTGATGGGATCATTTCAAGAAATATGCCATCTCAAAATACAGGTTATACATTAGATACAGAAAAATCAAACTGTAATAATGGCGTGATTCCTACATGGGACAACGCTGGTTGGAAGTTCATTGGTGATTACCATAATTATAATGCAACAGATAATACCAGAACCAAATGTACCTTATATTTTAATAAAACTTCCAAAACAGTTTCCACTGCCCTAGGAAATATTGAAGTAAATAGTTACACACCAGATTTTACTAAATCCGCTTGCGATGATGAGTCATGTGAATCACACGAAAAAGGAATATATGAAACGACAGATTATGATGGAAATCCAACCTATTATTACCGAGGCTCTGTGGAAAACAACTATGTAAAATATGCAGGCTTTTATTGGCGAATTATACGTATCAACAGTAATGGTTCTATCAGGATGATTTATGATGGAACGAGTGCTCATAGTAATGGTGAAGTTTCTGAAGATAGGCAATATGGCACTAGTCAATTTAATGTTACATATACTAACAATATGTACCTAGGTTATATGTATACATCAGGAGAAGCAAATGGTACCGGAACATCATCAGTAATTAAAACAAATGTGGATAAGTTCTATATAGATAAATTAGCTAGTTATAATTCAAAATTAGATGCTAATGTCGGTTTTTGTGGCGATCGTTCTAATTTAAACTTACAAAGTGGAGTCGGAACGGGAACTGTTATTACTTATAACAAAAGCTATTCAAAAGTTCTTGAAAGTACACCAACACTTATATGTGAAAACGTCAATGATTATTATACAGTATCAAATGCTACAAACGGAAATAAAAGTTTAACTTATCCAATTGGATTGATAACAGTAGATGAATTAATGTTAGCGGGCCATGCAGGTGGAGTATTTGATGGCGCTTATAATCACACAAAATTAAATACTCAAAGTTATTTAACAACAGGAAACGCTTTTTGGACGATGACTCCTTCAGGCAGATATAATGCTTACGGAGGAACAAATGTTTTTTTATTTATATTTGGAGTATATGGTTCAGGTTATATTGATGATCGTGGTGTAGAAATTATTTTGGGCCTTCGACCAGTTATTAATATTCGTTCAGATGTTAAAATAACAGGAAGTGGAACCATGACGGATCCTTTTATTGTCTCTTAAATATAATATGCTTTTAAAATACATAACCAACTTTAAAAAATGTATGATACAATAAGTATATGAAATGGAGAAATGCATAATGAAAACATGTGGTGTAATTTATATATTAACGAATCCATCTTTTCCGGAATATGTCAAGATTGGCTATGCTGATGATGTGAAAGCAAGAGTGAAATCTTTGAATAATTCAGAAGCTGTTCCTTTTTCTTTTCATATTTATGCCACATTTGATGTCACAGAAAGATTAACTGATAAAAAATTACATAATTTTATTGATACTTTGAATCCTGAGTTACGTAGCAAGGAAAAAATTGGCAACAAAATTAGGGTGAGAGAGTTCTATCATATTAAGCCAGAAGAAATTTATTCAGCTTTTGAAAGCATGGCCGAAGTAAATGGTACTACAGATAGACTTCGTCTTTGGAAAGAAACAGAAGAAGAAATAGAAGATAAAAAAGAAGCTATGTCTTTAGCTAAAAATAGACACCATTTTAAAAATATTAGTTTTCATTCTAGTTTGACTAATAAAGATTATTATTCTAAAACCAATGATGATGGTACATTAGGAATTTATGAAAAAGAAAGTAATTTAGAAGTTCCTAACAATTCTACTCCATCTAAAAGGCAAATATTATATTCAGCTTTAGAAGAACTAGGTGGTGATGTTTCCACCGGCAATACATTATATCAATTAGAACATAAATTAGAAAAAATATTAGTTAATAAAAATAGATAAGAGTTGTCCATAATGACAATTTTTTTTGAATAAATGTGTTGTGGATGATTGTGTTATTTGATTTATATCTATAAAAAATGGTGACAAAAATGTAATTGCTTTTTATAGTTAATTATACTATAATTTTTCTAGTGAAAGAAAGTTTTATCTTTTTTTGAAAGGGTTGAAGAAAATGGCAAGCATTGCTGTCACAATATATTATATTTTATTTGCATTATCTTTTATATATGGAATGTATTTTGGAATCACAGGCTTATTTGGTTTTAAAAATTATCATAAAAGTATGTTTGGAAAACATAAACCCAAACATAAATTTGCAATCATTATTCCGACTAGAAATGAACAAGATGTTATTGGTGCTTTAATAAAAAGTTTACAAAAGCAAAAATATCCTGAAGATTTATATGAGATTATTGTTGTTCCAAATAATTGTACCGATGATACAGCAGGTGCTGCTAAAAAAGCAGGTGCAACTGTTATGGAATGTACCGTTCCTGTTAAAGTAAAAGCAGATGCCTTAAGGTTTGCTTTTAAAAATTTAAAAGAACGTACCGATATTGACGCTTATGTCATCTTTGACGCAGATAATTTGGTTCATCCAGACTTTTTAGCTCGTATGAATGACGCGTTATGTGAAGGTATTCAAGTTGGACAATGTTTTAGAGATTCTAAAAACATGAGCGATAATTGGTTAACAGGTTCTTATACATTATTTTATTTCATTCAAAACTTTTTCTTCAATCGTGCTCGTATGAATTTTTCTGGATCAGCCGCTATTAACGGAACAGGATTTGTTGTTCGTAAAGATGTTATTGATGAATATGGTTTTAATACGGTTACTTTAACCGAAGATTCAGAGTTTACTGGTTTATGTGCTTTAAGAGGTATCCAAGTTGCTTTTGTAGAAGATGCTATTACTTATGATGAACATCCTCAAAGTTTTTGGCAAAGTTGGAAACAAAGAAAAAGATGGACAAGTGGAACTTTAAGTTGTTTAAAAATTTATGGTAAGAAATTATTAGGCACTTTCTTAAAAACAGGAAATATCGCGTGCTTTGATATGTTTATGATGTATGTAGCACCTATTGTAACCGTTTTAGGTTTAATCTTAACAATTGTATTAATTATCTTCCATGTTTTAGATGTCGAACTATTTGATTTCTTCTCATACTTATATGCTTCTGGAATACTTTTCTTCATTGTGTTCTATATTCTAAATGTGGCTATGAACATCTTTGTTGTTAAATATAATAAGAAGAGTGCTAAAAACATTCTAGGTGGTATTTTCTTATTTTCATTCTTCATTGCTACATGGATTCCTATTAACATTATTTGTTTATTTAAAAAGACAGATAGTTGGGAACAAATTAAACACGACCGTAGCGATGTCGATTTAGATAGTTTAGTAAAGTAAAACTTTGAAGACTCAAAGTTTTATTTTTTTTTTTTTAGGAGTAGTGGGTTTATGAAAAAATTATCTTCTTGGCGAATCTTTTTTAATTACTTAAAAGAAGAAAAATTAAAATTTATTTTATATGTTATTTTGGTGATATCTTCCTGTTTGCCGGCTTTTATAGCAGCTTTATGGGGCGTGGCAGTAGAATATTTAGTGGCTAATGAGTTTCACAAATTTGTTTTTTGTATTGTTTTATACGAAAGTATTTATATTTTAAATTTTACTGTTTTATTGATACCTAGAGAATATTTGTATAATTATTTAGAAAATCATTTTATGAAAAGAGTAACGGAAGACCTTTATTATAAAATTAATAATTTACCAGCCTTAGCTTTTGAAGAAATGAGCGTCGGAGAGTTTGTTAATCGAATGTATTTCGAACCTGAGAAAATTATGGAACTTTTAAATAAACTAATTCGTCTTTTTTGCAGAGCTGTTGTAGTTATTATTTTAGTTTTCTTCGCCTTTTATATTTCTTGGATTTTAGGTTTAGAAATTTTATTAATGTCTTTTATGATGGGGGTTATTTCTTATAAATTTTTACCTAAAATCAAAAAGAATAATGAAATAATAAAAAAACAGAGTGATAAATATGTGAAAGAAGCTACCGAAAATATTAGTGGGGTAAGAGAAATAAAAGCTTTAGGTATCAAAAGACATGTCGAAGAAAAACTGAATGGTATTCTAGATGTTTACTATCAAAACGTTATGAATTTGGGTCTTAAAGAAACATGGTATTGTGCACTTATGAATCTTCTTTATTTTATTTTTCAATTTATTATCTTTTTAACCGCTGGTTATTTTTATATCCAAGGTATTTTGAGCCTAGGTCTTTTTACGACATTAGAAAATTATATTTGGGTAATTGATCAAGTTGTTGAATCATTAAGTGATTTTATTGTTTCCTTTAACAAAGTAACAGTTTCTTTAGAAAGAATTAATGAAATTTTAAGTGACAAATTATATAAAGAAGAAAAATATGGAGAAATCACTTTGGATAAAAATAAAGGAAAAATTGAATTTAAAAATGTTTCCTTTAAATATAGAGAAACCGAAGATAATACTTTAGAAAATTTAAGCATGACTTTTCTTCCAAATAAAAAGAATGCTATTGTAGGTCGTAGTGGTAATGGAAAAAGCACCATCTTTAATTTATTATTACGTTACTTTGATGTTTGTGATGGAGAAATATTGATGGATGGAATAAATATCGAAAAACTTACCGAAGATTCGTTAAGAAAAAATATTTCTATTATTAGACAAACACCATTTATTTTCAATATGAGTATTTTTGATAATTTGAAAATTGTTAAAGAAGACTTAACTTTAGAAGAAGCAAGAGAAGTTTGTAAAAAAGCCTACATTGATGATTATTTCATGAGTTTAAAAGACGGTTATGATACGATGATCGGGGAAGCAGGAATTAACTTAAGTGGTGGTCAAAAACAAAGACTTGCCATTGCAAGAACCTTACTATTAGATACCAAAGTTATTTTATGGGATGAAGCAACAAGTGCTCTTGATAATGAGTCACAAGCCTATATAAAAAAAACAATTGATGATTTAGTAAAGGACCACACAGTAATTATTGTTGCCCACCGTTTATCTACCATTGTTGATGCGGATATCATTCATGTTATTGAAAAAGGCAAAGAAGTAGGGCTTGGTACCCATGAAGAACTTTTAAAAAATAATCAAATTTATCGTAATTTATACCAAAATGAAGAAAAATAAAAATCTTATAAAGGCACCTTTCAAAAGTGTCTTTTTCTATTGACAAGGCATGTAAATTTTGCTATGTTATTTACACAAGTCAAACGAAAGAAATATGGTGATTTTTTGGAACATTATTTCACAAATAATACGAATTTAAAAAGTGAACTCCGGGTCATTTCCTATGAAAACAAAGAGAATGTTTTCTCTTTTTATAGTGATTTAGGAGTTTTTTCTAAAGACAAAATTGATTATGGAAGTAGAGCTTTAGTGGATACCATTTTAAAAGAAGAACAAAGACAAAATTTAAAAATATTAGATGTTGGTTGTGGTTATGGTTTTATTGGTATTACTTTAAGTAAGATTTTAAACAGTGAAGTTTTAATGGTGGATGTTAATAAAAGAGCGGTCCATTTATGTGAAAGAAATATTAAAGAAAATAAAGTAAATGCCAAGGCTTTAGTAAGTGATACTTATGAAAAAGTGACGGGTAAATTTGATATTATTGTTACCAATCCTCCTATTAGAGCAGGTAAAGACGTCGTCTTAAATATCCTTGAAACAGCGAAGGAATATTTAAACGAAAATGGAGTGCTTTGGTTTGTTATTAGAAAAGACCAAGGTGCTAAAAGTATCTTAAAAATACTAGATGAAACATATGATTGTGACATCGTAAAAAAAGACAAAGGATTTTATATTATGCGTGCCAAAATTTATTGACAACCCAGGTAATTCCTAGTAGAATTATAAATTGGTGACGTGTTAGTTTTTAAAACGTAGGGTTTTCCTAAAAAAATATTAGATGGGGTGAGATCGTGGCTTATAAACTAAATAAATTCGGGGATTATCGTGAAAGACGAAATTTTTCTCGTAGTAAAAGTACAATGGAACTTACGGATTTACTAGAAATCCAAAAGAAAAGTTACCAAAAATTTTTAGAAGAAGGAATCAAAGAGGTATTTGAAGAATTATTTCCAGTCGAAAGCTTTACTGGAAATTTGACGGTTGACTTTGGTGATTATTCTTTCGATGAACCAAGATATTCTGTAAAAGAAGCAAAAGAAAGAATGGTAAACTATGCTGCACCATTAAAGGTTCAAGCACGTGTTTTTATTCATGAAACAGGTGAAGTTAAAGAACAAGAAATTTTCTTAGGCGATATGCCTTTGATGACGGATGCAGGTACATTTATCATTAACGGAGCAGAACGTGTTATTATTTCCCAATTAGTACGTAGTCCAAGTGTTTATTTTAAACGTGAAACAGACAAAAATGGACGTCGTGTTATTAGTGGTGAAATGATTCCAAACAAAGGAACTTGGCTTGAATTTGAAACAGACGCAAGAGACGTCATTTATGTACGTATTGATAGAACAAGAAAAGTGCCTGTTACGACATTCTTACGTGCTTTAGGTTTATCTAGTAATGAAGATATTATTAAAGTATTCGGTGAAAATGACTATTTAACAAATACATTTGAAAAAGATAGTACCAAAAATACAGATGAAGCTTTAATTGATATTTTTGAAAAATTACGTCCAGGTGAACCAGCTACATTAGATTCAGCTAAAAACCAATTAATCACAAGATTTTTTGACCATTTCCGTTATGACTTAGCAAAAGTAGGACGTTACAAATTTAATAAGAAATTAAATATTTGTGATCGTCTTGTTGGATGTGTCTTAGCTGAAGATATCAAAGTAGATGGCGAAGTTAAATTTGCTAAAGGAACTTTAATTACTAAAGAAATTTTAGATGAATTAAAACCTGTTTTTGCCTCTGGCTATGGTCTTACTAAAGTAATGACAAATGAAGAACTTGATGAATATAATATGGTTCAAATTCTTCATGTTCAAAATAAAAACAATCCAGACAAAGTAGAAAAAATTATTGGTGTCGATACTTCTGTAGAAGAAAGACGTCTTACTATTCCAGATATCTTTGCCTCAGTTAACTACTATTTAAATTTATTAGATGGTATTGGTAATACAGATGAAATCGATAACTTAGGTAATCGTCGTGTAAGACAAGTAGGCGAATTAATTGAAAATCAATTTAGAGTAGGTATGGCTCGTATGGAAAGAGTTATCAGAGAAAGAATGACAACTCAAGAAGCTGAAGATATCACTCCGAAATCATTAATTAATATTCGTCCTGTTACCGCTGTTTTAAAAGAATTCTTTGGTAGTTCCCAATTATCAAAATTTATGGATCAAATTAACCCAATTGCTGAATTGACAGATAAAAGACGTTTATCTAGCTTAGGTCCAGGCGGATTATCAAGAGAACGTGCTGGTATGGATGTTCGTGACGTTAACGCCAGCCATTATGGTCGTTTATGTCCAGTAGAAAGTCCAGAAGGACAAAACATCGGGTTAATTACCTCTTTATCAGGTTATGCTAAAGTAAATGAATATGGTTTCATTATGACTCCTTATCGTCATGTCGTTGATGGTCAAGTTCAAATGGATGATGTTCGTTACTTAACAGCGGATGAAGAGACCGATTACTATATTTCTGAAGCAAATATTAAATTAGACGATGATAATCGTATCGTTGAAAACGAAGTTATCGTTCGTTATAATGGTGACAACTTAATGGTTTCTAAAGATAAAGTTGACTTTGTGGACGTTTCACCAAGTCAAGTTGTCTCTATTACAACAAGTTGTATTCCATTCTTAAACTACGACGACGTTCATAGAACACTTATGGGTTCTAACATGCAACGTCAAGCCGTACCTTTATTAAAAAGTGAAGCACCAATTGTTGGTACTGGTGTCGAATGTGTCGCAGCTAAATACTCTGGTAGTACTATTGTGGCTAAAGCAGATGGTGTTGTAACTTATGCCGACGCTAAAAAAATCGTTGTTAAAAATGCCGGTGGCAAAGATACTTACTACTTAGCTAATTTTGAAGGTAACAACGCCGGAGCTTGTACAAATCATATTCCAATCGTTCATACAGGGGATACGATTAAAGCTGGTCAAGTTATCGCCGATGGTCCAAGTACTGACCACGGAGAACTTGCTTTAGGTAAAAATATGACGGTTGCCTTTACAACTTACAATGGTTATAACTATGAAGATGCGGTTATCTTAAATGAAAGACTTGTTAAAGATGATGTTTATACTTCTTTACACATTGAAATGTATGAAGTAGAATGTCGTGATACTAAATTAGGTCCAGAAGAAATTACGCGTGATATTCCAAATGTTGGTGAAGAAGCTCGTAAAAACTTAGATGCAGAAGGTATTGTTCGTATTGGTACGGAAGTAAAAGAAGGAGACATTTTAGTTGGTAAAGTAACACCAAAAGGTGTCCAAGAATTAACAAGTGAAGAAAAATTATTACATGCTATTTTTGGTGAAAAAACTCGTGAAGTAAGAGATACTTCATTAAAAGTAGATCATGGTGCTGCTGGTATTGTTCATGACATTAAAGTTTATACAAAAGAAAATAGTGATGAACTTCCTGCTGGTGTTTTCAAAATTATTCGTGTTTATATTATTCAAAAACGTAAAATCCAAGTTGGTGACAAGATGAGTGGTCGTCACGGTAATAAAGGTGTTATTTCTCTAATCTTACCAGAAGAAGACATGCCTTACTTACCAGATGGTCGTCCAGTTGATATCATGTTAAACCCACAAGGTGTTCCATCTCGTATGAATATTGGTCAAATTCTAGAATTACATTTAGGTATGGCTGGTAAAAAATTAGGTGTTCATTATGCGACTCCAGTATTTGATGGTGCTAACATGGATGATATCCATGAAGAAATGGCTGAAGCTGGTTTACCAAGTGATGGTAAAGTAACCTTAACAGATGGACGTAACGGCGAACCATATGAACATAAAATCAATGTTGGTGTTATGTACATGGTTAAACTACATCACATGGTTGATGATAAATTACATGCTCGTGCTACAGGTCCATATAGCTTAGTTACGCAACAACCTTTAGGTGGTAAAGCACAATTTGGTGGACAACGTTTCGGAGAAATGGAAGTTTGGGCATTATATGCTTATGGTGCTGCTCATGTTCTTCAAGAAATCTTAACCATTAAATCAGATGACGTGATTGGTCGTGTTAAAGTTTATGAAGCCTTAGTAAAAGGTAAAACCGTAAATCAAGCCGGTGTACCAGAATCATTCCGTGTTTTAATTAAAGAATTCCAAGCTTTAGGCTTAAATGTTCAAATTATTAATAATAAAGATGAAGTCTTAGATTTAAAAGAAATCGAAGAGGAAGAAGAAAAAGAAGATATCATCAAAATTGATGAAATCGACATGAGTGATGTAAATGGTAAAGAACCAGAAGAAATCGAAAATCCTTTAGAGGATTATGAAGATGAGGAAGACGAGTTTGAAGAAGATAATTTAGATAACTTAGAATTCCCAGGTGATGTAGAAATTGATAGTGAATTTGAGGAGGGTGAATAAAGATGATTGAAGTAAATAACTTTAAAGGTTTAAAAATAGGTCTTGCGAGTCCTGAGCAAATTCGTTCTTGGTCTTATGGGGAAGTTAAAAAACCTGAGACAATTAACTATCGAACTTTAAAACCTGAAAGAGACGGTTTATTCTGTGAGAAAATTTTTGGTCCAACCAAAGATTATGAATGTTCTTGTGGAAAATATAAACGTCTTCGTTATAAAAATGTTGTTTGTGACCGTTGTGGTGTCGAAGTAACCAAATCAAAAGTACGTCGTGAAAGGATGGGGCATATTGAACTTGCCTCTCCTTGTAGCCACATTTGGTTTTTCAAAGGCGTTCCTTCAAAAATGGGTCTAGTCTTAGACATGAGTCCAAGAGATTTGGAAGAAGTTTTATACTTTGTTTCTTATGTTGTTTTAGATCCAGGAAGTGCTCCTCTTGGCAAAAAACAAACTTTATCGGATAAAGAGTATCGTGCTTACTATGAAAAATATGGTAATAGTTTCAAAGTAGGTATGGGTGCAGAAGCTATCAAAACTCTTTTAAAAGAAGTGGATGTCGATAAAGAAGTCGCTTCTTTAAGAGAAGAATTAGAAAATGCTACCGGTCAAAAACGTATTCGTCTTGTTAAAAGATTAGATTGTTTAGTGGCTTTCCAAGAAAGTGGTAACCGTCCTGAATGGATGATTTTGGATGTTATTCCGGTTATTCCACCAGATTTAAGACCTATGATTCAATTAGACGGTGGAAGATTTGCAACAAGTGATTTAAATGATTTATATCGTCGTATTATTAACCGTAATAATCGTTTGAAAAAACTTTTAGAATTAGGCGCTCCAACTATTATTGTTCAAAATGAAAAACGTATGCTTCAAGAAGCTGTCGATAGCCTATTTGATAATGGTCGTCGTGGTAGAAGTGTATCAGGAGCAGGAAATCGTCCATTAAAGAGTTTATCTAGTATGTTAAAAGGTAAACAAGGTCGTTTCCGTCAAAACTTACTTGGTAAACGTGTTGACTATTCTGGTCGTAGTGTTATCGTTGTTGGACCAAATCTTAAAATGTATCAATGTGGTATTCCAAAAGATATGGCTTTGGAACTCTTTAAACCACATGTTATTCATGGTCTTGTAGAACGTGGTCTTGCTCATAATATTAAGGGAGCTAAAAAATTAATTGATACCAAAAATGACTGCGTTTGGGATGTTGTGGAAGATGTTATTACCGAACATCCAGTTATGTTAAACCGTGCGCCAACACTTCATAGATTAGGTATTCAAGCTTTTGAACCTAAACTTGTTGGTGGAAAAGCTATCCGTTTACACCCACTTGTTTGTACCGGATTTAATGCCGATTTCGACGGTGACCAAATGGCTGTTCACGTACCATTATCAGAAGAAGCTAAAGCAGAAGCAAGACTTCTTATGTTAGGTGCGCAAAATATATTGAACCCAAAAGATGGAAAACCAATTGTTACTCCATCCCAAGATATGGTTTTAGGTAACTGCTATATTACGCAAGAAAAAGCTGGCGAAGAACATGAAGGTAAAGTTTATAAAGATCCAGATGAAGTAGAAATGGCTTATGCAAGACATGAAATTACTCTTCATACGCGTATTGCTTTACCAGTTAAATCTTTTAAACATAAATTATTTACAGAAGAACAAATGGATAAATATTTAGTTACGACTTGTGGTAAAATTAAATTCAATAATATTTTACCGGATAGCTATCCATTCATTAGTGAAGCTACTAAGGAAAATATCGAAGGAATTACTCCTAGCAAGTTCTTCTTAGAAATGGGAACAAACATTCCGGAAGCTATCAAAGAAATGCCTTTAACAAAACCATTTGTTAAAAAAGATTTAAGTAAAATTATTGCTCAAGTCTTTAAACGTTATCATACAACAGAAACAAGTATTTTCCTTGATAAGTTAAAAGACTTAGGCTTTAAATATTCTACCATTGCTGGTATTACGGTTTCTGCCGATGATATTATTCCATCTAAACAAAAAGGACAAATCATCGAAGAATCTAAAGCTTTAGTAGATAAAGTTAATAAACAATTTAAACGTGGTATGATTACTGATGAAGAACGTTATAATACCGTTATTGATATTTGGAATAAAGCAAATGATAAGATCAAAGCCGAATTAAAAGAAATGGCTGAAGGAGACTATGATAATCCATTATTCATGATGATGAACTCTGGTGCTCGTGGATCTTTATCAAACTTTGCTCAGTTAGCTGGTATGCGTGGTTTAATGGCAAAACCAGATGGTTCTACCATTGAAATCCCAGTTATGTCAAACTTCTCAGAAGGTTTAACCGTATCTGAATTCTTCTTATCAAGTCATGGTTCAAGAAAAGGTAACGTTGATACCGCTTTACGTACAGCAGACTCTGGTTACTTAACTCGTCGTTTAGTCGAAGTTGTTCAAGACATCATTGTTAAAGAACACGACTGTGGTTCTATTCAAGGTGTGGAAGTTAAAGACTTACTAAACGATAAAGACGGTAGTGTTATTGAGTCCCTTGCCGAACGTATTTTAGGACGTTATAGTGCTCAAAAAATTATTAATCCAGAAACAAAAGAAGTTATCTGTGAAAAAGGTGCTTTAATCACTGAAAATATGGTTAAGAAAATTACCGCTGCTGGTATCAAATCAGTTGAAATCAGAAGCATTCTAACATGTAAAACCCAAAATGGTGTTTGTCAAAAATGTTATGGTCTTAACCTTGCAACAGGTAACCTTGTTGAAACCGGTGAAGCTGTTGGTATTATGGCTGCTCAATCTATTGGTGAACCAGGTACCCAACTTACCATGCGTACTTTCCACTCAGGTGGTGTTGCTGGAGACGATATTACACAAGGTCTTCCTCGTGTTGAAGAGTTATTTGAAGCTCGTAATCCAAAAGGTAAAGCGACGATTTCAGAAATTAATGGTAAAGTTACCGTTATTACAGAAGACAATGGTAAACATAAGATTATCGTTGAAAATGATGTCGAGGCTCGTGAACACGTGACAAACTACAATATGAAAGTTCGTGTTAATGTAGGAGATGTGGTTAAAGCGGGTGACAAGTTAACGGAAGGTGTTATTTCACCTAAAGAATTACTTGCTGTTACAAACCCAATTACGGCACAAGAATATATCTTAAAAGAAATTCAAAGCGTTTACAAATTACAAGGTGTTGACGTTAATGATAAACACATTGAAATTATTGTTAAACGTATGATTAATAAAGTAAGAATCGTTGATCCAGGCGATACGGATTTAGTAGAAGGTTTAAGTGTATCTTTAAAAGAATTTACCGATGCAAATAAACCAGTTATCTTAAGAGGTGGCGTTCCTGCCAAAGGAAGACCAATCATGCTTGGTATCACAAAGAGTTCTTTACAAACCGATTCTTTCTTATCTGCAGCATCTTTCCAAGAGACAACTCGTGTCTTAACCGATGCAGCTATCAAAGGCTCAACAGATTACTTAAGAGGCTTAAAAGAAAATGTTATTATTGGTAAACTTATTCCAGCTGGAACAGGTGCTAAAGAGTATAGTGACATTGAACTTGAACTTCAAAAACAATTTATGGATGATGAAGCAAGTGAAGTCTTAGAAGAAAATCTTATGAGTGATGATATGGATGATGAAGTATCCGTACCAAGTGAAGAAATTGTTAATGAAACAGAAGAAAGTACAGAAGAATAAACCTGTACTTTTTTTCTTTGCTAATTTGTAATAACTAGAGTTTAAAAAAAATACATTAGTAAGGGAGGTATCATTTTTATGAAAACACCCTTACTTTATCAATTAAGTGAGTTTGACTGTGGACCCATTACTCTTTATAATGCTTTAAAATATTTATTTAATCGAGACGAAATACCTTATGAAGTTATTAAAGAAATAATGGATATTACTTTAGATGAAAAAGAAAAAGGAACAAGTAAAGAAGCTATGAAAAAATCTTCACTTTCCTTAAAAAAGTATTTACCCTTAAATGTTTTAATTTATGAAGGAAATGCAGTTACACCAGAAATAATTAGAGAAAACAACGATCTTAAGACAGTCTTTATTTTACGAACTAAACTTTGCAGTGAACATTATGTTTTAATTTCAAACTTTAAGAAAAATTACTATTTGTGGGATCCTTATTATCTAAATTATAAAATTTATCAAAAGAAAGAAGTAAAAATTTATTTAAATAAACCTTTCTATAATCGAGTAATTTCTAAAGATTATTTTGAAGGTTCCTCATTTACAGATTTTACTTTGGGACCCCTTTCTAAAAGACAATTAATTATACTTAAAAGGCGAGACTAACTCGTTTTTTTATTTGAAACGAGTTGCTAAAATGTGCGAAGATGTGTTATAGTTATAAAGTAATAATAAAGGCAGTTTAAAATACGTGTTATGTTACATACTAGTCTTAAGGGAGTATAAGAAGATGAATAAAAAAAAGAAGATTATTTTAACTATTGTAATATTATTAGTAACGATTACGGTTATAGGTGTTTCTTATGCTTATTGGATTTTGTCATTTTCCAGTGTCAATCCTAATAAAGTAGCTACGAGTTGTTTGAGTTTATCTTTAACCAATGAAAAAAATGACATTAATCTTACCAAGGCTTATCCCATCTCTGATACCGAAGGAAAAAAGTTAACTCCGTATAGTTTTACTATCACGAATACTTGTGATTTATTTTTAAGTTACACGGTTAATTTAGAAGTTTTAAATGATTCAACAATGCCTTATAAATACATTAAGGCTATGGTAAACAATGAAGCTATCACAAATTTAAATGATCTAGAAGATACCACAACCACTTTAGATAACACGTCTACTTCTAAAATACTTGCTAAAGGAACACTTGGAACCGATGACAGTGCCGATTACAATATAAGACTATGGATGGATGAAGATGTGACAGTAAATGACACTGATTCTATGAGTACTGAGTTTTTATCAAAAGTAACCATCAGTGCACAAAGAAGTACTTACATTCCATCAGAACAAGGATATACCACCCTTGCCGATGCCATACTTGCCAACGAATATCAAACAACCCCAGAGATATCCAAACAAAAAATTGCCAACAAACAAACTCCAGACTTTAGTCAAACGGCCCCAATTATTGTTTGGAGTGAAAATAAAGCAACTAGTTTAAGTAGCTCATCAGTAACAATGCCTCATCCGGACTTGTACGCTTTAAGAAATAGTGATGTAAGATTTAAGGATTTGTTAGAGACATCTCATCTTCTTCCTATTGGAACAGACTATTCTTTTAATTCAGAAACCGGAAAATATACAATTACAAATGTACAACAATTAGATCCAACAACATTAACATATGGTGGAGATACTAAATATTATTTTTGTAGTGCAGGTTATAATACGAATTCATCTGACATTATTACTGTTTATAAAAATACCGCAAATTGTACAAACATTTATGAGTTAACAAGTGCAACTTATACAGATGGAACAGCAACCGGTTCAGGTGGAACATCTATTAAAATCAGAAAATATAATCTGAATGGATATGCAATGACTCAGACAGAAAGTGAAAGTGATAAGTCAGATAAAGGATTATATCAGATGGAAGATGATGATGGCCTCAGTTATTATTATAGAGGTGCAGTCACGAACAATTATGTAAAATATGCCGGAGCTTATTGGCGAATTCTTCGTATTAATGGAGATGGCAGTGTTAGACTTTTATATGCTGGAACAACAGCCGATGCTAGTGGTACAGGATTAAATATAAAATCAAACGTTGCATTTAATACCAAAAGAGATAATCCAGCATATAATGGATACATGTATGGAAGTACCTTAAATGAAAGTTATGAAAAAACAACAGCCAATGAAAATGACAGTAATATTAAAAAAGTATTAGATGAATGGTATAAAAATAATATTTTAGGAACAAGTAATGAATCCGTAGTAGCAGATGCAGGATTCTGTAATGACAGAAATCCTTATAAAGGTGATGGATATTCTGCTACAGGATATACAGATTATAAGGCATATTACCGATATTATCAGGCCAAAGAACCAACATTAAAATGCTCTCGAACAAATGATTTATTTACATTAAATACTAGTGAAAAAGGAAATAAAGCTTTAACTTATCCAATTGGTTTAATAACAGTAGATGAATTAATGCTTTCTGGATACGCAAATGGTCATATTAACAAATATGCTTGTACTTATAGTTCAGATTATTATTGGACACTTTCTTCTAGTACATTTGATCTTTCGACTACGTCATCTCGCAATATCATTTCACTTTCTGGAGACTTTGGAGGTCGTTGGGTCACTGACAAGTATGGTGCTCGAGCAGTTATAAATATCAAAGGAAATGCCAAAATAAGTGGAGGAATAGGAACATCTTCTAGTCCTTATGAGATTGTGATAGATTAGTTCTTATTTTTTTACCCATAGTGATATCAAAATGATATCTTAAAAATAATGAAAGGATAGTAGCAATGAAGAATAAAAAAGTGTTAATAATAACGATAAGTATTGTATTAATATTAAGTATAGTAGGTCTTTCTTATGCACTTTGGTATTTTAATTTAAAACAAACAGGCATTAATAAGATAGCAGGAAGTTGTTTTAGTTTGTCACTGACCAATGAAAAAAATGATATTAATTTAACGGATGCTTATCCTATAACAAATGAAGAAAGTAAAAAGTTAACGCCATATAGTTTCACAATAACAAATACTTGTGATTTATTTGCCAGTTACACGGTTAATTTAGAAATATTAGAAAACAATACGTTACCCATAAAATATATTAGTTCCATGATAAATAATGAAAGTATTACTAAATTAAGTGAATTAGAAGATGCTAAAACAACGATAGATGGCTCTGTAACATCAAAAATATTAGCTAAAGGTTCTTTAGGTTCAGGTGACAGTGTTGACTATAACTTAAGATTATGGATGAGTGAAGATGTCACACCAGAAGATACGGACGCCATGAATAAAAATTTTAAATCAAAAGTAGTAGTAACAACATCAGTAAGTAATTATAGTCCAGTAGAACAAGGCTATAATACTTTAGCAGATGCCATCCTTGCCAATGAATATCAAACAACACCAGAAATATCTAAACAAAAAATAGCGGCTAAACAAACACCAGACTTTAGTCAAACAGCTCCAATTCTTATTTGGAATGAAAGTAAAGCAACGAGTTTAAGTAGTCCATTCGCAACAATGCCTCATCCAGATCTAGTAGCCTTAAAAGGAACGGATGAAAGATATCAGAATTTAACTAAAGAATATGTTTTACTTCCAATTGGTTCAAGTTATACTTTTAATTCAGAAACCGGAAAATATACGATTACGAATGTACAACAAGTAGATCCTACTACATTAACATATGGTGGAGATACTAAATATTATTTCTGTAGTGCAGGTTATAATACGAGTTCTTCTGATGTTATATCAGTATTGAAAAATACAGCTAATTGTGCCACAATATATGAAATAACAAGTGCAAGTATTACTGATGGAACAGCAACAGGATCAGGTGGAACATCTATTAAAACTAGAAGATATAATTTAAAAGGATATGCAATGACTCAATCAGAAAGAGAAAGTGATAAATCAGATAAAGGGTTATATCAAATGGAAGATGATGATGGAATAAGTTATTATTATCGTGGTTCTGTAAATAACAATTACGTAAAATATGCCGGAGCATATTGGAGAATCATTCGTATCAATGGTGATGGCAGTGTTAGACTTTTATATGCCGGAACAACTGCAAATGCCAGTGGTACAGGATTAAATATAAAATCAAGTACAGCATTTAATACAAAAAGAGATAATCCAGCCTATAATGGGTATATGTACGGAAGTACTTTAAATGAAAGTTATGAAAAAACAACGGCAAATGAAAATGACAGTAATATTAAAAAAGTATTAGATGATTGGTATAAAAATAATATTTTGGGAACAAACAATGAAACTGTAGTAGCAGACGCAGGATTCTGTAATGATAGAAGTGTATATTCAGGAAATGGATATACAGCAACAAGCTCTAACACAACTTATGATTCGTATTACAGATATCAAGAAACTAAACGACCAACATTAAAATGTCCTCAAACAAACGACTTGTTTACAATGAGGAGTAATAAGAATGGAAATAAAGCTTTAAGTTATTCAATAGGCTTAATCACAGTAGATGAATTAATGCTTTCTGGATATGCAGATGGTTATATTAATAAGTCTGCTTATACATATAGTACGAATACGTACTGGACTATGTCTACAAGTTATTTCAATGCAAAACTTACGGCAGCACATAGTTTTCGATTAATCGGTACAGGTTATGTTGGCATCGACTGGGTTAACATTGGTTATGGTGTTCGTCCTGTCATAAATATCAAAGGAGATGCCAAAATAAGTGGAGGAATAGGAACATCGTCTAGTCCTTATGAGATTGTAACAGATTAGTTTTTATTTTTTTACCTATAGTGATATCAAAATGATATCTTATTAAAAATAAAATGAAAGGATAGTAAAAATGAAAAAGAAAAAAGTATTAATAATAATTACGATAAGTGTTCTATTAATATTAAGTATAGTAGGTATTTCCTATGCTTTATGGACTTTAAACTTAACTCAAACAGGTGAAAATGATATTGCCTCTACTTGTTTTAATATTAGTTTTACAGAAAAAGATAATATCAGTTTACAAAAAAGTTATCCATTATATGATGCAGATGGTAAAAAATTAACACCATATGAATTTACCATAACAAATAACTGTGATTCTTATGCTTCTTACGCTGTTAATTTAGAAGTATTAAATACTACAACATTAACAAATAATGAGGCGATTAAAGTTATGTTTTCTGAAAAAGAAGATAATGCAGAAAGTGAGTTAAAATTAGATTTATTATCGAACTATGAGACAGTTACTAAAACACTTAATAATGCTACATCAGCCTTTAAATTAGTAACAGGATATTTAGGTCCAAATAAAAGTAAGACTTATGATTTAAGAGTATGGCTAGATGAAAATGTAACAACAGAAACAGTAAACATTCAAAATACAACTTTTAATTCTAAAGTGGTTGTAACAGCTAATTATGTTAATACTGTAGAAATTCCATTTGCAACTAAAGTAATTACAAATTTAGCTAAAGACGCTGATTCTAGTTCAACAGATGTTTATACCGTACCAGATAAAACAAGTGATAATTGTACTTATACATTAGCTTATGATGGCACAAGTGATAACAATTTAAGATATGTTGGAGCTAATCCATGTAATTATGTCAAAGTAGATGATGAGTATTGGCGTATTATTGGAGTTATGAATAATATAGATGACGGAACAGGTAAAAAAGAATCGAGGTTAAAACTTATTCGTGATGAATCTATAGGTGGATATTCGTGGGATACATCAGATTCTAGTGTTAATATTGGTTATGGTGTAAATGAATGGAGTCAATCTGATTTGATGAAATTATTAAATTCTGGTTATTTGACAGAATCTGTAGGTGGATCTTTATATTACTATGGTAAAGATGGAAATTGTTATGCAGGAAGATATGATGAAAATACTTCATGTGACTTTACAAATATCGGGCTTCCAACTTCCCTAAAAAATTTAATAGGATTTGCAGTTTGGAATACAGGAACAAATGGCGAAAATGGTTATACGTCATCGAACAATGGTTTAACTAGCCATTTTTATAGCTACGAAAGAAGTAATAATACTGGAAAGATATGTTCATCATCAGAAATGTATTGCAATGATACAGTGGAAAGAACTACTAAGTGGCAGGGTGAAGTAGGTTTAATGTATCTAAGTGATTATGGATATGCCACGAGTGGTGGAAGTAGTAGTAACCATGCAAGTTGTTTAGCAAAAGAATTATATAGTTGGGATGATAGTTCTTATAGCGATTGTAAAAATAATAATTGGTTATATATGTCGGGGTACTATCAGTGGACTCTTTCTTCTTATTCACGTTCGACTGATTCTAATTATGTGTTTCGTATCAACATGGAGGGAAACATCACTTACTATAATGTTACATATCAGTTTGCAGTGCGTCCATCTGTATACATATTACCAGAAGCTATGATTTTAAGTGGGGAAGGCACTAAAGAAAATCCTTATGAGCTAAGTCTATAAAATTAATTATTTTGTCTGTTATTAAAGCATATAAATATTACAAAAATGTGATAGATTTGTTCAAAAAGCCTGCAAAAGTGTGATATAGAGTATGATTATTAGTAAAACTACTTTTATATTACATTTTACAACTAAGAAAAAATAATGAAAATTAGTCTAAAGAAATTAAGACAAATAGATAAAATTTATAAGAAATTTATTGAATAATAAAATGCATATCTAACTTTGTTTAGATATCTTTTTTCAGATGTAATTAGCACTCTGTATTGACAAGTGCTAATTATAGAGATATAATAATGATGTTTAAAAAGGAGGGTTAAATATGTATAATGAAAATAATGAAGAATTAAAAAATGTCTTAGATAAATATGGACGTGATATTACGAAGAATGCTCGTGATAACAAAGTTGACCCTGTGATAGGTCGTGATGAAGAAGTTCGAAATGTTATTCGTATTTTATCACGTAAGAGTAAAAATAATCCAGTTTTAATTGGTGAGCCAGGTGTTGGTAAAACAGCAATAGTAGAAGGACTTGCCCAAAGAATAGTTGCTGGAGATGTTCCTAATAGTCTTAAAAATAAAACGATTTGGGAACTTGATTTAGGTGCTTTAGTAGCAGGTGCTAAATATCGTGGTGAATTTGAGGAACGTCTTAAAGCCGTTTTAAAAGAAATTGAAAAAAGTGATGGCAACATTATTATGTTCATTGATGAAATTCATATGATTGTTGGTAGTGGTGCCGAAGGCGCTATGGATGTTTCTAACATGTTAAAACCAATGCTTGCTCGTGGTGAGATTCATTTAATCGGAGCAACTACTTTAAATGAGTATCGTAAATACATTGAAAAAGATGGTGCTTTGGAAAGAAGATTTCAAAAAGTCTTGGTTTCAGAGCCAACTGTTATGGATACGATTACCATTTTAAGAGGTTTAAAAGAAAGATTTGAAATTTTTCATGGTGTTACTATTAAAGATAGTGCACTCGTTGCCGCCGCAACCTTATCAGATAGATATATCACTGATAGATATTTACCAGATAAAGCAATCGATTTAGTAGATGAAGCTTGTGCTACCATTAAAATGCAACTTGATTCGGTCCCTGTACCCCTTGATAAATTAACTCGTAAAATTATGTCTTTAGAGATTGAACGCCAAGCTCTAAAAAAAGAAAAAGATGACTTATCTCGCGCAAGAGTTATGAAAATCGATGAAGAACTTTCTACTTTGAAAAAAGAAGAAAGTGAAATGCGTCATAAATGGGAAGAAGAGAAAGGCATTAAAGATAAAATAAATCAAAAGAAGAGTGAATTAGAAAGAGCTCGTTTTGATTTACAAAATGCGGAAAATAGTTATGATTTGGAAACTAGTGCTCGTCTTCGTCATGGAACTATTCCAAAACTTGAAAAAGAATTAGAAGATCTTCGTAAAGAAGAAAAAGGTACTATTTTATCCGATGTTGTGGATGAAGAAGGAATTGCTAGTATCATTTCTCGTTGGACAAAGATACCGGTTTCTAAACTTGTTAGTAGTGAAAAAGAAAAACTACTTCACTTATATGACCGTTTAAGAGAAAGGGTTATTGGTCAAGATGACGCTTTAAGAAGAGTAAGCGATGCTATTTTAAGAGCAAGAAGTGGTATCAAAGATCCTAATCGTCCTATTGGTTCCTTCATCTTTCTAGGCCCAACCGGTGTTGGTAAAACAGAAGTGGCTAAAAGTCTTGCTTATGAATTATTTGATGATGAACGTCATATGATTCGTATTGATTGTTCGGAGTATATGGAATCCTTTAATGTTTCTCGTTTGATTGGTGCCCCTCCAGGATATGTCGGATACGATGAAGGAGGAGTCTTAACCGAAGCGGTAAGAAGAAATCCATATAGTATTGTCTTATTTGATGAAATAGAAAAAGCTCATAAGGATGTCTTCAATATTCTATTACAAATCTTAGATGATGGACGTCTTACAGATTCGCAAGGAAGAACTGTTGACTTTAAAAATACCATCATTATTATGACAAGTAACTTAGGTAGTGAATACATCTTAGACAATGAAGATAACGCGGAAGAAAAAGTTTTAAATGAACTTAAAAATAACTTCCGTCCAGAATTTATTAATCGTATTGATGAAATCATAGTATTCCATTCTTTACATAAAGATGTGGTAGGAGCAATCTTAAATAAAATTATTGGTGAAATTAATAGTCGTTTAAAAGACAAACAAATATCACTAGAATTAACAGATACTGCTCGTCAAAAAGTGATTGATGAATCATTTGATGAAAATTATGGGGCAAGACCAATTAGGAGATATGTTACGAAAAACATTGAAACTTTACTTGCTAAATATATGATTGAACAAGATTTAAAACCTAATGACATTTTAATTGTTGATGTGAATAATGATAATTTCACAATTCATACTAAATAAAAGAAAATACTCAGTTCATTTTTGAACTGAGTATTTTTTATAAGTTTAATTCTTTTAACTTATTAATAATTTTACGATGAACAGGTTTTACAAAATTACAAACGTTTCTCTTATCGGCTTCTTCAAATGATACCCATTTAATTCCTTTTGATTCATCTTCTTTAAATTTTAAAATACTTTTATCACTTGCTTCCATCAAATACAATACATCTAAATGAAGATGAGCAGAAACATACTTTCCATGTTTTACATGACCTATAACAGGGCCCGATTGGATAGCAAAAATGTTTTTACTAAGTATTTTAGGTTTTAAACCGGTTTCTTCTTCCACTTCTCTTACAGCTACTTTTAAAAAGTTAGTTTCTCCATCGACATGACCACCAGGATAAATCCAGCCATCATTAATTAGGTGGTATACTAGAAGCATTTTAGTTCTTTCTTTATTTACAACAAATGCAGAAGCTGTAAAATGACCTAAAGTGTTATCTCTTGTTAAAACATTATCAAAATTAGAAATAAATTGTAAAAACTGTTCTTTATCTTTTTCTTCTTGTTCATCATAAGGTTCATAATTTTCTATTTCTTTTTTTAATTTCATTTAAAATCCTCCATACTTATTTCTATTTTACAAGTACTTTAAAAGATAAACAAGAGAAAATGAAATCTAGACACTTTAGATAAAATGTGTTGTTCTTTTTTCTAAATATTATTGATAAGATGAATTTGTTATTGGAAAGGAAGGAGTATTTTAAGATGAATACAGACAAAATTTATGCAGAGCATATTGCTAATGAATATTCTAAAAAGAAAGAATCTAAAGTATTAGCGTTAAAAAAATTAGACAGAAAGGCAAAATTACCAGCTGAAATTTTTGCTTATACCAACGGTATTATTATGAGTTTAGTTTTTGGCTTAGGTATGTGTTTAGCTATGAAAGTGATTGGCGATGCTTTTGTACTTGGTATTGTTATAGGTGTTATTGGGATGATAGGTGTTATTCTTAATTATCCCATTTATAAGAAAATTTTGGAATCTTCCAAAGAAAAATATTCTTATGATATAATTAAACTAGCTAATGAAATTTCTGAATCGAAATAGTTTTAAAATGGAGTGATATTTTTATGGATAAAAAGGAAAGTAAGTATTTTAAAACGGCTTCGTTATTTGATGAAGCCTTTATTATACTATTAGAAAAAAAAGAAATAGATTATATCACCGTAAAAGAAATATGTGAAACAGCCGGCTTTAATCGTTCTACTTTTTATCTTCATTATGAATCCATTAATGATTTACTTAAAGAAACTTTAGAGTACACCACCCAAAAATTAGTTAGTTATTTTAATCGAAATCCAAAAGATTTTATTGCTAACATAAATAACTCTTCTAAAGAAGATTTAATTTTTATTAATGAACAATATTTAAGACCTTACTTACAGTTTGTTAAAGATAATAAAAAGCTTTTTCTCGCTGTTTTTAAAAATGGAACTGTCATGCAAATAAAAGAAAATTATTCTAATTTGGAAAAATATGTTTTTAATCCTATTTTAGATAAACATCATGTTTCTAATGACAAAAGAAAATATATGATTAAGTTTTATATCAAGGGTATCATGGCTATTGTAGAGGAATGGACAATAAATGACTGCCAAGATAAGATAGAAGATATCATGAACATTATTATTGAGTGTGTTAGACCATGAAAAAGGGGTTAAATTATTTAAAAATAAGGTATTTAAAGCTGAAGCCTTATTTTTATTTAGGAAATTTCTTTGCTTTTAGCGCCAAAATTATTTTGGGATTGGTTACTAAATCGTTTAGCTTTTTGATATCTTCTTTATATAATTTAGGAATAGGGTTTACGAAGAAAAAAATATATGAAAAAAAGAATAACTTTACTCATATTGGTTTATTTTTAATGCTAGCAAGTCTTAGCTTTATCGTTTATTCTATATGGACGATTATTACTCATAAAATAGTGTATTATAATCTTTATATGGGAATAACCATTGCAACCATAACATTTTATGATATAGGCTATTCTATATATGGTATTTTTAAAGAAAAAAATCATAATCATAATGAAAATAAATTATTAAGTCTCGTTAATTTAGCTCCGGCTTTAATTTTTTTAGAATTAACTCAATCAGTATTATTATCCTTTGTACAATTAGGAATGGATAACTCTTTATATAATGGTTTAGTTGGTATTTTGACAGGTACTATTGCCTTTATTATTGGTTTTTGTATTTGTATTCAAGATAAAAAAGGAAGAATTTTTGTTTACTTATTTTTAATTTCAAGTATAATTTTAAATAGATACGAGGAAATATGAAAAAGAAAAAGTTAATCATTTTAAGTATTATTACTATAGTTTTATTGATTCTTTTATATTTGTTATATTATTTTAATTTGATACCTCATAAAAAGTATCCAAATGAATTTTTTGGTATTAAAGCCTATGTCAGCTTGATAGATAAAGATAATGATGGCATTGATGATCAGACCGATATCTTAATGAATGCTAGAAATTATATAGCAACTAAGCCTAAATATAAGAGTAAATATTATAGTAGTGGCTATCCTGATGATGAGTATGGAGTTTGTACTGATGTTGTTGCCTTTTCACTTAAAGACGCTGGTTATGACTTAAGAGAGCTTGTTAATGAACATATAAAGGCAAATAGAAACTTATATGACATTGATGTGGTAGATAAAAATATCGATTTTAGAAGAGTATTAAATTTAAAAACTTACTTTGATGATAATGCTATCAGTTTAACAACCGATATCCTAAAACTAGAAGAATGGCAGGGTGGCGATATTGTCGTCTTTGCACGTCATATTGGAATTGTATCTGATAAAAGAAATTATAAAGGAATCAATTTTGTCATTCATCATGCGAGTCCATATCAAAAATATTATGAAGAAGATATATTAGAGCATCATAATGACATAATTGGACATTATAGGATAAGTTAATGAATGGAGGAAAAAATGATAAATATTGCTGATTTTGATAAGATAGATATGAGAGTAGGAACCATTATTGAAGTTGGGATAAATAAAAGAGCAAGAAAGCCAGCTTACAAAGTAAAAATAGATGTTGGTGAAGATATTGGCATAAAAAATTCTTCTGCCCAAATAACCGATTTATACTCAGCGGAAGAATTAATAGGCAAGCAAGTAATCGTTGTTACAAACTTTGAACCTATGAGAATAGCTGATGTGAAAAGCGAAGTAAGAATATTAGGGGCAGATACTAAAGAGGGATGTGTAATTTTAAATCCAGAAAGAAAAGTTAAAAACGGTAGCAAAATATTTTAATTTAAATTTAGATAGTAGAAATACTGTCTTTTTTTTAAATTTGCTTATTTATTAAATATGTGATAGTATATTCCCTTGAAATGAGGGGGAATTATGTCAAAAGAATTATTAAATTTAATACATTATTATTCATCTATGTTTAAAACTGTTGATGAAGAATATATCCGAAAGTTAGTTAAGATAGTGATATCTTCTAAGTTATTAGAAGACTATGTAAAAGAAGTAGAAATAGTAAAAGGCGATCATCTAAATAAAAAATTTTCACAAGGTCGTGAAGTAGCAAATTATAGTTTTGCTAGTAAGAAGATAAGTGTTTTTTATGAAAATTTAATGTTATATAAATTTCAGTATATTTATCACCAAGAATTTTTAAATCATTTTGAATTTGTTATTGTTAAAAATTTGATTATGAGTCAAAAAATCTTACATGAATTGGAACATGCCAATCAACATAAGATGATGATTCAAAATGATGGTTCATTAGAAGCTGAAGTTTTAAGATTAAGTATAGATCCCACTTTGGGTGACGAATTTAAATCTCTTTTAAGTATTACTAATTTTTTATCTGTTATTAAGTCTTTAGGGGATTTTAATGATAAACGTGGAGAAAATTATACTCAAAATTATTTTCTAGCTCCAGAAGAAAGACTTGCCAATATTAAATCACATCAAGAAATTTTAGATACTTTCTCAGTTATGGGTGGCTTTGCTACCAATATTCTTAATTATGAAAAAATTTGTATTTTAGAAAATATGTTGCAAGGTTATATAAATAAAAAAGGAGATCTCATTTCACCTACAGTAACGTATTTAAAAAATAATAATGTTACTCCTTTTTTGAAAGCAACTGATTGGTTTGATGAAGATCCTAGAGTTTGCTTAAGAAAATCACAAGAAAGATATTCTTTAGAAGAACGACTAAAATGTGGTTTAATGATTGATAGAGAAGAATACGAAAAAGTAAATCAAACATTAAAACTATTAAAAAAATAAAGATATTGTGATTTAAAGAAAGGGTGGTGAGATATAAAATGAATATCAATGAGTTAAATGATATTATAGAAAATTCAGACTATCCCAAAAAAGATTTTGAAGCACCTTCTTATTGTTTTTCTAAAGACTGCTTTGTTATAAGAAGTCTGTTGTACAATCAATATATTTATTTAAATGAGATTTCATCACTTGAAGAATTATATCAAAAAATTAAAGAATATAACCTTGATCCTGAGTTATTTAACAAACCATTTTATCTTATGGTAGCCCTTGAAGATTTTAATGAAAAGACAATTAAAGTTTTAAATGAATTAGATAGAAGTATTCCCGTACTTATATCTGCACCTCGTGATATAGGGCTTAAAGAAATAACGTATTTTTTTCAAATTGAAAATGACAATGTCTATCTTTGGAATAATAATAAAATTGACCAAGAAAGTATGCGCTATGTTCTTTCAAAATTTAAGATTGATTCTAACAATAGCCCGATGTTAATCTTAGATAAAATTGATTCTGGAACGCCTACTTTTTTAAGACAATGTTTAAAAAAATATCCTAATTTAAGAACTAGAATTGAAGTTAAAGATTTTGAGGCTATTAAAAATCTAAATAATATTTTACCTTTTATTCCTGAAAAAGAATTTTTTATCTTTCTAGATGACAACTTGTTTAATGATCAAAATCCTAATAATATTCGCCCTTTATTACTAGAACAGAATCCTTCTATCAATTTAAAAATTCCAGAAACAAAAAAAGTAACCATAATTTATAATGATCAAGAATATAAAAATTTAGAAGAAGTTTTTTCTTTAGAAAAATATTTAGAAATTTTAAAATCCCACATTCCTTCCGAGGCAAGTACCCTTGATATTGTTACTTATATAACACTATTTATAGTTAATTATTTTGAATATGATTATAAAAAATATGAAAATATTAAGAAAAATTTTAACAGTAACAATTGGCAAGATGAAAGTATTATAAATTTAACAGAGTTTATGACAAGAAGAAAGGGAGTATGTGGAGATTATGCAATATTTACTCAACACTTATTAAGACAGTTAAATATTGAGTGTGAAGTTTTAAGTACGGATTTTGTCTTTTTTGAAACACATCCAGAACAATTAGGGCATGCTTTTAACTTAGTAAGAATAGATGGTTATGAATATTTTTTAGATATTACTTGGCTAGCCGAGTCAATGCGATCAGGAGAAATTAAATCTTTGGCAGATTCTCCTTATTTTTTATCGTCAAATGAAGATTTTGGTCATGATATTTATAAATCAATATTAGATAACTACCATTGTAAGACGATGGATAAAGAATTGATAAGAGCTTCCATAAGAAGGGTAGCTAGTTGGAAAGAAAATTATGTAATTCACAAAGAGGCTTTAAAAGATTTATTTAAAAAATATCTTATGAAACAAGAAGTGCCTATTGAAAAACAGATAGAAAATGCAATATTAAGTAGGAGGTATCAAAAATGAATATTACTCCAGAATGTGCTGTAGAGTTATTAGAAATAATTAAATATTTAGATAATGATTTAAAAAAATGTATTCCAGATAAATTGGTGGAATATTTAAAAAGTATAAAAAGTATTGATTATCATTTTGAAATAAATAAGAATATAAATCTTTTTCAAAACGAGTTTATGAATGAAACGATTGAAGTTTTGATGAGGATAATGCTATCTGACTAGAAATAGTCTTTTTTTAACAGCAAAATCATCAAATCACCGAACAAAAATCCATCAAATCACCGAAAAGAGTTAGAGATAGCACAAAGATGATTAACTTATAAAAAAAGAAAAGTCTTACAAAAGATTTTTCTTTTTTAAAAGAATTACAATTAAAATGGTAACTAAAAGGCATATTAAAATAATAAGTAAAAAAGAGTAAGGATTACTAGCAAAGTCTCCAATAGTAACATTCATTCCCAGAAAAGAAGAAATCATGGTAGGTATCGAAATAACAAGCGTAACAGAAGTTAAAAATTTCATAATATCATTTAGATTATTAGAAATAATAGAACTATAAGTATCCATGGTGTTTTCTAAGATTTCTCTATAAATACTTGCCATTCGAATCGCTTGTTTTATTTCAATTTGAGCATCCTTTAAATTATCAAGTGAAGATGCTTTTAAATTATTATTGTTTTCTAATTTTTCTAAAAGCATTTCATTACCTTGTAAAGAGGTAGTAAAATAAAGTAAACTTTTTTGCAAAGTAAGCATTCTTTCTAAATCTTTATTACTTGGTGATTTAATTAAATCTTTTTCTTTTTCAATGATATCATCTTGAATTTCATTTAAATAGCGAATGAAATATTCTGTTGTTTTAGCAATAAAGAAAATAGAAAAATCTTCCATATTTCGCCAATTATTTTCATTTAATAATTCTTTTTGTAAAACTTCTTTAAGAGGATGTTCTTTTAAAGAAACACTAATAAGTCCCTTTTCTTGATAAAAGATACCAAAAGGATAAGAACGATATTTTTTCTTGCCATTATTTGTGATGACATAAGGAATATTAAAAATATAAAGGGTGGCATTTTGCTCTTGTTCAATATGAGGAAGTTCTGATTTATCGAGAACTTTTTTTAAGTCAATTTCTTCTAATTTTAAAAGATCACAAATGCTTTTTATTTCCTCTTCATTAGGATCTATCATATCAATCCAATAGTTTTTAGCTAACTTTTTTGTTTCTTGACATGTTTTGTTATTTAAATCATAAAATTTTATCAATATCATACACCTCTTTCGCCTTACCATTTTACCATAGAAAAGAGTAAAATGACTATTCAAAAGAGGAATTTTGTGTTAATATCAAGAGGAAGGAAGTGTTATGTTATGTCACATTGGATGATATGGTTAGTCATTGTTATTTTGTTAGGGTTAGTAGAAGCAGCGACCGTTAATTTAGTTTCTATTTGGTTTATTGCCAGCGGTATTATTACTTTATTTTTATCTTTATTTGTTTCCTCATTTGTTATACAATTTGCTGTTTTTGTGATTTTAGGTATTATTTTCTTAATTGCTACAAGAAAGAAATTATTAGATTATCAAACAGAAGAAGATACCAAACTTAATTTAGAAAGAGTCATTGGTATGGAAGGTATTGTTACTCAAAAAATCACTAAAAATGAAGTAGGCGAAGTAAAAGTAGATGGTAAGCTATGGAGTGCTGTTTCTAATGTCTCAATTAAAGAAAATGAACCAGTCCTTATTAAAGAAATTGATGGCGTTAAATTAGTTGTGGAAAAAATAAAAAAAGAAGAGCCAAAGAAAAAAGCTCCCGCTAAAAAAACAACACCGAAAAAAAAGACAACAAGTACCACACGTAAAAAAACAACACCTAAAAAGGAGAGTGAAAAATAATGCCATTTTTAATTATTTTACTTGTTTTAGTTATTTTATTTGTTATTCCTTGTATCAAAGTCGTACCTCAATCAAAAGTGTACGTTATTGAAAGATTAGGTTCTTATTATACGACTTGGCATAATGGGGTTCATGTAAGAATTCCTTTTGTTGATAGAATTGCTAATGTTGTAACCTTAAAAGAATTAGTAAGAGATTTTGATCCCCAACCCGTTATTACCAAAGATAATGTTACTATGCAAATCGATACCGTTGTTTATTTTCAAATTACGGACGCGAAACTTTACACTTACGGTGTTGAGTACCCTATTAGTGCCATTGAATCTTTAACGGCTACCACATTACGTAATATTATCGGTGAATTAGAATTAGACCAAACTTTAACTTCTCGAGATATTATTAATGCTAAAATGCGTTCTATCTTAGATGAAGCCACTGATCCATGGGGTATCAAAGTAAATCGTGTAGAAGTAAAAAATATTTTACCACCAAGAGATATTCAAGATGCCATGGAAAAACAAATGCGTGCTGAACGCGAGAGAAGAGAAAAGATTTTGCAAGCCGAAGGAGAAAAGAAATCATCTGTTTTAATTGCTGAAGGTGAAAAAGAAAGTGCTATTTTAAGAGCCGAAGCGGATAAAGAAGCTAAAATTAAAAGAGCGGAAGGAGATGCAGAAGCCTTATTAAAAATCAAAAAAGCCGAAGCTGAAGGAATACGTCTTTTAAAAGAAGCTGATCCTGATACCGCTATCTTAAAATTAAAGTCTTATGAAACACTTAGTAAAATGGCTGATGGCCAAGCTACTAAAATTATTTTACCAGCTGAATTAAATGGAGTTGCCTCATTTGGAACAGTTTTAGATAATATGAAAGATAGTAAAAAGAATAATTAATTTTAAATATGAATCTGTTTCTTAAGTATTGAAACAGGTTTTTATATGATTTCATTGAACAAAACTGCCGGAAACGGCAAAAAAGTTCAATGAAATTAGAAAAATTAAATATAAAAAGGATAGAAACGTTTCATTTCTATCCTTTTTTATAACTCTTTACTACAATATTTACAAAGCATCGTATCTGCTGAAAATAAAGCGCCGTAATATGGTAAGAGTAAAATAATGAATTGCTTTTATTTTGTTAATTTGTAATAAGTAGATAAGACATCTCCTGAAACATCAGCGATAAGTTCTGCCTTTGTAAAATCAGTATTGTTTAAAATATCGTCTTTGATTTTCTCCGTATCTAACCAACTTTTAATGCATAAAATAGCTTCGTTATCTTGGCTTACTTCTTTTAAAGCATTTATCTGTTCTAAAGCATTTTCATTAATGTTAATAATAAGATGTTTATTATAAACTAAGAATTCAGGCATCGCATTTAAAAAAGTAAAATCATTATCCACAACATAAATGATATTATCATCTTTGTTATTTTCAGCAATATCAAGTGACTCCTGATAATCTTCGTATAAGTAACTAGGACGTTGTAAAACGATTCCAGATATTCCCAGTAAAATACTGATTACTAATAATACCACTGGAAGCTTTTTACTTTTAATAAAGCTTAAAATATAGAATATTAAAATAACAATAGCAGGATAAAGTAACATCACATATCGGAAGGTGAAACTGTCTCCTAAAAAAGGAGAAATTTTAGAAATTACAAGTAAAGAAAGAATAATAGGGAGTAAAAGTAAATGAAATTCTTTTTGCTTAAAAAGTTTCTTTTTACAAGCTACATAAATAAGGCCAATACCTAAGATAATACTTAAAATAATATTTAAATTTAATTTTGTGAAAATATTTTGGATGAAGTAAGTAAGCATTTCTAAATATGTTTTAGCAATATTTTCATGACCAACAATACCACGAGAAGAAAATAAAACTTGGTAAATCGCGACAGGATAAAGGATAAGTCCTAATAAGGCACCTTTAAAGTGAATAAAGAAGAGGTCTTTTATTTTCTTTTTATCCTGCCAATTTAAAATGACATAAGTAGCAAAAGAAGTAACGGCATAAATACAAAAATAATATTGAGTTAAAAAACCACCCGTAATAATAAGACTAAAAATCCGTTTATCTTTTTTACTGAAATCTTCTTTTGTGAATTTCCATAAATAATAAAGGTACCACACCGTAAAGCATGTAAGCATCATATACATTCTTTGAAACATGACCGTACTGATAGCAGCCATACTCATCCCATAAAAAATCACAGCTGGTAAAGAAAATTCATCTTTCCCTTCTAAAGCTAATATTTTTTTCATCCCAATAAGTGTTAAGATGAAAAAGAGAAGGTTTAAAGCAAAGCCAATGACTTTAGAAAAATGATTAAAAGAAAAGACAGAGAAAAAATGCAAGCAAAAGTAAAATAAAGGAGGGTGAACATCAATCGCTTGATTAAGCCACACACTAAAATAGTTTCCAAGATCTTCTTTTTGAATACTTAAATATTCATTCGCGTCTTCTTTCGTTTTTAGCTGGGGTTCTTTCTTAGTTAAATCTTCACGGTAAGGAAATTCATTTTTATCCATATTTAATAAGTAATCTAAAGAATTACCAACACGGTTAAATAGATTGCCTTTAAAAGTAACATTCCAAAAATAATCTAATTCTTTACTCGTATAACCATAACTTTTATAAATGTTATCATACTTATAATTAGAAGAACCGTAAGAGTAAATCTCATCTTCATGAAAACCTTTCTTTTGATTAAAATAGAAAAGCATGATGAAAGAGAGAAAGACTAAAGTTAAAATAAAATATTTCTTTTTTTTCATAACATCACCACAAGGATTATTATATAGAACTTTTTAAGCGTTTTGAAGCTAAATTTTTAAAATGATGTAAAGTTTACTTTATTTTCACAGTATTTACTTTACATTACTTTAAAAATCTAGTAATCTATATATGAACAGTGATGAAAAGTGGTAGTAGAAAAGATAGACACGTTTAGTCCTTCTGTTAAACTTTCGCGATGTTTTAAGAAGTAAGTTTGTCTTCTAATACTATCTTTGCTTTTATACTTACTCTTTCAAAAGTTTAGCAAAGCATAGTTTTAAATACATTTTACCCTTTATATAAGAAAAACGTACTTGTTTTTCTTATGCGCTGTTTTAGTGCGGTGTTCGTCTAAAAAGGAGTTACTGTTCCCTTCTTTTGGACAGCACCAAACATTATTTTAAAAATATTTTTTGATATATATGGATGTGAGAGTCTATGAAACATTATACGGTTTTAAAAGAAGAATCAATTGCAAATTTAAATATTTTAGAAGATGGCATCTATGTAGATGCTACTTTAGGTTATGCTGGAGATTCTAGTGAAATTTTAAAAAGAATAAAAAAGGGGCATTTATTCGCCTTTGATAGAGATAGTGAGGCTTGTTTATATAGTAAAGAAAAATTATCTCAAATCGGAGACAATTTTACGATTATTCATGATAAATATGTAAACATGAAAGAACGTTTACAAGAATATGGCATTACCAAAGTAGATGGTATTTTGTTTGACCTTGGGGTATCTTCTCCTCAGTTAGATGAAAATCGTGGCTTTAGTTTCATGAGAGATGAAGACCTTGACATGCGTATGAATCAAGAAGATAAAATAACGGCAAAAGATATTGTTAATAATTATTCTTATGAAGAATTAAAAATGCTTTTTTATAAATATGGTGAAGAAAAGAAAAGTCCTTTCATTGCTAAAGAAATCGTGAGGGAAAGGGAAGAAAAACCATTTAAAACAACTAAAGAATTAGTAGACTGTATAAAACGCGCTGTCGGTGAAAACTATTTTTATAAAACACATCCTGAACGTAATATTTTCCAAGCCATTCGTATTGAAGTGAATGAAGAATTAACAGGATTAGAACAAGTTTTACCGGATGCCATTGATTTATTAAACGATAAAGGAAGATTAGTTGTCGTTACTTTTCATTCTTTAGAAGATCGCATAACCAAACAAACTTTTAAAAAATATAGTGAAGTAGATGATATGGTAAAAGGATTACCTAACATTCCTAAAGAATATCTTCCTAAGATAAAAGTAATTACTAAGAAACCTATTTTACCAAGTAAAAAAGAACTAGAAGAAAATACTCGTAGTAAAAGTGCTAAGTTAAGGGTAGCAGAAAGGATAAATTATGAGTAAACAAAAAAAGAAAACAATAAGATTATTAAAAGGTGAAAAAATAATGACGATTTTACTTCTTTTAACGGTTTTGATGTTTCCTATTTCTACTGTTTTTACAAAAGCTATTTTATCAGAATCTAATATTGAATTAGAAAAATTAAAAAATCAAATCAGCGAACAAGAAGGTATTAATGAATCATTAAGTATGCAAGTCGATGAATTAGCTAGCTTAGATAAAATACAAGAGGTAGCCCAAGAAAAGGGCATGACTTATAATAACAATAACATCAAGAATATTGATGAATAGGAGGGGTATCTTGTGAAAAAAGGTGGCAAGTATAAACGAAAAACCAATTTAAATGTAAAGGTTACGATACTAGTTGTGAGCCTTTTTTTTCTTATTATCATTCTTAAACTTTCTTATGTTGTTTTAAGTCCTAAAGTAGATGGTATTAACTTAACCGAGTTTGCAAGTAATCGTAATACTGCCAAAGAAACTTTATACGCAAGTCGGGGTATTATTTATGATGTGGATGGAAAACCCCTAGCTAAAAACACAAACTCTTATAAAATCATTGCCATTTTATCTCCGTCTAGAACGACCGATATGGAAAATCCTATGCATGTGGTAGATAAAGAACAAACCGCTACTAAGATTTGCAATGTGGTTGCGTCTACCGATGAAAATAAAACAAAATGTCAAAGTGATTTAGTAAGCTACTTTAGTCAAAATTTGTATCAAGTAGAATTAGGTGGCTGGGGTAAGATTAGTGAAGATGAAAGACAAGTTTTATTAAAAGAAAACTTGCCAGGTATTATTTTTGAAACTTTAGCTAAAAGAAGACAATATATCAATTCCTCTTGGGCATCTTACATTCTTGGCTATGCGAGAAGTAATGACGATGGTGAAATTACCGGGGAAATGGGCATAGAAAGTTACTTTAATGATGAGTTAAAAGGTACCAATGGTTATATTGAATATGAAAAAGATGCGTATGGCTATAAAATGCCTACTAGTGAAGCTCAAGGAATTGAGGCCAAAAGTGGAAACGATGTTTATTTAACTTTAAATAGTGATGTTCAAAATATTTTAGAAAATGCCATTGCTAGTTTTTCAAAAGATACGACTTTAGATTGGGCAAGTTTCACCGTGATGAATGCCAAAACAGGTGCCATTGTCGGAAGTGCTTCTAATCCAAACTTTAACCCAAATACCTTAGAAGGGTTAAACAATTACATGAGTCCTTTAGTGGGTTATGCTTACGAGCCAGGTAGTACTATGAAAATATTTTCTTGGTTAGCTTCCTTAGAAAATGGTTTATATAATGGCGATGATAAATTTAGATCGGGTTCTATCACCTTAAGTGATGGTAAAACTAAGATTAAAGACTTTAACACCGTTGGATGGGGAGACATTACTTATGACACTGGTTTTGCGTATTCATCTAATGTCGCCGCGACTAACTTAGGTCTTAAACTAGGGGCGGCTAAATTAAGTGATTTTTATGATACGTTAGGTTTTGGCCATAAAACAGGTATTACACTTCCAGCTGAATCTGAAGGCTTAATCGATTTTACTTATGAATCTGAACTTGCGAACGCCTCTTTTGGCCAAGGTATTCTAGTAACACCTATTCAACTTCTTCAAGCTATGACTATCTTTGCTAATGATGGGGTCATGGTAAAGCCTTATATTGTCGATAAAATTGTCGATGAAAATAAAAATACCGTTTATGAAGCTAAAAGAACTGAAGTAGGTAAAGTAGCAAGTACCGAGTCTATTAATAAAATGAAACAACTTATGTATAATGTTGTTTATAATGGTTTTGATTATAATAAAGGCTATGCTCCTTCTAATGTTACCTTAATTGGTAAAACAGGAACTGCCCAGATAGCGTCATCAACAGGTGGCTATCAAACTGGTACCTATGATTATATTAAATCTTTCTTAGGTTTATTTCCTTATGAAGATCCAGAGTATGTTGTTTATTTTGTAGCTAAAAAATCAACAGCTTCTTCTACTAAAATTACAAGTACTATTGCTAATGCTGTTAAAGATATTGCCAACATTTTAAGTGTTACTAATGAGCAAAATGATGTGGATCATCAAAAAATTGTGACTGTTACTCAGTACTTAAGTAAAGAAACCAGTGTGGTTCAAGAAGAGATCAAAAAATTAGGCTTAAATCCTATTACTTTAGGAAATGGTAAATATATTATTAATCAATATCCTTTGGCGAATACCAAAACAATTACAGGTTCTAAAGTGTTTTTACTTACGAATGATAAAACTTATACTATGCCAGATGTAACAGGATGGAGTACGAATGAAATTATAAGATTTTGTGAACTCATAAACTTACCTTATACTTTAAATGGTTATGGCAAAGTAAAACAAACCAATATTCCTGTTAACACCGTGATTGACGTTACTAATATGACATTAGAAATCATTTTAGAAGCTTAATTCCTTTAGCTTAAAAATGCAAAATGGAGAACAAAATGAAAATAATAACAATATGTGGAAGTTTAAAATTTATTAATGAAATGTTAGAAATAGCCGAGAAAAAAGAATTAGAAGGTAATTGTATCTTATTACCCATCTATAATCCTAGAAGATCTAACAAAGATGATTTTACGGAAGAAGAATTATCAATACTTTCTCAAATGCATAAAGAAAAAATTAAAATATCAGACGCTATTTTAGTGGTAAATGTCAATAATTATATAGGTGTTAGTACCAAAAATGAAATTGAATTTGCTAAATCATTAAATAAAGAAATTATCTATTATACAGATTGTATTAAATAAATTATTAAAAAACTTGTTTCTTAATCTAGAAGCAAGTTTTTTTATGCAAAGTTAAATTTATACTGTTCCAAAAGTTGTTATTTTCTATAAGTTTTGGAAAAATATTTCCAAAACTTGATTTTGTGGTGGTTTTAATGTATACTTAGTTTAGAGGTGAAATGTATGATAAATAGAACAGAATATCTTGAACAATTAAAAAGATTCAAAGATAAAGATTTAATAAAAGTTGTAACTGGTATCAGAAGATGTGGAAAGTCTACTTTGTTTGAATTGTTTATAAACTATTTACAAGAAAGCGGAGTAAAAGAAGAACAAATAATAAAAATAAATCTAGAAGATGCGGATTATAATTTTGAAAACTACAAAGAATTATATGATTTCATAAATAAGCAATTAGATTCAAAAAAGCAATATTATGTTTTTTTGGACGAAGTTCAAAATGTACCTATGTTTCAAAAGGCTGTAGATAGTTTATATATAAAGAAGAATGTAGATGTATATATAACCGGTTCTAATGCTTATTTGTTATCGGGAGAGTTAGCTACATTATTATCTGGAAGATATATTGAGATAAAAATGTTACCATTATCATTTAAAGAATATTTAAGTGCCTTCGAGAATAAAGAAAAAAGCCGTTATGAATATTTTTTAGATTATATGAAAAATGGAGGAATGCCTGGAAATATTCCAATTCTTCAAGACAATCCAAATGATTTAGATACTTATTTAGAGGGAATATTCACTACAATTGTTTATAAAGATATTATTACTAGAAATAATATAACAGATAGAATGATTTTAGAAAGTGTTTTAAAGTTTATATTTGATAGTATTGGAAGTCCAATATCAACAAAAAAAATAAGCGATACTTTAACAAGTAAGGGAATGATTACTAGCAATCATACCGTAGAAAATTACATAACTGCTTTTATTGATAGTTTCTTAATATATAAAGCAGAAAGGTTCGATGTGAAAGGTAAGAATTTACTTGCCAGAGATTATAAGTATTATGTAGCAGATCCTGGACTAAGAAGCTATTTATTAGGCAAAAAAGCTGATAGTGATATGGGCCATATTTTAGAAAATATAGTGTATTTAGAATTATTAAGAAGAGGTTATAAAGTATATGTTGGAAAAGTAGGTGAGCTAGAAGTAGATTTTGTTGCTGAAAATAGAAATGGTCTAAAATACTATCAAGTGGCACTATCTGTTCGAGATGAAAAAGTCTTAGAAAGAGAGTTAAGATCATTACAAAAAACGGGAGATCATTATCCTAAATATTTGATAACATTAGATATGGATTTAGAAGCTGATTATGATGGAATAACAAAAATCAATGTTATTGATTGGTTATTAAATGATAAATAAAAATATTGGAGAAAAGAAAATGAAAACTTTAGAAGGAATTACAATAAGTGAAATAAAAGAATCAGAATTAGAAAAGAAATCTATTACTGTCACAGATGAATATAATTTTGATGATTGTGCTTTAACAGAAAAAGATAAATTACAACAATTAAAAGACAATTTACAAGAGGCACGTCTTCCAAGAAATGATGACCAAGAGATTATTGATGATTTTGAAGATTGTAGAAAAAATACGAGATAATTTTGTTTAAGACATAGAATAAAAAATCAAGGAGAAGTAAAAATTAAATTTACTCACTTCCTTGATTTTTATTATTCTATTTTAGTTGCTAAAATGTGCGATAATATGTTAAACTTTAAAAGTAATAAATAATAGAGAAAACATAATAAGGTTAGGAGAGTTTATTTATGAAAAAGAAAGCAATTATGATCGCCATTATTATTCTACTTGTTTTAAGTGTAGCCATTGGTATTTCTTATGCCTATTGGATTTTAAATTTAAATCAAGATAGTAAAAATATTGTTAGTACTAAATGTTTAAATGTTACTTTTACAGAAGGTGACGCTATTAATCTTCAAAAAACATATCCCATGGATGATGAAGAAGGTTCAAAATTAACACCTTATACTTTTTCATTAAAAAATGAATGTAATGATAAAGCCAATTATCAAATTAATTTAGAAACACTTGCCGAATCTACTTTAGATATTAATTATGTTAAAGTAAAACTAAATGATGAAATAAGTGTTTTAGGTAATAACGAGGCTGTTACAAAAACATTAGATAACGCAACAGATTCCAGAATGTTAGAAACAGGTATCTTAAATGCTAATGAAACAAAAACATTCAATTTAAATGTATGGCTTTCTTATGACGCTCCAAATGACACAATGAATAAAAACTTTGAAAGTAAAATAACAGTTACGACTAGTTATCATGCAACACTTGGAACTGAGTTAGTTAAAGATTTAGTGGCAGGAGCAGATCCTGATTCAGATGAAGTTTATACTGTTCCAGATAAAACAAGTGATACATGTACGTATACATTAGCTTATGACAATACAGTAGATAACAATATTCGTTATGTTGGAGCAAATCCATGTAACTATGTTAAAGTAGATGGCGAGTACTGGCGCATTATAGGAAGTATGAACAATATAGATGATGGATTAGGAAATAAAGAAACACGATTAAAATTAATTAGAGCAGAGTCTATAGGAAACTATTCATGGGATTATTCCGAAGCTTCTGTGAATAATGGAAATGGAGTGAACGAATGGAGTCAATCCGATTTAATGAAATTATTAAATCCTGGCTATGACGACGAAGAAGTAGGCGGTTCATTATATTATAACCGTGGTTCTGGCAAATGTTACAAGCGTACTGTCCAAGTAGAATGTGATTTCAATGAAACAGGTTTAAAAAGTAACTTAAGTAATTTAATTGGAAATGCCCTTTGGAATTTAGGAAGTAATGGAACAACTGCTTACTGGTATGATAGCTATGGATTAAGCGCCAAGTCATTTTATAATTTTGAACGTAGTCAAAACTCTAGTAAAATTTGTTCTTCTGGTACATATTGTAACGATAATGTTCCAAGAACAACAGAGTGGATTGGAAAAATAGGTTTGATGTATCCAAGCGATTACGCATATTCAGCTTCTAACACAGATGAGATGTCTAGAAGTGAATGTATCAATTCGTCAAATAATTGGAATAATTCAAAAGAAGCTTCTTGTAAGAATGCTAATTGGTTCTATCTGGGCTATGATCCTGATTATAAAGATGGCGATCAGGGTGTTCATACATTAACACCAATTTCACAATATTTTGCAATGGAATATGCCAAAACTGGAGATCACATATTTGAAATTTCTCCGTACGGAAATAATTCATCATCTCTTGCTTTCTATTCTAATTATGTTTATCCAGTTGTTTATTTAAAAACAGATGTAACCATATTGCAAGGCGAAGGAACCAAAGAAAATCCATATCAATTAGGAGTGTAAAAAATGAAAAAAACATATATTGTTATAGCAAGTGCTATATTAATTCTATTTTGTTTAATGTATTCCGTATCGTATGCTTATTTTTCTATTAAGGTTAATAATGATTTTAATAATGGAACATCCGGTAATACAACTATTGGTTCAGATACGGTTAAAGATATTATTATTTCAGATGAAACAAAGATAACAAGTTCTAATATTATTCCAGGTGAATCTGTATCATCTACATTTACGGTTCAAAATCCTAATGATGTTTCTCTTTGTTTTGGGCTTGATTGGATAAATGTAGTTAATGAATTTGTTAATAAAAGTGATATTGTTGTTTCGTTAAAAGATGAAAATGGAACAATATTGTTAGAAGAAAAAGAATTTCCAAGTGAAAATAATATAAATTTGATAGAAGGACTCACGATACCAGCAAATACAACAAAAACATATACTTTAACAGTAACTTATAAAAATACAGATACAGATCAATCAGTTGATATGAATAAGAAGTTTCAAGCTACTTTAACTGGTAAACTAACAAAATGTATTTATACAGCTATTGAAACCGTAGCTAATTTAGCTAAAGATGCAAATAAATATTCCAACGAGGTATATACAGTACCAGATAAAACAAGTGAAACTTGTACTTATACTATGGCTTATGATAGAACATCAGATAACAATTTAAGATATGTCGGAGCAAATCCATGTAATTATGTTACATTTAATGGAGAAACTGCCGCTTGGAGAATTATTGGCATATTAAAAACTCCAGAAGGACAAAGATTAAAGCTTGTAAGAGAAGAGTCAATAGGTGAGTTGATTTTTAACTATTCAAATGATTGGTCTAATAGCATTTTAAATGATATTTTGAATAATGGGGCATATTTTAAACGTACAAATGAAAGATGTTCTTACAAGAATAGTAGATACACTAAAACTTGTGATTTTACTAATATAGGATTAACAGAAGAAGCCAAAAATAAAATAGATACCATAACATGGAATTTAGGTGGAACATATAGTGATAATGGATATTCATCAACGTCAGGCAGTAATCACTATTATTTAAAAGAATTTTATTCTGATGAACGTGGTAGGGACGTTTCTGGTAATATTCCAACAACATGGCAAGGTAAGGTTGGCTTAATATATGTCAGTGATTATGGATTTGCAACGAGTGGAAGTGAAGATGTTAATAGAGACAGTTGTTTTAGTGAAAAAATGTTTAGACTGCCATCAGATTGTTATCAGAATAATTGGCTATCGCATGGTAATTACTGGACAATAAACAATAATTCAGCAACTACTGGTGTTACATATTACATTAGAGGGAGTTTTGTTGAATTCCATGCAATATCATCAAATTCTATTAATGTTAAACCTTCTATTTATCTAAAAGGATACTTGCGTTTTATAGATGGCGAAGGTACTCCTGAAAATCCATATGTAATTGGTTAAAAAAACTTGAATTTTTAATAGTTACTATTATATAATGAATTCATACAAGCGATGAAGGTGTGGAAAACTGGAGCTATATAAATAAAAGGGATTCTTCTTTGAATAAGTAAGGTGGAACCGCGGGTTTTAACTCGTCCTTACATTATTTGAAGAAGTTTTTTTCTTTTTAAAAAAGAGAGGATGAGAAAAATGAATGTAACAATGGAAATGTTAGTGAATTATTGTAAACAATACGGTTATATTTTCCAAGGAAGTGAAATTTATGGAGGTTTATCTAATACTTGGGATTATGGTTCTTTAGGAGTAGAACTTAAAAATAATGTTCGTAAGATGTGGTGGAAAAAATTTATTCAAGAAAATCCTTACAACTATGGACTAGATTCTGCTATTTTAATGAATCCAGAAGTTTGGGTAGCAAGTGGCCATGTAGCTTCTTTTGCTGATCCATTAATTGATTGTAAAAGATGTAAAACTCGTCATAGAGCCGATAAACTTATTGAAGAGTTTACAGACGGAGCTGAAACAGGTGATGGTTGGGATGCAGAAAAACTAGAAAATTATATTAAAGACAAACATATTATTTGCCCTAATTGTGGAGCTTGTGATTTTACTCCAATTAGACAATTCAATCTTTTATTTGAAACTCATCAAGGTGTTACAGAAGATACAAAAAGTAAAGTTTATTTAAGAGGAGAAACTGCGCAAGGAATATTTGTTAACTTCTTAAACGTTCAAAGAAGTATGCGTGCGAAAGTTCCTTTTGGTATTGGTCAAACAGGTAAGAGCTTCCGTAATGAAATAACACCTGGAAACTTTACTTTTAGAACGCGTGAATTTGAACAAATGGAATTAGAATTCTTCTGTAAACCAGGTACGGATTTAGAGTGGTTTGGTTATTACAAAAGTTTTTGCTTAGAATTTTTAAAAGATTTAGGAATTAACAAAGATAACTTAAGATACCGTGATCATGAAAAGGAAGAATTATCTTTCTATAGTAAAGCAACCACGGATATTGAATATAAATACCCAATGGGTTGGGGTGAACTTTGGGGAATTGCTGATCGTACAGATTATGATTTAAGTGTTCATCAAGAACATTCTAAACAAGATTTAAGATATTTAGATCCAGTTACTAATGAAAAATATTTACCATATGTTATTGAACCATCTGTTGGTTTAGATCGTTTAGTTCTTGCTTTACTTTCGGATGCGTATAAAGAAGAAGTTCTAGAAAATGAAACCCGTTTAGTTTTAAAAATTAATCCAGCATTAGCTCCTTTAAAAGTAACTATTTTACCTTTAATTAAAAAACATCATAGTGAAAAAGCGATGGAAATCTATGGCGATTTAGCTAAAGATTTTATGTGTACTTATGATGAAGCGGGTTCTATTGGTAAAAGATATCGTAGAAGTGATGCCGTTGGAACTCCTTTATGTGTAACTGTAGATGACGAAACGTTAAATAATAACACGGTTACTGTGAGAGACAGAGATACCATGGAACAAATCACCATGGATTTAAACGATTTAAAAGCTTATATTCATGAAAGAGTAGATATGTAATGGCGAAGCTTTACTTTCGTTATGGAGCCATGGGCGCTAGTAAAACTGCTAATATGCTTATGGTTCGTTACAATTATATAGAAAGAGGACAAGAAGTTGTTCTTTTAAAACCGAGTTGTGAAAAAAGAGACGGCCAAATGACCATTAAATCTCGGGCAGGTTTAGAAGCAGAATGTCTTTATGTAGAAAGTTTTCTTGATGACTTTTTTACAAATCCTTATAAATATGCTTGTATCTTGGTAGATGAAGCTCAATTTTTAACAGAAGGGCAAGTTGAAGCTTTAGCTACAATTGTAGATGATTACAATATACCGGTTATTTGTTATGGTCTTAAAACAGATTTTCAAAGTCATTTATTTGAAGGTAGTAAAAGACTATTAGAACTTGCTAATGTCATTGAAGAAATTCCTACCATCTGTTGGTGTGGTAAAAAAGCTATTATGAATGCCAGAGTGATTGATGGCCAAATGGTTGATGAAGGAAGTCAAATTCTTTTAGGCGGTAATGAATCTTATACTTCCTTATGTCGTAAGCATTATCGAGCAAAAAATTTAGGAAAAAAGAAGAAAAAATAAAAAAAGTTCAGTTCAAGAAGCTGAACTTTTACTTTGACAGATTAAATTAAGAATCAATATAAAGGAAGAAAGGAGAATAAGAGTTATGATAAAAAAAGAGGAAGAGTTAGAAAAGCAAAAGAAAAAATATAAAAAAGAAATGTTGAAATGCCTTAAGAAAGTTATGATTACTTTAGGAATATATTCATTGATAGTAACATCTCCCATGCCTAAAAGAGGATTAAGCATTGCTAAAAAGCAAAAAATTAAAGAAGAAGTAAAAAATAATGATTCTGCTAAATTGATTTCAACCGTTATGGAATATGTTCCTGAAGAATTCCAATATGAACTAAAGAGCTTTTGGCAAGATAATATTGAGAATCTAACGACAGAAGAGATATGTACCATTTTAAAAAATGCTCGGTATTATTCTCAAGGTAAAATGAAAAATAAGGATGTATATGAAATGGCCATAAATTATTTAGGCTATGGATCCAAAAGAGAAACTGCCACTTTATCTTTATATATTATTCAAAATTTCATTGAGGAAGATGATATCGTAAAACGTGCTTTATTAGAACCTGAAAAATTATCTTCAGAATTAACTGAAAAATATGGCGACGGCTTCTTTGTAAAATTACTAATTTGGGTTAATTCTATTAATACGCATCACAGATCATTTGATATTTTGGCTAGTGATCTTGATCTTCCTGATATTTATCCTGCTAATGACATTGAAAAAATACTTTTGAAACCATATTCTTATGAAAAATATAGTACTTCTTTAAATGAAACAGAAGATATCCATTATGAATATAATTGCTACTTAGATGATAGAAAACAAAATAAATATTATATAAGTGTTTATGATAAATATTTTAGTGGTAAAACATATACGGTTCCAAATACCAAAACTCCTTATGAACTAGTAGAAAAAAAGATAAAAGAAGCCGGTAAAAATGAAATTATATCTCTGCTTCAACAAAGACAAGTCTTTGATGGGACTTTTCATACCAAAGAGAAAATTACTGGTTACCGTGATTACGATACTTTAACACTAGATTTATTAAGCATGATAGATAGTGAGGCGGTAACGTTTAAAGCAAATGAAACTTACGAAGAATATTTTGAAAGGTTAGAAAGAAGATTTCCAACGCTTGATATTTACCGTTTTAATAGTCTTTTAGTAGATATGGAAGGTAAATATGATTACAATATTTATAAAACATTTATGCCTCTTTATTTAGAAATGTTAGCTCAAAAAGAAACGATTACAGAAGATGATATTATGAATTATACAGAAATTTATATGATTTTTTATAGAGAATCTTTATGGCAAATCTCTGATGGATTTGAGGAAGTCGTATCTTGCTATTTAAATCCTTTAAAAGAACGATTTGATAAGGAGTTAAAAAATATTTTGCGAGCTAAAAATGAAGAAAATCTTATTTCATTAATTAATAATACATTAAGCTACAAATTAAAATTATTTTAAAAACAAGAAAAGAGATGAATATGAAATACAATAAAAATTTAAAAAAAGCGGTGGCTCTTATAACAGCTATGTCACTAGGAAGTTTTTTATCGAATGAAAATGCGGAAGCTCTAAAAAATGTTCGTAGGTTTTATTATGCTAGTAAAAGAGATTACTATAGCTTAATGAAAAATGGCCCTCTAGGTTACAGATCTTGTTTAGAAGAAGATTTAGAGCATTATGCTTCTTCTAAAGAAGCTTATAAAATCTCTCAGAACTTAGAACTTTATACTTCTAATAAAATGAACTATGATGTGGAACAACTTTATACCAATACTTTAAACTATCTTAAGGATAATGATGAAGATGCAAAAGTATATATATGTCTTATTCAAAGCTTAATGGATTACAAAGGATATGATGATATTCGATTTGCCTTAAATATATTAATAGATCCATGGCAATATAAAAACTATTTAGAAGTAAAGTATGGAGAAGGGGCTTTAGCCAAAGTTTCTTCTTGGAAAACTTTTCTTTGTGTTGATAAAAATACGGCTTCTTCTAGCGAATTTCTTTCTCCTTATTTTGAAGATAGTGAAAGTTTATACAAGGCTTGTTCTTTTAGTGGTATTGAAAAAGAAATTTTATCGCCGTATTCTTCTTTACGTGAAAATGAGTATGGCAACGTGATTACTTATAATGTAGTTTGGGATTTTCAAAGTAAAATGACAGGAGAATACGAGTTTGCAGTAAGTGATGATTATTTAAACAATTATCATGTTATTATTCCAAATACTAAAGATCCTTATGAGAAAATTGAAGAAAAGATAAAAAAACAAGGTAAAAATAAAATTATAGCAGCTTTAAAAGACGATACCATAGATGATGAAAATCCACTTTGTTATGGTCCTTCTTTAGTTTTACAGTTATTAGCTCTTTTAGATAAAGAAGCTATTGTATTAAAAGACGATGAAACTTATGAAGAGTATTTTAAAAAATTAGAAGATAGTTTTCCAAAATTAGATGTTTACCGTTTTGCTGTGTGTGTAAGCTTTGCAAGAGAATCTGACATTTATTCGTCATCGATAGATGATTTTTATGCTTACAAAGTTTTTATGCCTTTTTATCTGGAAAAATTATCGCGAAAAGAAAAGATTACTAAAGAAGATATTGAAATTTATAATAATATTTATAATCGTTTTTACAAGACTTATTTTCATGGGGATAGCATAAGTTCTTATTTCAAACAATTCAAAGAACAATTTGATACGGAGTTAGAATATATTTTATATTCTAAAAATGAAATTGAATTAATTAATGAAATCATGAGATTTGAAAATACTTTAGAAGATGATACTTATGTAAGAACAAGAAATTTATCTTCCAAGGATTGATTTCATAAATATTTTTGAATATTACCGTTCTGAACGTATTTATCGCATATTTAATTTGACAGTATTATGAGAATTTGATAGAATATATATGTTTTTGAAAGCCATTAGCTTTTATAAAACCGCACGAACTGGGTTATAAAGACCATTTGGTTACCTTACTTCGGCGTGTCTTAATTAATAAAGGAGGTAAAAAATGAAAGCTATATTTGTTACAGGTGGTAAACAATATTATGTTTCTGAAGGAGATACAATCTATGTTGAAAAATTACCTAACGAAGTTGGTACTGAAGTAGAATTTACAGACGTTTTATTCGTTGATGGAAAATCTGGAAATCCTACTGTTAAAGGTGCTAAAGTAGTTGGTACTGTTGAAAAACATGGTCGTCAAAAGAAGATTATTGTCTTCAAATATCGTCCTAAGAAAAAATATCGTAAAACTCAAGGTCATAGACAACCTTATACTAAAGTTACGATTAAGAAAATTGTTAAATAATGATTACAATTACTTTAAAAAATGAAGGAAAAACTTTAAAACAAATTATTTTTCATGGTCATGCCATGTATGATGATTATGGTAAAGATATTGTTTGTGCTGGGGTTTCAACAATACTTACGACAACCGTTAATGCTATTTTGAAATTTAATGATCAAGCAATTAATTTATCTCAAGAAAAAGATGTTGTTTTAACAGTTTTAAGTGAGGATGAGGTCACTTCGAAACTACTAGAAAATATGGTAGAATTACTTTATGAACTTGAGGAGTCCTATCCCAAAAATATTGCAATTAGAAAGAGGGATAACTGATGAAAAAAATGGTTTTAAATCTTCAATTATTTGCTCACGTTAAAGCCCAAGGTTCTACAGATAACGGTAGAGATTCTGCTGGACGTAGATTAGGTGCTAAAAGAAGCGATGGACAAATGGTTACTGCTGGAAACATTCTTTATCGTCAAAGAGGAACAAAAATTTATCCAGGAACAAACGTTGGAATGGGTAAAGACCACACATTATTTGCTAAAGTAGATGGTATTGTTCGTTTTGAAAGATTAGGAAGAGATAAGAAAAAAGTTAGTGTTTACGAAGTTAAGTAAACACTTTTTTCTTTATGTAAAATATTTGTCAACTTGTTTTTTTACATAAAGTGTGTTACACTTTGAGTGTAATAGGAAAGGGTGTGACAATATTATGTGGTCATGGATTTGGAAAATTTTCTTCTAGAAAATAATAGGAAATGAGCTTTTAAAAAGTTCATTTCTTTTTTTGTCAAATATTGTCAAAATAAAGAGTAATTATTTTAAAATGGAAGAAAAAATGATACAATCATAGCATAAGAAGGTGAGAGTTATGCTTAAAAGTGAAACGTTATTAAAAACAGTGTCGCTTTATTTGCTTTATTTTTTGTATACTTATTTTGCATCAGCAATTATATCTTTATTGCCAATGATTAATGGTCAAGTGATCATGGCTGTTTTGGATATCTTATTTATTTTTATTGCTGTATTTTGCTATAAGGGAGAGTTAAAACAAGATTTAAAAGAATTAAAATCAAAATATAAAAAAGGAAAAATGATAAAGATTGTTTTATTAGGTGTTGTTACGATGATCGCTTTAAATGCTTTTACTGCTTTATTAGCCCAAGTATTTAACTCTAATGTTTTAATGGATGATAATACTGCTTCTATCCAAGTATTAGCGGACCAATCGATGATTTATACCATTTTTAAAATGATGATTTTTGGGGTCGTAGCGGAAGAAATCTTATTTAGAGAATCTTTAAATAAAGTGTTAACTAACAATATTTTATTTGTAATCGTAAGTACTATTATTTATACGGGTATGCATTTTGTTTTTGTTGGGGCACCCACTAGTATTTTTCAAGTACTTCCTTATGTCTTTTTAGCTATCCTTTTAGGAACCATTTATGTTAAAAATGATCGTAATATTGTATTAGTTATGCTAATTAAATTCACTTACAATTTAATTCCTTTAATTGGACTATTTGTAAACAAATAAAAGAAAGAGGATAGATACATGAAAAAAAGGGGAAAAAACATTCTATTTTGTCTTTTAGGAATAGGAATATTTTTAGTATCTATTTCTCTTTTTTCGTTTAAAGAGGTAAATGCTTTAGAAAAAAACGTTTCTATAACAAAGACGGAATCCAATGATTATTATACATATGAAATTAAAGACTATGAACGAGGTTTAGAGTATAGTTGGCAATTTATCAAAGATAAGACCAAAAAAGTATCAGTGGAAGATAGTTTATATATTGATGAAGATTTAAGATTATCTTTAAATAAAACGAGTGAAGGAGCTTCCAGAATTGAAGATAAAGTAGAACAAAAAAAATTAATTGTTTCTTTTGATTATCATGGAACACTTCCTTTAAAAACGATGGTTACTTTAAATGTTCAAAATGAATTTAAAAATGGGGAAGAACTTTATCTTTATTATTACAATCCAGATAATGATACCATTGAATATATTACTAAAAACGTCGAAGTTAAAAATGGTAAAGTGACTTTTGAAATAGAACATTGTTCTGATTACTTTTTAACAGGTGCGGTGGTAAATGATGCTGTTAATAATCCTCAAAGTGTTAATTATATTATTATTGGCTTAATCGGTGTTGTCATCGTTTTAGTCGCTATTACTTTGATTCAATCTAAAAAATAGGTTGAATTTTTTTATGAATAAATATCTCTAACAATCTGAAATGTGCTAATATAGATTTTGATGGGAGAATTTATATGGAAAAGTCTAATGCTTATGAATTTCTAAATCGGGAAAGAATCGTTTTACAGCAAAAATTAACTTTAATAACAGAAGAACTTTCAAAAGTAAAAGGAGAAAAATTAAAAACTAAAAGATATGAAATAAAAATACTTTCTAACAAAATAGAAATTATCGAAAAAGTACAAGCTAATATTTCTGTAACAGGAAATTTTAATTATCAAAGCGAAAAAGAAATAGACCCTTTTATTTTAATGCTTAGTGAAAGTGCCAAAGATTATCAAACAATGATGTCTATGTGTTTTTTATTAACAGCATATTATGATGCAGAAGAGTATATAAAAGAAACAACAGAAAAAAGATCTTTAATGACTAGCTATGATTTTATAAAGATATTAGATAGTCTTCAGAAAATCTTACAAGAATATTTTGAAGAAATGTGTGACTTATTAGGAACAGACCATAAGAAACCTGTAAATTTGTTGACAAAACCTTCTTTTGATGAAAATTATCAAATGATTTTAAATGCTTTTTCCTTTGTTTATGAACGATCTTTAAAGATTAAAATAACCCAAATGATACAAAATAGAAAAGAAAATATTTTAAAAAGAGAGAAAAATTAGAATTATACTTGTACTTAAGACCTTTAAATACTTGCTTTCTGTCTAAAATATGTTAAAATCATAATACGTTTCAAAAAGGTAATTTAGATTGGATGATAGACATGATAAAAGATATAACAATGACATTATTAAATGAAGAAAAAGTAAAATTAGAACAGTTAGAAGCAAGTCTTATTCAAGAGATGCTTCAAAATTCATTATTAAAAAATAGTCAAAAAGTAGTGAAAAGTACTTACCATCTTAAGGTTATTGAGAAAAAATTAGATGTGGTAAGAAAAATGCAATCTCTTTATGTGGATAAAAATTATATTTCAAAAACACCTATCACGGTTAAGATTGCCCATAAAGACATTTTAAATGCTCCTAGTCAAGTTAAAAAAAGTTTTATTGAGGTTGTTGAAGACCCTGATAAAGCCAAGACTTTGGCTAATTTATTAACCGCGTATGGTGATGCTTGTAAAAATCAAGAAAATAATGTGGTTCCTTTAGAGCTTAATGAACAATTACCCCAGGCTTTAAAACAATCATTAACGAAACAAAGCTATTTTTATAATGTGAAAACAGGAATGCTAAAAGCCCCTGATGAATTACTAAGTATTATAAAAAAATATAAAGGTGAATTTGAAATTGCTAGAGAAGAATATGAAGAAGAATTTACTTTAGAAAAACTAGAAGGCCTTACTCATATAAACGATTTAGACGATATCATTTCTTTTTTGAGTTTACATAAATTTAAGTTTGATAGAAATGATTTGGATACGTTACAAAGACAAGATAGCATCATAATAAGAGAAAAAATTGGGGAAGCTATCTGGGCTTGGTATGAAACTTATCCTAGACAAATTTTAGGAATCAATCACGCGCTTTCTAAAGAAAATATTTCATTATCTTTAGAAATGCAAAGAAAAGATATTTTCCTTTCCTTAAAGGCTATGGAAGATATGATTAAACGAATCTTAGCTTCTAAAAAAGAACTTCTTAAAAAACATGCAGAAATGGAAAGAATAAAAACGATGTTTGAAAGTAAGATAAAAGACTTAACTAACGGTGAATTTACACCAGCTAGTCTTCCTTATGTGTTTGGAAATTACAAGGATAATATGACGAGTATTTTAAATATTTTTGTCAATGAATATGAAAATAATTTAACTAATAGAATAAACATTAACTTACAAGAAGTTTTAAATGAGGAAGAAGATATTCCGTCTCGAAAAAGAACTATTAAAAAAGAAGATTAAACAAAAAAGAGGTGAAAAAATGGAATTATTTGTCATTTTAGAAATTTTAGACAGAGAAAAAGCAGCCATAGAATATGAACAAGTTCTAACTTTACAAAAGATGAAACAGTTGCCAGCAGTAGACAGTATTGAAAGAAATTCTAAAAAGCATACTTTATATATTAATCGTGTGAAACTTAACGTTATTAAAAAACTAAGAGAACAGGCTATTAATACCACACCTCTTATGTTACAATATTTCCCATTTGGAAAAGAAAAAGCTTTAGATTCTTCAACCTTGTTACTAGCAGCTGCCGCCGAAGATTATGTCACAGCTTATAATATGGCGTATTACTTATCTAACTATGGTAAGCTTAATAATTATGAAAAAAAATTAGAACAAGAAAGTATGAGTTTAGAAGAAAAGGAAAAAACATTAAAAGAACTTCAAAGTTCTAAATTATCTTTTTTTGAATTAGCGTGTGATTTAGTAGGATACGATGCCATGACAACAGAGGTTCCTTATACTTTTTCTAACATGGAAGGTAATATGAATAATATTATTATGGCTTTTGAACTTTTCTATTGTTCAAGATTAGAAAAAAAGATCAATGCCTTTTTAGAAAAAAGTCGTCCGGATGTATGGAATTTTGGTAGGAAAAAAATTCAATCATGTTATTTTAGTTAATTAAAAAAATTGGTACTTAATACCAACTTTTTTTATGTTCATTACTCGTATTTACACCGAAAGGTATCCATGATATACTACAAAAGAAAGAAGGTGAGTGTTATGATACCTATCAAAATAACAACAGATTATACGTTACTTCAAAGTACTATTACCATTTCAAAATTACTTACTTTTTTAACAAAATATCAAGTGAAAGCTTGTGGTATTTGTGATGCAAACTTATCAGGCGTTATGGAATTTTATAATGCGATGCAAAAAGAAAATATCAAGCCTTTAATTGGACTGGATGTGATTCTTGATAAGATAAGACTTTACATTTACCCTAGAAATTATGAAGGTTATCAAGACCTTTTAAAAATTAATACTTTATACGAAAAGGGAGAGTTAACCCTTGAAGATATTTATAAACATTCTTCTTTATGCAATGTGATTTTACCTTTTGAATATTTAGATAATTATGAAACTTTAAAAGAAAATATTTCTCATTTATATGTTGGCTATACGACATTTAATCAAAAAAATAATGCTCTTATAAAAACAGAACAAATTATTTTTTGTCCAGACTTTAAAGCTTTCTTTATGAAAGAAAATAAACTTTTACAAATTTTAGATGCTATTTCCAAAAATAGTTCTTTAGAAGAGATAGAACTCAAAAACTATGAAAAAAATACGATAGAATATTATATTAAAGAAAATTTTGAAGATAGAACCAATGAGTTTGTAGAAAGTATCAATATTTCATTTCCAACTAACAAACGTTATATTCCTAAATATTTACCAGAAGAAAATTCGAGTGAATATTTAAAGAAACTAGCCCAAAAAGGTCTTTTTAAAAGGCTTAATGGCAATGTCACTCAAGAATATCAAGATAGACTTCTTTACGAGTTATCGGTGATTTCTAAGATGGGTTTTGATGATTATTTTTTAATTGTTTATGATTATGTTTTATTTGCTAAGAAAAATGACATTATGGTTGGGGTTGGTCGTGGTAGTGCGGTTGGTTCTTTAGTAAGTTACTCTTTGGGAATTACCGATATTGATCCTATGCCATATCATTTACTTTTTGAAAGATTTTTAAATCCTGACCGGGTTACCATGCCTGATATTGATATTGACTTTGAAGAAAAAAGAAGAGAAGATGTCATAACATATGTTAAAAATCGTTATGGTATGGATAAGGTATCGCACATTATTACCTTTGGTACTTTAAAAAGTCGTTTGGTAATTCGAAGTGTTGGCAAAGCCTTAAATATTAGTCCATCTTTAATTGATTCTTTTACAAGATTACTTGACGCGAGATTAACTCTTAAAGAAAATCTTCAAAATCAAGATCTTATGCAAAAAACATTAGAAAATCAAAGTTTAAAAGAACTTACCAAGTATGCTTTAGCTTTAGAAGGCTTAAAAAAACATATCTCGGTTCATGCTGCTGGGGTGGTTATTTCATCAGAACCACTTGATAACGTGATTCCTGTAAGATACTTAAATAATGAACGCTTGACCGGATTTACTATGAATTACTTAGAAGACCTAGGCTTACTTAAAATGGACTTTCTAGTCATTACTAACTTAGATATCATCAAAAATGTCACTAATTTAATTTATGAAGAAACAAAACAAAAAATTAATTTACGAAACATCAATCTTTCAGATGATAATGTTTTAAAATGCTTTAGAGAAGGGGATACTTTAGGCGTTTTTCAGTTTGATAGTGAAGGAATGAAAAACTTTTTAATGCAATTAAAACCAACTTCTTTTCAAGATATGATTAATGCCATCGCTTTATATCGACCAGGACCAATGGATAATATTCCTAAATTTATTAAAAGAAAAGAAAAAAAAGAAGTAGTGACTTATCCTCATCCTGATTTAGAACCTATTTTAAAAGAAACTTATGGAATAATTGTTTACCAAGAACAAATTATGCAAATCTTAAGTTTAATGGGTGGCTTTACTTACGCGGAAGCAGATACTATAAGAAGAGCCATGAGTAAAAAGAAAAAAGACAAAATAGAAATGTTTCGTGAAAAATTTATCATGGGTGCGACTACCAAAGGCTACGACAAGGCTTTAGCAATCGAAGTTTACGAATTAATTAGTAAATTTGCTAACTATGGTTTTAATAAATCGCATTCGGTTGCCTATGCCTACATGGGTTATTTAATGGCTTATTTAAAATGCTATTATCCACTTTATTTTATTACCAGTATTTTAAATATGTCTTTAGATAGTACTACTAAAACTCAAGAATATTTAGCCTTAGCCAAACGTTATAAAATAAAAGTTTTACCTCCTGATATTAATAAGAGTACTTCAAGCTATCAAATAGAAGGAAAGTCTTTAAGGACACCTTTTAATATCATTCGAAACTTAGGGATAGTGGCAAGTGAAACGATTGTTTCTAATCGTCTAGACAAACCATATCAAGATTTTTATGATTTTACGAAAAGAAATATTAAAAATGGTTTTAACAAAAAAACTTTGGAAGTATTAATTAAAGCTGGTGTTTTTGACGCGTTTGGATTAAATCATAAAACCCTTTTAAATAATATTGATAATGCTTTAAGTTATGCCACTTTAGCGTGTGACTTAGAAGAAGATTTCATTTTAAAACCTGAAATAAAAGTAACATTAGAAGAAACATCTGAAGAAAAAAGACAAGATGAATATGAAAGCTTTGGCTTTTATTTAGGTAACCATCCTGCCAGCGCTTTTATGGGTTCTAATATTTGTAAACTGGAAAATATTAAAAACTTTTACGATAAACAAGTTATCTGTGTCGTTTTATTAGAAAAAATAAGAAAAATTAAAACTAAGAAAAACGAAGATATGGCTTTTATCACAGCCAGTGATGAAACTGGTTCTTTAAGTTTTGTGTGCTTTCCAAGTCTTATGAAAGAATTAGAAACTTTAAAAGAAGGCGATCTTTCGTTTATACAAGGTCGTGTAGCCAGACGTCTTTCTAATTATCAAATTAATATCAACAGTATTAAAAAACAGTCGTAGTGTCAAATTATGCCTACTTTAGTAGACAAAAGAAAAAATAAGTGTTATAAACGTGAAAGGAAGTGTGTTTATGCAAGAAGATGTAAAAAGATTTTTAGATAGTATTTCTTATGATAAAGAATATGAAGAATTAAACCAAATTGAAATCGAAAAAGTTTATTTAAATAAAGCTAAAAGATTATTTAATGTAGTCATGGTAAGTGAAGATTTACTTCCTTATGAAGTGGCTTCTTCGCTTCTTTTAGCAAGTCAAAATAAAATCCATGGCAAAGAAAATTGTACCATAACCTTAAAATTCAACCATATGAAAGAAGAAACCTTACAAGACTATTTAGAAAATATTTTAAAAATTTATAAAATGAAAAAACCATCTTTAAGTGGTGTTTTAAGTACTGTTCCTGAAATTAAAGAAAATCATGTAAACTTTGAAGTAAGTAATAAAGCAGAAGAAGAAGATTTAAAAAGAGAGTTTTATTATATGGAAGAAGACTTAGAACGTTTTGGAATTACCGATATTGATTTTTCCGTTTCTTTAAATGAAGAACTTAAAAAAAGTATTCAAGAAGAAATTGAAAAAGAAAAAATGGAAACCAAAGTAGTCGAAGAAAAACCAAAAATTGAAGGAAATATCATTGTTGGTAAAGAAATCAATGGTGAAAAAACAGCCATTAATAATATTATGGGAGAACAAAAAGGGGTTATTTTAGAAGCCTATGTGTTTGGGATTGATACTTTAGAAAGAGAAAATATTAATATCATTACTTTAAAAATCAGTGATAAAACAAACTCTTTACTTGCGAAAATCTTTAAAAAAGATAAAAAAGAATATCAAGCGGTGATGAGTACCTTAAAAGTAGGTAAGTGGTTCCGTTTTCAAGGGAATGTCGAATATGATAACTTTGCTCGTGACTTTGTTTTAGGTGTTCGTAATATGGAAAAAATTGATAGTCAAGATGAGGTTGTTAAAGACGATGCTGAAATACCAAGAGTAGAACTTCATATGCATACGATGATGAGTGCGATGGACGGTGTGATTGACGCTACAAAGATTGTTTCCTACGTTTCTAAAATGGGACAAAAAGCCGTTGCCATAACCGACCATAACTGTGTTCAAGCCTTCCCGGATTTATTCCATAGTATCGAAGCTTATAATAAAGGAAAAGAAGGTAAAGATCGTTTTAAAGTTCTTTATGGTGCCGAGATGAATATTGTAAACGACGATGTTGACTTTATTTTTAATCCAAGAACCTTTTCTTTACTTGATGATACTTACGTTGTTTTCGATACCGAGACCACAGGCTTTTATGCTGGTTCCGATCAAATGATTGAAATTGGAGCCGTTAAAATTCAAAATGGTAAGATTCTTGATCGCTTTGATGAACTGATTGATCCCCATCGTCCGATACCTAAAAAGATCACCGAATTAACATTCATTACCGATGAAATGCTTCATGGCAAAGATAATGAAGAAAATGTTACTAGAAGATTTTTAGAGTGGGCAGGAGATCTTCCAATGGTGGCTCATAATGCCAAGTTCGATATTTCTTTCATGAAAGCCGCTTGCAATAAATACAGCTTTAAAGAATTTGACGCGACCGTTTTAGATACCATGAGCCTAGCTCGTATGCTTCATCCTGATTGGCCAAACCATAAGTTACAAACCTTAACCAAAAGACTCGATGTGCCTTGGGATGAAGAAAAACACCACCGTGCCGATTATGATGCCGAAGGGACCGCTTTATGTTTCTATAAAATGTGTAAGGTGTTAAATGATCGTAACATTGAAACCACCGACCACTTATTAGAAGAAGTGGATATGGATGCTTTAGTAAGATTTAGTTATCCATTCCATGCTTGTGTAATCGCAAAAGATAGAGTTGGTCTTAAAAATCTCTTTAAAATTATTTCTATTGCTAACACGAAATATTTATATAAAAATGAACAACCTAAGATTCCCAGACGAGACATATCTAAATTAAGAGAAGGCTTGTTAATTGGTTCAGGCTGTATTAATGGCGAAATATTTGACAAAGCAGGAAGTAAAGAAGACGAAGAACTCGTTAACATGATGAGTTTCTATGATTATATCGAGGTTCAACCCATTAGTGCCTTTGAACACTTAATTGGTCCTGAAAGAAAATTCCAAAGTGTCTATGAAGCTGAAGAATACATTAAAAGAATTGTGAGAGTTGCGAAAGAAGCGGGTAAACCCGTGGTTGCAACTGGAGACGTTCACAACTTAACGAAAGATGATAAAATCTATCGCGAAATTATTGTGAATCAAAAATTCAACGGCAAGTTACATCCACTAAATAGAAGAGGCATTAATGTACCTAATATGTATTTGAAAACAACAGCAGAAATGCTAGATGATTTCAAATTCTTAGGCGAAGATTTAGCTTACGAGATTGTTGTTACGAATACCAATAAAATTGCCGATATGGTAGAAGAAATAGAAGTTATCATTGATACAGGTGGTATTCCTTTTGCTCCTAAGATTGAAAACTCTCAAATGATTGTTACGGAGATGGTTTATAATAAAGCTAAAGAATGGTACGGAGAGCCACTACCTTATCATATCGAGGAACGTATTGCCCTAGAGTTATACGGAGCTCCTTTAATTGATGCAGTTAAGAAAAATGCTTCTAGTGACGAAGCAGAAATCTACAAAAGACTTCATGATGTCATTTTAAAAGGCCCAGAAAGCGTTCAAGAAGAAATTTCTTTTGCTGTTTTAAAAGAGGAACCAGAACTTAGCAAAGAAGAAGCATTAAAAAAAGCAAAAGACAAAATGACCGCGATTATTGGTGCTAACTTTGATGTTATTTATTTAATTGCTCAAAAGCTTGTTAAACACTCTAATGATGAAGGCTTTTTAGTAGGATCACGTGGTTCCGTCGGATCATCTTTTGTTGCCAACCTTATGGGAATTACTGAAGTAAACAGTTTGGCTCCTCATTATCGTTGTCCAAAATGCCAATATAGCCAGTTTAATGATGATAATGGCGAACCTTTAGGTAATAGTTGCAAAGACGGTTTTGATCTTCCAGATAAGAAGTGCCCTAAGTGTGGTACAAGAATGCATAAAGATGGTCATGATATTCCGTTCCAAACTTTCCTTGGTTTTAACGCGGATAAAGTACCAGATATTGACTTAAACTTCTCCGATTTAAACCAAGCCAGTGCCCATGAATATACCAAAGTACTATTCGGGGTTGATAATGTTTATCGTGCCGGAACGATTGGTACTGTCGCTGAAAAAACAGCCTTCGGTTATGTCAAAGGTTACTGTGAAAATAAAAATATTATTATGCGTAACATTGAAATTGAACGTTTAGCCATAGGTTGTACAGGATGTAAAAGAACAACTGGTCAACACCCAGGAGGAATCGTTGTTATTCCAGGATACATGGATGTTTATGATTTTACACCTTTCCAGTTTCCAGCCGAAGATCCAACCAGTGTTTGGCGTACAACCCATTTTGATTATCATGCCATCGACCAAGACGTTTTAAAATTAGATATTCTAGGTCATACCGATCCAACTCAACTACGAATGATTCAAGATTTAACGGGTGATAATATTACCGAAGTGCCTTTAGATGATAAAGAAACCATGAGTATCTTTACCAGTACAAAAGCCCTAGGAGTTACCAAAGAACAAATTATGTGTGATACGGGTACATTAGGAGTTCCTGAGTTTGGTACGCCATTTACCATCCAACTTGTTAAAGATACAAAACCAACAACTTTTGCCGAGCTTATTAAAATTGCCGGTCTTGCTCATGGTACCGATGTATGGCTAGGTAATGCTCAAGAACTTATTCAAAAAAATATTGTGCCATTTGCCAAAGTTATTGGCTGTCGTGATGACATCATGGTTGAACTTATTTATGGTGGTCTAGAACCATTTAAAGCCTTTAAAATTATGGAGTTTGTTCGTAAAGGAAAGGCAAGTAAAGATCCAGAAACTTGGGCAGGGTATGTTGAGACCATGAAAAAAGCAAATATTCCAGATTGGTTTATTACATCTTGTCAAAAAATAAAATACATGTTCCCAAAAGCTCATGCCGCAGCTTATGTTACAAGTGCCTTTCGTATTGCTTGGTATAAAGTTCATAAACCACTTGTTTATTATTGCAGTTATTTTTCAACACGTTTTCAAGATTTTGATATTGATGTTATGTGTAAAGGATATGATGCGATAAAAGCTAAAATGGTGGAAATTCAATCTAAAGGCTATGATGCGACAAATAAAGAATCATCTTTACTTGAAACCTTAAAGCTTGCTTTAGAAGCAACAGCCAGGGGTATTAAATTTGAAACCATAGATATTGAAAAAAGTGATGGAGCAAACTTCGTGATGGATGAAAAAGAAAATGGCTTAATCATGCCATTTAGAAGCTTAGATGGTCTTGGAGACTCGGTTGCCACACAAATTATTAAAGAAAGACAAGAAAAAGCATTCTATAGTATTGAAGACTTCGCTAGTCGCGGAAAAGTAAATCAAACAACGGTTGAAAAAATGCGTTCAATGGGTATCTTTGGTTCTATGCCAGAGACAAGTCAATTAAGTTTATTTGATGGTTTTTTTTAAAAAGAATAAAAAAATTAGTTTAACCTAATTTTTAGATAAACTATTTTCGCTTGAACTTAGGTTCTAACTATGCTAAAATACATATAGTTTTGATGTGAGGAGGTAAGGAATAATGGCAAAAAATGAAAACAGACAATTTTTTGGATTAAAATGTTCTCGTTGTGGAAAACAAATTCGTCCAACAATTAAGAACAAAAAAAATACTCCAGATAAAATGGAAATGAAAAAATATTGTCCTACTTGTCATCAAGTAACAGTATTTAAAGAAACTAAACTTGGAAAATAGTAAGGAGAGAAGATTATGAATATTAATATCAACGATATTAAAAATGGAATGACAATTATTTTAGACGGTAATCTTTGTCAAATTATTGAATTCCAACATGTTAAACCTGGAAAAGGTAGTGCTTTTGTTCGTATGAAAACTAAAAACTTAAGAACAGGTGCTGTTGTTGAAAACTCTTACAATACTAATATTAAAATTGAAAGAGCTCGTGTTGAACATAATCCAATGCAATTTTTATATGCTAATGGAGATAACTTTGTGTTCATGAACACAGAAACTTATGACCAAGTAGAAGTTCCAGGAAGTAAATTAGAAAATGAAAAACGTTTCTTAAAAGAAGGAATCGAAATCAAGCTTGATTATTATGAAGGCGAATTATTAGGTGTTACTTTACCTGAAAAAATCGAATTCGAAGTTGTTGAAACAGAACCAGCTGTTAAAGGTAATACAACCAACAATGCTATGAAAGATGCTAAAATTGAAACAGGCTATACTGTTAAAGTGCCATTATTCATTAGCCAAGGAGAAAGAATTATTATTTCAACTAGCGATGGTAAATATTCAAGTAGAGCATAAAAATTTAATGTTTTAAAAGATACTCTTGACAGTCGGGGGGGGGGGTATCTGTTATAATCA
>CAKOHG010000005.1 GCA_934085565.1 uncultured Bacilli bacterium | reverse complement strand
GAAATAGAAATTGTATCAGAAAGAACAAAATTTGGATTAAATGGTGCAATTAAGTCAGGACATATTCCAGGTCAAAGACCATTTGGTTACAAGAGTGCTGATGATAAAACAATGATTATTGATAATGCTACTCGTCCCTATGTAGAAAAAATATTTGATATGTATTTAGAAGGAAAAAGTTTTCAGCAAATTGCTAATTACTTTAAAGAAAATGATGTTTATCCTAAAAAGAAATGGAGAGATACTACTATTCAAAAGATTATAGATAACAAAATCTATATGGGTGATTATGAACAATATAAACGAATTGGCAAACAAGAAAATTTAGAGCCAATAGTTTATATGAATGTTGTAGAACCTATTGTATCTCGTGCCAAATGGGAAGAATGCCAAAGACAAAAGGAAAGAAATCAAAGAACTTATACTAGAGATAGAATTTATACTTTTTTCCAAAGGCTTAAATGCCCGGATTGTGGAAGGATAATGAAATGTAAAGGTTCTGGTGGTACTAAAAGAAAATATATGTATTATACTTGTGAGCATTGTCATATTAACTTCAATGAGAGTCATGTAGAAAAATTGCTTAAGAATTTTATTTACGATTTATTAGAATATGATATGGCTGTTAAAAAGTTTTTCTTACCTATTCTAGAAGATAAGAATAGTAAAATTGATACAAATTCTATTGATAAAGAAATTAGAAGTTTAGAAAAACAAAGAGAAAGAATTAAACAAGCCTACATTAAAGGTATTGTAGAAATGGATGATTTTAAAGAAGATTATAAACTAATTGAAGATAAACTTTCCAACTTAGAAGGTAAAAAACTAGAATTAATTAATTTAGAAACTTTTAATTACTCACCTCACGAATTACTTGCTGAAAGAGATTTAGAAAGAGAAAAAATGATAAGGCTTGATACTTTAAATTCATTATTAAAATCAAAATGGAATGATATGGATAAGTCAGAAAAACAAGAATTTATTTCTAAATTTATTGATACTATTGAAATTAAAAAGGATGATAAAGGAAATTTAATTCTTGAGAAAATTAATTTTAGAAATGGATTTATTAAAGAGTTAATAAGATTTTATGATGCTGGAATATTTGATGTAGCCGTTCCTGTTATGATTAATAATAATGAAGAAATAATCAAAGGCAGTCGAATGTCAAAAGATGAATTAAATAAATATTTAAATAAAATGAATGAATATTTTGAAACATCTTTTTATGAAATGTACGAAAAAATTGATGATGAAACTAATGAAATAATATTAGAGTATCAACCTAAAATTGATGAAAAAATTATTAGATTTGTAGCACTTACCAATTCAAATAATTTTCCAATATCAAGAGAAGATATTAAAGATAAATACGGAATTGTAAGCTATAAAACTAATAAATTATTAGAAAGTTAGAAAGGAAATAATAAAATTATGAATATTGAATATACAAAAATTGGTGACTACTTATTACCAAATTTAACAATTAAAAAACTGGATTATAAACAAATTAATAAGTATGGATATTTAAGGTTAGATTATATTAAAAATCATAAAAAAGGATTATATGTGTCATTACTGATGAGAAATGAATTAACAAATCATCTTCTTTCGGTCAGTATTGAATGCTCTAAAAGATACAATATTTTAATGAGTAACTATATTGAAAATGACGACAAACTATCTGAAAAAAGTAAAGATAATAATCAAATTGAATGGGTTAAATTGATGAATAATTATAGAAATATGACTGAAGAAATTATTTTAAAAGAGTTAATTTATGATTGATTCTTTCTATAAGCAAGCAACGGATTTTTACTCCCACCCCCAAAATCCACTATATAGAAAGGCTAAACCTTAATTATGGCGACTACTTCTATTTGGAGTATTAAGAATAATTTAAAACAGTCAATAAATTATATCATTAATCCTGAAAAAACCATTAATAAAGATTATGGAAAAAACTCATATAGTTATCTTGAAATTGAGAATACAGAAAACAATTATAAAAACGAAAAAGTATGTTATGTTAGTTCAATAAACTGCTCTGAAAGAAATCCTTATGAAGATATGCTTTTTACAAAAGAAGAATATGGAAAAACAAATGGGATATTAGCGTTCCATGGTTATCAATCTTTTAAAGAAGGAGAAGTTACTTCTGATATTGCTCACGAGATTGGAGTAAAGTTTGCAGAAGAAATGTTTAAGGACTTTGAAGTAGTTGTAGCAACACATCAAAACACTAATCATATTCATAATCATTTTATAATAAATTCTGTTTCATTTAAAACTGGTAAAAAGTATAACAACAATAGAACTAATCTAGCTAAGTTAAGACATATATCAGACTCATTATGTGCTGAATATGGATTATCAACTTTAGATGAAGATATAGGCTACAAAAACACCTACAAGAATAAAGTATTAAGTGATGACTATTATGGAATATTAAAAGAAGATTTAGATAATGTTATTAGCTATTCAGTAACACTTAAACAAGTCTTTGATAGAATGAGAACTCTAGGTTATAAAACTTATTCTCATAATGGTGTTATAACTATTTATAAAGATAATGAAGACAAGGTTAGAATAGAAAAAGCATTTGGTAAAGAATATTCTAAAAATAGCATTAGCAAAAGATTATATTTATCAAGACAAATTGTATTTAAGCCTATATCTCAAAAATCCATTTTTGAAGAATATTTAAAGACTAATGAATCACATAAAGGTATTTATGGCTTATACTTATACTACTGTTATTTATTAGGAGTATTTCCAAAGAAGCACCCTAAGCAATATCTACCATACTCAATTAGAAAAGAAATTACAAAATTAGATAAATATTCAAATCAAATAGTATTTATGAAAAAGAATAATATTGAAACAGAAGAAGACTTAAATAATTTTTCTAAAATCAATTATGATGAGTATAAAAATCTTATGGATAAAAGAGAAAAACTTTGGAAACAATATCATAAAGTTAAAAATGAAGAAGATAAATCTAAAATACTTGCTGAAATAAATGATCTTCAACCTAAAATTAAAGAATTACGTAAGTATGACAAATATTGTAAAGATATAAAAGAAAGAGCAAAATCTATACAAATTAATATTAATAATTTTGATAAAAATATGCAAAAAGAAAAAGACAATTCTAGGTCACTGTGACTTAAATTGTCTTTTCATTTTATTTCAAAAATTTTAATTTATTTTTCTAAAAATCTCTTTGCTAATTCAATTTTTTTATTTTTATATAATACTACATCTTTAATAACTATTTTCTGGATTGCAGAAATCAACAATGACATATCAGTATAATTTATTTTTTTATTTTTTACTGGTAATGCAATTAGATCCTTCTTTATTTTTGCACCACTTACACTATTTCCCCAAGAATATTTATAACTTAAACTTTTTTCCACACAAGTAGCTAAAAATAATTGTGTATATTTATCTCTTTTGTAATCTTTTAAATATAATGCTAAATTATGACTATCATTAGAATAAAAATCATTTTCTTGATAAGAAACAACAAATGTTTTTCCTCCTATAAAAATACAATTACCTTCATCTTGCAATTCTTTTTTATAATTTATGTATGATGAAACACTATTATTTTCTGAACTTGCACACAAATAAGGAATATTACCACTATTTTCTTTTATATCCCTTGATAAAATATTTTTAGTATTTTTAATATTAAAAATTTTGGTTATATCAAATTTATCAAATTCTAAATTTTCATATTCATCAATAGCTTTTTGTTCTTCATTAGTTAGTTCATAATTATCAAGTCCAGTTATTTGTAGATAAGCTTCGAGTTCGCTTATACGCTCCTCTTCGAGTTCGCTTATAAGTAATTCCATAAAATCAAAATCTATATTACCATTTTTTAATGGAAGGTAAATTTTATGATGTTTTATATCATCCAACTTATAACCACCTTGCTGATTGTCATATAAAGAAACAAATTTTTGAATATTAGTTATAAAATAATAGGCTATTTTTTCATTCCATTTTGTTATTATTTCTTTTGGAGTTAATTTATTAATATTTTGTGAGCAATAATATGGTTCTTTCTGGTATTTTACATACTTATAATTTCCAATTACAGTAGCCGTTATCGTATAAGGTTCATTGGGTTCAAAGTTTCTTTTTTCTATTTTTCCTTGAATACCATTATTTTCAAATGTTCTTCCAACAAAATTTATTCCTTCTTTTACGAACGTAACCGCATTACTATCTAAAGATTTAGTTCCAACAATTTCAAATAAATCTTCTAATCTATACTCGCCCCACTTGGCAATGCTCATTTTTTCACCAAGTAGGGCATCTATTTTCCCAAGCGTTCACCATCATTTCTGTTTTCATTTTTTAGTAAATTTGATACTTCCCAAGCTAAATAATTACTAACTGTTCTTTTAAAATCTTCAATCGTAGGTTTTGTATCAATAGGAGCACTTTGATTCCAATCAGCACCATTATTTACATCAATATGACCTTCATAATATTCTTTTTCGGAGAATATATTTAATTTTGATTTACCAAATCTAACTAAATCTACTATTTCTTGATATCTTTCTTTAGCATTATTCGTGTCTTTTAAATTATTACTTGCTTTCTTTCTATTTGTTCTAGTATATCCATCTTCAGAAAAATCAATAAATTTAACAATGTCATCATTATTGTGTGGTTCACCAACTCTAAATACATATACATTAGTTTGAACACTTGATTTTCCGATAAATAAATCTATTGGCATTTTTATACTTGCAAGTAATGTGCTATGTTTTAAAATATTTTTATTATATTCAACAGCTTTACCAGATCCAGCTGAATTTTGAATAATAATTGACGCATATCCTTTATCCATCATAGATAATGCTTTTTCAACAAATATCATGCCATTACCAGGTGCAGAATAAGGAGGATTTAAAACAAATACTGTTGCCGGGAACTTAGTATCTGTTTTACCAAAGCCATAATAACCTTCAAAATCATTAAGAGAATCTTTATTTAATATATTAGAACTTCCATCTCCCATTAGAATCATATTTAAAATTGCTAACATATAAATACTTGGTAAAATTTCTAGTCCTAATAATTGATTTGCTTTTATTTCAGCAGATTTAATAGTTAACTGTTCTGGAGATTTAATTTTATTTTTAGCATCATTTAACATTTCATTCATAGCAGCAACAAGTAAACCAGCAGAGCCTGTAGCAAAATCCCAAACATATGAATCCATATTTACTCTTGCTAATTTAACTAATAAATTTCCTACATAAGATGGAGTAAGTACAACATCATTTAATTTATCTTGAGTAAATCCAAGCCAACTATACATTTCATTAAATAATTTTCCTGTAAAATCAGTAGACAAACCAATTTTATAGTAAATACCTAAATCATCAACAATTTTTGTAAATATTCTTTTAAGTTGACTTTCTCCATTATTTACTTTATTTATATTATCAGACGTTAATGTATTAGTCAAAGTTCTAACAATTAAATCTTTTTTTGCATCTGGTAAATTCTTTTCTTTCAAAAATGCTTTAATCTTTCTAACAACAATATCTCCATCTTTATTATTTTCTTCAATAGAAGACTTTAAATCAGCTTTATCAAGTGAAGCCACTTTACCGGGAATACCAAGATTTGCTATTATAGAAGCCGCAACTAAGTAGACTCTATCACTTTCAGATAATCCCTTTTCGTTTTGATAAATATCATTATTAAGTTTGACTAGACTTGCCTCAATCTCTTTTTCTCTTTTTTCTCTTAATTTTTCAACTTCTTCTTGAGATAATTGTAATTTTTTAACTTTATTAATAAATTCATCAAAATTTTCTTTTTTTAAAAACGAAAAGTCAGTATAATCATCAACTTTTTGTCCAATACCAAAATTTTCTTTTGAAACATAGTATACACCAATTTCGTATTTAATTTGATTCCTCTCATCTATATAGCCAGTCATTCCAATAGAAATAATATCAGTATAACTTGTATAATGTAAAAGAGCATTTGCATAATGTATAGCTCCATTTACCGCATAAGAATTTATATTATTTAATATAGGTTCATTTTTAGAATTCCTATTTTCAACTTGTCCATTTGAATCGAGTTTAACTAATTTATCTTTATATCCTTTATATTCAATAAGAATAGGATAATAATTTAAATTTTTATCTTGTAACAATAATTTTGCATCTGGACGATTTCCACCTTTTCCACCACTTTTTGAATAGTACTCATTCAATGCAGTATCTATTTCATTATTTAATGATTCTTGTTCTAATTTATAATCTAATTTATATTCTTTTAACCAATTATTTGCCATATCAGCAATTTGAGGTTCTATTGATTTTTTTACCATAATAATCACTCCCATTTTTCTAATATTCTACAATATCATCAATTTTACAATCCAATACTTTACATATTTTTATTAAAACATCTAGCTGTACTGTTTCATTTTTTCCCATTTTAGCCATTGCATTAGATGTTATACCAGTTTTCCTTATTAATTCGGTTTTATTAATATTTTTATCAATTAGTAATTTCCATAATTTATTATAATTTACTTCCATACAAATCTCCTTCACTCATAATCGTATAATATATATTTTATCATTAAAAAACATTTCACTCAATATTTATTTGAAAATTTAAATTAAATATTTAAAATTGTGTAAATAAATGATATAATGTTTCCAGAAAGTATTTTTAAGACAGTTATACGAATATCAATAGTTTAACAAAAAATCATCTAAAAAAAGAATAAAATAGTGTATGAATCTTATTAAAAAATACGATACTGCTCATATTAGTCAATTATTACATAAGTGATGTTTATGATAAAGAATATAAGCAATTATGTATTACAATAAATATTGAAAGGAGTTTTTACATGAAAGAATTATTAAAAGAATCAATAAAAACACATTATGAAAATAAAGATTATACTGAAGTTGTAAGAGATGCTTTATTATGTTTAACTTCAGAAATAAGAAAGAAATCAGATTTAACTGATAGTGATGGAGTGGAATTAATAAATAAGGCTTTTTCTGAAAAACAACCTTTAATTAAAATAAATAAACTTGAAACAACAACAGATAAAAATAAACATAGGGGCATTATGGATTTATCAAAAGGATTAATTGAATATTTTAGGAATCCTATGAGTCATTCAAAACAAGAATATTCTAAAAAAGTAGCTGATGCTATATTAGTCCTTTTAGATGAAGTGATTTTAGAAGAAATAGTTGGAAGTAAAAGTATAAATAGCATAGATGATTGGTACCTAGAAATTACAAATGAATTATTTCCAAATACAGAAAGATATGCTCAAAATTTAATTTCTACTATTCCAAATAATAAATATTATGAATTATCAGTAATGCTCTATAAAAATAGAAACAATATACCTAAATTAAAAGATAAAATAATTGATGAATTAGTTAGTAACTTATCTCCTGAGGAGTTCAAAGATTATTGTGATGTAATTGAAAGAGATTTATTCGGCAATGTACAGGAAAAAGAAATTATATCATCTTTAAAATTTATATCAACAAATATTTGGAAAAATTTATCTAATTTAGCAAAAACTAAAATAGAGGATATGGCACTTGAAGATATTTCTAAATTATGCTTAAATTTTGAGTATGATGGTAGCGATTATATACCATCTGAACAACAAAACGGATATATATTAGAAAATTCAATACATATATTAGAAAATTTTAGTAATTTACAAGAGATAATTAATATTATAATAGAAAAATTGACTATAGATTCAAACGAGTTTTTACAAGACTATTTATTTGATAAATATTTTTTATTAATAATTAACAATAGTTCAAACAAGTATTATGACTTAATAGATGTTATATATGATAGATTAAGATATAAAAATAAACCCATGTGGTATAACAAGGTAAAAAAAATAATAAAAGACTTACCTAAAGATAATTATTGGTATACAAGTCTTGCTAATGGATTCGGACTTGAATTATCAGACAAAGATCAGTTCGAAGATTTTGATATTTCTAAAATTTCTCAAGAAGATTTACCATTTTAACTATTTTTTATTGACTATCACTTGAAATAAATATAACATCTGTTATAATTAACTCAGTTGATTTAATCAATCTTGGGAGTATAATTTTTCGAATATAAGAAAAGTTAAGGCTCCAAATTGATAAGAAACTCGGAAATTAACTTCTGAGAATAATAAATGATGCTAACTAGAAATAGTTAGTTTTTTTGTTATTTAAAGGAGTTGATTTTATGTTAAATATAGAAACAAAAGAATTAAAAATAAGTGATAAATCAAAAAGAAAAATTGAAATAATTGGAAGATTCACGAATACTACTCCAATTATAAATAATGGCTCAATTAAAAATATAACAGGTACAAGTGTTGCTTATGTTATGCCACATACCATTGTTATTAAGAACAATAAATACCTAATATTTGATGAATGTGATGATGTTTATGTAAATACTTTTAAAACAAATAAAGTAACCACTTAGTACTTGTTTTTTAATATAAATATTTATATTAATTAAATTATTATTTATATTCTTGTTATATTAGCTTACTATATTATGTTAGACATTTTTGTCCATAGTGGATGGAAATTTTCATCTACCCTAGATACTAAATATATATTTTTCTTTCATAAGAAAAGACTAGTTTTTAAAACTAATCTAGCTAATAAATTTTAACAATAGGTTTAATCATATCTGGATTTTTTAATGACATATCATAAAATGCTTGCTCTATACTTTCTAAGCCATTATATCTATGTGTTATCAGATATTCTGGATGTAATTTTCCATATCTTATTAAATCAATACATCTTTTTTGTTGCAATCTATCAGAATAAAAGTTAAGGCTTCTAAATTCCTTGTCATAAGAAAGTATTGGGTCAGTTAATATACTTAATGATTTTGGATTATTTTCATAATATGTTGCAACATTTGCTATTTTTCCACCACGACGACACATTTTAAATGCTTCTGTAAAAATATCAGATTGTCCTCCCGCAATTAAGACCTTATCAACTTCTCCGTCATTTAATTTAATAATTTGTTCTGATATAGAGCCATTATGATAATCAATAATATCAGTTGCTCCCATTTTCTTTGCTACTTCTACACAGGATTTTCTAGAACCAACTGCAAATATTCTTGAAGCACCACTTAATCTAGCAAGTTCAACCGCCATAAGTCCAACTGGTCCTATTCCAATAATAGCAATAGTTTCACCAAGTTTAATATCTAAATAGTTAATACCTGTATAAGCCGTAGGAATCATATCTGTAAGCATAATTGCTTGTTCATCACTAACCACATTAGGAAGTGGGTATAAACTACCATCTGCTCGTTCGTGAATTACATATTCAGTAAACTGTCCTTGTGTAGTTGGGTCAGCCATTCTAATACTTGGAGGATTCATTGACCAGTTAGCAACACCATTTAATCCCTCATCACTATCAAATGATGGAACACTTTCAGGAACTGCTACACGATCACCAACTTTTAAAAATCTTACTTTGGAGCCAACTTCTTCAATAATTCCAACACCTTCGTGTCCAAGTATTCTATTAGGTAAACTTGCTCCAACTTTAACCATTTCTATATCTGTCGTGCAAGGAGCAACTAAACTCATTTTTATTAAAACATCATAATCATTTTTTAGTTTTGGTTTAGGTACATCTATAAAACCTGTTTTTCCTTTTTCAATATAAGCAAAACCTTTCATATTTTGATTCTCCTTTAACTTGCGTGTTTCATTATAAAATCAAATGCTCTTGTAGGTAATATTGTGTGAAGAAATACCAAAGGTTTAGCCATAAGTCCAACTAAATACCTTGGTTTTGGTTTTCTTTTATTTACGGCTTTTGATATTGCTTTTGATATAACTTTTGGATTAGATAACATATTACTAGAATATTGTTTTTTCATACCTTTTGCAGTTTTCTTAGCAATAGACTCATAAGCACCACCTTCTGATGATTCTTCCAAATGTTCAGCAGCAATTATTCCCCAGTCAGTTTTTATTCCACCCGGTTCAATTAGTACAACATCTATTCCGAATTGTTTTGTTTCCATACGAAGTGCGTCAGATAATGCTTCTACTGAATATTTTGTAGCGTGATACCAACCACCCATAAAACTAACAAGTCTTCCACCCATTGATGAAGTATTTATTATTCTTCCACTATGTTGTTTTCTCATTATCGGCAATACTTTTTTTGTTAGACTTACAAGTCCAAAGACATTAACTTCAAATTGTCTTCTTGCTTCTTCCATAGATACATCTTCAATAGCACCATAAGAACCATATCCTGCATTATTTACTAGAACATCAATTCTATTTTCTTTTTCAAGAACAATTTTTAAAGCCTCGTTAATAGAATTCTCATCTGTAACATCTAAATACACCGGTGTAATCCCATATTTTTTTAATTCTTCCATCTTATTTAATCTTCTTGCTGCTGCATAAATTTTATGTCCTTGATTAGCAAGATAAATTGCAGAATTATATCCTATACCACTTGAAGCACCCGTAATTAAAATAACTTTCTTTTTCATAAAATCTCCTCCTTTTTAATACACAAGTGTTGATTAACAATTACATTTGAATTATAATATATTTAATTAAATTTTTAAACAGGTATAAATGTTAATACACATTCATTGTTATTTTGAGTATTAGGAGTTGATTGTTAATGAATAAAGAAAGTGATCCAAGATATATAAGATGTGAAGAACTATTGCAAGAAACTTTAAAGCAAATGATAGAGCAAACTGATTTTGAAAGCATATCTATAACCAAACTTTGCCAAAAAGCAGGACTTAATAGAAAAACTTTTTATCTTCATTATAAAACTATCGACGATTTATTATTTGCAACATTAAACGAATTAAATAACAAAGTAAAAGAGAAAATTCAACATATTGATATTAACAACTTAAATGAACTACTATTTAAGTATATAGAATATATTGAAAACGAAAATATCTTTTACGAAAGAATAATATCTAATGACGCTTATAGTTACATATTAAATAGAAACTTAAAAAATTTCTTTAATTCCATTCACGATTTATATAAACCATTAAGAAATATTGAAGAAAACAGACAAAATTTAATCATTGCATTTATAAACAATACTTTTTTTAGTTTATATAAAGAATGGGTTTTAACTGGCAAAAAAATATCTATAAAAGAATTAGTAGAATTAATGAGTAATTTGATTAATAATGGTATTAAAAAATATCAATAAAAACTAAACTCGATTTTAAACGTCTATTTAGTGGTTAAATTTAATCTATAAAATTTTTCTTTTTATATATATTTTCAGTATCTACTTGAAATTTACTAATAATTTATATATAATTTGTTTAGTTGATTTAATCAATCTTGGGAGTATAATTTTTCGAATATAAGAAAAGTTAAGGCTCCATTTGAAATCAACTTACGGATTTAGAAGTTCGTGAGTTTTTATTTTATATAAAACCTTAGAGTTCTCTTATCACAAAAAGTAGGACTTTTTTCATGTATAAATTTAAAGTCTAATAAAGATTAACTGAATTAATGAGATATTAAATAAATCATTTTAGAATTGCCAAAATATTTTTGTCAGTTGTCCATATATTGTGAAAAATACGATTAATTGTCTTAAACAAATATATTTTATATAAATAATTATTAAAAAAGAGGATTAAATTATTCTGATAATTTTTTCCTCTTTTTTACTTTTTTGAATATGGAAATAACATCTATGTCGAGCCAGCACCAAACTTGTACTCCGTCCAAATTTTACTATGGGAAGTTCCATAGTCCTTTTATAAATTTTCTTTTATTTCTGGAAACAAGTCGTATAAATTATATCCTAATAAACTATCAAAATATTCTTTTAATTTATACGTCTCTTTAACATGATACTGAGTATTAGAATAAGCCCCTTTTCTAATTATTAAATCAATTAATCTTTTATCAATTGTGAATATTTTGTATCCATGTGGACACATTAAATCGCAAAGATTTATAATTTTTTCTTCGATTGTATATTGATGATTTTTTATAAAATTTGTCAAAAATGGATTATCTTCAGGTTTTGGGCCTCCACCTGCAGTACAAGTAACATCATTATTTAAATAGGAATGAGTTAAACAAATATTAGCATACTCATCATCGTACCCTTTACTTTTTAAATATTCATATCCTCTCATAACATGACCACGTGATTCACCATTATACTTACCAATATCATGTAAATATCCCAATGTAATTGTTTTATCTATATCTACATTTATTCCTTTTTCATATAATGCTTTGGCAATTCTACCCGCACTATCACCAACTGATATACAGTGTTCTATCCATCTATCATCTTTAGAATTTTTTCTTTCAATCTCTAATAACTCTCTTGCATCTTGGCTTGTTAATTTCATCTTTATTCTCCCAACTTCTTAAATAAATCTTCATATATTTTATTTTTATCTAATTTAGTGGCAAAAGTAATATGGTGCCTATTATTCGTTATTTCATAAGAAGTATCTTCTTTTATATTTGGACAACTTACTTCTTTTACCTCAAACCAGTCTTTGTTTATCATATAGGCTACTACTGATATATCCCATATTACCCTTGATTCTTGTCTTCCATGATATCCGTCATTATAAAATCTTTCTATTAAATAATTACATAATTTTGATTTATTTTCTAGATGATTTTTTAAAGTATTCCTATCAATTCTTAATTCTGAAACAACATTTTTACAAGGAAGTATAGTTATCTTCACTTTTGATTCAAACACTATTTTTATAGCTTCAATATCTTGTCTGAAATTATATTCAAAGTTATCTTTGTAGCCAAGTTCATTGCCACCTAACCAAATAATTTCTATTTTGTTTACTATTTTGGGTTCTTTTTTAATTGCTAAAGCAATATTAGTTATCGCCCCAATTCCTAATAAATATGTTTTATCATTTTTTAAAGCAATTTCTATAATTTTTTTCACCGCATCATTAATCTCATCATAACCATTTTGGATATAATCACAAGAACCTTTAAATACTTTATTATTGGTATCAAAATGTAACCAATTACATATTTTTAAAATTTCATTATAACTTAATTCTTGACCTTCTCTTACTTTTATATCTTTTTTAGGATGTGAATAAGGAGCGACTGTAATAGCTTCTATATTAAATAATTTTTGTGATTTTAATAAATATGATAAAGCAAATTGATCATCACATTCATTATAAGCATCGGTATCTACTATTAAATTAATTTTAGCCTTTTTATAATTTGAAACATATTTATAAAACTCTTCCCAATTTTTAACTCTTTTTATATTAGAATATTTATTGTAAGGTGTATCCATCAAAATTGTTTCTATTCCATTTTCAATGCAATCACTACATATGCGAACAGAATCATCTATCATAATATCAATATTTTTTTCCAAACATTTTAAGGTCTTGGCATGTTTATCATAGGCATCTGTTAAAATTAAGTAATCATAATAAATATGGTTATCATCAAGCCAACTTTTTGTCATACTATAAGGTTCTTGATATTCTCCATTATCTCTGCCTGTAATAATATAAATAATGTGTCCATCGTTATGAAGTTTATCAATATATTCTTTGGCACCTTCAATAACACCTAATTTCCTAACTATTCTTTCTATATTATTTTTATAAAAATTTGTTTCTTCATCTTCATTCCAATCAAACATGCCTTTTCTAATATAATCTGCATTTTTATTTATAATTCCCGCATTTCTTAAATTTTTATCATGTAATAAATACTCATTTAATAATACATCATTAAAGTTTGATATTACATTATCTATATCTATTCCTATCCTCATGTACATCCTCCAAACTTTTACTAATTTTAAATTATAAATAATTGTACTATATAAATACAGTTTTTTCCATATGCCATTGAAGTTTAATAACAATACATATATAATTAATCCGTAACTTGTATGTGATTCGCTCTAAATTAATTTTTTAATACATAAAACCATGCTGTTCGAAAAGCGATTGAATTAATTGAGAATGTTTTTATTTTTGCTATATATTAACCTATTTATATTAGACATTAAATATATATTTTTATTCAAAAGAAAAGACTAGCCTATTTGAAACTAATCTCACTAATAAATTGTAATTTTACTTACTTTTTCTGTTTTAATAATATGATACCTACAATTATAAGTATTAATGATGGCATCAAAAATTCAGTACTTCTAACTACTACATTCAAATAAAATGGACTTGAATACATATACCAATTTAAGTAATCAGCATTTACAACTATCAAAAATAATAATATTAATAATAATGCGACTAATAATAAAATTAACCCTATAGTCTTTTTTATTTCTAATTTTTCTTTTTTTATTAATTTTTTAACAATATAAGTTATAGAAATTGATAAGTATTCAAATATAGCAAATATAGATATTAAATATAATGAAGTTAACAATGTTGGTACACTACCAAAATGATAAATACTGAATATTTCGGAAAATATAAATGTTAAAACTAATGTAATAATAGTTAATATTATAACTTTCACTTTTTTCATATAATCCTCCATTTCACCAAATTTTTATTTATCCGTCTATCCTCATATATAAAATTGGATAAGATTGTCCTTGTTCATCTAGTTCACTTCTTTTATATACTTTAAATCCTATATGTTCATAAAAGTCTTTTGCATTAAGATTCTGTTCATTTACTATCACTTCATTAATATTATAATTTTCTATGCCATAGTTTAATAATTTTTTCCCAAGACCTTTTCCTCTTTCACTATTTTTAATAAACAACATTTAGAGTTTTATGCCTTCTATTCCCATAAAAGCAATAGGTATATTATCATCATTTTCTATAACTATTAAATTTGATACTTCTTTTAGCGCTTGTGGCACATATTCTTTTATACTTTTTATCTCGTCGCTTGATAAAAATAAATGTGTGGATTTTACCGAGTCTTCCCATACTTCTAATAGTTGGTTTATTAATTCAATTGTTCTTTCTTTTATTTCAATTATTACCATTTTTATACACTCCTCTTACCAATTACTATTTATCTAATTATTTAATCTTTTTAATTGGGTGTCTGATAACTGTTTTTAATTTATTAATATCACATTTTCTTGGATCACTTAAATATATTTCGTGATGAAATCTTTCATCAGTTATATCTAACTCATAACCATTTTCTTTCATATATTCGTGCATTAAATTAACCGTTGATGGTTCATCATCATAAGAACCTAAGTGCATGCATTGAACACATAATCCTTCATCATAAGTTAAAAATTCGACTCTAGAAAAGTCTTGTTTTTTCTTTCTCGTTGCCTCTTTAATAGCCCACTCAAAATCACTCTTTGTTACAAAGTCTGGTAATCTAATAATAGATATAAAGCGCATGATATTTTTATTGTTATAATCAATGCTACCTTTTAATCCATCTTGCCACCAAAATCCTTCAAGTGGTGGAACAACATATTCAAAAAAGCCATTTATTTTATGAGTTCCTTTATAACTCATCTTTATCGTATAAGCAATACCATATAATAATCCTATTGTATTTTGATATTCTCCATTTTCTTCGTTAGGGTTTCCAGAACCTCTAACTGCTATATAATTCATTTTAGGAATTTCTACTATACTAGGTTTATTTTTGGGCATATAAAATTCTTTATATTCTTTTTATAATCAAAAGCCATAATTACATCTCCAATCCATTTAACAAATTACTATTTATTTGCCATTTATATGTGAAATTATATCACAGTTTCAATAAATTTTATTGCTAACTTGATACATCTAATACTCATCCAATATTTTTAATTCATATCTATCGCTTGAATTTCGAGTATGATTTATTTTTCCTTTACATATAAGACATTATAGAATAGTGTGATAGAATTTTTCTGTATTTCTAACTCATTTTTACAAATGCAAAATGTGATTTGATAACACTATAAAATTTTTATTTATAAAGCATTAAGTATAATGATATTTTCAATTCTTTTATTTTTATAAACAATAATTATCTGTTTTGGATTCAATTTGAATATTTTTATGAGATATTTGTACTAGTTTGTGGTTTATTACTTCCTATCACTTAGATAATTAAAAGTTGTTTAGCTTAACCCTAGTTTCATTAAATAAAAAAAACTGATCATATAGCCAGTTTTTACTTTAATAAATAAATGTTTACGAATTTTTTTATTATCCAATTTGATATGGATTTTCAGGAGTACCTTCTCCATCTACAATTAAAACAGAAGATGTTAAATATACTACCGGTGATACACCACGTTGAAGGTTCATATAACCATAATCTATACCGCCACCCATATTAATGCCAAATCCTTGATTTGCACTAGAAGAACTTGATGTCAGTGTCCATTGATAATAAGTTGTACTATAAAGCCAATCATTAAATTTACAATCAGAACTTGTAGTACTATTCCAATAAGCTAAAACCTTTTCTAAGCAACTTGTTCGATCATTACTGCTTCCACCACTTGTAGCATAGCCATAATCACTTGGATACATCAATCCCACTTTACCAATCCATCCTGTTGGATTGCTTCCATATACTGAAGCACTTCTTTCCTTTTTATACCAATTTCTTACCTTTTCATTATTAATCATGTATGTTGGTCCACCCAAATTCCAGGTGATTGTGTCAATTTGTTGACGAGCCTCTTCGGTTAATCCGTTACTTGTAAAATCAAGTGTTGGTGCTGTACTACTTCCATTGTAATACTGTCCCGTTGTTCTATTATAATAAGCACCACTATTTAATAGGGCTTGTAAACTACTTGTTTCCCAATTATTGCTATAATTTTCATCTGAGGTATAATCTCGTACTAAATTTCCTATGGAATTTGCACGTATTAGTTTTACTCTTTGTCCTTCTGGCGTATTTAATACACCTATAATTCTCCATCCTGCCTCTTCACCATTAAATGTAACATAATTACATGGATTTCCTCCAACATATCTTAAATTATTATCATCTGTTCCATCATAGGCTAAAGTGTAAGTACAACTGTTACTCGTTTTTCCAGGAACTGTGTATACCTCTGTTGATGAGGCATCTGCGCTTCCTACTAAAGAAGCAATAGTATCAGATGCCTTAGCTTTACATTTTGTTAAACTGCCTATCAGACTCGCCTGAAACTTTTTATTTATATCAACGGTTTGATTTTCATTAGTATTTTTGTAAGTCACTGTTAAAGTATAAGTCTCTGTCGCGTTAGCATCTACATTTAACCCTTCTATAAAACTTGTTCCGGCATCACTTGGAAAGGCAACTTCATCTACTAAAACCTCGCCATTTTTATCTTTTAAGGAAACAACCAAATCACTTTTATTTGAAAATTCATTAACAATATCTGTCCAAGTAAGTCCAAAACAAATGGATACACTATTAGGATTTTGAACAGTAAATGTTGAGGTTACCGATTCGCCCGGGATAATATTAGAACTTGTTATTTTATTACCATCAGAAATGATGATATCTTTAACGGTATCCGAATCAATATTAGTACTTCCTTTGTTACCTCCATTAAAATCATTGGTTACATTAACAGAAAAATATGCATATGATACCGAATACATTAAGCAAAACAAGATCATGATGGCACTTGCTATAACAATATAAGTTTTTTTCATAATTTTAGACTCCTATTCTTATCTATAATTATCATGTAAAAAGAACCTTTTGTCAAGGTTCTTTAGTAACGGATTTCTTCATGATTCGGTTCGGAATAAAGATCTTCAAATTTTCCTTTTCTTGTTTCCAACATAAGTCCAATAATACCGATTATAAATAAAATAATAGATAAAATCTGAGCTACTTTAAATCCTCCAATCATTAAAGAATCTGTTCTTAAAGCTTCAATAACAAAACGTCCAACACTGTAAAAACACAAGTAGCTAAAAGTTAAACTTCCTACTTTTAAATATTTATAATGTTTTAAAAGGGCTAAAATAATAAAACCTAATAAACACCACAAAGATTCATAAAAGAAAGTTGGATGGTAATAAACGCCATTAATATTCATACCATTAATAATAAATTCTGGAATATGAAAACTTTCTAAAGTACTTCTTAAAACAGCACCACCGTGAGCTTCCATATTAAAGAAATTCCCCCATCTTCCAATACTTTGAGCAAGTAAAATACCAGGAACTGCCATATCTGTTATTTTTAGAAGTCTAACATTATATTTTTTACAATAAAGATACATAGTAATAAAACCAGCTATTAAACCGCCATGGATAGCAAGTCCACCTTCCCATATTTTAAAAATACTAATGGGATCATTTTTATAAATATCAAAATTGAATAAAACATAATAAATTCTGGCACCAATAAAGCCAAAAATAATAGCCCAAAAACAAAGATTGAAAAGAAAATCTTTGGGATAATTATATTTCTTACCTTCCTTTAAAAGTAAACTAATTCCCACAATAACACCTAATAAAATCATTAAAGAATACCACTTAATACTAAAAGGTCCTATTTGTAAAGCTATTGGATTCATATCATCACTCTTTCTAAACTAGGACCATTTTATCATAAAACTTAATTTTTGAAAAGCAAGTTACTTTCTCTATTAACATAAATAATACTTTCCGTCGGATATATTTTTCTTTTTTACATATATATATTTCTAATTACATTTTCGTAATTGTCATTCTCATTTTCTTTATCCTCTGAAAATAAATACATTTCATCATAATCTTCAGCACAATAGCCTATTATTTCGTCACGGCGTCTTTTTAGATTATACTTATCTTTTGGATGCGAATAATATAATACTTCATCAATTCCTAGATCAGTAATGAATCCCCTTTTATGTTCATTGTCTAAATAACTATAGCACGCAACAATTTCTTTAAATTGATGTTCAAGAATTCTTAGTAATTCAGATCCGGCAATTTTTTGTTTTTCAGCAAACTTTTTTCGATATCTATCAAAAGCATTTTTGGCTTCCTTTTCCCTTAGCGTTTGCATTTCATCTTCTAGTTTTAAATAGTCCTGATCTATATAGTGAGTTCTAACGCCATTGATGGTTTCTTCCCTGTCATTTCGTGGAGTACTATTGAGTTTTTTTGCTATTTCCAGTTCCACTTTTTTATAGCGCTCATCGCTCCATTCATCAAAATCATCGGTGAAATAATCCAACAATCTAGCTTCAACATCATCAATTGTCGACTCAATTTGCTTTAATAGTATAATTGCCCGTAAGTAGGTTACAGAATAATCATCCGTTAGCCTATATAATCCTTTTGTTTTTTCTGATTCACTTCTATATTTATTATATAAATTATCATGAATTTTTTTAAAACTTAAATTATCTAATACTTCATTACCATATTTTTGTTGAAAATTTAAAAATACCCTATATAATTCCGTACTTGATTTTTTAACATCATCAAGTAAATGTATCATAAAATATTCTGGAGAAACAATTGCAAACTCTGTATTATCTTCAGTATAAGCAAATCCTGCTTTACAAAAAACTATATTTTTTAAATTAATCCTATCCATCACAATTTTTTTGTAAGGAGATTTATACAACTCATCTTTAATAAATTTGCCTGTTTTTGGATCATAATACATTTTAAAGGTATCGTCCTCAATTAAATATTGATTTAATACAAATAACAAAAATCTCTTAAAATCAGATAATGAACTATAAAATCCGTCTGTTTGAATTATTTTTTCATTATCTAAATTTGAACCAAAATTTTCCATATTTTACCCCCATCCTTTATTTATTTTAAGTATTTCTTTAACCATTCACCGGTATAAGAACCAGGTACTTTGCTTACTTCTTCTGGTGTTCCTGTTGCTACAACCGTTCCACCACCAACACCACCATCTGGTCCTAAATCGATAACATGATCGGCAACTTTAATAACATCCATATTATGTTCAATAACTAAGACAGTATCACCATTATCCACGATTCGATTTAAAATAGCTAAAAGTTTTTTAATATCTTCAGAATGAAGTCCTGTCGTTGGTTCATCTAACACAAATAAACTTTTACCTGTTGCCTTCTTTTGAAGTTCTTTAGCAAGTTTTACACGCCCTGCTTCTCCACCTGATAAAGTTGGAGCACTTTGGCCTAATGTGATATAAGAAAGACCAACATCCATTAAAACATCCAATTTTCTTTTAATTTTAGGAACATTTTCAAAAAACTTAACCGCTTCACTGACACGCATGTCTAAGACATCACTAATGGTTTTCCCTTTGAATTTTATTTCAAGAGTTTCTTTATTATAACGTTTACCATGACAAACATCACAAGGAACATAAACATCTGGTAAAAAATGCATTTCTATTTTTTTGACACCATCACCCCAGCAGGCTTCACAACGACCACCTTTAACATTGAAAGAAAATCTTCCTTTATCATAGCCATGCATTTTACTTTCTTTCGTGTTAGCAAACAAATCTCTAATATCATCAAAGACACCAACATAAGTAGCGGGGTTACTTCTTGGTGTTCTTCCAATCGCATCTTGCGTAATGACAACTAGCTTATCTAAATTTTCAATTCCTTTTACTTCTTTGCAAGCACCAGGTATTTCTTTAGAGCGATATAATTTATTAGCAATCGTTTTACAAAGAATTTCATTAACAAGGGTACTTTTACCACTTCCAGATACACCGGTAACACATATAAATTTTCCTAAAGGGAATTTAACATTTATTTTCTTTAAATTATTTTGCGAAGCTTTTACCACTTCTAAGTACTTACCATTACCTTTTCTTCTTTTTTTAGGAACTTCTATTTTTTCTGTACCTGCTAAATATCTACCCGTTAAAGAATTTTTATTTTTCATAACTTCTTCTGGTGTGCCAGCTGCCACAACCGTTCCACCATTTTCACCCGCACCAGGACCAATATCAACTAAGTAATCAGCTGCTCTCATGGTATCTTCGTCATGTTCTACGACAATTAAAGTATTGCCTAAATCACGCATTTCCTGTAAAGAACGAATTAGTTTTTCATTATCTTTTTGATGTAAGCCAATACTTGGTTCGTCTAAAACATATAAGACACCGGATAATTTACTACCAATTTGCGTTGCTAAACGAATACGTTGCGATTCTCCTCCAGAAAGAGTACCCGCGTTACGATGTAAACTTAAATACTCCAAACCAACGTTAACTAAAAATGTCAAACGATTGTCAATTTCTGTTAAAAGTAAATGACTAATATTTTCTTGTTCTTTGGTAAGTTTTAAACCTCTTAAAAAATCTCTTAATTCTTTGATACTCATGATGGTCATATCATAAATATTCTTTTTATTAATATAGATAGATAAAACGCTTTTTTGAAGCCTTGTACCATGACATAAAGAACAATCTGTCTCGACCATAAAGCCTTCTAACCAATCACGAATCCAAGCACTAGAAGTTTCCATATAACGTCTTTCAAGATTTGGAACAACACCTTCATAATAATCATTGGTATAACGAACATTTCCTGTTTTAGAAACATATTTAATTTCAATAGGCTCTGTGGTACCATGTAAAATAATATTTAATTTATCTCTTGGAATATCTTTGATAGGAGCATTCATATCAATATCGTATTTTTTACAAATGGCTTCAATGGTTGTATTATGAATATTATTATCAATATTATAAGCGACAATAGCTCCTTCATTTAAAGATTTATCTTTATTAGGAATAATTAAATCTTCACTAATCTTTAATTTGGTTCCAAGTCCTTTACATTCAGGACAAGCTCCATAAGGACTATTGAAAGAAAATAAACGTGGTTCTAGTTCTGGAATAGAAAAATTACACTCTGGGCAGGCATAATTTTCACTCATTAAAATATCTTCGCCACCGATAATATGAAAAACAACTTTTCCTTCAGCTAAATGGGTACTATTTTCAATAGATTCAAAAATACGACTACGTTCTTCTCCTCTTACCACCACACGGTCAACAACCACATCAATATTATGTTTTTTATTTTTCTCTAAAGTAATAATATCTTCTAAGGAATAATTTTCACCATCTATTTTTACTCTGGTATAGCCTTGTTCTTTTAAGGTTTCTAATAAATCTTTTTGAGTGCCTTTTTCCCCATGAATAACAGGAGCTAAAATTTCTAACTTTGTTCCATCTTCTAAATCCATAATTTTATCTGTCATTTCATCAATACTTTGGCTTTTAATAGGAATATGATGATTTGGGCAATAAGGTGTACCAATACGTGCAAATAAAAGACGTAAGAAATCATATATTTCTGTAATCGTTCCAACAGTACTACGAGGATTTTTATTGGTTGTTTTTTGATCAATAGAAATACTTGGAGATAAGCCTTCGATAGAATCCACATCTGGTTTTTCAACTCCGCCAATAAATTGCCGAGCATATGCCGATAAACTTTCTACATATCTTCTTTGACCTTCTGCAAAAATAGTATCGAAAGCCAAACTACTTTTACCACTTCCAGATACCCCTGTCATAACAATAAGTTTATTTTTGGGAAGTTCAATATCCACATTTTTTAAATTATTTTCTCTAGCACCTTTTACAATTATTTTGTCATTCATAAATACAAACACTTCCTTTTTTGTTAATTATTCTACCACAAATCTATAAAATTATTTGCAAAATTAATATAGCATACATTTGTTTTGATAGCAACAAAAAAGAGTTTTAGAAAACTCTTCTTAAAACAATGTAATTATCATATTTTTACTACTTTTTATCATCATCTGATAATTTCTGGTGAAAAGCAATGATATTTTCCACTTATCAATTAAAATTAATTATCTTGTTTTACGATATTGAATTTGATAAATAATTTTAAGGAGTAACTTATAAGGAAAAAAACGACTGAAAAATAAACCTATTTTCATTTTTAAAGTTGGAACAATAAGTAGTTTTCTTTGAAACATTTTATCAATACCATATTTAGCTACTTCATAACTATTGGCTCCTTTAATACTAAATTTACCCTGAGCAACTTTATTAAAGTTTGTATCGACAGGACCAGGACATAAAGCACTTATAGAAACATGACTTTTACTTTTTCTTAATTCCTCATAAATAGCCATTGTAAGCTTTAAAACATAATTTTTAGTAGCGTAATAAGTAGATAATCTTGGACCGGGTAAAAAACCAGCACTAGAACAAACATTTAAAATATAACCTTGGTCCTTTTTAATAAAATCTTGTAAAAAAAGTTTTGTTAAAATATGATACGCTACCACATTTAAATTAATCATTTCGAGTTCTCTATCTAAATTAGTTTCACTAAACTCTCCAAATAAACCGAATCCGGCATTGTTAATTAAAATATCTATATTTTCATTTTTTACTTGTTCATAAAGTTCATATACATTTTCTTTTACTGTCAAATCATACGTTAAAACTTCAATATTAACCGACAATTCATGTTTTAATTTTAAAAGATTTTCTTTATCTCTAGCCACTAATATTAAATCAATTTTTTTACTATCTAAATAACGAGCCATGTCACGACCTATGCCAGATGAAGCTCCTGTTATTAATGCTTTCACTATTATCACTCTCCTATTATTAGGATACCAAAAATGAATAATTTTTAAAACAAAAAAAGAAAAGCTTAACACCTTTCTTAATTATTTCTTTCAAATGATTCCATTAATTTAGGAAGCATTTGTTTTTTACGTGAAACTAAATCTTTAATAAATGTTCCTTCTTCAACATCTTCTAAGTCAAAACTGTCTTCAACAATATGTTTGGCATTCGTGTTATATAAAACATAAGAACCATTTTTAACAATATCTGTAATGAAAACAGTAACTGCAGCATAGTCATTTTTAGAAAGTTCATCTAATTTAGTAACATAATCATTCATGTTCTCTTTGATATTATCAAAATCCATAGTAATAATTTGACTAATACCTAAAGTATCGTTACCAATTTTATAAGATTTAAAATCTTGATAGATAACGTCTTCGACACTCATGCCGGCAATACTGCTACCTGCTTTTAACATTTGGTAACCATATTCTTCATAGTTTTCATCACAAATTTTAGAAAGTTCTAAAACAGCTTTACGATCCATATCTGTAGTTGTTGGACTCTTTAAAATTAAAGTATCTGATAAAATAGCAGATAACATTAAACCAGCCATTTCTTTTGGAATATTAACATTATATTCTTGATATAATTGATAAAGAATCGTACAAGTACAACCAACTGGCATACAACGAACATTAATAGGAATAGAAGTACCAATCGCTCCTAAGTTATGATGATCAATAATTTCCACAATACTTGCTTCATCAATACCAGAAACACTTTGCTCTAAACTATTATGGTCTACTAAAATAACATTTTTCTTGTCGTATTTACCAGTGTCGGTAACTCTAATCAAACCTAAAACTTCTTCTTTTTTGTTTAAAATAGGATAGTTGGTATGACCTAGTTTCTGAGCCATAGCTGTAAAGTCCGTAAGATAATCTTGATCATAAACAACAGATGGTGTCTTATTTAAATCAAGTGATTTTACATAATTACTTAAAGCAATCTTATTGCAAGTATTATAAGTATCATAAGAACTAGAAATAATACTTACTCTTTTTTCGCGAGCTTCGTTTAATAAAGTTTCATCAAGTTCTAAATTACCCGTTAAAACAATTAAACTAATACCACTTTTAATCGCGTGTTCAACTACTTTATAACGGTCACCAACAATTAAAATATCACTTGGTGTAAACTCTACTTTTTCAATAAAAGTTTGACTTTGATAACTTCCAGCATATAACTTACCATTAAATTCATCATGGAAATGTAAAATTTCTTTACCTTTTAAAGCATCTACAATATGTTGATAACTCGTATATAAATGATCTTTTGAATTTTCAACAAAAATATTAGCAATCTCTTTTAAAGTAATAAGACCTGCAATGTGTTTTTCATTATCAACAATAGGTACAGCCGTACAATTTTTTTCATGCATATAATCAACAACTTCAATTAAAGAAGCATTTTCTTCTAGCATAACACCTTTATTGTAATGTACGTTTCTAAGTTGTACTTTTACGTTATTTAAATATTCTGGTTCTTTTACTCCAAAATGGTTAAGAGCAAAAGCGGTTTCTCTATTAATATGACCTAAAACTCTTGCTTCAGAATGCACACCACGTTTATTTTCTAAATAAGCTAAACTAATGGCTGAACAAACGGTATCTGTATCAGGGTTTCTATGACCAAAAATTAAAGTTTTATCCATTTAAAATTCCTTCTTTCACTGAATTAATATACCACATTAACTAATGAGATAAAAGAAGAAATTATCACTCTTTAATATCTTCTTCTCTTTCTTTTACCTCAGCAAATAATTTTTTCATCGTTTCATTATTTTTTGTTAAATTTTTAATCGTTAAATCTTCTGCTTTATTGTTAGCTAATCTTAAATTGTTTTCACTCGATAATAAAGCTTCTTTTGTTTTTTGTAAATGATCGATTGTTTTATCAATCTCATCAATAGCTTTTTTAAATTTCGTAGAAGCAATTTGATAGTTTCTGCCAAAAGCTTCTTTAAATTTATTCATATTTTCTTCAAAATGTAAAATATCTAAATTTTGATTTTTCATAATAGTGATTTCTTTTTTATACTCTAATGATTTTAAAGAGGCATTTCTTAAAAGAGTAATTAAAGGTATAAAAAATTGCGGTCTTATGACATACATTTTATCGTATTTATAAGAAACATCAACAATGCCGACATTATATACTTCATTATCTATTTCAAGTAAACTGACTAAAACGGCATATTCGCATTTTTTCTCTTTTCTATCTTTATCTAATTCTTTGAAAAAATCTTCATTTTTATGTTTCGTAGCTGTTTCATCGGCTTCATTTTTCATTTCAAACATAATAGATAAAAGTTCGTTCTCGTCCTCATCATATTCCCTAAAAATAAAGTCTCCTTTAGAACCTGTTTTAATATCATTATCTTTTTCAAAATAAGTATTTTTACTTAAAATAGGTCTAATTCTACTAAATTCAGCATTACAATGTTGCTCTAAAGTTTCCCCAATCATTTTGGTTGATTGTCTTGCCTTTAAATCTTTATAATATTCAATGATATCATTTTTACTTTTTATTTCTTGTTCAAAAGACTGTTTCATATTAGCCTCTTTTAAAGAATATTCTTTTTGGTTTAATAAAATAGTATTTTTTAAAGAACTAATTTCCTCATCTTTTTGAGAAGTCATTTTATCTAAAGCTTTTTCTTTTTGCATATTTTGTAATTTTATTTCTTGCTCTAATTCAGCAATCTTTAACTTTAATTTACTCGTCTTTTCTAAGGCGCTTGTTTGCTCTTCTAATTTTATTTGAGCTATTTTAGCTTCTCTTTCTTGTTCTTGATTTTTTAAAGTGGCTTGTAATTTATTTATCTCTTCCTCTTTAGCTTTTAAAGTGATTGCTTTTTCATTATCCATTTTTATTTTTAGAAGTTCTAAAGCATCCTGTTTTTCTTTTTCTTTTCTTTCATCATTTAGTTTTACTTGTTTTTCAAATTCTTTATCTCTTACTTGATTTAAAATAGAGGCATAATCTTGATTATCAATTTCAAAAGTATTATGACAATGTGGACAAACAATTTTATTCATATTAAGCTTCCTTTCTTTTCTTAGCTATTGTAACATAAAGATTTTAATTTAGCTATGAACAAAATTTTTTTAATTGACATCAAAATAACAGCTATATATAATATTTAAAATTTGAAAAGAGGAAATATTATGTATTTATACAGAGCTTTAAACAAAGATGATGATAAAAATTATCTTAACCATGAGGATATTTTATGTCAATTGAGACAAAATGATAAAAACCATGCTTCCATCATAGATATTATTGCTAGAAATCACTGTATTGCCCCATCTTATTATGTCATTAAACACATTATTAGCAACGCTCAAAATTCTATGTGGATTTCTACTTCTAAAAGCTTTAATTATGTAGCCAAAGAATATGCCATCATCCAAGCAGGAAAATATAATCAATATATGAAAAGAAAAAATATAGTTGTTTTAAATATTCCGGATGATTGCTATTACGATTTTGCTAAAGAAAAACAAAATTTAGTAAGACGAGGAAGCTATGTCAACTTATCTCGCGCAAATGCCCTACAATCTTTAGTAGATAGTAAAGATGTTTTACCCTTATACATTGCCAAAGATGCTAAAGGTCTCGATTTGACTTGGCCAGAAGTTTTTAAAATCATAGATTATGAAAAAGGAAGAACCAAAATTAACGTAAAAGGATTTTCAAATTTTGCCAGCGAATCTCGTGAGGTACTTATTTTTTCAGAAATAAAAAAAGATAATTGTGAAGCATTATTATCTCCTTTAATGCAAGATTATCTTTATGCCAAAACAAAACAAATAGAAAATCAAATTAAAAACGAAAATAAAAACAAGAAATTATCTAAAGAAAAAATTAATATAAAAATTGAAGAAGCTACGAATAACATAATTCAAGAATTTTTGCAAACTGATATAAATAAATGGCAAGAAGACATTTTACAAAATAAAGGTTATAATTTTTCAATTATAGAAAGAAATTTAATTCGTTATTTATATAAAGAAAATAACACTCTTGTTCATTTTATCAATTATTTTTTTGGAAACAACTCTAATCCTATTTGCTATGATATCGAAGGGTTTTACACATTGTTAAAAGAAATAAAACGTAATATTTTATTTAAAATTACTAACATCAAAAATGCCGCGATGTTAGATGATGAAATTCTTGTTTTAAACAAAAATAAAACCGTTTCTAATAAACTTAAAAACGATGTTATTTATCAAGTCAGTCAAGATAACAAATTAATTCTAAACGTTAAAAATCCACTTGTTTAAATGAGATAGCCATAAATAGCTATAAAATGAAATATAGTTCCAAAAATACAAAAGAAATGAAACACACAATGAATATATTTCTTTTTAGAACCAACTCCATATAGTATGGCTCCCAAAGAATACATAACACCACCTAAGATGATTAATAAAACAGGCATAAAACCAATATTGGCTATTAATGGTTTGGCAAAAAACAAAACACTCCAACCATTAATTAAATGACACATGACCTCTATCCACTGAACTTTATCAATATTTACACTAGAAGCAAAAATACCCACTAAAGTAACAAGGGCAACAATACCAAAGAAAATATAGCCTTTGATACCACCGATACCTATTAATGCCACCGGAATAATAGTTCCTAAAACAAGTAAAAAGACGTTGATGTGATCTATAACTCTTAAAATTTTCTTGCCCATAATATGGGGAGATAAAGCATGATAAATACAACTAATGGTATATAAAATAATCATTGTGGTACCAAAAATAGTTACCGAAACTAAATTTAACACACTTTCATGACTAGCTTTAACAATCATTAAAATAAGGCCAGCAATACTAAAAGCAGCGGCAAGACCATGAGATAACGAATTGATAATTTCTTCACTTAAACTATAATTAGGAATTTTAATTTTACTAACTTCTTCTTTTAGAAAATATCTTTCTTTCATAGACATCACTCCAGAAGAAATTATACACTTTTTTTTAGAAGAAAAGAACAACATTTTCCATTTTTTGTAAAAAAAAGAAAAGCTTTTATGCCTTTTTTTTTAATTATTAACATGGTGGTGAACTGTTGGAGTATCACTCGTGATAGCTCGAAAAGTATAACCATGGGAAAGTCCAAATTCAATGATACTTTCTACAGCATCTACACTAAAACCTTTAATATCATGTTGTAAAATCATATAAGTACTATTATTGCCTAGGGCACTTATTACATTGGAAATTACAGTTGCTGTGTTAGTCGTTTCGCCAGCGTCACCCGAAACTACATTCCAATCAAAGTAACGAAATCCTTTGGCTTCAACGGCTTTCGTTAAAGTACTCATGATATGGGTTCCTCCATCATAACTTTTACTTATAGTATTAGAACTTCCTCCTGGAAAACGAATAATATTTGTAGTATAACCTGTTATTTTCTTTACCTTATTTTGAATTGCATATAAATCATTAAAATAAGTATTTTCACTGGTATAAATATTATAATTATGAGAATAAGAATGAAGACCTACCGTATGACCTTCTTTATATTCTCTTAAAATCACATCATCATAACCACTGGTTAAGCCTTGACTGGTTACAAAAAAAGTAGCTTTTACATTATACTTTTTTAAAACGTCTAATAATTTACTTGTATAATAACTTGGTCCATCATCAAAAGTTAAATAAATACTTTTACCAGCTGGTGCGGATGGATTATTTTGCTTATAAACATACACTTTTCTTTTTATGCTTGCCTCATTTTGGCTACTATCCATCACTTTATAAGACACTTCATATTCTCCTGGAGTACTAATATCCACTTTAGATTCAACGGTTATTTTATCTGTTAAATCACCATCACATTCATCGGTGGCAGTGGCTCCTAATTCTTCATATTTATCTCCGACTTTGATAGAAACAACGTTGTCACCTTTTAAAGTTATTACAGGTTTATCTTCATCTTTTAAAGGAGCTTCTTTTTCTAAGGTAGCCTTATTACCAGAATTATCGGTCACTTCAAAAATAACTTTGCCATTTTGATATTTGGTCGTTATTTCATCTTCCACATCTTTGTCATAATTATCTTCTGCCTTGACATTATATTGACGAAGTTTTCCGTTAGGACAAACCGTAATATTTTCATCTTCCAACGTGATATGAGGAGCTTCTAAATCTTTTACTTCAACTTTTTGCTCTTTAAAAAATTTTTGCCCTTCAAATTCATAAGTATATTTAAGGGTATATTCTCCAATTTTACTCGTGTCTACTTCTCCATCCGATGAAACAGTTACCTCATTACAATTAAAGAAATTACCATAACAAACTTCTCCACTTGCCTCTTTAAAATCACTTTGGTAATTTACTTCGACAACGTCTTTAAATTCTTTTACTTTAAATTTATCTTTTAATAAAGCATAGCTTACTAAAGGAATCACTACCAGAAAAAAGAAAAGCAATAAACCATACAAAATTTTTTTATCTCTTAACTTTTCAGGCATAAAACACCTCTTCTATTTTTGCAATGACATTAAAAAACGTGGTTCAGGATACTTACTAATAGGAACAAAGCCACTTGACATATGATAGACATCTGGTATACGGTTTACGACATCTGCACAAGTAAGCATCACTGTATTAGGTTCTTCATTTACTGTTCTCGTAGTAGGTTCTCCGAAGATAGTCCAGTCGTTGATATCTTTTTCATCTTCATTGTAAACTTTGCCAATACACATAATCTCTAAAAGAATATTTTCTTTGGTACTTGCTTTAACACAAGCATTCATTCCTCTTACGTCACCTTTTTTCAAAGTCATATTAAGCGTATTACTTGTTAATTCTTCATCCGTTAAAACAGGCACTAACTCTTGAGAAATATCAGTAATGTGAAGATGAAGTTTATCACATAAAGCTCCCATTACATTCCACATATAACTTGGAAAAAAAGCTCGCGCGTCAATAAGGTCTTGAAGTGTCTTTTTATCCATATGATTCATACTACCAATTTGTTTTATAAATTCACTTTCTGTTAAGCCTGCTCCATGAGCTTTAGCAAGAGCAACGCCATAATCTTCGACGTTATAAGAACTTATCCCTTTAATTTTTGTGATTTTAGATGTGGAAGCACAAATATTGCTAATCATATTGCACCAGAAAATATCTTGATAACCACATCCCGCAATCGTGACATTAAAAGCTTTGGCAAGAGAATCTAATTCTTGATAAAGGTTTGGATTAGAATTTTCAGGATAAAAAGCTTCTTCACAAGTTGTTAAAACGTTTACACCATTTTTAACACAAGTTCTAATAGAATCTTCAATATCATTTAAAAAGCTCATTGTTGTAATAATGGCTACATCCGGGTGAGTTTCTTTCAAGATTTTATCTAAGTCTTTCGCATCATTAATAAAAATATTTTTATCTTCTTTTTCCATGACAAAACCAATATCTTTACCAATTAAATCTTTATTTTTATCGACTGCTCCGACAATTATTCCACCTTTTTCATACACGTAACGCATGATATATTTACTCATTTTGCCACAGCCAATTTGAACTATTTTAAATTTTTCCATTTTTCAACCTCTTTCATTTAAATCAACATTTTCTTCTACGATTAAATCTTTAAATTCCTCTTTAAAACGGGCAATTTCTTTTACTTTGACGTCATCATAAATGTTTTTAGCGTTGCAAATAGCCTTATAAATATGTTTTATCTTAACTGTGTTTTCATTATCATATAAAGCATAAGTAAAAGCATTTGATAAAATCGTCAAACATATATCCGGATACCTAGAAGCCACTTCATAAACTCTTTTATATTCGTCAGTCATTTCAACGATAAACCACATTATTTTTTCTTTAATAAAATCACTATAAAGAAGTTTGACACCCATTTGGGTTTCTAATTTATAAACTGTTCCCATTAAAATTTTGACAGTGTTTTCTTTAGAAGTTTCTAAAACGTCTATTTTTTGAAATCTTCTTAAAAATGCCCTATCCCTTAAAATATAGGCTTCATATTCTTCGGTGGTCGTTGCTCCAATCATTTTAATGGTTCCTCTATCAAGACCTGCTTTTAACATATTAGCAAAATCGATACCACCATTTGCCGAAGCATTTTTATTAACCAAAACATGTGTTTCATCAATAAATAGTATGGTCTTTTCTTTTTGATTTAATTCTTTTACTAATAAATCAATTCTATTTTCTGTTTGCCCATCACTCACCACAGAGCCAAGTAATGAAGTAATATTTACTTTAATAATTTCCCAGCCTTTTAAAGCATCGGGAACCAAATTATTTTGAATACGATAAGCAAGTCCTTCTACTATTGCTGTTTTACCAATACCAGGCTTACCTACTAAAAGAGCACTTTTTTCAGGAGTTAAAAGTGTTAATATACATTGTTTTATTTCATCATCACGCGCAATGGCAGGGTCTGTAATATATTTTTTTTGTGTTAAATTTTCGCCGTATCTTTCTAACATACTGACTTCTGTGTTTAATTGTTCCATAATTACCATCCTCTTTATAAGGATATCACAAAAAGGAAAAAAATTCACCAAAACAAAAAAAGAATCGTTAAATAAACGAAACTTATTAATAAAAGTTAGAACAACTATCTTCTTCTATTTGATTCATTCCTTCTTTGTCGGTTTTTACGATTTTGACAACTTCATTTTCTGTAAATAAATTTTCGATAGAGGTATCAATATAAGATTGGTATGTTTTAAAAGTAAACTCATAATTATCGCCAATAGAGACTTCGTTTAAAAGAGCTTTTTTTACTTTAACCGTTTGAACATCATCACTTAAAAAACTTTGTAAAGTTAAATAGATATAATCACTATCACTACTTAAAACACTATTCAAAATCTTATAAGTTCTTATAAATTCACAACTAGAATAATTGGTTTTATTTTGATAATATTTTTGACGATTCTTTTTAATCATTGCAATGTTTTTTTCATTAGCGGTCACCGTAATAGTGGGTTCTAGTTTATAATCATATACTTTCTTTTCTTTTAAATCTTTAATCATATGTCCTAAAATATCCGTTCTTATATTAATTTTTTCTAAAGTATAATTTAAATAAACAAGATTATCTTTTTTGACAATATCAGTTTTCATCGCATTACTAAGAGGATAATATTCGTAAGTGACTTTAATAGTATCTAAATCATTGTCGATATTGTAGTTAGCAATATTGCCTATAAAAACGGTATCTTTATTCATAATAAGTTCTTCTGTTAACGTTTCTAGTTTTAAATCACTTGGTACCCCACTTATAAATTCTGTTTTAGAAAGTTCATCTAAAGCTAAAAGACAACCTAAACCTAAAAGAAGAATCGTACCAACAAAACTTATTAAAAACATCTTGGCATAGCCTTTACGACTCGCTACAAAATTATATAAAATCATAAAAAATAAAAAACCAAATAAGAATAAAGAAAAGATAATCAAATATAAACCAATATAATAAACTTGGTGAATAAGTAAATAAAATGAAAGTGCTAAAACAAAAACCATCAAAATTAAATAAATACTAAGAGCAAAAAGCATAATAATGGCTCCAAATTTTAAAAGATAACTAAATAACTTAATAATAGTTTCACCATGAGGAGAGATGGTATTATTTTTTTTATCAAAAGATATTTCTTTTTGGAAAAACTTTTTATCTAATGCCGTTTTAAAAATATAAAAAGCCATTAAGACGTAAGATAATTCTAAAATAAATTTCCAAACATAATAAAAAATACGGTTAAAAGGACTTGATAAAATATAAAAGATATTTTTGCCTAAATTAATAAGTAATGAAAAAGGAATGTGTCCTAAAGAAATAACTAATAAAAAAAGTAAAATTTCGATAATTAAATAAACGATTTCTTTAAAAGATCTGTTACTTAAATCTTGACTAATATTTTGAATGTAAGAAAGTAGATGTTCTGAAAAATCTTCTAACGTGTTTTTAGGAACTTCATTTTTAGGCTTATAGGTTTTATAAAGTTCTTTAGCAAGTTCTTTGGCATCTCCAAAAAATAATACTGCCTCTTCTTCGGTCATACCATTACCTATTTTTTCATCAATGTAATCATTATATTCTTTAATAATATCTTCTTTGTCTTCTTCATCAATGCCTATTAATTCTTTTTTTAACTCCCTTAAAAATTCTTTTTTCTTCACGAGAATACCTCTTTTCATATAGACGATTATTTTCACTTTTAGATTATCATTTAGATTTTATCTTGTCAACGAAAAAGAGCAGCCTTTGATAGCCACTCTTTCGTGAATTTCCATTATTTATAAATTAAAAGAAAGTGTTGTATATCTTTTTAGACATAATAGTGTAAAGTTGTTTGGGGTAGTAGTTATGACATTTGCGATGCCGGAATTTGGAAATTCACTATCAAACAAGTTCATTTCTTGCTTGACGCCTAATATACTAACTTCATTTATCCGCTTTTGCAATAGAAGGTTTTGACAAGTTTTGTCGAATAAAATTTCCAAAAAATTGTATTACATTATTTTTATGTTATAATATGAAATTAAAGAGGTGAAAAAAATATGGCTAATTTAAACTTTAAAAATAAAAAGGTAATTTTGAATGAAATAGCATTTTCAAAATATGATGTATCATCAATTCATTCTCCAGCAGAAACTTTTAAAAAATTAGTAAAAGATGACGATTTTGAAAATTTAAATAATTTATGTAAAACAATTCAAAATTTTGCTAAAGAAACACTTGGAAAAAATTTGACAGAAAAAGAAGCTTATCGATTGCTCCAAGAAAGTGATTTTTATGATCAGACTTTTTTAAACTTAGCCTATCAATGTATAGAAAAATATTATACATTGGGTACCAAGACAATTAATGAAGGTAAAATAAATACCAGCTCTTGGTATAGTCATGTTCTTTACGCAGGAAAGGCTTGTCAAAAAATGGCTCAAATGCAGGGATTAAATGAAAATGCTGCTTGGACTTTGGGACTTATTCATGATTATGGTAGAAAATTTGACCATTCTTTTAACCATGTTGTCTTGGGCGCTGATGCTCTAATAGACATGGGATGGAATGAAGAAGCAAAAGCTGCTATCACACATTCTTTCGTTAAAGGTGGCAGATGCGCTAGTAACGAACAAGCTTTAAAAGGATTTCACGTAGATAAAAATGGTAACGAAAGTTGGGATGAAACTGCCGAATTTGATGATGTTAGTCTATTTTTACAAAACTATAAATATACAGGATATGATTTAATTTTAAATATAGCTGATTTAATGGCAACTGATAAAGGAATTGTCTCACCTTATGAAAGAATAAAAGATATTGCCACAAGAAGAAAAATAGATCCAACTAATCGAGGTTATTTCCTTGCTGAATTTAATAATCTACTTGTAGAATTCTTACAATATAGTGTTATTGAAGCAGATATTTCTCAGTTAAAAACTATTAAAGCTACCCCAGATGTTTCCTTAGAAGAAATTGAAAATAATTTTAAAAATACTTCTCAAATTTTCTATGAAATTTACAGAAATAGTAATCCAGAAAGAGGATGTGAAGAAGATTTATCTTTAACAAGAAAAAAAGCAGAATAGAAAAAAGGACCTTTTCTCAAAAAGAAAAATTAGGTTCTTTTTTTAATTTACTTTAGAAATTTCTGTTTCATATAATTCTTTATATGATTTACAATTTTTAATAAGTTCATTATGCTTTCCTTCGGCAATTATATGACCGTCTTCAAGCATTAATATACGGTCTGAATTTTTGACAGTTGATAGACGATGAGCAATAATTAAAATCGTATACTCTTGTTGAAGATTATCGATAGCTTGTTGAATTTTAGCTTGAGTTTCATTATCAAGGGCTGATGTAGCTTCATCAAAAAGGATAATTTCTGTTTTTTGAACAAAAGCTCTAGCAATAGCTAAACGTTGTTTTTGACCACCTGATAAAGTTATTCCCCCTTCACCGACAATAGTGTCATATTTTAAGGGCAATGATTCAATAAAATCATCAAGAGCCGCTAAATGGCAAGCTTCAATCATCTCTTCTTCTGTTAAATCTTTTTTGACTAATTTTAAATTATCTTTAATACTCATATTAAATATATAAGGATTTTGACTAACAATCGTAATATTTCCTCGTATAGAATCTTTATCTAACTTTTTTATATCTACTCCATCAATAGTAATTTTTCCCTCATAATTATCGTACATTTTGCAAAGAAGGTTAAAAATAGTTGTTTTACCTGCACCACTTTTACCGACAAAAGCTACAGTTTCATTCGCATTTACTTTAAAGTTCAAATGTTTTAAAACATTATTTTCTTTATATTTAAAACTAACATTTTTAAATTCAAAGTTACCCTCTACTTTGTCTAAATGTTTATCTCCAAAAGTTTCTTTAACATACTTTTTATCTTCAAAAATATCAAATATTCTTGTAGCTGATAAATTGAATTTTTTGATTAATTCATGAAAACCTGTAATATTTTGAACTAAACTGTTATATCGATTACCAAAATTAAATAAGACAACTCCTGTCGCGACAGCAATCGTACCCTTTAAAACAGAAATACCTATAATACAGGTTATGATAAAAAGAGAAGTTTCAGCCCAATACCAACGAACAATTAGAAAAGTTAAATTAACATTTTCCATATTATATTTTTCGACATTCAATTTTTCAAAGCGATTTCTTAGTTCACTTAAAAAACTCTCTTCTCCATTTAGCATTTTTATATCTTCGGCACCTCTTACAATTTCACCTGTAAAACTTGTCATCGCATCGTTACTTTTTTTATAATTCTTATTATTTTTATTGTAAGTATTTATTCTTGAGACTTCGATTACCATACGAATAGAAAAAGCAATTAAAACAAAAATAAATACAGGTTTACTTAATACAAAATAAGTTATTAACACACCAACATTTGAAATAATACCATTAATATATTTATTTAAATCGGTAAAAATAGTTGAAATGCTTTTCGTATCTCCAATGAGTCTTTGAATAAATATTCCTGAACCATTTTCTTCTAAAGTCTGATTGCTAAGTTTCAATATTTCCGCACCCAAATCAGATTGAATATTTATATAAATTTGTCTAAATATTTTTTGATATAATTTACTCTTAAAATAATCCAAATTATCGGCAATAAAAGCACCGATAAGAATAACTAATGAGGTATAAAAAAATTGCTTTATACTTTCACTTGTTAACAAAACAATTTGTCTGGCCGCTAGAAAAGGAAAAACAATACTAACAACAATGCTAAAAATACTTAATAGAAAATAAGTAATAATTTTGCCTTTTTCACTTTTAGCGTATTTCCACACAAATTTAATATTTTTTATAAACTCTTTCACTTAATCACCTCACTTAAAATTTTAACATTTTAATACTTTTTTACCAACCTTTTTTCATTTGGTTATAACACAACAATATACTTTTTTTGTAAAATAATAAAAAGGAGAACTTTTTCTCCTCTCTATACTTGTCATAGTTATTTTCTATTAAATTTTTTCATAATTTTTAAACTATTTAAAATAGTAAGTAATGTAACACCTGTATCTGCAAAGACAGCAAACCACATATTAGCAAGTCCAAAAACACTTAATAGTAAAATACTTATTTTTACTAACATAGCAAACGTTAAATTTTGTTTAATCACTTTTTTGGTGTATTTTGATATATCAATGGCTTCCGTAATTTTAGTTAAATCATCACTCATTAAAACAATATCACTGGCTTCAATAGCACTATCGGTTCCAACACCACCCATTGAAATACCAATATCGGCTCTTTTTAAAACGGGCGCATCATTTATGCCATCTCCCACGAATATAGTAATTTCATTATTTTTACTTACCCGTTCAAAACTTTCAAATTTATCCGTTGGGAGCATTTCATATTTGATTTCATCAATTCCTAATTTATGACCAATATCTAAAGCTACTTCTTTTTTATCTCCGGTAAACATATGTGTTTTAATGCCATAACTTTTTAGTTTCGCAATGACACCTTCCGCTTCTTTTTTAATACCATCATCAATCATGATAGAAGCCACATGTTCTCCATCAATATTTAAATGTAAAGAAGCAGAAGAATCACAATGACATAACTTATTATTGCCAATCAATATTTTTTTACCATTTAATGTAAAGGATATTCCCTTACCTGTTATTTCTTTAAAATCTTTAACATCTTGGTTATCCACTTTAATGTCTTTTAATTTTAAAATAGATCTAGCAATGGGATGATTAGAAAAAGATTCTCCCTTGATTAAGATATCAATGATTTCATCCATAGTATATTTGTCTTTTAAATTATCATCGGTAATAATAATTTTTGAAACTTGAAAACTACCATTCGTAAGTGTTCCTGTTTTATCAAAAATAATATTTTTAACATTACCTAAATTATCTAGATAGTTGCTTCCTTTAATAAGGATACCTTTTTTGCTTGCCACACCGATGGCGGTAAAATAAGAAAGTGGGACGGAGATAGCTATCGCACATGGACAAGAAATAACTAAGAAAGTAAGTCCTCGATAAAGACTATCCGTGAAAGGAATGTTAAAGGCAAAAGGTAAAATTACGGTAATAACAAGAGCTAAAATCATCACAAGAGGGGTATAAATCTTACTTATTTTAGAAACAATTGTTTCTGTTTTAGCTTTTTTATCGGTCGCACTTTCTAATAAATCTAAAATTTTCGCCACGGTTGAATTTTCATATAAAGAAGTTGCTTCTATTTCTAATACGTCCTCAGTATTAATACTTCCTGATAAAACTTCATCGCCCAAAGAAACTTTTATTTTATCGCTTTCCCCCGTCAAGGCTGAGGTATCAAGGAAGCTACTGCCCTTAACAATGACCCCATCAACGGGTATTCTTTCTCCTTTTTTGACTAATAATATATCTTTAAGTTCGACTTCTTCCACCGGAATTTCGATAATTTCATCTTTAACTTTTTTATTGGCAACGACTGATTTAATATCTAATAATTCCTTAATAGATTTACGAGAATTATGAATAGCTTTTTCTTCTAAAATTTTACCAATCGTATATAAGAAAATGACCATCATACCTTCTAAGATGTTACCCGTAAATAAAGCACCAAGACATGAAATACTTATTAAAGCATTTTCGTTAACACCTTGTCCTTTGATTAACATTTTAATAGCATTGAGAGTTGTTTTATAAAGTAAAAGCGTATAACTTATGATATAGAAAATTACTTTTAAGAATCTTGGTAATGGACATAGATAAGAAATAAAACCTAAAAGAATAGCCATTAATAAAATACTTAAATGATATTCTTTTTTCTCTTCTATTTCTTCTTCTGTTAAAAAGGCATCCGGCTCTACTTTTTTAATTAATTCGTTTAGTTCTTCTAAACTATAATTTTTCTTAGATTCAAAAGACACTTTACAAGTATTAAAATTGACAGAAGCATTATTAAAATTTTCATTTTTATTTAACATTTCTTCAATTTCTCTGGCACAATTGGCACAATCTAAATTGTTAATATGATACTTATATTTTCCCATTTTATTCATTTTCCTTTCTGTGTAATATATGCTCCAATCCTATTTCATAGAGTTTTTTAATATGTTCGTCATCTAAAGTGTAATACACTTCTTTACCTTCTTTTCTTGAACGAACAATGCCATTTTCTCTTAAAATAGCCAGTTGATGAGAAATAGATGATTTGGTCATGTCAAGAGCATTGGCAATATCACACACACACATTTCATGATTATCTAAAGCCCATAAAATATTAATTCTTGTCTTCTCTCCTAATATTTTAAAAAGAACCGATAAACTTTCTAATTCCTCTTTTTGAGGTTTATTTTGTAAAGCGATTAAAACCGCTTCTTTATGAATAACATTACAATCACAAGATTGATTCGTAAATTTTTTTTCTTTCGACATAACATGCCTCCTTTGGTTGAATACTCTTTCAACTAAATTCATTATAGTTGAATATTCGTTCAATTGTCAAGCCTATCTTTAATATATTATGCCAAAAAGAAAAGATAAGACTTTTTTATCTTATCTTCTAAATAAATTAACGAATTTTTCCCACAAACTTTCTTTTTTCGTTTCTGTTTGGGTATTTTCTTCCTCTTTAGGTGTTTTTACACCATCTAATACTTGGATAAATTTTGTACTAGCTACGGTATCATCTTTTTTCATCGTAAATATTTGATAATCTTCACTTAACTCTACTAAAGCTTCTACTTTATTTGTGACTACTTTCGCGTTATTTGTATAAGAACTTAACGTATTTATTCCTTCTTTATTAAAGGTTTTAATTCCTGAATCAAGGGTTGTCATACCATCTTTTAAAGTAGTCGTGCCTGCTGATAATTCTTTCATTTTAGTGTTTAATACATTAACACCTTCTGTTAATAAAGATGTTCCATCTTTTAATGTATCCGCGCCATTTGAAGCTTCTGTTAAAGCGGTTGTTAAGGTTGTTAACATGTCATTAATCTTCTTCGTAGTCGCATCCATTGTTTCTAAGGTAGATGATAAAGCACCATTATTTGTTGTTAAAAGAGTTATTAAACTTTCATTAGTGCTGTAAGTATTTTCATATTGATATTTTACATCGTAAAGTTTTAAATCCTTCTTGGCAAGTTCCACATATGTTATATCTTTTAAGCCAGCCGTTTCATAAGCTTCTTTTAATTTTTGATTTCCTGCGGTTAGATTTTCGATGGTTTTAGTATTTGTAGCCATTAAAGTTTTGATTTGATTTACTTTATCTTGGGTTTCTTTACTCGTTAAAGAACCACTCGCCTTTTGTAATTCCGCTAAAATTTGTTTTAAACCATCACTGACATCTGCGGTGCCATTTTTAATTTGTTCTAATTTACTTAAAACATTATTTAAGTTTTCGCTAACTAAAGAAGCACCACTAGAAACTGTGTTTAAACCACTTAAAACATTTTTAGAGCCATCTTCAATTTGATTCATACTCGCTTGTAAAGTATCAACACTTTTATAAAGTCCTTTTAATTCATCAAAAACACTTAAGTCATCACTATCAAGTAATTTAGGAGTTATTACAGAATAAATACTAGCAAGTTCAAATTTCTCAGTTTCAAAAGAAAGTTTTACAGTATCTAAATCTTTAAAGGTATCCATATTTAAACTTTCATATAGACCAGGTGAAGATAAACCAACCACAATACTTTTTGTACCATTGTTAATAACTTTACCATTGGTAATTTTAATATTTGTATTTTCAGTATTAGATAAAATCGTCGCGGTTGTGACAACAAATGGTGTATATAAAGTCGTATTTGTACCACTTACATTGACAATTTTTTTATCGTTATTTTGATACTTAATCGTAATTTCTACTTTTCCTTTTTTACCAATTAAATCTTTAAGAGAAATAGCTTCTCCATCTAAAGTATAAGTAATATTTTGAGAAACCGGAATTTGCTTATTTAAAGAACCTTGATAAAAGATATCTTTTCCACCGGCATTCCAAGTTAATAATTCTGCATTACGTGTATAAGGAATATTACTATTTATATTGATAATATTTTCAAGATTAGAATAATCCTCAATGGTTTCTAATTTATCTTCATTGATTAAATGATTAGTAACAAAAGTAGATTTTACAGAGCCATCGGTATTTAATTTTGTATAAACCGTTTCTTCTTTTTGAAGAGCAAAAACATTATATGGTAAAACAAAACTTAATACTAAAAGGGCTGCTGCTAATTTTTTTTCATTTTTTTTCATACTTTTTCCTCTTTTCTTTAAAATTGTTGTTTTCATAATAATAGGATCAAATATAAGTAAAATAGATGGTAAAACAGTTAAAACAACAAGCATACTTATAATAGCTCCTCTAGAAATAAGGGTACATAAGGAACCTACCATTTCAAGTTCTGAGTAGACACCAACCCCAAATGTGGCTGCAAAGAAGCACATACCACTTACAAAAATGGAATTGGCACAATAATTCATAGATTCTGTCATAGCATCCTTTTTATCTTTACCGGCACTTCTTCCCTTTAAATAATTTGTTGTAAGTAAGATAGCGTAGTCAATCGTCGCACCTAGTTGGATAGTTCCAAGAACGATTGGAGCAACAAATGGTAAAACGACACCGCCAAAATATGAAGCAGACATATTAAGGAAAATAGCAAATTCTATAGCTAGAATAAGTAAAATTGGTAAAGATAAAGATTTTAAAACAAACATCATAATGATTAAAATACAAACAATAGAAGAAGTATTAACATTTTTAAAGTCTTCATCACTGGTTAGAACAAGATCTTTCATTAAAGGTCCTTCTCCAGCTAAAATACCGTTTTCATCATATTTTTTAATAATAGTATTAATTTCATTTACTTGGTTATTTAATTCGTTCGTGGCAATATCATAAGTAGAGTTTAAAAATAACATTTGATAGTTGTCACTTTCAAAAACTTTAACCATATCTTCTGGTAACATATTTTCTGTTAAACCATATTCTTTTAATTTAGCAAATGATAAAACAAAATCAACACCAGAAATATTTTCAATTTCACTCGTCATTTCATTGATATCATCGGCTTTCATATCTTTATCCACCAAAATAATTTCAGGGGAAACGATATTGAATTTTTCTTTTAATTCGGTATTAGCAACGATACTTTCTAGAGTATCTGGTAGGCTCTTATCAATTTTGTAATAAACTTCTACATTGTTGTTAGCTAAGTAAGCAGGTACAAGAAGTAAGACAAAAAGGATAAAAATAATAACATGATGTTTTACAACAAATTCATTAAATTTTTCAAAATGAATGGTAACTGGTTTATGTTTTGTCTTTGTAATAAGTTTATCAAAAGTAAGTAATAAACTAGGAAATACCGTTAAAACACAAACAACGCCAAGTAAAACACCTTTTGCCATTACAAGACCTAAGTCTTTTCCTAAAGTTAGGCTCATCGTACATAAAACTAAGAAACCTGCAATCGTCGTCAAACTACTTCCTGTCACGGAAGAAAATGTTTCCATGATGGCTTCTACCATAGCTTCCTTGTTTTTTAAGCCCTTTTCTTTTTGATGTTCATAAGCGTGATACAAAAATATTGAAAAGTCTGTGGTAACACCAAGTTGTAAAACAGCTACTAAAGCTTTTGTAATATAGGAAATATTACCAAAAATAATATTACTTCCTAAATTAAATAAAATAGCAATACCAATATTACCAAGTAGTAACACTGGTACAAAATAAGAATCCAAAGATAGTTCAAGAACAATAAGACATAAAATAACCGCAATACAAATATAAACTAAGATTTCTTTATCCGATAAATCCATGGTGTCCAAAACCATAGCACTCATACCGCCTATTTTGACTTTGTCTTTCGCAATCTCTTTCATTTGTGAAATAGCGTCTAATGTTTTCGTTGAGGATGTTGATTCTTCAAAGGTTACAAAGAATAAATCGGTATTATCTTGATGTAACTTTTCTGTTATTTCACTAGGTAACATATCCATAGGAATGGTCGTTCCTAAAAGGTCATAAGCACTAATTACTTTATTAACACCATCAATATTTTCAAATTCTTTTTCTAAGTTAAGTAATGCTTGACCTGTTAGATTTTCTGAAATTACTACGGAATAAGCTCCCATACCAAATTCATCTGTTAAAATATCCTGACCTTGTACGGTTTCTATTTCTTGTGGTAAATAAACAAGGATATCATAATTAATACCAGTAAGTTTCATGCCAGCAAAGGCAAAGACCATAAGAATTAAAGAAACAATAAGAATGCCAGTTTTATGTTCACAAATTTTTTCAGCAAACTTTTTCATAATATATAACTCCCTTCATGCTTACCTATTTTATTCTTCTTCTTTTCTTTTTTCACCGACATAAGTTTATTGCTGTATGTTATCCGACTCTTTGTCCGAAATGTATGTATATTTAAACTACATTATGTCCTTTATCTTTACATTTGTTTATTTTTTAGTATAATTATCCATGAGGTGAAAGCATGAATAAAAATGATTTACGTGTCATTAAGACGAAAAATGCCTTATTTGAGACACTTACCGACCTTATGAAAGAAAAAACTTTTGAAGAAATTAAAGTTTCTGATATTTGTAATAAAGCTTTGATTAATCGCTCTACTTTTTATGCCCATTATAATGATAAATACGATCTTTTGGCAGATGCAATTCAAAGTTTAAAAAACTCTCTCATAAGTGAATTAAAAGCTAATAATAATATTTCAAATACAAAAGAGTATTATCTCGATCTTATTTCTATTTTTTTGAATCATATAGAAAGCAAAAAGGATATTTATTTATCCATTATGATTAATAATCGTAATAGTATCATGGTAGATATCATTTATGATGTTTTAGATCATGACGTTAATATGCATTTAAAAGAATTAGAAAAAAAAGATACTCAAAAAGTACCCGCTAATATTTTAGCTAAATTTTACATCGGTGCTGTTTTTAATGTAGCATTAGAATTTTTAAAAAAAGACAGTCCCTATACTAAGGAAGATATTCTTAACTATTTAGACTATCTCATTCCTAATAATATTGATATGTAATATATAGTGGCACTACCTATATTTAAATAGATATAGATAGTGTCGTTTTTTTATAAAAAAGAATAAACCATTAAATGATTTATTCTAATTTGATTAAATTAAGCAACACTTTCATTTTTTAGTTTTTTAAGTTCTTCTTCTGTTAATTCTGTAATTTCTATAATATCTTTCATTGGAATGTGTTTTTTTAGCATTATTTCAGCAACTTCAATATTTCTTTCTTTTTTTGCTTCTTTAATTTCAGTAGTACGACGTTTTTCTTCATCTTCTTCCTTAGTCATATAACTAAAAAATTCTGGGTCTTCATTTACTTTCTTAACTTCGTTCATAAATTTCATTACCTTTCTATCACTTGGTAGTTTTGCCAAATCTTCTTCATTTAAATCAAGCATATTTTACATATTATTTTTAAGTTTTAAAATATCTTCTTTGCTTAGTTTTGAGGCTATCATTATTGTTTCTAGTGGAGTATTTAACTTTAAAAGATCATTAGCGACTTCAATATTTCTTTCTTTTTTACCAATATCAATACCCGTGTCCATGGCTTCTTTAAGTTCAGTATTATGACACTTTTCTTCATCTTCTTCTTTGGTCATATAACTAAAAAATTCTGGGTCTTCATTTACTTTCTTAACTTCATTCATAAATTTCATTACCTTTCTATCATTTGACAATTTTGCCAAGTCTTCTTCATTTAAATCAAGCATAATTAAATACTTGAATTTCTGAATGTTTACTTCGTCTTTAGCATACCAATAATTTAAGACTTTGTCCATATTCCATTCCACAATTTTAAAGTTACGAACAAAGTTTTTCTCACCATCATTCAAAGTATAAATCCGACATATTTTATTATCTTTCTTATTCATACCATAAGTGAGATTTAATTGAATAATTAAAGTATCTTCACTATAACTATCACCTTTTAAAGTATATCTACTATAAACGTTACATAAAAAGGCTAAGTTTCTGGTATGAAGATAATCTTTAGGTTCTGAATTAATCTCAATACCAATATAACCTTCACTCGTTTTTAAAAGCAAATCACAATACTTTTTACGAGTATTAATATTCCCTTGAAGGGTTTCTACATTAAGTCTTTGAATTTCATAGACTTTAAGGTTTAAAGTAAGCTCTAGTAAAGCTACTAGTAAATCCTCGTTTTCTTCTTTTAAAAATACTTCTTTAAATGTTCTGTCATAACGACAACTGTAAAATTTTTTTACTTCTTCTAATTCTCTTATCATGTTTAGTGTCCTCTTCTAAGAAAGATAATTTTGCTAGCTTTAAATTATCCTTCTACTTATATATACAAAAAAAATCTTCGATTTCCTTTTTTTTATGTGTAATTTGTCAAAAAAATTTAATAAATAAAAAAATAAGCACATTTAAGGCTTACTTTTCGTGAGTTTATATATTATTTTTAAGTTTTTCAATTTCTTCTTTGCTTAGTTTGGAGGCTATCATTATTGTCTCTAGTGGAGTATTTAACTTTAAAAGATCCTTAGCGACTTCAATATTTCTTTCTTTTTTTGCTTCTTTAATTTCAGTAGTACGACGTTTTTCTTCATCTTCTTCTTTAGTCATATAATTAAAAAATTCTGGGTCTTCATTTACTTTCTTAACTTCGTTCATAAATTTCATTACCTTTCTATCACTTGGTAATTTTGCCAAGTCTTCTTCATTTAAATCAAGCATTATTAAATACTTGAATTTTTGAATGTTTACTTCGTCTTTAGCATACCAATAATTTAAGACTTTGTCCATATTCCATTCCACAATTTTAAAGTTACGAACAAAGTTTTTCTCACCATCATTCAAAGTATAAATCCGACATATTTTATTATCTTTCTTATTCATACCATAAGTGAGATTTAATTGAATAATTAAAGTATCTTCACTATAACTATCACCTTTTAAAGTATATCTACTATAAACGTTACATAAAAAGGCTAAGTTTCTGGTATGAAGATAATCTTTAGGTTCTGAATTAATCTCAATACCAATATAACCTTCACTCGTTTTTAAAAGCAAATCACAATACTTTTTACGAGTATTAATATTCCCTTGAAGGGTTTCTACATTAAGTCTTTGAATTTCATAGACTTTAAGGTTTAAAGTAAGCTCTAGTAAAGCTACTAATAAATCCTCATTTTCTTCTTTTAAAAATACTTCTTTAAATGTTCTGTCGTAACGACAACTGTAAAATTTTTTTGTTTCTTCTAATTCTCTTATCATGTCTAGTGTCCTCTTCTAAGAAAGATAATTTTGCTAGCTTTAAATTATCCTTCTACTTATATATACAAGAAAAATCTTCGATTTCCTTTTTTTTATGTGTAATTTTTCAAAAAAATTTTAATAATACCTTAAACCATTAAAAAAATTGACAAAAACTTTACAAGTTTAAAAATTATTTCACAAAAAAACAACGTCTTTTTTTAACGTTGTTCTTTTGTTTTTAATGCAATATGTAAATCGTCTAATTGTTTTTGATCCACTATATTCGGACACTCACTCATTAAATCAGAAGCGCTGGCTGTTTTTGGAAAAGCAATAACATCACGAATATTTTCTGTATTTGTAAGAAGCATAGTAAGTCTATCAAGACCGATAGCTAAACCACCATGAGGAGGAGTTCCATATTTTAAAGCATTCACAAAGAAGCCAAATTTATTTTGAATATCTTCTTCTGTTAATTCAAGAGCTTCAAACATTTTTTCTTGAATTTTTGAATCATGAATACGAATAGAACCTCCCCCGGCTTCATAACCGTTGATAACAATATCATAAGCTTTAGAATAACAATTTTCTTTATCATTAATTAACTTATCCACATCTTCATCTTTTGGTGCCGTAAAAGGATGATGACAGGCAACAAAACGTTGTTCTTCTTCACTATATTCAAAAGTTGGAAAATCTACTACCCAAAGAAGACGATAAATATTTTTATCAATAATATTTAAATCATTTGCTACTTTACATCTTAAAGCACCTAAAACAGTTTTCATTTTATTACCGACAACAATAAAGACAACATCTCCTTTTTCTAAAGAAAGTCTCGAAATGATAGTCTTTTTCTCTTCTTCGGTTAAATTTTTAGCAATGCTACCAGTAAGCTCTTCATCATATTTTAAATAGATTAAACCACTGGCTCCTCTTTGTTTTACAAATTCTGTACACTTATCAATTTCTTTACGAGAATAATGTTCGGTAGCATTTTTCGCTACAATCGCATCGATATTTTCATTGTTTTGATAAGCTTTTTGTAAAAACTCAATCGTAGTATCCTTAAAACATTCTTTAATTTCTTCGATTTTCATGTCATAACGTAAATCTGGTTTATCAGAGCCATAATATTTCATAGCGTCTGTCCATTTCATTCTTTGGAGTGGTAAGGCAATATCAATACCTTTTATTTCTTTAAAAACAGAAGCAATCAAATTTTCAGTCATAGACATAATATCTTCTTCACTGACAAAGCTCATTTCCATATCCACTTGTGTAAACTCTGGTTGTCTATCTGCTCTTAAATCTTCGTCACGGAAGCATTTTGCAATTTGAAAATATCTTTCAATACCACCAACCATCAAAAGTTGTTTAAATAATTGGGGACTTTGAGGTAAAGCATAAAATTTTCCCTCATTAACTCTGCTAGGTACTAAGTAATCTCTTGCTCCTTCTGGAGTAGATTTACATAAAACAGGTGTCTCCACTTCAATAAAATCATTATTAGTTAAAAACTTACGAATAGCCATCATGATTTTACTACGTGTAATTAGTTTATTTTTAATTTCATCACGACGAATATCTAAATAACGATATTTAAGGCGAGTATCTTCTAAAGCATTCGTATCATCCGTAATTTGAAATGGTAATTCACTAGCATTATTTAATATTTCTAGGTTTTCAACATCAATTTCAATTTCTCCAGATTTAATCTCTTTATTTGGTTGTTCTCTTAAAGTAACGGTACCTTCTACTTTTAAAACATATTCATTTTTCACTTGTTCAGCTGTTTCATAATTTTGATTATCAGGATTTAAAACAAGTTGGACAAGACCACTTCTATCTCTTAAATCAATAAAGATGAGTCCTCCTAAATTTCTCTTTTTTTGAACCCAACCATAAACGGTTACTTTTTCATTTAACATTTCTTTAGTAATTTCATTATTCCATAATTTTTTCATAAATCCTCCTAATATAAAAAGACTCTACAAAACTTAAGGACGAGTAAAACCCGCGGTACCACCTTAATTCATAGAGTCTATGCACTTTTTCTTTTAACGCAAGAAATACGTTTTATTTTTATGCTGGTGTCTTTCCATATATCATTTTCTTTGATTTCACCAACCTCAAAGTCTCTAATAAAATGATTAAATGTACTCTTCCAAGCAATAAATTATATAATTATTATAATATTTTTTTATATTTTGTCTAGTACCATTTAATTATTTTATAAAAAGCATATTTTTATTAATGAAATACATAAACAGAGAGAAAAATATTAATAATTAACATATCCTACTTGAAAAACAATATTTTTTTTGCTAAAATACTATTCATATGGCGGAATTGGTGAAGTGGTTAACACACCGGATTGTGGCTCCGGCATGCAAGGGTTCGACCCCCTTATTTCGCCCCATTTTAAATTTTATCATTTTATTATTGACAAATCTAAATAAAGTGATATATAATCTATTTGTACTGCTCGATTAGCTCAGTCGGTAGAGCGCACGGCTGTTAACCGTTAGGTCGTAGGTTCGAGTCCTACATCGAGCGCCATTTAGTAAATTACAAACCTTAGGGTTTGTTTTTTTGTGCCTATCTCTACTTTTTATTTAAGCATAAGATACCATAGGTGGTCTTATGCTTTTTTTCGCAGCGATATTAACAAGTATTGATTGTTTTATTATTGGACTTTCTTTAAAGATTGAGCAAAAGAAATTAAGTATGGGCAAGTTATTATGTTTACCTCTATTTTTATTTATACTTTATGATGCTTTTTTGTTTTTATTTTCTAAAATAACTTGGCCTTTTCATGATTTAAAAATTCAATTTCATTTATTTCTTCTTTTAGCCATATTAGCCTATAAAGAAAATAATAATATTTATCAAAATATTTCTCTTAGAAAGTTATTTCTGCTTTTTTTTATCAATTCATTAGATGGTTTATTAGTAGCCTCTACTTTCTTAGGTCAAAATCATCCGTTGTATTTAAGCTTTATCTTTACAAGTATTACTTTTTTATTTTTTATGATAGGTTTTAAAACGCCTTTGAAATTAAAAAAAAAGAAATACACAATTAGTATCCTTTTCTTATTATTAGCGTTTTTAAGCCTCTTTTAATATTTTCTCGTAATCATCTAAAACTTTCATGATTTCATCTTCTGTTTTACACTCACAAATAAGCTTTTTAATTTCTTTATTATCTGGCATTCCTTTTAAATAAAATAGTATATTAGAACGAATTTCAAGCATGGCAAGTTTTAAACACTTGTCTTCTTTTAAAACTTGAAAATGTCTTTTCATCATGGCAATTTTTTCTTCATAAGTAGGTGGTGGTAAAAGAGTTTGATTTTCTAAATAATATAAACATTCTCTCATAAGCCAAGGATTACCAAGAAGCCCTCGACCAATCATTACTCCATCACAGCCAGTTTCTTTTAGCATATTATAAGCGTCCATAGGAGTCTTTACATCACCATTGCCAATGACTGGGATAGAAACAGCATCTTTTACTTTTTTTATATATTCCCATCTAGCTTGTCCACTGTAACCTTGTGCTCTGGTTCTGGCATGAAGAGTAATGGCACTAGCTCCTGCTTCTTCAATTATTTTGGCGACTTCAACACAGTTAATACTATTTTCGTCCCAACCTAGACGAATCTTTACCGTGACTGGAACTTTAACAGCTTGAACTACACTAGAAACAATAGTTTTTATTTTTTCAGGATTTTTTAAAAGAGCACTCCCCGCCTGACAAGATAAAGCTACTTTAGGTACAGGACATCCCATATTGATATCTATAATATCCGGGTGCATTTTTTCTTCAACGATTAAAGCCGCTTTAACAAAAGTCTCTACATCACTTCCAAATATTTGCTGAGCAATCGGTCTTTCTTCTTCACTCATTTTTAAAAGGTCAAAAGTTTTTTCATTTTGATAAACTAAAGCTTTATCACTAACCATTTCCGCATATAAAAGACCTGCACCCATTTCTTTAATAATCTTTCGGAAACTCGTATTAGAATACCCTGCCATAGGAGCTAAAACAAGAGGATTTTTTATAAAAACATTACCAATATAAAATCCTTGCATAAAATCTCACCTCTTTTGTAAGTAAAGGTATTATATCAAAATTTTTGGTTACAATAAAGCTTGGGAGGGAAATTATGAAAAATAATAATTGCAGTGACTGTTCTTGTAAAACAGTAGAAGGTCGAGCTTATATTGATAAGGAAACAGGTTTACTATGTGTAGACTTAACCAAACAAGATTACGAGACCGATAAAGATATTTTGGTACCTTATGTTTGTACCACGTGTGGTGAAACGACTTGGAAAACAAAATCACCAACAGAAAAAGAGGAATAAAAATTTCCTCTTTTTTGATATTTAAAAAGGAAAGGACATTTAAAAAGGTCGTCCTTTCCCATAAAGTGTGAGTTTGAGTTTATATGTTATTTATATTGTATAGAGTTTTTTTTATATATTTTTTTCAAAATATATGGATCGTATCTTCTGTATCACTTCTCCTTTCATGTCTAACATATTACTCGTCATTTATGAAAATTGTGTGAAGAAGAAGTGAATAAAAGAAAAAATTAAGCTTTTTTTACATAAAAGTAAAAAATGGTTCCTTTATTTTTGGTTGACTCTACCCCATACTTAAATTGATGTCCTTCTAAAATTTTTTTAACAATAGATAACCCAAGACCCGTTCCTACTACATTTCGTTGATGATTTTTTTCATTTTTATAATATTTGTTCCAAATAAAAGGAATTTCTTCTTCCTTAATACCTTTACCAGTATCTTCTATTTGCACTAAATAACTATCTTTTTCTTTTTTTATGTTTATAGTAACGGTTTTATCTTTACCCGTATAATTAATGGCATTATTAATAAGGTTATAAATGACTTGATTTAACTTTTGTTTATCTGCTTTTACCATCGCTTTAGACGGAGCATTTAAAATAATATGATAGTCTTCGGTTTCTTTAATGATTTGATAACGATTGACAATAGTTTTTACTTCGCCTACTAAATCAAAAGATTCCCATTTAATTTCTTCCGCGTTAGCTTCAAATTTAGATAAGGCAAGTATATCATTGACAAGTAAATTTAAACGGTCCACTTCATCCATGATGATATTGCAATGCATAATTCTTTTTTCATCATTTTGATAGCTCATGTCTCTAACCATTTCTGCATAAGCTTTTATCATTGTTAAAGGAGTCTTTAAATCGTGGGAAACATTAGCCATTAAGTCTCTTCTAAGTTCATCATTTTTTTCAATATCTCTTCCAGATTCTTCTAGTACACGGGCAAGCTCATCTACTTCTTCTAAATCATACTTAGGAAAAGTAATCGTTTCTCCTGAACCTAGTTTCTTAGCTCGCTTAGTAATATCTAAAATAGGTCCTGTTAATTTTTGGGATAAAAAGTATGCGATAAAGCAGGCAAAAATGATAGCGATAATAGTTAAATAAATAAGTTGATTACGTAAAATACGATTTGAAACACTTAAATCTTCCAAGGTATTATATAAGAAAACATAACCACTATTTAACTTAATACCATAAAGATACGCTCTTGTTTCATATTCATCATTCAAAAGATTATAAGATGTCATAGACTCATTGGAATTAATAAATTCTTTTTCAATATTTAAAATACTTTGATTGTTTTTACCAAGAGCACATCCAACTTTTAAAGTATTATATTGAATGTTGTTTAATCCATCATAGTACTCAATACATAATTCATTTTTATAAGCTACTTTTTCTAAAGTAGCATTTAAATTTTCCTCACTTGTTTTTTTAATAATGGTTGCTAATTGTTTTAAATTTTGAACTTGATAATTTTGATACGCATATTTAAGATAGAAAACTTGAAATAACCATAGTAATAATAGAATGGTAACACTAAAGGTAATAAAATAAACAAGGGTTTTATGATGAAAACTTTGTTTTTTAGTCTTCGTATTCAAATTTATACCCTACCTTACGAATAGTTTTAATATATTTTCCATATTTTCCCAAGTGTTGTCTTAGTGTTTTAACATGCGTATCTACTGTTCTATCGTCTCCATAAAAATCATAACCCCAGATGTTTGTTAAAAGTTGTTCACGTGAAAGAGCTATATGATGATTCGTTAAAAAGCATTTTAATAAGTCATATTCTTTTGGAGTTAAAGTCACTAGTTTATCATCAATTCTTACTTCATGAGCTTTATCATCTAAAACTAAAGAACCAAAAACCATTTTAGCTTCTTCATTATGATAACGTTTGGTAATAGCTTTTACTCTAGCAACAAGTTCTTTAGGACTAAATGGTTTGGTGACATAATCATCAATTCCTAAATCAAAACCAATTAGTTTGTCAAATTCTTCTTGTCGAGCTGAAAGCATAATAACGGGAATGTTTTTCATCTTTTTTATTTCTTTCATAGTTTGAAAGCCATCTTTTTTAGGCATCATGATATCTAAAACGATTAAATCATAGTCGTTATTATTAACAAGTTTTATAGCTTCATCGCCATCACCTGCTTCATCCACTTTAAAATGTTCAGCTTCTAAATATTCTTTAACCACATTACGGATTAAGGCTTCATCATCAACTACTAAAATTTTCATAGCAAACCTTCTTTCTTTTAATCCACTTGATTTACTATATTATAACAAAATTGTGATGAATAAATGAATTTTTTTAACTCCATACCATTTTAGAAACACCTATCAATTCATCTATTTTACTGTAATCTCTTTGATATACTCTCCTTTCTTTATTAGCTAAAAGACATTTTTCATATAAATCTTCTAATAAATATTTTTTTAAATCTTTTACTGACAAATTCTTTTGCAAACAAAGTTCTATATAAAAATTTCTTTTTTGTTCCTCACATAGATTTAATAATAGTTTGATATGTTCCCATGATAAACACAAAAGGTCCTCGGGTGGTTCTTTGGGATACATAAGATATAATTTTTGCATATAAAAAAGCTCCTCTTTGTCATAAATACCAGGATACTCCTTCTCTAATTCTTTTAAAACCTCATTTAAAAATAAATCATTTTGTTCTAAAAAGTAAGCTCGGCATGAAAACCAGCCACGATGGCTCTCACTTTCTTTAAATAAATTGGGCTTTCTTTCATAAATTTCTGGCGTTTTTGCCAATAAAAAATCCATAATTTCCTGTTTCATAAGTCATCCTTTCTTAGAAAGTAATTTTACCTTCTACTTATATATTCCAGAAAAATCATGGATTTCCTTTTTTTTATGAGCAAAAAATCAATTTTTTTAAGCATTTGACGTCTATTAGACACTTTTTTACACAGATAAATAATTTGTCATATGTAAACTTACATTTTTGGTAAAAGGATACATAAAGTTACCATCATCGGTTAGAAAAGGCGCAACGACAACAACACTATAACGAGGACTTTCTCTAGGGTAATAAAAGGCAACCGTAGAATTAATAACTTCTTTATCTACAACCCCATCATTATCACTATCATAAAAGGTTTCACTTGTCCCAGTTTTACCAACTGCGTTTTTATTTTTGTTAACATAACTGGAAGCCGTACCTCCGTGAAAAACCTCGTAAAGCCCTTCGGTGATACGATTATAATAGGCTTCATCTAAAGCAATTTGATTTAAAAAAGTATTGTAATCTTCTTTTTTGAATCTTAAGGCATAACGATTACCATAGTTAGCTAACGTATTGATATATTGTAGTAAACTAATCGGAGTATAAGTGTCATATTGACCAATCGCTAAATTTAAAAGTAAATCTCCCGCGACTTTCGTACCTTTCATTCCTGTTTGTTCTAAAGGATAATCAATACTTGTTTTAGCGCCTAAACCATAAGAAGCAAACGTATCTCGATAACGCTTAAAGTCCTCTTCGGTCACATCAAATTTCATGTTGTAACGATATTTTTGCCCCGTGGAGGAAATAGCCGTTAGAAATTGAAAGTAATTAGAAGATGTTTTTAAAGCGGTAATATCATCGACATAGCCTAATCTTTTATAAGAACATTTACTTGGCTCTGAATAAAGTTTTACACAACTATCTTTTATTTTTTTACCGACCTCTATTGCTCCAGACAAATAGCCAACTGTATTTGAAGCTCCTTTAACGACACTTCCCATCGCATAAGAAGACGTAAAAGCAGTAATTGTAATATCTGTGAAAGTATCATTTGTTTTTTTTAATCCAGTAAGGGCAATAATTCCCCCAGTCATGGGGTTACCTACCATGGCATAGGCTTCATTAAAATATTTAGCCGAATTTCTTTTAGAGGCTTTTAACATTTCTTCTTTCATCACTTTTTCTAGTTCTAATTGAACATCTATATCTAAATTTAAAGTAATATCATTACCACTTTGACTTTCTTTAACCTCCGTCAAAGTATTATCACTATTGATGAAATATTCACCTTTTTCTCCTTTTAAAATATCTTCATATTGTTCTTCTAAACCACTTGTTCCTACTATATCTGAAAGAGCATAACCTTTTTTTAAATAACTTGTTAGTTTTTCTTTTGATATATTTCCTACACTTCCAAAAATTGAAAGCAAAGTTTCTTCATAAGGATAAGTTCTTTCATAAGAAATTGTTTGAAATAAAGAAGAAATTTCTAAAGCATTTATCTTTTCTATAAACTCTGGTGGAACATTTTTAAAAAGGACTTTATCTTGATAACTGTATCCATTTTGCATTTTTAGAAATAAGTAGGCTGTTTTTTTATTTTCTTCATCATAATTAATCATTTCATCGGTAATACGATCCCATTTCATTTGGGATATTTCTTCTCCACTTATTTTATGCATATCATAAAGCTTTTTCTCATCTTTACTGATTAAGTCACTGCCATTATTATTTAAAGCTAAATAATAGTTTTTTAAATCAGTGGTTGATAAAGAATAAGTATCTACAAAGGAACTTAATTTTTGGGCTATCTCTAATTCATCTTTGATAGTAGCTTTATAATTTTTATGATAAGAAATATTATAAACTTCTTTATTATCTACAAGAACTTTCCCATTGACATCTAAAATTCTTCCTCTTTTAGGACTTTCTCCTAAAATAATCCGTTCTGTTTTTTCTTTTAATTTTGTTTCATAATATAAGTGATTTTCATGATTGATTTGGTAAATTTGAAAAATAAAAATGCTGAAAAAAGCAACTAATAATAATTTTACTTTCATGTTATCACCCTTATTAGTATTAATTTTTTTTATTTTTTCATACAATATTTTAGGTGATGTTATGTTTAATTTAATAGCCCGTTATATGGAAAGGTTAAAAAAAGAAGATGTCTTAAATTTTGCTATCAAAAATAATGTTTCTTTGAGTGAGGAAGAACTTGATTTTACGTATCTTTTCGTCAAAAAAAATTGGGATAAAATTTTAAGAAATCCCAATTTGTTAAATTTTGATCGTTTTAAAGATCGTTATTCTGAAGAAAACTTTATCAAAATTCAAAAGTTATATCAGATGTATTATCAAAAATATGGTCATTATTTATAATATTCATGGATATGATTGAAAAGATTTTCATCAAACTTTTTTTCACGTATCATTTTGATTTCAAAAAGATATGGAGGATAAATTCGTTTTTTATCTTCTAAAGTTTCCCCCACATAAGGCGTTTCTAAAATTTTAGGAATGTCTTTTAAGCGTTCGTTATAGATAATGTTTAGAATATTTTCAAAACCAATGGTACCATAACCAATATTTTCATGACGGTCTTTATGAGAACCGATTACATTTTTACTATCATTAATATGAACACATTTTACTTTGTCAAGTCCAATTTTTTCATCAAAAGCATTTAAATATTCATCAAATTTACTCATGTCAATTCCTGAGTCATTTAAGTGACAGATATCTAGACATACTCCAACAGGATAAGAAGTATTATCAACTAAGTATTTGATTTCTTCTAAATTGGTTCCACATTCGGTACCTTTGCCAGCCATTGTTTCGAGTAAAATTAAACAATTGAAATTATCTTTTAACACTTCATTTAAGCCATCTTTAATATTTTGTAAAGCTTCTTCTTTGGGTAAACCAACAGCACTGCCAGGATGTAAAACTAAATATTTGATGCCTAATAAATCACATCTTTTAAGTTCTCCTTTTAAAAAGTCGATACTAAAATGCCATTTTTGTTCATCTTTACGATTAGCTAAATTAATAATATAGGGAGCATGACAAATAACATTTTGAATATTGATATTATTTTCTTCCATTAGTGCATGAGCTTCTTTGGTTGTCTTTTCATCTATTTCTTTTCTAATAGTATTTTGAGGTGCTCCAGTATAAAACATAAAGGTATTAGCATGGTAGCTTAAAGCTTCTTTGACACTTCCAAGTAAACCATCTTTACTATTAAAACCAACGTGACTGCCAATGATTAACATATCATCACTTCTTTCTCATACTTAAAATTATAGCAAAAGAAAAAGTCTATTTCTAGACTTTTATTTATTACATGCCATACGTTTAGCGTCTGTCGTTACTTTAGCAGTAGATACGTCAATAACATCAGTAGAATCATCTTTAACACTTGAATCTTTGTCTTCAATAGCATAACTACTACTGTACATCCAACCTTTAAATGTTAAAGCACCACTACCATTATTGGTTACTAAAACACTACCAGTGTAATCTCCTTTATTATCAAAAGTATCAAGTTTTTTGCTAGAACTAGAGCAAGCAGATCCTATACAATAACAAACCGTAGAACCACCTTTTTGTAATTCTTTACCGCCTAACATATCTGTTTGAGCTTTTAACTGAGCTGAGTCAAGTAATGCCAAAAATTCTGTACGGAAAGCACTACGACGAGTGTTCATCATAATATTAATAACACTATTACCAGCAAGCATCATCAAAACGGCTAAAATGATAATAACAGCTAAAAGTTCGATTAAAGTAAAACCTTTCTTGTTTAATACTTTCACATCGTTCATACAACATTCTCTCCTATTCATGTAAAAATTATATAACATTGACCATATTTTTGCAAGAATATTTTGCAATTAGTTAACCCTTCGACAGGATATGTCATAAATTATAAATAGGTGATCGTATGAAACCACATAATTCTTTTCTAAACGTTCTTGCTGTCTTTGTTTTAGGGGTACTTATTTTTTATCAAGTAATCATTACCCTTATTTTGCCTTTACGTTTTAATATATTTATTTTACTCGTTGAATTTTTACTTCTTTTATTCTTTCTTTATCGTATTGTATGGCCTTATTAAATTTTCTGTTTTGTAAATATAATCTAATGTTTTTCTAATATTTTTAACACTTTCAAATTCTTCATAAGAAAACTCTACTTTTGGAGGAATAGCCAGTGTTAAAAATAAAAGATCTTCCTCTTCTTTTGCTAAAGGATTTAATTTTAAATACGTATTCAAAAGCGGTTCAAAATTAAGTTCAAAATAAGATTTTTTATAAAATTTAATTAAGTCTAAAATTGGCGTATCTTTACGAGCATGTTCCCAACTTATCAGGCAGTTTTCTCTCACATGATCAAGAGATAAATTATTATGAATTTGGCATACTCGATATTTTGTTTTATCTTTAACCATATCATACCATTTTTCTAAACTGTCTTCTGAATAATTTAAAGAAGCCAAAATTTTAGAAATATTGGTAAGTAAAAAATATTCACTTGGACTGGGGTATATTTTTTCAAAAAATTCTTGATATAAATTTTCATAATAGTAACGAATATATACTATTTGCTCTTTTAACTCATCATAAATTTTTTTATATTCATCACTTGTGACATCTTTATAATAAGTCGTCTTTTGATGTAAAAGAGCAATCATTTTAATAAGATCTAAAGCTTTTTGTTCTTTTGGAGCATAGCTTTCTTTGACATAAGAAAAAACATTAATATCTTCTCTTGTATCATCTATTAAAGGAGGAAAATAAGTAAAACTACGACTATTTAAATAATCGTATAATTTTCTTATATCCTCCTTTTTTTCTTTAACCACAAAATTACCACTTGTAGATTCTAAAACTAAGGCTTTATTTTTCCAAGTTATCTTTGTTGGTTTATAAATTTCTTTTAAAACATCAAGACTTTTACGATTCATCATCAGTAGGAATAATTATTTTAGAACCTAAAGTCAAATTTTCTACATCATTATAATTTTTTATAAAATTAAGATTGGTATTATAAAGACTACAAATAGTTTCAACGGTCTCGCCTTCTTTAACAATATGAATATGGTAAGTTGTATATTCATCATCATTTAAAGCTGTATTCATAATAAGATCTTCACTTTCGTTTCTATTTTCTGTTTTTTTCTCTTCTACTTCAGATGGTTCCTCTTCTTTAGTTTCAATAGGGACTTCTTTTTCAATCTCTTTTTTTATTTCTGGTTCAATAAATTCTTCTTTTACTTCATCCTTTATCTCATCAGAAGATTCATTTCTTTCTTCCATCATAGCGATCATTTCGTCACTGTTAACAAGTGGAGGAGTTTCTTCCTCTTCTTCTTTTTCCTCCAAAGAATAACATAGTTCTAATTCCACATTGACCGTTATTTCTTTATCACTTTGAATATCATAAGCAAAATCTGTAATTTCTAAAGTTAAATCCTCTTTTTTTATGTTATCTGGCACTTCAATAGTAAAAGGTATTTTGTAAGAAAAAGGTAACACATTGGCACTGATATCATGACTTTTATATTCCCCAGTCACAAATAAATTACCAGTAATTTCTTCTTTTTCTAGTTTAAATTCTCTTTCTAGGGAAATACTCGTAATTTCACTAATCTTCGTTTTAAACTCTAAATTTTTAGTAAAAGGTATCACACTTTTCATTTTTTCTCATCCTCTCTAAAACAGTTTATGGTTTAGAGCAAAAAAAAAGAAGTAAATTTTTACTTCGCATGACGTTTAGCAAATTCTTGGAGCAAAATATTAAATGTTTCTTCTGAAACGCTTTTTAAATTTTTAGAATCCTTTTCATATTCTTGAATAAGAGTAACTTCTGGTTCATCTTCTTTAAATAAATAAAGGTAAGTTTTATCTTGATAAGTTATCTTATCTAAAACACAATAATTTCCATCTTCTAAAGTAAATACCGTAACTTCCATAATTATGATCTTCTCCCATTATTTTTTGCACCTAATTCATCTTTGATTCCTGCAATATATTCTTCATAAGAATCATATCCTAAATAAGCAAGATATTCCTCCCAATTTTTAAAATCTTCATTGTTTAAATGGGAAATAACTTGATTCATGTTATATGTTCTATTATAAGGCATAGCTTCGCTGACGCCGGCGATGAGATACTTCGTGTCATCTTCTCTCTTTTTTTCATGACAGCTTTCTTCATTTTTCAAAATCTCTTTAGCTATTTTATCATTATGATAAGCTACTCCAGTTTCGGTTGGATTTACACGATAAGTATTTTGACGAATAATATAATCTCCATCATCATAATAGGTTTGAAATTTAGCACTTTTTTCAAACTCTGATTGTATTTTATTAACCCCAGTTAAAACAGTCGCACATACGGCTCCTGCTAAAAAGAAAGCTACTGCCTTTTTAAATTGCTGTTTTTTATTCTCGTGTATTTGTTTATTATAACGTTTTTGTATTTCATGATCACGACGTGATCTTTCTAACATTTTTTTATAAGATTCACGATTTTGTTGAACGAGCCTTACACTTTCTTCATTTAATCTTTCCATAAATATCCCTCACACTTTAAGAATATAGCAAAACAATCAAAGTGTCAAATAAAAATATCCTTGTTTGACACTGGATAAATCTGTGCTAAAATGAATATGATAGAAAGAGGTGGCAAATGATTAACGAAAGTGTATTCAAAGCTTATGATATAAGGGGAAATTACCCAACAGAAGTAAATGAAGATGTTGCCTATCTAATTGGCAAAAGTTATGGAAGTTATTTACAAGAATTTTGTGATAAAAATAAATGTGTTATTGGACATGATAATCGTCTTTCCTCACCAAGCCTAACAGAATCTTTAAAAAAAGGTCTATTAGAATCAGGTATTAATGTGATTGATTATGGCTTAATAACAACTCCTATGCATTACTACACACGCTACAAAGAAAATACTTATGGTATCATGGTAACCGCGAGTCATAATCCTAAAGATGATAACGGTTTTAAATTTTCTTTTGATAGCCTTGCTAATGCACGTGGCGATATGATTGAAGATTTTAAAAATTATACTTTACAAAATAATTTCAAAACAGGTCAAGGTATTTTAGAGGAAAGAAATATTTTAGATGACTATTTAAAATATCTAAAAGATAACATCCATATGGGTGATAAAAAAATCAAAGTTGTTATTGATCCTGGTAATGGTGTTACATCAACTATTGTAAACCAAGTTCATGAAATGTTTTCTAATCTTGACGTAACTTACATCTGTGCCGAAAGTGATGGAACATTTCCAAATCATCATCCCGATCCTGCGGTTGAAGAAAACATGCAAATGTTAAAAGATAAAGTGAAAGAAGTAAAAGCAGACATTGGAATTGCTTATGATGGCGATGGCGATCGTTTAGGTATTATTGATGAAAATGGAAGTTTTGTCATGGCAGATAAATATATGATTGTAGCTATTCGCGATATGATTCAAAAAGTTTCTAACAAAACTTTTCTATGTGATGTAAAGTGCTCTAAAGCTTTAATTGATGAAACGGAAAAACTAGGTGGCAAAATTTTCATGAGTCGTACCGGAACAAGTTTCACGGAAGCCAATACGAAAGAGCATCATATCCCATTAGGTGGAGAATTATCGGGACACATCTTCTTTAATGATCGTGGTCCAGAAGTTTGTAGTGCGATTTATGCTGGCTTAAGATTTTTAGAAATATTATCTTTAACGGATAAAACTTTTAGTGAACTTTTAAAAGATATTCCGGTTTATTATTCTACCCCAGAAATTAAAATACCTGTAGCCAATGATAAAAAATTTAAAGTGGTTGACGAAGTATGTGAATACGTTAAAAAAATGCGTTACGAGTTTTTAAATATTGATGGCGTAAGAGTTAATTTTGACAATGCGTGGGTTTTAGTAAGAGCTAGTAATACAGGACCAAATCTTACTTTAAGATTTGAAGCAACAACCGAAAAAGAAATGGAAAAAAGACAAAAAGAATTTACAAAAGTGATTGAAAAAATCATCTCGCAAATTCTTTTTTTATGATAATTCTTCTAAACAATGGAGCATGTAATTCGCAACGTGGGCACAAGATTCTTCTAAAAATTCTTCATAAGTCTTTTCGTTATGACCGTTTGGAGTGTCAGAAATACTTCGAATAATTAAAAATGGAATATGGGATAGATAAGCAATTTGTGCGATACTAGCTCCTTCCATCTCAGTACATAAAGCTTTAAATTTTTGATGTATTTTGCTTGACATTTTAGGGTCTGTGCAAAAAATATCGCCAGAAGCGATAACCCCTTTAAAAATAGGAATATTATACTTTAAAGAAGTTTCTTCCGCTTTTTTAATTAAATAATCATCGGCATTCATATAAACTCCAATATCAGGAATATAACCTTTTTCATGATTAAAAGCAGTGATATCAAAATCATGTTGAACTAATTTTTCACCAATTACTAAAGAACCAATCTCTAGTTCATCGGTAAGACCACCGGCAACGCCAATATTAATAAGCCCATCTACTTTCATGTTATCAATCAAAATTTGGGCACACCTAGCCGCATTTACTTTTCCAACACCGCACTTGGCTAAAATAAGTTTTAAATTGGCATAATGTCCTTCCAAAAAAGTTAAATCAAAAATATTATATTCTTTATCCACTTCTATATACTTTATGAAAGCAGCCATTTCTTCTTCCATGGCAAATATTAAACCTAATGTATGCATACAAAACCTCTTTTTTCTGCTATTTAATATAACATAATCATTTTAAAAGAAAAAGTATTTACTTAGTTTCTTTAAGAGAATTTATTAATTTGGTATACCCTACCATAAGGTATACACAAATAAGGTAGTAAACTAAAATTAGACAAGTAAAAAGTATAAAAATTTTATGAACAGAGGTTAAAATCATACCCATGATAATCAAAATAGGACAAAGAATAATGGCTATTATCATAGGTTTTCTTATTTTATAACAAATCTTTAATTGTTCTTCTTTATTATATAATTGAAAATCTTTCTTGGCTCTAAAAATACCCCAAAAAGAATATTTAGAAACAAATTCAATATTTTCTTTTTGAAGATCCTTGATTTTATTTTGAACATCTTCTTTAGACATGCCCCTAAAATAATAAACACGATAAGTATAGGAATACTCTTCTTTTTTGGTAAATAGCCAAAATCCTTCTATTAACTTTTTAGCATTCCAACCTTTAACACTCATTTTATTCATATATTCTTCATCTTTTATATGTGTTTCAAAATAACGAAATCTTATCATTATTCATACCTCTTTATTTATCATTTAAAAAATCTAACTTTAATTCATCATATACTTTTGTTTCAAGATTTGCTTTCTCCTTTAACTTTTCAAATTCACTTTCTAAAAGTAAAAATTCTTCTTTAGCGTTCATGGCATGATCTGATATACCTATTTGACCAATAAAATTAGAAAACATAAAACGATAAATAAAAGCACATAAATTTTTCTTATTAACACAATTTTCATATTCTCCTTTAGGAAGAATTTCATAACCTAATTTTTTTAACACATCATATTCTTCAATAATCGCGTCCATGATTTTTAAAGAATATTCTTTATCTTTTTTTAATAGTTTTAAATTACCTTTTACTTTGTAACAGGCAAATACAAGAGGTAAAACAGCACACGCATGAGATTTAAGATAATCATTCATTTTGTTTTCGATAATTACTTTTATTTTTGTTCCTTTAAAGATAGATTTGATAAACTCATCGTCCTTGTTTTTGCCATCTACTCTTCCAATTTCAATCTTATTTAAACAAATAGAATCTATATAACCATCCTGTTTTTTCCCTGCTGCCATGAAAAAAGCAAATAAAACATTTTTATCTTTAATATTCATATATCTTTCGACATCTATATTATTTCCTACGAAAACTATATTTTTACTTTTGTTTTTCTCGATAATTGGTACTATGCTATCTAAAGAAGAAAATCTTGAAACAACAAATATGACATCATAAATATCATCTTCAAAAAGTCTATCAATCACTTTAAAATGGTCAATTGTTTTACCCTTAAATTTATGTTTTATAATTAAACCATTATTTTTTAAATTTTCATAAGTTTCATTTCTGGCTAAAATCGTCACGTCATTTCTCTTTTTTAAAGAATGAGCTAAGTTAGAGCCTAGAACACCTGCACCAATAATTAATACTTTCATTTACATGCCTTCTTTCTACTTCATCTCACCAAAATTATATCTCTTTCTAGTTATTTTTGAAACTCACAAAAAAAGAAACAGCATTTTCACCGTTTCTTTATAATTTTTTAACTGTATTTAAAATGTAGATACTTTCTACCAAGCTACATACTTCTGAGATGAGTAAGAAAACACCTGCCATCGTCGTAATTGCTTTAATGCTTTCAAATGGATTTGTAATTAAAACAACACCTAAAATAATCATTAAAATTTCAAGAAGTAAAAGCCATAAATAACTTTTAGAAAAAGAACTAAAATTAATGGCTACTTGCATTTTTAAAAGACTACTAAAGATGATCCATAATCCTAGAATAATAGGTAAAACTTGAACTAAATCATTACGATAAATAATAGTGAAAACACCACATAAAATAGTTAAAATTCCACTTATTAAATCAAAGCTAAACAAGCGATCTTCTTTTTCAGTTAAAAAGTAAGAAGCAAGACTACCTAAACCACTTATGACAAGTAAGACTCCAAATAGTAAGATAAAAAATAATACGGAAGCATCTGGTTTTACTATTAAAAAGATGGAAAAGAAAATCATAAGTATAGATATTAAAATCGCATACCTTTCATAATTTTTAATATAATTTCGAATCATACAGCCTTATCCTTTCTATCTCTATTATAACCTAAATTAATTTTTTTATAAAAGACATTTAAACAACTTTTGTTGATTTTACGTAAAAAAAATAAGTGAAATATATCACCTATTTTATAATAATATTAACAATTCGAAGAGGAACATAAATAACTTTAACGATTTCCTTGCCTTCTAAGTATTTTTGAACTGCTTCTAAAGAATTAATTTTTTCTTTAATAGTATCAAGTGTATCTTCTTCACAGACTTTCATTTCACATCTTAATTTGCCATTAATTTGAACACCGACAACTTTTTCAGTTTCAATCGTTTTAGCTTCGTCATAACTTGGCCAAGCACTATCACAGATAGTAGCATATCCTAATTTTTCATTTAACTCTTCGGTAATATGTGGAGCAAAAGGATTTAAAAGTGTTAATAATACTTGATAATCTTTTTTAGTAATAGAAGTTTCTTTTTCATAAGTGTTTAATAAAATCATAAGAGTTGAAATAGCTGTATTATAAGCCATATTTTCAATATCTTCACTTACCTTTTTAATACTTTTATGAATAAGTATTTCCAAAGAAGATGTGTAAGTTTCTTCATTTGTCACTTTATCTTGTAAACGAACAATGCGGTCAATAAATCTTTTGCAGCCTTTTAAAGAATCTGTGTTCCATGGGGCATCTTGTGTATAATCTCCCATAAACATTTCATAAACTCTTAAAGTATCCGCGCCATATTCGTTAACAATATCATCCGGATTAATGACATTTCCCTTACTTTTACTCATTTTTTGATTATCAGGTCCAAGAACCATACCATGACTTACTCTTGTCCAAATCATTTCTTTATGAGGAACTAAGCCAATGTTATACAAAAATTGTACCCAAAAACGAGCATATAGTAAGTGACGGGCAATGTGTTCATTACCACCATCATACCAGTCAACACGATTCCAATATTTCATAGCTTCCATATCCGCAAAGCATTTGTCATTTCTGGCATCCATAAATCTTAAGAAATACCAACTTGATCCTGCCCATTGTGGCATCGTATCTGTTTCTCTTTTAGCATCTTTACCACATTTTGGACATTTGCAATTCACAAATTCTTCTATCTTAGCAAGTGGACTTTCCCCATTATCAGTTGGCTCATACTCCGTAACATCTGGTAAAACAATAGGTAAGTTTTCTTCTTTTTCAGGTACCCAGCCACAGTCATCACAATAAATCATTGGAATAGGTTCGCCCCAGAAACGTTGTCTTGAGAAAATCCAATCACGCATACGATAGTTATTAACTTCTCTTGCAATTCCTAAAGAAACAAGTTTTTCAGTAATAGCTTTTTTGGCGTCCATAACACTCATGCCATTAAATTCTTCAGAATTAATAAGAGTAGCATTAGAATTTAAATATTCTTCTTTAGTGAAAGCTTTTTCACTTGTATCACCTGTAATGACATCAATCATTGGTAAGTTATGAGCTTTCGCATATTCATAATCTCTTTGATCATGACTTGGCACTGCCATAACAGCTCCTGTACCATAATCTCCTAAAACGAAATCACCTAAGAAAATAGGAACTTCTTTGCCATTGACAGGGTTAATAGCTTTAACGCCTTTAACTTCACAACCGGTTTTGTCTTTATTTAATTCGGTTCTTTCCATAGCAGATTTTTGTTTTGTTTGTTCAATATATGCTAAAACTTCTTCTTTATTAGAAACTCGTGGCATTAATTCTTTAATAATCTTACCATCTGGTGCAATAACAAAGAAAGTAATACCATAAACCGTTTCTATGCATGTCGTAAAGATAGAAAAACTTCCACCGTCTTTAATTTGAACATCCATTTCTACGCCAGTTGATTTACCAATCCAGTTTTTTTGACCTACTTTAACACGTTCTGTAAAATTCGTGTCATCCAAACCTTTTAATAAATCTTCTGAATAGCTTGCCATTTTAAGCATCCATTGTGATTTTTCTTTTTGGACAACAGGTGTTCCACATCTTTCACATACGCCACCAGCGGCATCTTCATTCGATAAAACACTTTTACATTTAGGGCACCAGTTAACAGGCATTTTAGCTTTATAAGCCATACCATGTTTATAAAATTGTAAAAATTGCCATTGCGTCCATTTGTAATACTCGGGATCTGTTGTAGAAAATTCACGACTCCAATCAAAAGAAAAACCTAAAGACTTCATTTGTCTTTTAAAATTATGGATATTTTCTTTAACAGCTTCCTTAGGATGAATGTGATTTTTTATCGCATATTGTTCTGCAGGAGCACCAAAAGCATCCCATCCCATTGGGAATAAAACATTATACCCCTTTAATCTTTTATAACGCGCTAAAGCATCTTGGGCTGTATAGCTTCTTACATGTCCAACATGAAGACCAGCTCCAGATGGATAAGGAAATTCTACCAAAACATAATAAGGTGTTTTAGAAGAAGTATTAGAAGCCTTAAAGGTTTCATGAGTATCCCAATAAGCTTGCCATTTTTTGTCAATATTTTGATAATTCATTTTATTTTCCTTCTTTCTTTTTATATTTTTTTACTAAATGTCTTCCATATATTTCGTATAAAGCATAGATGAGTGCAAATAAAAGAACAAAACCAATGAGCATTTGAAAAACTGTATTTACTGGTAAAGCTGTGATAAAGCTAGCTGTAAATGCCATGATAAAAGCATCTATCAAACTAAAAACCAAAAGCATTTTTCGCACAGGCAATTTCTTTCTATCTAAATTAAATTTCTTTAATAAATAATTTAACTCACCAATAGATGTGTATTTACGTTTTTTATAATTATTCAAATTCATACAATAAGTAATAATAAAAATCAGTAAAAACATAATAGCAAAAAAGCCTATCTCCATAAACATTTCATAAGTTTCCATATATACCCTCTTTTCTTTTAGCAAAATAAAAAGGCAATACCTAAAGGACGAGTTTACCCCGTGGTACCACCTTAATTTCTACTCTATGTTTGATAAAGGAAAACAACCCTATAAGCATCCAAAAGTAAGTTCATAATTTTTCTTTGTTTGGTTCCACCATGCCCAAACTCTCTTTAAAAGAAAAGGTTTATTACTACTCTTTTTTCTCTTGCTTTCAAAAACTATTATAAGAAATATTTTTTTGTTTTGCAATCATTTTTAATAATTATCTTGCCAAAATTCTTCATCTAAATCTCTTAAATTTAAGGTTCCTACTAACTTTTCTTTTCGTCGGTAACTTTTAAAAGTAAGATAATCTAAAATAAGTAGATTAATTAATAATAAAAATTCTAACATTTTATACCTCCTACTTATATATACAAGAAAAATCTTCGATTTCCTTTTTTATTTTACAAAAAAGTTAAAAAAAAGACTTTTAGCTTTTAACTAAAAATCTTTGGTAATACATAACAAACAATAAATAATGTAATCGCATAAGCACTTGTAAAGACATAAACGATTTTATTTTTATCTACTTTAGTAAGTTCTGTAAAGCCATGAAATAAATTAAAGAAGTATAGTAAACTACCAAGTAATAAAACGATAAGACATAACCACATATTAACATACATTAAAATAAGACTAGCTAAAGTAGTAACGGTAGTAATAACTGCAGTAGTACCAATTAAAGCATAAGTTCTTTTGATATCAGATTCTGTTTTTAAAATTGTTGTTGAAATAAAGTGAATCAGTCCACCTAAACAGAAATGGAAGATAGCCATCATTAAACTAGCAATGAAGAAAACTTTAATAGGTATTTCAACATTCTTAGTAACACTTCCAAATAAAGAAGAACTACCATAAATTAAACTATATATAGAATTTGTTCCTTCTTTAGCAAAGAGATAAATGAATAAACCAAAAACTAATGCATTTAAAACAATCATAATAAGCCCTAAATTAAATTTAGATTTTTTGGCATAATCTTTCATAGTATCTAATGGTTTAGTAAACATTCCTTTTAGAACTTCCATATAATCATTTACCATGTTATTATTTGCAACTGCTGTTTTAACACTTTCGCTTGTCGTTTTTTCACAATCACAAGCTTTTCCCTCTTCTAATTTCTTTCCACATTTTGTACAAAATTTTGCCATTTTTTTCAATTCCTTTCTTTTTTACCATGTACTAAAATAATGAACCATGTTATAAATTTCATTTATTTTATAACTATTATCATAATAGTCATAAGTAATAGTTGATGAGTAAGAACTCTTACCATCTTTGGTTTTAACCTCGCCAAGTAGATTTTTATAATCGACAGTATAATCATAATTATATTTAGCGGTTATCACAAGCTTTCCTTCATCATTTAATTTAACATTTGTTAACGTGACATTAGAAATTTCTAATTTTTTAAGAGTTAAATTATCACTATTTAATTCTTCATATAAGTCCATATAATCTTCTTCTAAAGAAGATAAATTAACGTTGTTATAACTATAACTTTCTTTCACAGCATCCCAATTTTTTTGAGCGATAATATTATTATATAAATTAGAAATATCTGTTTTCACTTGTTCTTTTAAAGTACTTACCATTTCATCATTTAAGTTTTTCAAAGAAACTTCTACTTCATACTGATTACTATAAGAATTTAAAACTTTTTCATCTTCAATTACCATTTGATTTGGTAAAGTTGTTTTTATTTTAATCGTGCTAACAAATAAATTAGGAATTACATAAACATCAATACCATCTTCCCAAGTATTTTCTTCAATAAATTTAGGGTCAACATCTTGGTCATTTAAGGTTAATTTACTATTTTTAGGGACTCTAATACGGAAATCTTTTAATACTTCCACACCCGTTGTAGAGTATCCATTACTTGTTAGACTTTCTACTTTCCATTCATCGAAGAATAAGTATTTCTTTTTATCACTTTTATTTACCGTGGCAATCAAAACTTTTTCGGTATCATCTTCTTTTTTGATGGTAACACGAACTGTAGCACTTGTTTTATCGTCATTATAAACTGCCTCATCTACCGTATAATCTTTAAGATCTTTAAAACTATTTTCGTATTCGTCATAAACTTTTTTAAATTCATCTAACGTTGTAAAAGTAGTATCTCCTTCAATACTTAAAGAATTATAAATATCTTCAATACTATTGCTTTTTAAAGAAGATACATAATGTTTAGTCACACCCACAGGTCCCATCGTCGTTGATAAATATTTATAACCGCCAAATAAAATGATGGCTACCAAGAAAATGACTAAAATGCTTATTTTCTGTGCTTTACTAAGTGGTTTTCTTTCTTTTTTAGGAGGTGTTTCTTTACTCTTTTGTACTTTTGTTCCACATTCTCCACAAAAAGAAGCGTCTGATGGTATTTTAGCACCACATTCACTACAATACATTATCCTTTTTTCACTCCATTTCTATACTATAATTATAAGAGATAGCCTAGAAAATAACAACAAAAAAAGTGAACTTATTGATATTTGTTCACTATTTGATTCATATAGTACATTTTGTGATCTAGCTCTCTAATATCTTTAGCATAACTTAACATTTCATTTTGTACTTCGTGAGGAATTTGCTCTTTAAATTTATAACGTATTTTGTGATCTAAACTAGCCCAGAAATCCATAGCAACCGTTCGTACTTGAATTTCAGCAGGAATATATTCCACATAATTTTCTAAATAAATAGGCACTAATAAGATAAGGTGATAGCTGGTATAACCAGACTCTTTTGGATTTTCAATGTAATCCTTTCGTTGTTTGATAATTAAATTAGTAGAATGACTAATTAAGGAAACGATGTCATAAACATCTGACAAGAAAGAAACAACTATTCGAAATCCAATAACATCCATGATATGTTTTTCAATATTATCTACACTGTAAGTATATCCCTTTTTCTCTAACTTCTTTTGAATACTTGGCAAAGTTTTTTAATCTTGTTTTAACATGTTCAACTGGTGTATAACCATGTTTTCTTTCAAAAGAATCTATTAAAATATTAAGTTCTGTTTCAAGCATTTTTTGAGCATATTCATATTTTGTATAAAAATTATTACTCATTTATATCTCTCCTTTAGAGTAAAACAAAAAGAAGGGTTCAAAACTACCACTTCTTTGTTTAAATATTATACAAAATTTTATGATTTTATGCAACAACCCTATTTTGTATTTTCTAATTTTTCTAAAACAGCCTTTGTTGTTTCAATAGCTTTTTCTCTTACAGCATTAGCAGCATCTGTTAAAACAGGTTCTCCTTTGTCTTTAACATAATTTACTAAATCTTTTGCACTTTTTTGAATTTCTTTAGATTTTTTCTTAGCAATTTCTAAAACTTTTTCCTTATCTAAATCTTTTAAAGCATTTTCAATTTCATCTGTTTTAGTAACAACGTATTCTTTCACGTCATCCATATCAATATCACGTGCTTTATTAACAAGTTCATCCATTTTAGCTTTTAATTCAGCTCTTGTTTCTTCACCTTTTTTAGGGGCAAATAAAATGCCTAAGCCAGCTCCAACGGCTGCTCCGCCTAGTAAAGCGGCTACTGTTTTCTTTTTCATAATTTATCCCTCCGATAATAATATTATATCCATTTTCTTTTATCTTTTGTATATTTTTTTCAGGATGTGTCAAGTATTAGTCAATCCTTTACCACTTATCCAACAAACAAGATTTTTTTGTCCTTTTTTTTACTTTACAAAAACTTAGTTTTCTCGATATAATTAACATAAATTGAAAGGATGTTTTGTTTTATATGGAAATAGTATGTCGTTATATTTTACTATTTTTTGTCTATTCTTTTTTGGGCTGGTGCCTAGAAGTTGGATGTAAATTAGTTTCTGATCACAAATTTGTTAACCGTGGCTTTTTAATTGGTCCTTATTGCCCTATTTATGGACATGGAGCTTTAATTATGACTATTTTGTTAAATCGTTATTTAAATGATCCGGTCACTTTATTTATCATGATTATTCTTTGCTGTTCTTTACTAGAATACTTTACAAGTTATTTTTTAGAAAAGATTTTTCACACTCGTTGGTGGGACTATTCAGGATATCGTTTTAATATCAACGGACGTATTTGTTTAGAAACCATGGTGCCTTTTGGCTTATTTGGCCTATTTATTATGTATGTTTCTAATCCCTTTTTCCTTGGTATGATTGAAAAAATTTCTATACCTATCTTATATGCTTTAACACTAGTTATCTTGATTGTTTATTTCATTGATAATGTCATTTCATTTAAGATTATTAAAAATATTCAACATGTTAGTGAAGATGTTCAAAAGAAACAAATCATTAAAAAGGACGATACGGAAAGAATTACAAAGATGGTAAAAAAACAAGTGGAAGACTCTATGAAGACATTTGAAAAAAGACTTATTCATGCCTTCCCTCATTTACAAGTCATAAAAAAGAAAGTAAAAGAAAGAAGAAAGTAAAAATTTTTCTTCTTTTTATTTAACATTTAATTGGATATAATATAAATAAGGATGTGATATTATGGAACTTGATAGTTTTATTTTAGAAAAATATGACAGTTCTCGAAAACTTCATCAAGAAATTGTAACCTCTTTAATGCAAAGTCAAAACAGCGAATACCTCGGTAATATTCATTACATGATCGAAAGTATTTATAAAAGAAAAGCCAATGATTTTAGACATTTAAATGAGGTTTTCATAGCTTATTATAATGATTATCCTGTCGGACTTATTTCTATTACTTATTTAAATGAACGCCAAGAAATTAGCATAGGTATTTTAGAAAAATATAGACATCAATATCTTGGTTCTCTTCTTACATTTGAATTTATGGAAAAAATATTTGAGCTTTATCCTGATATCAATGGACTTTATGAAGTTGTGGACGATAAAAATTCCAATAGTCAAAAATTAGTTCAACGAGTTGGTGGTGAGCCAACTAAACAAAAAGGAACTTTTATGATGAGGCGTTAACCATTTTGGTAGTCTTTAAAAAGAAAATACTAAAGAAAAGGAAAAATAAGCTAACGAAAAATCCTCCTAAGACGTCACTAGCATAATGAACACCTAGATAAACCCGACTTAAAGCAACGCTTAAAATAATAAAAAGAAAGAAAAGCGTTCCAATGATTTTCCAAACTTTTTTGATATTAGTTTGCCATAAAAAATAAATAAAAAGGCCATAGCACATACAAGAAGCCATCGTATGACCACTAGGAAAAGAAAATCCAGAAGCTGATACCAATTTTTCATAATATGGTCTTGACCGAACAAAAAATTGTTTCAAAACAAAATTAGCCACTGTATTTAATAACATTAAAGCTAAGAAAAATTGAACGTTTTTTTTAGACTTGCTTCCTAAAAGATAAAGAATCATAACGATTCCTATGCCCATCACGCTACCTAGTTCTGTCATTACTCTAAAAAAAGACGTTAAAGGAAAATGATGTAAAAAATTATAAATTAAATCATCAAAAAAAATAACATTACCATTGATAATAAAAATAGTTAAAAAGAAGAAAAGAAAAAAGCACATCAAAGAAAGATATAAATAGTTAATTGTTTTCAAGTTGTTCACCTTCTTGTATTCATTATATCAAAATTTAGAAAAACGAGCACCAAAAAAAGTCGAAACTCTTTCGACTTTTTCTATGCAAAAAAGACATTGTACCATTTAATAAAGCAATAAACATTCCAAACTTTACGATAATTATCTTTCTTACCTTCTTTATGTTCATCAAGCATTTTAATAAGAATATCTTTATCAAAATATTTTTTACATACTTTACTATTAAAGGCTTTTTTGATTTCTTTATATACATCGTCTTCTCTCATCCAATCACGAATTGGAACTGGAAAACCAAGTTTTTTCTTTTTATAAGATTCATTAGGAATCACTTTTTTAGCAGCGTCTCTTAAAGCTACTTTAGTGTTTTCTTTAGTCACTTTATAGTTAAGTGGTAAAGAAGAAGCAATTTTAAAGACTTCTTTATCAACAAAAGGAACCCTTCCTTCTAAGGAATTGGCCATAGTCATACGGTCAGCTTTTTGTAAAATATCTTTCATTAACCAAAAATTAATATCAATAGCTTGCATTTTAACAATATTACTTTGACCTTTAAATTTGTCAAACACTGGTTTTGTTATTTCTTTATTTTGAATTGTAACGGGTTCCTTTAAAAGCTTTTTGATTTCTTTATCACTCCAAACTTTATTAACCCCAATATAACTATCTTCTAATCTTTCTCCACGTCTTACTAAGAAATTAATACCTCTTACCGGTGGAAATAAAGAACAAAATTTAGAAATACCATGTCGAATAAAGAAAGGTATCTTATTATAGAAAGAATAATCTACTTCTTCCCGATAATAGTTATATCCTCCAAAGAATTCATCAGCTCCTTCTCCTGACAAAACAACTTTAACATCTTTACTAGCTAAGTTAGCAACAAAGTATAAAGCAACCACGGCAGGATCACTTGCTGGTTCATCCATATGATACATGATTTTATCTAAAACTTTCATGTATTCTTCTTTTGTTATCTTTTTACTGGTATTGTTAATTTTTAGTTTATCCGTTAAATCTTTCGCATAATCAATTTCATTATAACGTGGAATATCATAACCAACCGTATAAGTTTTGTCTGGTCTTGCCAAAGACACTAAATAAGAAGAATCAATACCACTTGAAAGGAAAGAGCCAACCTCAACATCACTAATCATGTGATGACGAGTACTATCTTCCATAACTTTTCCAATTTCTTCTACAGTTTTATCATAATCTTTTTCCTCGATAGGAAAAGTTAAATCAAAATAACGTTCAATATTAATTTGTCCATCTTTATATATTAAATAATTTCCAGCGTCTAAACGTTTAACGCCTTCAAAAAAAGTTTCCGTAGTAGGAGTAAAACTAAATGATAAGTAAGGTGCAATTAAAGATTCATTAAATTTTTTTTCAAATTTAGGATGATCTAAAAAAGCTTTGATTTCTGAAGCAAACATAAAGGTTCCATCATTATAATAGTAATAGAAAGGTTTAATACCAAAATGATCACGAGCACAAAATAAAGTTTTTTCTTCCATGTCATAAAGAGCAAAAGAAAACATTCCTCTTAAATGATTCGGTAAGTCATACCCCCATTTACGATAACCATAAATTAATACTTCCGTATCACTTTCCGTTTGAAAAGGATATTCTTTAAGTTCTTTTTTTAAGTCTTTATAATTATAAATCTCACCATTAAAAACGATAACTAGTTTGCCATCTTCACTAAACATGGGTTGTTTTCCACCTTCTATATCAATTATAGAAAGTCTTCTTTGACCAAGGGCAACATCTCCCTTAACATAAAAACCTTCCGCATCTGGTCCACGATGGGCAATTCTATCACACATAGCTTTTAAAATTTTCTTTTTATTTTTATCTTTACCAATAAAACCGGCAATTCCACACATAACTATTCACATCACTTTCTTCTCATTATTATAACCCGATTTAAACCATTTTAAAAGAAAAGAAGTATATATTATTATTTTCTCCGCTCATCTTGTATGTTTTTCTGTATGTTATCTTGTATGTTATCTTGTATGTTTGGCAATATACAAGATAAAAAATACTAGATGATAATTTCTAGTATTTTACACTTTTAATCTTTAAATAAAGAAAGTTGAACTTTTTCTTTTTCTAAATCAATATCACAAACATATACCGTGACAATATCACCAACACTTAAAATATCACTCGGATTTTTGACAAATGATTTACTCATTTTAGAAATGTGAATAAGGCCATCATCATGTAAACCTATGTCAACAAAAGCTCCAAAACTTGTCACATTGCGAACGGTTCCTTTTAATTCCATACCTACTTTTAAATCTTTGATAGTTAAAACATCACTTTTTAAAACAATATCATCTAATTTGTCACGATAATCTTGCCCAGGATTTTGAAGTTCTTCAATAATATCTTCTAAGGTATATTTATCACACTCTAACTCTTCTACTAATTTTTTTACATCAACATTTTGTAAAGTTTCTTTAAATTCTTTTTTACCTAAATCATTTATATTTAAATGAAGATAATCTAAAAGTTTATAAGCTAAATCATAACTTTCAGGATGGATTCTTGTTTTATCTAAAGGATTTTTACCATCTATGATTCGTAAAAAACCAATAGATTGCTCATATACTTTGTCACTAAAACCACTTAAAGATTTAATCTCTTCCCGAGAAGTAAATGGTTTTGTTTCTCTAAATTTCAAAATGCTATCGATTGTCTTTTTACTTAAACCAGATATATATTTTAAGATACTAGCACTGGCAGTATTTAAGTTAACACCGATTTCATTTACAATTTTACCAACGGTGAAAGATAAAGCTTCGTTAAGTTCTTTTTGGTTAACATCATGTTGATATTCGCCAACTCCGATGCTTTTAGGGTCTATTTTAACAAGCTCAGAAAGTGGATCTTGAATTCTTCTACCAATAGAGATGGCACTTCTTTTTTCAACAGTTAAATCCGGAAACTCACTAATGGCTAAAGGACTTGCTGAATAAACACTAGCACCAGCTTCACTGACTAAGTTATATAAAACAGGTGTGCCTTTAATCGTACTCGCTACAAAGGCTTCGCTTTCTCTTGAAGCTGTCCCATTACCAATAGCTATAATTTGAACTTTATATTTATCTATTAAATTTTTTAATATTTGAGCACTTTTTTCTTTCTCATTTTTAGGTTCATGAGGATAAATCGTGGCAATTTCTAAAACGTTACCATAAGGATTTAAAACCGCTAATTTACAACCTGTTCTAAAAGCCGGGTCAAAACCTAATACTGTTTTTTCTTTTATTGGTTTAGTCATTAATAAATGTTCTAAGTTATCTTGGAAAGTTAAAATGGCTTTACTTTCAGCTTTTTCGGTTAACTCTGCCCTTATTTCTCTTTCTACACTTGGATATATTAATCTTTTTAAAGAGTCACTTAAAGCCTCTTTTACTTCATCTGCCACAAAAGAATCTTTATTTTTAATAATTTTTTCTTCTAATAAAGTTGTTATTTTATCCTTATCAAAAGATAAGCTAACAGATAATACTCCTTCTTTTTCTCCACGATTCATAGCTAAAACACGATAATGCTTAGCATAACGAATGGGTTCAGAAAAATCATAATACATCTTATAAACAAGACGTTCATCTTTAGCGTTTTTCTTTAACTTACTTTCCATACTACCATGATAAAATATTTCATTTTTAATAAGTTTACGATAGTAAGCATTGTCACTTATCCACTCACTAATGATATATTTAGCCCCTGTTAAAGAAACTTCTAAATCGTAAGGAAATTCTTTAGCTAAATCATTTAGATTACCCTTCGTTGGAAAAGCCATTATCTTTTTAGCTAATGGTTCAAGCCCCATTTTAATGGCTTCACTAGCCTTTGTTTTTTTCTTTTCTTTAAAAGGACGATACAAATCTTCGACATCGGTAAGTTTTTCACAAGCCATTATTTGTCTTTGTAAATCTTCTGTCATAAGATCTTTTTCTGTAATAAGTCTTATCACATCTTCTTTTCTTTTTAATAGATTTTGTAAATAAGTATATTCTTTTTCAATTTGTCTTATTTGCTCTTCGTCTAAAGAACCGGTTGCTTCTTTTCTATAACGCGCAATAAAAGGAATCGTTGCGCCTTCTTCTAACAATTTTAAAACAGCTTCAATTTGACTTTCTTTAATATTCATATTTTTTGCTAAAATGCTTATATTATTCATCTTTATCCTCTTTCTTATGCTTTTTAATTGTACCATATTTTCTTTTCAAAGTGGGATTTTTAAGACCTAAATAATCGTAACAACAATCTAAGTAAATACCTGTAAAATTTACCCATACTGGATAACTTTCTTCCAGTTCTGAAATATAATCTTTCACTTCATTTAAATAAATCTTTTTTTCTTCCATATTTAAATAAAATTTTTCGTTTTCTGGAAATGGCGAAGCTTCTTCAAAATTTGAAAAAATTAATTTTTCCATAACTTCGTTATCTGCAAAAGCATACAATAAAGCTTTATTTTGATATTCACTTTGATAAAGAACATTAAAAAATTTATATTTTAAATTCTCAAAAAATACATAAATTTTTTCATTTTCATCATCAGCATATTTATTATCTGCCTTTATAATTTCTTTTCTTAAATCTTTTTTAGAAATTTTGCCAAACATGAAATCAACAAGCATTTGCTGAATTTTCTCCAAAGATTCTAACCGACTTTCTTGTGTTTCATTTATGAGCATAATATTTGATTCATACTCATCATCGACTATTTTATCACTTTTTTTATTTAGATATTTATAAAAATCATAATTAAAAAGACGTTCATAACATAAATACCAATCTCGATATCTCTCATTTGAAAATAAATAACCAGGCATAAAATCAATTCTTCTCAAATAAGCTTTTTCTATATAAGTCAAAAAATCAGTAAAGTTTTGAACATCACTTAGCATAGAATGTTCTTCATCAATATGTATAGAAAGTTTTGCAAATAATTTTTCTCGTTCTTCTTTACTTTCACTATTTATAATTTTCTTATATAACAAAAGTATCTTTTTTTCTAGCCTCATTAAATCTTCAAATTTTAGTTCATAATTTATTGCCGTATCAAAACTAACATCATAAGAATAAGTATCTTCGAAATATTCTTCACAAAATATATCTTCCTTTTTGCTATTTTTATTTTCTTTTAAAATTTCATCAATTAAATCATTTAATTTACTCTTTTCATGTTCATTTAAATCATCTTTTAAAGAACGAAATATTTTTTCAAAAAAAGATTTTCTTTCTTCACTAGGAATAATTTTGATAATAGCTTTTATTATTTTTAATCTTTCATTTTCTAATATAGGAAAATCTTCTGTTAAAATCATAAAAAAAGTCTTATAAACATAATTATATATATCACTTTTAATATGTTTTGGAATATAGTCTAATTCTTTTGTTTTTTCAATACTTAGTGAATTTAGCAAATAGACATCATCAATGTTTAGTGTGTTTTTTTCATGAAGATAATTTTGAAAAATTTTTTGATTATAATACAATTTTTCTCGATATCGTTTCACATGCCTGCGATAATACGGAGTATTTAAAAATAGACTCATTTCCTGTGGAGAAAAATCACTGAAACTTTGCTGTAAATAAAACGAAAGTCTTTCATATAATTTCAAATAAAGACTAAAAATAGGTGCTTCAATATAAGGATGATTTACTAACTCTAAAAGAAAGAAATTATCAAAATGAAGATCATATGTTTTACGATAATAAATTTCTAAATCTACCAAATCATCATAACTAAGCTTATTCAAAATACTTTCTTCTTTTTCTTTTTGCTCTTGCAATAATTCTTTGCACACCGCACTTTTATTTTTTATGTAAGCTTTATTTAAAGTATATATCATTTTATTTAATTCTAATAATCTATCAAAAAGTTCCACGAGATACCTCCTAAGAATAACTTTTATTATAAATTACCCTTGTTACGAAGGCAAGAAAAAAACATGGCCTAAATTTTTTTAAAATTTACATACCATGTTTAATATCTTTTTTATTCTATAACATATGGATTTTCTGGAGTACCTTCTCCACTAATAATTGTCGTGGAAGATATCAAATAAACAGATGGTCGTACTGAATGTTGATTATATACATAATAATTGTCAAGACCACCATTTTTATCAACAAAGAACACATAGTCAACTCTAGATGAATCTGTAGATAACATATATTGCTCAATACTTGCATCGTATAACCAATCATTTGCAACACATTCATTTGATTCATTCCAAATATCTAATACTCTGCTTAAACAGTTTGCTCTTTTAACGAAACTGCCACCACCTGTAGCATAACCATAATCACTTGGATATATTAAGCCAACTTTACCCTGCCATTCTGTTGGATTATTGCTATATACACTTGTTCCCCTTTCATATGTATACAAATTACTACTTATCGCATTGAAAGAGCTACTAAGTACAGCACCTCCCAACTTCCATGTTATAGTGTCAATTTTATTTTTGGCTTCATCTGTTAAACCGGTACTTGTAAAATCTAGTGTGGAAGCCGTAGTACTATTATTATAATATTGTCCTGTTGTTCTATTATAATAGGCGCCGCTATTTAACAATGTTTGTAAACTACTTGTTGCCCAGTTATTTGTATAACTTCCTGTTGAAGTATAATCCCAAGATAAATCTCCTATAGAAGACGCACGAATTAATTTTACCCTTTGTCCTTCCGTGGTATTTAACACACCTATGATTCTCCATCCAGCTGATTCCCCGTTAAATGTAACATAATTACATGGATTGGCTCCAACATATCTTAAATTGTTATCACTCGTTCCATCATACGCTAAAGTATAGGTACAGCTATCACTTGTTTTATCTGGTACCGTATAAACATCTGCTGATGATTTGTCTGCTTCACTGGCTAAATCGTTAACAGTTTCAATTACTGTAGGAATTTCCGTATTAATATCTTGATTATCTTCATCTACTAGGCCAGACCCTACTATTTTATAATTGATTGCTTTTGATGTGTCACCATCTACAAAGGTAGCATCATCAAAATATAATTGAACAGAATAAACAACCGTTTCATTTGGATCTAATGATTCGGTTACTAAAACACCATTTGTTAAATCACTGACTGTTTTAGGATATCCACTTACGACATTCATAGTTGTTCCATCTTGTTTTTTTAAGATAACTTTTAACTTAGAAGCTTCTAGAGCATTACCATCTTGCGCTACTAAACTAAGAGTATAATTTGCTTTTAAAACACTTGTATTTTGAACATTTAATTGATAAGAACATTCTGTGACAACTAAACTTGCTTCATCGGCTGTATATGGTAAAAAGCATGTGGCATTATTGGCATTGGTTATGGTAGTTCCGTTACTATAAGTAAATTTAAACTCTCCTGCTACTACTTCTTGATTATTAGAATTTCCCTCTACTTTAAAAAACATTGCATAAGATAAACTAATAACCACAATTGTCATACATACAATAATATAACTTGCTAATTTAGTCTCTCTTTTAAATATATTTTGAAAACTTAAACTATTTTTCACATTCTTCATATCTCTCTACCATCCTACAGAAATTATAACATAACCTTTTTTAAATGAACAGTTCTTTTTTGGAAATTGTTAGGTCATTATTATTTTTTATTTGATCAAAAAATGTAAAGCAAACGTAAATTTATTGAACTTTTAGAAAAAAATTCGACATTTAATCAGATAAAAAAAGGAAATCGAAGATTTTTTTTGTATATATAAGTAGAAAGTAAAATTACTTTCTTAGATTGGAGGTGACAACTATGCTATTAGAAGATATGTGGTGCAAGTATATTTTAGGGAGTGAAAAATATACAAGACCACTCGAAATCATTTTAGAAAATGTTTTACAAAAAGAGCCTTTTTCATTACAAGGAAAGTTATCAGAAATCACCTTTGAACGACCTGTTTCTAAAATTATGTATGATACTAAAAACAGTCGAACAGATTTAACGGTATTACTTAAAGATGAGAAAACACTTATTAATGTCGAAGCTTATACTTCTTTTAGTTTAGAAAGTCTTAAGAAATCAAATTTATATATTTTAAGAGGCTATTCTTCTCAACTAAAAAAAGGACATAAATATCAAACTATGAATCCATTTATTCAAATTAATCTTGTCGATCATGTAGAAGCCAATTTATTACAAGACAAAATTATTCAAAGGTATCGATTAGAAGAGCAAGGATATCCTTTAACCGATGACATTCAAATCTACTATATACGACTTGATTTACTAGATAAACTTAATTATAATGAAGGCATAAGTGATAAAGAGTTTTTAAATATTTTACATTTTCTAAAAGCTAAAACAGAAGATGAAAGAAAAAAGTTAATAAAAGAAAGTGAGGTTATCAGAAAAATGGATGAAGTTGTAAAAGATTTTTTAACAGATGCAGTGATGAATGAAGAAAGAAGTATTTTAAACAAATCCAATCGTTTAGCTAGAGAAACGGGTATTAAAATAGGTAGACAACAAGGCATTGAGCAAGGCTTAGAACAAGGTATTGAACAAGGATTAAAGTTAACAGCTGAAAACTTATTGAAAGATAATAAAGACATATCTTATGTCTCTCAAATAACAGGTTTAAGTATAGAAAAAATAAAAGAGATATCTTCAAAAGAATTAATAACAAACTAAAGTAAGGAGCTAAATCCTTGCTTTTTTTAATCAAAAAAAGAGAGCTTACGCTCTCACAGGGGGTTTGTTGATATACACTCAGAAGTGATCGTGAATGTATACCGGTGTAGTTTATTCGAACTACACTATATAAAGTGTACTATAATCTTTTTACTTCGTCAATTAGTAAAATCAATTTTATGAATAATTTCTTCATAATGTTGTCTTTGGTTGTAAAGTTTGTTTTGAATAAAATATTCTGCTTCTTTTTTGGCTACTAGTAAGATATGATAATCTTTTTTTAAATTAGCAATTTTAAAGGCCATATCCCCACTTTGCTTTATGCCAAATAAGTCTCCTTCGCCGCGAAATTCAAAGTCTTTTTCACTGATGTAGAAGCCATCATTACTTTCTTCTAAGACCATAATTCTTTCTTTTTTTTCATTACATATTAAATAACAATAAGATTGTAAATCGCTTCTTCCTACTCTGCCTCTTAACTGATGTAAAGTAGCAAGTCCAAATCTTTCTGCATTAAAAATAATCATCACTGTAGCATTAGAAACATCTACTCCTACTTCAACAACCGTTGTAGAAATAAGTATTTTAATTTGATTATTTTTAAAGGCATTCATCACTTCATTTTTTTCTTCTTTTTTCATTTTACCATGTAAAATTCCCATAGGTACTTTCTCATGGTAAGCCAAAGAAAATTTTTCTTTTAAAAGGTAAACATTCTTTAAATTATTTTCATCATTTTCATCAATCATTGGTGCCACCACATAAACTTGGTGACCTTTTTTAATTTCTTCTAAAGTATTTAATAAAACTTCTTTCAAATCTTTTTCTAACACTACCCGAGTAATGATTTCTTTACGACCATTAGGTTTCTGTTTAATTACCGAGGTATCCATATCTCCATACAAAGTAAGCGCATACGTTCTTGGTATAGGAGTGGCACTCATGAAAAGCATATCAGGATAATCTCCTTTATTCTGTAAAATTTCCCTTTGGCAAACACCAAAACGATGTTGTTCATCGGTTACAACAAGACCTAAATTATCAAAATGTAAGTTTTCATTTAAAACCGCGTGGGTACCAATTAAAATATCAATTTCTTTATTTTTAACTCTTTTTAAAATATTATCTTTTTCTTTCTTCGACATACTTCCTACTAAAAGATCTGCTTGAACATTACAAGCTTGAAATAAAGAATGCATATTAAAAAAATGTTGGGTAGCAAGTATTTCTGTGGGAGCCATAAAAACGCCTTGATAGCCTGAAAGGAAATTAGCATATAGTAAAACTGTGGCTACGATAGTTTTCCCAGAACCAACATCTCCTAGTAAAAGACGATTCATCCTTTTTTTATCTTTTAAATCATTAAGTCCTTCTATTATCGCAGATTGTTGATCTTGTGTTAAAGTAAATGGTAAATTTTTTAAGAATTTATCCACTTTTTTTTCATCAAACTCTTTAGAAACACCCTTACCCGTTTGATTTAATTCTTTTAAAAACATCATTTTAAACATAAACTCAAATAATTCCTCAAAAATAAGACGTCTTTGGGCTTCTTTTAATTCTTCTTTATTTTTAGGAAAATGAATATATTGATAAGCTTCTTGTAAAGAACATAAGCGATACTTCTCTTTTAAGTAAGATGGTAACTCATCTACAATACTTGTATTTTCTAGTAAATATTTTATATATTTCACTAAAGTATTATTTTTGATTCCATTCACGTTATGGTAAAGAGGAACAATTTGAGTGTTGTTTAAACTTCCCATTTTGATTTCACTAGCTGTAAAAGAATTTAATTTGTTATTATATTTGCCAATAAGAATAATTTCTTTATCGATGGTTAAATTTTTCTTTAAAAAGCCTCGATTAAAAATAGATACATTAATTATCTGATTATTTGCTACGACTTTAAATCTTAAAACATTAAGTTTGCTTTTTAAATAAGTTATGATAGGCATGCTTACTATCTTTGCATTGATTGTTAAAATATCTTCTCCGGATTCTAAAGAACTTGGATTTAAAACTTGATAACGATAAGGATAAAATTCTAATAAATCTTTTGAAGTTGTTATATTATATTTTTCTAAATATTTTATATTTTGTAAACTAATTAAATCTACGTCCTTTAAGTCCATCACAATCACCTGTTAAGCAAAGTATAACATAAGAACATTTGTTTTATCAAGACACAAAAAAATGGAGAGACACAATGTGTCTCTCGTAAAAGAATAAAAAGGGGTTGACTAGTGTGATACTAGCACCAATTCGCCTTTAAAAGTGAATTGGTAGTTAATATACTAACCGATAGGTTATGGTTTGTCAAGCACTTTTTATAATAAATTTTTCAAGATAATTTAGGCCTCTAAATCACTTTCTTTTTCGGTTTCTTTGACAATATAAATAGGTCTTTTTTTAGTCTCTAAATAGGTCTTCGCTAAATACTCACCAAAGATTCCCATAAAGAATAATTGAATACCACTTACAAAGATAATAATGCAAGCAAGACTTGGCCAACCACTTACTGGATCACCCCAAACAAGAGTTTTAAAAATAATAACAATAATCATAATAAAAGCGATAAAACAGAAAAGAATACCAAGAAATGCTGCCATTGTTAAAGGCGCTGTTGTAAAAGCTACAATACCTTCAATCGCGTATTTAAATAATTTCCAAAATGACCATTTCGTTTCACCAGCCACTCTTTGAACATTTTCAAATTCAAGCCATTTTGTTTTAAAACCAACAAAACTCCAAAGTCCTTTCGAGTAGCGGTTATATTCTTCACAGCTTTTAATAGCTTCTACCATCTGTCTTGTCATAAGACGATAATCTCTCGCACCATCTACCATCTCTACTTTACTCATTTTATTAATAATTTTATAAAATTTACGAGCAAAGAAACTGCGAATAACAGGTTCTCCTTTTCTTGTAACTCTTCTTGTTCCGACACAATCATAATGTTCACTTTCTAAAATATTTAACATTTCCGGAAGCATTTTAGGTGGATCTTGTAAATCAGCATCCATTAAAGTCACATAATCTCCAGTAGAATAGTCAAGACCCGCTTTCATTGCTGCTTCTTTACCAAAGTTACGAGAAAAAGAAATATATCTTACTCTTTTATCTTTAGCTCTTAATTCCTTTATCTCTTTTAAAGTATTATCACGACTGCCATCATTTACAAAAATAAGTTCAAAGTCATTTTGAGACATTTCATCCATGACTTTACTCATTTCTTCATAAAATAAAGGTAATGATTCTTCTTCGTTATAACATGAAACGATAACACTAATTTTTTTTCTCATTTTTTACTTTCTTCCTTTTTAAATCATAATTAATCGTCTGCAAAATTCCTTCTTCAAATGGAGTATCGAAAACTTCTACATATTCTCTTAATTTACTAGTATCTGGTCTTAAAGGAATGTCACTAGCGCCACCTTCTCTACCATTAATAATACATGTTCCGGGATAAAAAGAAGGAATGTTTTCTAACACATCATTTACAAATTTTTTCAATGGTCTGGTATCTTTACTTGCTAAGTTATAAATCCCAGAAGGAGCTCCACTTTTGATAAGACCTAGAATCATGTTTGAAATATCGTCAATATAAGTGAAATTCCAATCATGCTCACAAGGTCCTAATAGCATTTTCTTTCCATCTAACTTTGTTTTTATCATCGATTCAATAAGAGAATTAGGTTGATCATTTGGACCATACACCGAAAAGATTCTTCCATGATAAGCTTTCATATTTTGTTTTTCTTTTAGTAAATAATACCCAAACAAATTTTTATAATACCCATATTTTGTCATTGGATCAAGTTCATTAGTTTCTTTCTGGTTCTCATAGTTCAATTCTCTAATATCACCATATTCGGCTTGACTACCTGCAAAGAAAAATGTTTGACAATGACATCTCTGAGCTAATTTCAAGGCAAAAGTAGAATCTATTAGATTAGCTCTTTGTAAATCACTATTTTGTCTATCACTGCCAGTTGTTCCTTTCCATCCCAAATGAATAAATACATCAGACTCTGGTAAATTTAAACAATCTAAACTACTCAAATCACAGGCTTTTAAAGTTAAATTAGGATTTTTGGGTAAATTTTTATTCTTAACAGAACCAGGTCTTACAATCGCGATAACTTCATTATCTTCTAAAAGAAGTTTACTAATTAATTTTTGACCAATAAAACCTGTTGCCCCTGTGATAATGTATCTCACTTTTTTTCACCTTCAAAATTTAACTTTTCTTCTACGACAACTAAAGGTCTATGCATAATTCGTTGATTGATATTTAAAATATACTCTCCTAAAAAACCAATAAAGAATATTTGCATACCGCCAAGTAAGAAAACACCTATTAAAATGGGAGCAATGCCAGCTTGGAAAGAATTCCAATTGCAAAGTTTTAAAACTAAATAAATTAAAGCTACTAATATAGAAAGAAAAGAAATAATAAAACCAACAATCGTAGCAAGTCTTAATCCAATTTTTGTATAAGATGTAATTCCTAACATAGCAGCATCATAAAGACGATACCAATTGTTAGATGATTTTCCTCTTTGTCTTTTTGGTTGAGTAAAAGGTATTTCTTTTCTTTCAAAACCAAGTTCAGCTACAATACCTCTTAAATAAGGATCTGGATCATCTAGATTTTTTAAAACTTCAATAAAATCTTTATCATATAAACCAAAGCCTGTAAAATGTTCAATTTGCTCTACTTCTGAAAACTTTTTAATCATTTTGTAATAAAGGCTTCGTAAAGCATACACAATCTTACTTTCTTCACTTTTATTTTTGATACCAATGACAATCTTATAACCATTTTCCCATTCCTTAACAAATTTAGGAATCATCTCAACAGGGTCTTGAAAATCAGCCGCAACGGAAATAGTACAATCACCTGTCGTACTAATAAGTCCATAGTAAGGACTATTAAATTGTCCAAAATTTTGAGCATTAAAAATGGCTTTTACGTTTTTATCTTTAGCACAAATTTCTCTTATTAGAGTTCTTGTTTTATCTTGTGATTTATTATCAATAAATAATATTTCATAATTATATTTTTTGAGTTCCTTTTGAAAAATATTTTTTAAAGCTTCATACATTAAAACAACATTTTCTTCCTCATTATAAGTAGGAACCATAATACTAATTGTTTTCTTTTTCATCATACATCTCCATTACTAAATCTTCATTTTTATAGGTGATACCATTTATCGTTAAATAATTTTCGTCATAACCTACTTCATCTGTCATTTTATAAATAGCCACATAATCTTTATCATTTGTATTTGAAGAACTTATTTCTAATTCATAAGTTTCATTCGGTTCTAAGGCTTCATTTAATTTTAAATAGTAATAATCATTATCCTTTAATTCACTAGCTGAAATAGTTTCATCATAAATAACTTTGCTATCTTTTTTCATTGTAAAATGAAGTAAGGAATAATTAACTCTTGAATAAGTTCCAAACATAATACCAAGTTTCTCTGTTGTTTTACTTACTTTAATAGTTTCTTTAACAGAATTATTAACAAGTGGCATGAAAGTAATCGTATCATAACAATTATTGTAATATGGAAGCATTCTATTTAATTTTCTAGAAGCTTCTTTTAAATAATCTGGATAAACAAAATACAAGCCATCTTTCACAAAAACATAATTTTTAATAATATACTCATTTACTTTTGGTAAAAATTCTTTAAATGGAACACTCCAAACCGTGTTGTATGGATAATAAGTAATTACTTTAGAATGGCTGTCTTTAATAATTTGTAAATATTCATCTTCATAAATATCAGCAAACCAAGGAACCATACTGGCAAAAGGTCCATAAGGAATCTTACCTTCATCAATATACGAAGACGTATCAATATCAACATGCATGATTTGTTCGTCTTCATTTAAAAGTTTAACAATAGAAGTAATTTCTTTTTCTTCTCTTGGTTTTAAAATATTTTGAAAAGCTTCTCCTCTTACTTTGACAAATAAAATAAGGAAAAGACATAAACAAATATTTAATTTTTTCTTATCTAATTTAGATAACATTAAACAAATTCCAATAATTGCTGCGGCAAAAAATGGCAAGGCATGAAAATCAGTAAAACCACGATTACCACACATCAAAATATAGAAAAACATTAAGAATGCTAAACTATAATCTTTTTTACTTAATTTATAAGTAAAAATAATGACCCCTAAATATAAAATAATATATAAAAGAGAATTTGTATTTAAAGTTAAGAAGCTTGTAATGGATAAGAAAAATCTTGGAAAAGCCTTAATCATAGTAACTATTGGATTAGAAGAATAGCTATTATATTTTGCATAAACTTCTGTATTTAATTGAAAGGCTTGTTTATAGCATTCCATAAGACTGCCACTTAAAGCTAAGTAAAGGACAAATATTCCTACTAAGCCGATACCTACTAAAAGAATGACCTTATATTTTTTCCAGAAATGCTGTAAATAAAAAGAAAGTTTAAATTTATTTTCTTGTAAATAAAATTTAATATCTAAGAAAACAAAAGCAAGGACGGCCGCGAAAACAGCTAAGATACTCACAAAACTAGAACCAATACTTAAAACCATCATAAGAGGAATAAGAACAAGTGCGAAGGTATCTAGCTTTCTATTTTTATAAAACATTAGGATTTCCAAAAATAAAATAACTAAAAATTGACTTACAAATTGTTCAGAGATAACGGTTCCTGCCGTATAATCTGGGAAAGACATATAAAGAGTATAGAAAAAAGGATAAAGGAAAAATGGTAATTTTCCAAATGTTTTATGATATCTTAAATACATAAAAACAAAAAGAACACTTAAAATTAAATACATTCCGATACGAAAGCCTACCACCGAATGAATTCCTAGTAAAGCAAAAATAGCCATGAAATAATAAGTAAAAGGTAAATGTTGAGATGCAAAATCAAGATAAACTATCTTACCCTTACTAATTAAAGTGGCTCCTAACATGACATCCCCTTCATCGGTAAAATTAGGTAAATTTTTATAACTCAAAAGTAAACCAAAGGATAAAATGAAAAGCAAACTTGGTAAAATAAACTTTTTATTTTCTTGCCATATTTCTTTTAAAGTTACTTTCTTCTCTTTGAAACTAAAATATTTATGACCAAAGAAACTAATAACAGTGGTAATAACAAGATTTAAAAGACCTGCAAAATAAACATCAATATTTAATTTGTTTTTAAAAATATAAAGCGTAGCACTGCCAATTAAATAACTAATTAAATAAACAAAGAAAAACTTGACAATTTCTTTACTGGCTTTTTCCTTACTTTTAAAAGTAAAAAAGCGATTCCAAAGATAACTATGAATAATACCTAAAATAGTAGACATAGTATTAGCTATTAAATAATTAATATGTAAACTTAAAAATAATGCATATAATCCGTAACCTACTAATGTATTTAAAATACCTACCAGTAAGAAACGAAATTCTTTTGTTTCAAAAATATTTTTTAACATACAAACCCTACTTTCTTTTTTATTTATTCCCAAAACCAATTAGGATAATTCCTAATATAACGAGTAAGGAACCCATTAAAGACATCATGCTTAAATTTTCTTTAAAAACAAAATGACCAACGAGTAAAACGATAACTTGGACAATACCATTAACAACAGGAACTATTAAAGATACATCATACTTCACAACTAACTTTTGCCATAAAAAGAAGCTAATCACATAGCTACAAAGTCCTAGAAACGTCGTGTAACCTACTTGAAAACTAAGTTTATTTTGTAAACTTAAGTGTAAGCTATCACCACCTAATTTCATAAAAGTAATACCAAGTGTTGTACAAATAATATAGATAACAATGATTAAATATTTAAGCATACTACTTCCTACTTTCTAACAAAGAGATTTCTTGAATTAATATCTTTATTTGATTTTTTTGTTTTGTGACAATAATTGTCAAAATAAAGGTGATGAGTAAAAGTAAACTAATAAGTAAACCTATGACAAAATTTGACATTACTTCAAAACCAAGAAAATTATTGAAATATAAAATAATGTCAGGAAATAAGCCTACCAGTAAGATTACTAAAGTAGAAAATAACCAAAATAAGGAATAACGAACGGATATTTTTTCTTTTCTGATATTGTAAATAATGACAATAAACCAAACAATTGCAAAAACAATTAACGCTACTTTTAATTGAGTACTCATTTTTTCACCACCTTCATAACAAGAATTGATAAGACCACACTAATCATATAATAAGCACTTTTAAGAGGAGTTATTGAAGATTTACCCTTTTCTCTTGGTTTCATTTTAACTGGAACTTCTGTAACTTCATAACCACGTTTTAGTACTTCCACGGTTGATATTGGTTCAGGATACTCTGTTGGATATTTATCTTTAAAAAGGGCAATAATTTCTCTATCGATTGCTCGAAAACCGGAAGTTGTATCATGAATTTTTACACCTGTTTTACTTTTAATAATAAAGGAAAGAATATTAATCCCCACACGTCTCATAAAAGAAGATTTAAAGTTATCATCTTCTTCTGTTTTAAAGCGAGAACCAATAACCATATTGTATTTTCCATTTATAATAGGCTCTGTGATAGTTTTAACATAAGAGACATCATGTTGTCCATCCCCATCGTATTGAATCGCAATATCATAGTCATTTAAATAAGCATATTTATATCCTGTTTGAACAGCTCCTCCAATACCTAAATTTTGAATTAATTTAACATGAGGAATATTATTTTCACATAAAATCTTTTCTGTATTATCTTTACTACCATCATTTATAACAATGACATCATAATTTGTTTTATTTTTTTTATTATAATCAATAATAGATTCATATGTTTTTAAGATATTTTCTTCTTCATTATAAGCAGGAATAACCAATAAAATTTTCATTATAAAACCTCTTCTTTATTTCCTCTTTATTATATAGGCTATAAGGACAAATTGCAAATTAAATATGTTGTAGCAAGAAAAGACTCATCATAATTTTTTTTATAATTATCCACATTAAATTTCACATATCATTGGTCTATTTTACATTTTGGCTCTATTTCACTTTACAATTTAGCTGAAAAAAAGAATAAGATTTTTAAAACCTTATTCTCTAACAAAAGTAATGAATTAAAACTTCCCACATTGCATAAGTATTTAAACAAAGCATACCTATCACAAGTAAATAGTTTATATTCTTTTCAGTGCTTAAATTTTTAATTTTACTAGATGAAGCAAAAATAAGTGTCGGTACAAAAATAGGTAATAAATAACGTCCCTGAAAACCTAGTACCACTCCATAAGAAACTGGTGTAAAACTAATATATAAGGAACTCATGGAAACTCCTAAAATTCCTATAATAACTAAAAATAAAATAAAACGTTTTTTAAAAGAAATTTTATAAGAACAGGCCGTCACACTTATAAAACATAAAATGAGTAAAAGCCAAAAATGAATTCCACCTAAGCCTATTACATATCCTAGTTGAGAAGTCGCAGAATATAAAAAATCATATAAACTGCTATCTAACGTTTTATATAAAACATTAAGATAAGAAAAAGGATATTTTAGAATGAATTTTATTTGACCTGTGGAATCGACGTTTGAAGAAGCCCACTGAACAATTCCATGTTTAGAGGCATATAAATAAGCGTAACCAAAAACCATTAAAATGATAAATACAATTAAAAATTTTAAAAACAAAGCACTTTTTTTAGATTTAAATTTTTCATTTGGAAGACAAAAGATGAGTAACACAAGAGGAAAATAAGCAATCTTAGAAATGAAAGACGAAATATAACATATCGTTAGTAAAAGTAATTGTGATAACTTAATCTTTTCTTTTTGGCTAGCATAATATAAAGTTAAAGAAACCGATAAAATACTCATCGCATTGGTAAACATATCAGCTGAATAAGAACCTGCTTGAAATAACATAAGAGGAATAAGTCCTACTACAAAAAATATCTTTTCATATTTTCCAGATAATTTTATGGCTAAAAAGACTATTAAACTAAAGAAAAGCGTGTTAAATAATCTTCCTAGAATTATTTGCATTGGAAAAGATAACTTTAAAACTTGCGCTATCAAAATACCTAAGCCACTGATAAGATAACCTCCAAATAAATAAGGTTCTGCAGTAGAAGAATAGTATTTATTTATTTTTTCACTGGCTCCTTTTTCTTTAAGATTTGCAAAGTAATTTAAATAAGAATGATACGTATTTGGTATAAAGGAATTATAAGGATCATTTAGTAAAGTATCTACTTTACTTGGCCACATCACTTGTTCTTCTTTATCTAAATTAATGTTAAAAGAAGCAACATTATAAGAACGAATAAAGTGTTCTTTTTCATCCATAGAATAACCAAAAGGAGTTAAAAAAGCAAACATGGTTCCACAAAATAAAGAAACATAAAGGAAAACATAACTTAAATTTAAAGATTTCTTTAATAAAAATGATTTCCATAAATATAAAAGAGCAAAGAAAACAAAAGTATAGAAACAAAAATAAACAATATTAAAAGTAAAATTATTATGAACAGCAACTTCTGTAATATCAATATCTTCTTCTTTCAATCCCTCAAACACAAATTTAATATCTTTAACATCTTTATTAATATTTAAATAAACATCACCATCATAATATAAATATAAACTTTCTGATTTTAATAAAGTTTCTTCTCCTTTATCATTAGTTGTCCAAATACTGAATTCTTTTTTTTCATTTGTCTTTAAATTACTTTTAAAAGATATTTCTCTTACATACCGATTTAAATCTTTAAAAAGAAAGGTAACCCCATCTTCTTCACTTATTTTAGAGGTATTATAAACAAGATAGTCCCCTTTAAAATCTTTGTTAAAATAAGCAATATTATGAATGAAAAAAGTAAAAATAAAAGCAAGGAAAAGAGCGAAAAGTAATAAATAGAACCAACTATATTTTTTTTCTAAAAGTGGTTTTAATGACTTCATAGATTCACTCTTTTCTATTTTAATAAAGTTCTTTTAATTTTTCTTAATGCTCTTTTCCATAAAGGACTTGGTGTCATCTTTGGACTCACAAAAGTTACATCCGGCAAGGTTTTAGATAAGTTAATAAGTTCATCCGTTGCCATAACCTTATCTTTGGTATAAGATAACTCTATTTTACTTGTCTTTTCTTTTGTTCCTTTCATATACTCATTAAAATGGGATACAAATTCTTCAAAACCTTTTTCTAATGGATAATCTTTCATATATTTTATACCAGCCGTACTCATTTTTTGTTGTAATTTTTTATCATCTAAAATTGTGAGTAGAGCATTCGCGATAGCTTCAGGGGTACTGTCCGCTAAAAGACAACCATCATTTGGAAAGTCATATAAATTGTTTTCACGGTAAAGCTCCACAACAGGAAGTCCAGAGGCCATCATCTCAAAAGGAATACGTGATGGATTAGAAGCACTCATACATAATCCTACTAAGCATTTATTATAAAGTTCGTTACACTTTTCGATAGGAATAATACCTAATTGTTCTACTTCTAGATTATTTATTATAGAAGGATTAGAACCATAAAAATAAATTTTAACATCTGGTTTTATAGTTTTGACAATTTGTAACGCTTTTAAAGCAATGTTATCACAACGACGAGGTTTATCAGGTTGGAAAACAAAACAAATGGCATTTTCTTTTTCTATATTATTTAATTTTTTATAAGTTTTTAAATCGGCGCAAAATGAAAAATAATCCGTTGTCAAATGAAATTCTTCACGCATTTTATGGCTAAGCCATTTACCAATGGTAATGCCATGAAAGCCATATTTATAAGTATTTTCCGCTTCAACATAATTAGACCCCATAGGGTAAAAATAAGGTTCAAAGTCTTGAATAAAATATGCTTTTTTAGGACAATCAATTTTTTGAACAATAGGCGCACTATTCCATGAAGTAGCAATGACACAGTCGTATTCTTTTAAAGGATTATTCCAATCAGCAAAAACATTGCCATGAAATTCTCCATAATATTCATTAATCATTTGAAAAAGTTCGTTAGGACTATGACGATTAAAGTCACCAATATAAACATCACACATATACCCATCATTTATAAGGGCTGTGATATTTTGGAAAATCGTTCGATGACCTCCACCACCTTTTAATAAAGCTGGAACAAACCAAGCAATATTTCCTTTTGTTCCTATATTTTTATCATCTTCAATATAACCCATATATCTTCTCCTAATTCTTTGTTTTTGTAATAATTCTTCATCTAAATCATAATTCATACGAATGGCTTCTTGAATTTTAAATACTTCTTTATACTCCTTATCTCTAATACTAAGGGTAGAAGCAGAAGCCCCATGTTTTCTAAAATAGTTTAAGGCTTCATGACAGAAAGCTACTTTTCCTTTTTCTAAAACACGCATATAAATATACCAATCACCGGCAATTTTATAATCTTTGGCTTCTTCAAAAATAGTATTCAAACGGGAATCATTTTTCCAAACAACAGAAGAAACATTTAAAATAGTATTGTTGTTGCTTAAATAATTTTTAATTTCTGAAACACCATCATTGATGTAATCTTCATTCCAACGACCTGTTTTAAAAATGTCACACCAATCTTGACAATTTGAAGCCGTGATATTATCATCACCATCAATTCTTTTAGACTCGGTATAAAATAAAACAACATCTTTATCTTTGTGAAAAAACTCCATAGCTTTCTCTAAAAATAAAGTATTAGAAGAATCGTCTGCTTCGGCAATCCAAATATAATCACCGGTTGCTAAAGATAAACCTTTTTGCCACTGAGCAAATACACATCCTCCACTGTTTTTTTCATTAAAAGCCGTTTTTATTTTAATATGAGGATATTGTTCTTTAATTTCTTCTATTTTTTTATTTAGATAGGAAACACTTCCATCCGAAGAAGCGTCATCTAACAAAATGAGTTCATAGATAGGAACCGTTTGCAATAAAATAGAATCAATTCTTTCTTTTAAAAAACGTTCATAATTATAATTAGGTACAATCACAGAAATTTTATCTTTGGTTTTAATTTTTTCTTTACATTCTTTATATATATTTACTTTCATTGTTTCTTCTCCAATACATAAGGTTCATTTTTACTAAAACAAGGGTTATAGAAAGGATCATCAAAAACGATATCATGCCATTTATCTAAAACATATTCTCTTTCTTCATTCGTCCTTTTTATTTGAGCTTTTGTTTTATCTGTACCTCTTGTTTTTGATTCATAATGATACATTTTGACATTTCCAAGGTAAACATTATAGAGACCTTGTTTCAAAAGTCTAATATTTAACTCTACATCATTAAAGTTGTTTGCTAAATGTTCATCCATTCCTTTAACTAAATTATATTTTTCTTTAGAAATCATGGAACAAGCTGCTGTGACCGCGGCATAATCTGTTGGCATATTTAATTTACCAAAACTAAAAGCTTCCTGTTCTGTTTGAAACTCATAAGCATGGGCAGCCATACTTCTAATGCCTAGAACAACGCCACCATGTTGAATGGTGTTATCAAAAAATAATAGTTTAACGCCAACCATACCAATGTGAGGTTGACTTGCATAACCTACCATTTGTTCTAAAAAATCAGGGGTAATAACCTCGGTATCATTATTTAAAAATAAAAGATAATCTCCCTTGGCTTTTTTGACAGCTTCATTCATTAAATAAGCAAAATTAAATGGACAATTTAGATCTATAACACTAAAGTTTTCATGGGCTTTTTTATATTCATCAAAAAGAGCAAACGTTTCTTCTTCTTCACTGTTGTTATTAACAACTAAAATATCATAATTTGGATAAGTGCTTTTTTCATAAATAGAATCTATACAAGTTTTTAGAGTGCTCGCATAATCTTTTGTTGGAATAATGATTGTTATAGAGGGTTTATTTGTTTCATAATGAACGACATAAGTTCCATCATTATTACTCGTAACATATCCTTTTATTTTACGACGTTCTAAAGCAGCTTCAATGGCTTTTTGACCAGCCAAAACAGCATAACTTTTTTCCGTAATACTTTCAGAAGTAGAACCTTTTATAATCCGCCAATGATATAAAATACGAGAAATATGTTCTATTTTTTCAGCTTTTTCGGTTAATCTTAAGAATAAATCATAATCTTGAGCTCCATTAAATTCTGTTTTCTCGCCACCTACTTTATCTAATAAAGACTTTTTAAAAACGGTAAAATGACAAATATAATTGTTTGATAGTAAAGTGTCTGGAGCAAAATCACTTTTAAAATAAGGCGTACATCTTTTCCCTTCACTATCTAATTTATCTTCATCAGAGTAAAGAAAATCTGTTTTTTTATCACGATTAATTCTTTTAGCCATTTGATATAAAGCATCTAAAGATAAGGTGTCATCATTATCAAGTAAACCAATATATTCCCCTTTGGCTTCTTTAAAACCGGTGTTGGTTGCTAAAGCGATATTACCATTTTTACTTCGATAAATGACACGGATTCTTTTATCTAATTTTTCATATTTTTTTAAACAGTCTAAAGTGTCTTGATTCGTTGACTTATCATCTACCAGTAATAATTCCCAGTTTTCATATTTTTGATTTAAAACCGAATCAATACATTCACTTAAGTAAACACTACTAACATTATAAACAGGGGTCACAATGCTAAATAAAGGATTATATTTTAATTTTTCACTACAATCAGGATTAGGTTGTTCCATAACCCATTTCAAATAATCTTTTTGAACATTAGGATAATAATAGTTATTATTTTTACCATTTCTATTTAATTTTGCTTTAATTTTTAAGCCTTGAAAATGGATAATACCTACTAACTTATGGACTTTTCTTTTAAATGTTGAGGTTTTCTTCTGACATAAAAGTTCTCTTTCATCATTATGAACAAGATAGATTTTTACTTTTTGACTCTCTTTATTTAATAAAATTTTATATTCAAAGAAAAGTAATTCATTTATCATTTCTTCTTTAGGTTTCACTTTTTTACCATCTACTAAAAACTCTAAAGAATAGCCATGACCTTGAAATGTTCCCATGATTTGTAATAAAGGATTATTAACTCCTGAAATATCTAATTTGCTTATTTTTACTTTATCCACTTAAACCACCTATTCTTCATATTTGCCTTTTATCTTTTTTTTGAAATCACGATAACCTTTATACATCATTTTTAATTTTCGATATTTATCCGGTTCAAAAAGTAAGATTCGTTTTACTTGACCTTTTTGAACACGAAGAAGATGTTTGCAATAAAGAGGATATTTATCCCCATACATTTCATTAATATATAAATTATTACGCATTATATAATAACGTCTCATTGGACTATGATTGTAACAAGGATAAATTTTTCCTAAAAATTTATGCTCTACTAAATTTCCTAAATGATGGGTCATCCAAACTTTATTTAAACGTAGCACTTTAAAACCATGTTCATTTAAATTCATGCAATATTCTGTATCCACACAGTCAATAAATAGCCAATCTTTAAAGCCACCTATTTCTTGCCAGGCTTTTAAATTAATAATGTTACCTGAAGTCATTACTTCAAGCATTTCTTCTGCTTCCACATCTTTTAGCTCTTCTTTAGCATTAATATCCTGATAAGGAGAAACAAGACCAATTTTGGTGGTATCATGTTCCATCAAATATTTTTTTAATTTTTCAATCACATCCGATGTAATCTGACTATCTTGATCTAAAGTAAGTAACCAATCATAGCCATCTTCCAAAGCTTTTTTGGCGCCTTCATTAAGAGCTGTGGCAATACCTTTATTTGTAAATAATTTGATATATTCAATTTTTTTAGTATTTTTTAAACGTATTACTTCGTCATCCGAATTATCAACAACATATATTTTATCAACGCTTTTTTCATAAACTTTTAAATTATTAATATTTTCTTCACTTGGATTGTAAAAAACAACAACAGCCGGTATTTTCACATTAAACCTCCTCAGCAAAACCACGTTCTAATTTTTTGAAAATTAAATAGCCAATGATTAAGATTAGAAAGGATACCGCAAAGACTATCATTAAAGATGTTAAAGCTGGACTTTGTTGATAATAGAAAATATTTCTATAAGATTCAATAATAGTTGTCATAGGGTTTAAATAAAGAACCCAACGAATAGATTCCGGAAACATATCTGCCGTATAAAGTATTGGGGTAGCATAGAAAAGAAGATTAAGTAAGAAACCTACTAAATATTCAATATCTCTTACATAAACATTAATAGCACTTAATATGAAGAGTAAACCTAAACTTAAAGCACTTTGAATGATGGCTATTAAAGGTAGCCATAGAAGTTGGACACTAAAACCAATACCTCCAAATAAAACAAATAATAAAATGATAACACAAGATATTAAAAAGTTAATTAAGCCAGCAGCTACCACACTAATAGGAAGAATTTCTCTTGGAAAATAAACTTTTTTAATAATTCCACCATTTATCCAGACACAGTTACAACCGGTTGTGATGCAAGTTGTAAAAAAGTTCCAAGGAATAACACCTGTAATCAAATAAACAAGATAGTTATCCACATTTGTTCGCATAATATAAGGAAAAACTAGAGCATAAACTAAAACCATAAGTAAAGGATTTAAGAAAGACCATAAAACGCCTAGAAAAGAACCTTTATATTTACCTCTAATTTCTTTTTGAACATTGGTTTTTAATAATTCTCGATATTGATATAATTCTTTAAAGACTTTCATTTTAACGACACTCCTTTAAATATTCTGGAATAACCTTGCTAGGGGTATCATCCATTTCAACAAGTCCATTATTTATCCAAATAGCCCGTGTACATAGATTCTCAATTTGATCTAAACTATGGCTAACGATAACAATTGTTTTTTCACTGTTTTTAAGTTCTTGTAATTTATTGAAACATTTTTCTTGGAAATGTTGATCTCCTACAGCTAAGATTTCATCAATTAGTAATATTTCAGCATCTACATTAATAGCTATTGAAAAAGCTAAACGCATATACATACCACTGGAATAAGTACGAACAGGATTATCAATAAATTCACCTAATTCAGAAAATTCAATAATTTCATCTAATCTTTTATCAATTTCTTGTTTTGTTAACCCAAAGATAGCCGCATTAAAATAAATATTTTCTCGCCCTGTAAAATCTTGATGAAAACCGGCTCCTAATTCCAAAAGACTTGTAAGCTTACCGTGAGTAATAATTTCTCCTTTGGTTGGATAAATTATTTTCGTCATTAATTTTAAAAGAGTACTTTTTCCAGAACCATTGACACCAATAAGTCCTACGGTTTCCCCTTTTTTAATATCTAAATTAATATCTTTTAAAGCGGTATACAATTCACTTTCATTTCTCTTCCAAAAAAGCAAATGTTCTTTCAATGTACTTGCTTTGTCATAATATATTTTAAACGATTTTGTTACATGCTTTATTTCAATAGCATTCTCTTTATCCGTTTTTTTCATAAGTCACCTCAATGTTTCTAACACATTTAGTATAGCAAAATAAAAAAAGAATATCAATTTAGATACCAAAAAAAGACGAATCACTCTTAGTTTTTAACTGAGCTTTTCGTCTTTTTTTCTAAATTTTTATATTCTTCAATTCTTTTCTTTATTAAGAATTCGACTTCCTTATTGACACTACGAGAATTTTTTTCAGCTATTTTCTTTAATTCTGTCATTAATTCTTCCTCAATTCTTAATGGATATGGGTTAATGGTTTTCAAACAAACTCCTCCTAACAATCTCTATGGTATCACATCAAATTGATTCTAACTAGTAATCAAAAAGATATCATTTTGATATCACTTATGGTATAATTTCTATATTAAGATATGAATAATAATTCGAAATGATATCCAAAATAAAAGTGTATCTTATATAAAAAGTGGTGATTATTAAATGGAATTAAAAAAATTTAAATTAAAGAATAAGAGACAAACCTTTATTATTATTTTCTCTATCTTTATAGGTCTTATTCTAGGATATTTTCTCTTTGGAAATAGTTATGCTTTCTATGAAGAAAAAAAGAATTTTGATGTGATAGATGGAACAGTTGATGATCCAGGTGATATTTATTTTGCTTATTATATTGATGGTACTATTTCAAGAAATATGCCTGCTCAAAATACAGGTTATACCCTAGACACAGAAAAATCAAACTGTAATAATGGAGTGATTCCTACTTGGGACAACGCTGGTTGGAAATTCATTGGTGATTACCACAACTATAGTGCAACCGATAATACTAGAACCAAGTGTACCTTATATTTTAATAAAACTTCCAAAACAGTTTCCACTGCTTTGGGTAATATAGAAGTCAATACATATACTCCTGATTTTACCAAATCAGCTTGTGATGATGAGTCATGTGAATCACACGAAAAAGGAATATATGAAACGACAGACTATGATGGGAATCCAACCTATTATTATCGTGGATCTGTCGAAAACAATTATGTAAAATTTGCAGGCTTTTATTGGCGCATTGTTCGTATCAATAGTAATGGCTCTATCCGAATGATTTATGATGGAACGAGTGTTCATAGTAATGGTGAAGTTTCTGAAGACAGGCAATACGGAACCAGTCAATTTAATTCAGTAAATGATGACAACATGTATGTAGGATATATGTATACCTCTGGTGAAGCTCATGGCACAGGAACATCCTCAGTCATTAAAACAAACGTTGATAAATTTTATACAGATAAATTATCTAGTTATGCTTCAAAACTAGATATTAATACAAGTTTCTGTGGAGATCGTTCTACTTTGAATTTACAAAGTGGTGTTGGAACTGGCAAAGTAATTACATATAATCAAGGATATTTGAGAGTTGTAGCAAGTACACCTACTCTTACTTGTGAAAATGAAAATGATTATTATACAGTTTCCAATGCCACAAGTGGTAATAAAAAATTGAGCTATCCTATAGGATTAATTACAGTGGACGAAATGATGTATGGAGGCTACGCCGGAGGAATATTTGACGGTGGATTTAATCAAATGAAAGTGAATAAAAAAGGATATTTGACAACAGGAAACATTTTTTGGACCATGACACCAGCAGGAGGTTATAATCCTTTCAAGTATAATAATTGGGACGCATACGTATTTGGGGTAAATGTTTCCGGAGCTTTTGATGATAATTATCCACCAAATGCTCGAGGACTTCGTCCGGTTATTAACATTCGATCTGATGTAACAATCACAGGTAATGGTACCATGAATGATCCATATATAATAAATTAAATTATATGCTTAAAAAAAAGACTATAAAAATCATTGATTCGTTTTTTATAGTCTTTTTTATTTATTTTCTATTATTTATTATACTTTTAGGATATGGTTTTCTTATGTCCGTTCTTCCCATTAAATAATCAACACTAACATTATAATAATTTGCTAGTTTATCATACTTTTCACCAGACATAATATTAACTCCCATTTCATATTTGTTATATTGTTGTTGGGTAATATTTAAGATGTTAGCAATATCTTTTTGAAATAAGTCTTTATCTTCCCGAATTTCTTTTAAACGATTTACGTTCATTCCACTCACCTCAAACAAGATCATCTCATACAACTTTAAATTGTATTGAATAGTACAACTTTAGGTTGTATAATTATTAAAATGGGATGTGATGATTGTGAAGATGAAGAAATTAAAAAGGAAAAATATTAAATTGATATTCATTATTATTTTCATATTTATCATAGGAATAATTATAGGATATACAATTTTTTTTAATAGCTACGCTTTCTATGAAGAAAAAAAGGATTTTAATATAATTAATGGAACAGTCGAAGATCCTGGGGATATTTATTTTTCCTACTATATTGATGGAGAAATATCTCGTGAAATGCCTATGCAAAATACAGGTTACACTTTAGATACAGAAAAATCAAATTGTAATAATGGTGTTATACCTAGTTGGGATAATGCTGGTTGGAAATTTATTGGTGATTATCACAATTATAGTGCAACTGACAATACCAGAACCAAATGTACTTTATATTTTAATAAAACTGCTAAAACAGTTTCTACCGCCTTGGGAAATATAGAAGTCAATACTTATATTCCAGATTTCACTAAATCGGCGTGTGATGATGAGTCATGTGAATCACACGAAAAAGGAATATATGAAACTACAGATTATGATGGTAATCCTAGCTACTATTACCGGGGATCTGTTGAAAATAACTATGTAAAATTTGCAGGCTTTTATTGGAGAATTATTCGTATTAACAGTAATGACTCTATCAGAATGATTTATGATGGAACGAGTGCTCACGCCAATGGTGAGGCATCTGAAGATAGACAATATGGAACCAGTCAATTTAATGCAGCTTTTGATAACAATATGTATTTAGGTTATATGTATAAGGATGGAGAAATTCATGGTACAAACACATCTTCAATGGTAAAAAATAATATTGATAAATTTTACTCAGATAAATTAACGAACTATGCCTCTAAATTAGAAACAAGTATTGGTTTCTGTGGTGATAGATCCACTTTAAACAAAACAAATAATGTAGGTACTGGTGCAGTAACAACTTACAATAAAGGGTACTTAAGAGTAGAAGAAAGTGCACCAACTCTAACTTGTGAAAACTCAAACGACTATTACACAGTTTCAAGTGCATCAAGTGGTAATAAAAAGTTAACTTATCCCATTGGTTTAATTACAGCAGATGAAGTTATATTAGCTGGTCACGCGGGAGGGATTTTCGATGGATCTTATAACCACCAAAAATCAAATAGCAGTAGTTATTTGACAATTGGAAATATCTTTTGGACAATGACTCCGGCTGGTGGTTATAGTCCTTTTGATCAACCAGAATGGGGTACAGATGTATTCAGCATAAGAGATAATGGTCGTTTTGATGACAATGTTGTAAATAATATTTATGGCATACGTCCAGTTATAAACATTCGCTCTGATGTAACAATCACCGGAAATGGAACCATGACAAATCCTTATACTATTAATTAGTGTCAACTATATGTAAAGATTGCAAGAAATTGCAATTTTTTTTGATGTTTGTTTAAAGAAAAAAAGGAAATTGTAAATTTTTCGTGAATATATAAGTAGAAGGTAATTTATCTACCTACTTGGAAAGGAGGAAAACATGTATATTGATTTAATGGAAGACTACTGGATAAAAAATATTCTTGGAAACGAAGAATACACAAGACCACTCGAAATCATCGCCGAAAATGTTTTGAGATTACCTAAAGGAATTTTAGAAAAGCAAATTGAAATTAAAAGTCATGAATACCCTATTAAGAAAGCAACTTATAAAGAAAAAAATATCAGGGCAGATGTGTTTGCTTTTCTAGGAAAAGATGTCATTTTAAATTTAGAAGCTTATAAAACTTTCAATGAAGAAAATTTAAGAAAGTCTAATGTTTATCTATGTCGTGGTTATAGTAGTCAACTAAAAAAGAGCATGCCATATCGTAAGATGAAAAAGTTCATTCAAATTAATTTAGTGGATCATGTTAAAAGAGGCGTTTTACAAGACAAGTTAGTTCAAAGATATTTTTTAGAAGAACAAGGCTATCCTTTAACCGATGACATTCAAATCTACTACATACGACTTGATTTACTAGATAAACTTAATTATAATGTAGGCATAAGTGATGAAGAGTTTTTAGATATTTTAAGATATTTAAAAGCAAAAGGTGAAGACGAAAGACAAAAACTAAAAGAGAAATGGAGAACAATTATGACAATGGATGAATATATGAATGCCCTTTTAAGTGATGAAGTCATGAACGAAGAAAGAAGTATGTTTAAAAAAGCTCGCGACTACGGTCTTGAAGAAGGAATTAATATTGGCAAAACTGAAGGAATGAATGCTGAAAAAAGATCAGTTGCTCAACGGTTATTAAAAACAACTGATGATCTAGACTATATTGCTATGATTTCAGAGTTATCTAAAGATGAAATCAGGAAACTACAAAACAACTAGTTTCCTGATTTTTTTATACTTTAAAAGGTATAAAATAGCTTTCTTGTTTTATCATAAAATAAGTGTTAGAATAAATTTCTAGAAGACATTTTTGTTGTACTTTAATAAATATAAAAGGAGGAATTATGTTTCAGTTAGTCTCAAAATATAAACCAAGTGGAGATCAACCACAAGCCATAGAAAAACTTGTCGAAGGAATTAATGAAGGTAAAAAAGAACAAGTTTTATTAGGCGCTACAGGAACAGGTAAAACTTTTACTATGGCTAATGTCATTGCAAAAGTGAACAAACCAACTCTTATTTTGGCACATAATAAAACTTTAGCAGGCCAACTTTATTCAGAGTTCAAAGAATTATTCCCTAATAATCATGTCGAGTACTTTGTGTCATATTATGATTATTATCAACCAGAAGCCTATGTTCCATCTAGTGATACTTATATTGAGAAAGATTCTTCTATTAATGATGAAATTGATGAGTTAAGACATGCCGCGACAAGTGCTTTAATTAACTATCAAGATACGATTGTTGTCGCCTCTGTTTCTTGTATTTATGGCATTGGTGAAAAAGAAGAATATGAAAAAAACAGATTAATTGTCACTGTAGGCGATAATATGCGCCGTAATGACATTGTTAATCGTTTAATTGATATGCAATATGAGAGAAATGACATAGATTTTCACCGTGGTACTTTCCGTGTTCGTGGAGATATTATTGATATTATTCCTATCAATGAACATTCTAGCGGTGTTAGAATTGAACTTTTTGATACTGAAATTGAAGCCATTCGTATTTTTGATCCCGTAACGGGGGCTATTATTAAAAATATAAGAAGTACTACTTTGTCTCCAGCTAGTCACTTTGTAACAAGTGATGAAAAAATGAAGGAAGCTATTAAACGTATTGAAAGTGAATTAGAAGAACGATTAAAAGAATTAAAAGATCAAGGAAAACTACTAGAAGAACAACGGTTAAGAGAAAGAACCAATTATGATATTGAAATGATGAAAGAAACTGGTTTTTGCAGTGGCGTAGAAAACTATTCTAGACATCTTGCTCTTCGTGGACCTGGGGAAACACCTACTTGTTTAATTGATTTTTTCCCAGAAGATTTTCTTTTATTCGTAGATGAATCTCACGTGACTCTTCCTCAAGTAAGAGGTATGTATAATGGAGACAGGATGCGTAAGCAAACTCTTGTTGATTATGGTTTTCGTCTTCCTAGTGCTCTTGATAATAGACCTTTAAAATTTGAAGAATTTGAAAGTAAAATTCATCAAGCAATATATGTATCTGCTACTCCCGGAGATTATGAACTTGAAAAAACACATGGAGAGTTTGTAGAACAAATTATAAGACCAACCGGCCTATTAGATCCTGAAATCGAAGTCAAACCAACCGAAGGACAAATCGATGATATTATAAATGAAATTAGAAAAAGAATGGCTGTAAATGAACGTGTGTTAATAACTACCTTGACTATTCGAATGAGTGAAGAATTGTCTAATTACTTAAAAGAAATGAATATTAAAGTGGCCTATCTTCATAATGAAATTAAGACGCTTGAAAGACTTAAAATTATTCATGACTTACGTGCCGGCATTTATGATGTTGTAGTTGGAATTAACCTTTTAAGAGAAGGTATTGATATTCCCGAAGTTAGTTTGATATGCATTTTAGACGCGGATAAACAAGGTTTCTTAAGAAGTTCTAGAAGTCTCATCCAAACTATAGGAAGAGCCGCCAGAAATGCCAAAGGCCACGTGATTATGTATGCTGATACCATGTCAGAAGCCATGGAATACGCGATTAAAGAAACAAATCGTCGTCGTGAAATTCAAATGAAATATAATGAAGAACATCATATCACTCCAACAACGATCCAAAAAGAAATCAAAGATGTGATTACAAATGAAATTAAAGAAAAAACAACAAAGAAAAAAATTACAAAGAAAGAAAAAGAAAAAATGCTTAACGATATTGAAACAGAAATGAAACAAGCTGCTAAAAATCTTGATTTTGAACGCGCTATGGAATTAAGAGATATTTTATTTGAAATGAAAAGTGAATAAAAGAATAAGATTATTTAAAATTTTCTTATTCTTTTTTTATCAAAAAAAGAAGATAACAATTACCTTCTTAATAAGATTCAATACTTTCATTACTTTTGGCATTTAAGTCAAAAGAAGCAAACTTTTTGGCTTTATATAAAGGATAAGCAGCACAGCCAATCATCGCAGCATTATCCGTACAATATAAAATATTAGGAACATGAAAGTTAACTCCATATTTTTGACAAACCTTAGCCATTTCACTTCTTAAATATTTATTGGCTGAAACACCACCAGCTAAAATAAAGTTTTTAATGCCTGTTGTTTCTAAAGCATACCCTACTTTTCTCGTTAATTCTTCTACGGCCGCCGTTTGAAAAGAACAAGCTAAATCGTTTATGCGAATGTCATGATTTCTTTGACGTTCATTATGGACTAAGTTAATCACATAGCTTTTTAGACCACTATAACTAAAATTATACCCTTCTTCTTTCATGGGTGCAGGAAGTTCATAAGTATTTTCACCCATCAAAGCTGCTTTTTCAATATTAGGTCCCCCAGGATATTTCATTCCTAGAACACGGGCTACTTTGTCAAAAACTTCGCCAATCGAGTCATCAATGGTACTACCTAAACTTTGAAGCTCTGTTTCACTTTTTAAAACAAGTAAATTCGTATGTCCCCCACTGACAATTAAAGCAAGTGTTGGATAAACAATTTCATGCTCGATATTATTGGCATAAATATGTCCCATTGTATGATTTACAGCAATTAAAGGTTTATGATATAAATAAGCAAGTGTTTTGGCACATTCTACTCCGACAAGTAAACTACCCAGTAAACCTGGAGCATAAGTAACTGCGATGGCACTCATATCTTCCATCTTCATATTGGCTTTTCTCAATGTTTCATCTAGAACCATCGTGATATTTTCGGTATGCATACGAGACGCGATCTCAGGTACTACTCCTCCAAAATTAGCATGAGTATCCATCTGAGTTAAAATCGTCAAGGACACAACATCTTTACCGTTTTTTATGATTGCCATTGAAGTTTCATCACAAGATGATTCAATAGCTAAAATAAATACATCATTCATTCTCGTTTGTCCTTTCCATAATTAAGGCGTCTTCTTCCCCATAGTATTTTTTACGAGTATGGATCTTTTTAAAACCAAACTTCTCATACATTTGAATAGCAGGTTCATTTTTTACATTTACTTCTAAATAAAATTTGCTATCTTCTTTAGAATTCGTGATCATTTCATCCATTAATAGACTTCCTATTTTTTGTCTTCGATAAGAGTTATCAACAACTATATCCATAATATCAATCATGCCATCTAAGTCCGTGTACATTAAAAAACCAACGACATTTCCTTGTTCTTCTGCTACTAAAGTTTTAAAATATTCTTTTTTAGTTAATTCTTCTAAATTATATAAATTTTCATAATTTTCATGTAATAATTTTCCTAATTCATAAATTCTTGGAAAATCTTTTTTTGCTACTTTTCTTATCATTTTTGTTCTACCTCGATTAACTTCACATAAAAAGGATTGACTTTATGAGGATTAACACTTTCTTTTTGATGAATAACTTTTATAAGGTAATCGTAATTTATTTCTTTAACTGTATCGACCTCATGTGTTTTTATAAATTCTAAATATTCATCCTTTTTTAAATATTGATAATTTTGAATGGAATTATTTATGACACTACCAATATAATAACCATTCTTTTCAGGTTCACTAATAAAAGGAGCTTTCGTTGGTAAACCTAGTTCTAAACTGGTTACAGTTACAATAGGAATATTTTTACAATAGCCAATCGTTTTGGCAATGGTAACACCAAGTCTTACCCCTGTAAAAGAACCTGGACCAATCACAACAGCTATTTTAGATAAGTTATCCACCGTTAGATTTTCTTCTTCTAGTAACTCAATCAAAGTAGGCATAATGACCTCACTTTGAGAATTACTTTCCTTATTTTTTATTTTGTATAAATTATTATCTTTATATAGAATTAAAAGAGTATTCGCGGCATGTGTATCAATAAATAAAGTATACATTTTAACACTTCCTCTCCTTATGTAGTATAGAAAAAAAAGACCTTAAAGTCAATAAAAAAAGCCTCCTTAAAGGACGGCGTCACAGATATCTTCATAATCTTTACCATACGGTTTTAAAACTAAAACACGGGTATTTTCATCAATAAATTTAAATTCAATATCAAGTCTTTCACTAGGAAGTTCATCTTCTATCATATCTGCCCATTCAATAATGGTAACTCCTCCTTTATTGAAGTAATCGGTAAGACCAATATTGTCTTTATTATCTTCTAAACGATAAACATCCATATGATATAAAGGAAGTTCACCGTTTGGATATTCTTTTACAATATTAAATGTTGGTGAGGTAATAGGATCTTTAATTCCTAGTGCCCCCGCAAAGCCTTTTACAAAAACAGTTTTGCCTGTTCCAAGCTCTCCATTTAAACAGATAACCATATTTGGAAACTTTTCTGATTCTATATTTTGAGCAAGTAACAATGTGTCGTTCATATCATGAGACGTTATTTTATATTCCATATATTATCACCTAAATACAGTTTACCATAGAAAGAACCAAAAAAAAAGCAAAAAAAAACAGGCAACTTCCTATTTTCGCTTACACTATCGTCGGCGTTCTAGTGCTTAACTTCTCT
>CAKOHG010000004.1 GCA_934085565.1 uncultured Bacilli bacterium | reverse complement strand
AGAAAAGCAAACACATCTGCCCTGATATTTTTTTCTTTATAAGTTGCTTTCTTAATAGGGTATTCATGACTTTTAATCTCGATTTGCTTTTCTAAGATTCCTTTAGGTAATTTTAAAACATTTTCGGTGATAATTTCGAGTGGTCTTGTGTATTCTTCATTTCCAAGAATATTTTTTACCCAGTAGTCTTCCATTAAATCAATGTACATGTTCGTACTCCTTCCTAAGAAGGTAAATAAATTACCTTCTACTTATATATTCAAGAAAAATTTACGATTTCCTTTTTTTCTTTGAACAAACATCGAAAAAAATTGCAATTTCTTGCAATCTTTACATATAATTGACATTTATAAGGATATTTTGATAACCCTACAACCATGAGAACTCATATCGAAGCAAAAAAAATTAGCCTTTCGACTAATTTTGATCTTTCTTGTGAATTTCAGCAATAATATGTTCTATTTTATTTCCATAAGAAACAGAATCATCATAAACAAAGTTTAGTTTAGGAGTTTGACGAAGATTCATTTTTTGAGCAATAAATTTTCTTATCATATCACTGGCTTCATTCATATCTTTGACAACTAAGGTTTTATCACGATTATCTAAACTGGTAAAATATACTTTTGCATAAGATAAATCACTGGCTACTTCTGCTGCGGTGATGGTAACGGTTTTTAAAAATTCATCATTTGATTCTAATAAAAGGGTTTCTGAAATTGTTTTAACAAGTTCACTTTCAATTCTTTTGATTTTTACACTCATCTTTTTATTTCCACCATTTCATAAACTTCGATGGTATCTCGTTCTTTAATATCACTATAATTTTCTAGAGTAATACCACATTCAAAACCTTTTTTAACTTCTTTCACTTGATCTTTTTCTCTTTGAATAGAAGCAATTTTACCATCATAGATGATAACACCATCACGAATAACACGAGCATTTGCTCCTGATTTTACAAGACCATCCGTTACATAACATCCGGCAATTTTACCAACTTTTGAGAAAGTAAAGATTTTACGAATTTCTAGACTACCTAAAATATGTTCTTCAAATTCTGGCTCTAGCATACCTTTCATGGCAAGTTCCATTTCTTCAATAGCTTTATAAATAATCGTATACAAACGAATATCGACATTGTATTCTTTAGCTACTTCTTTCGTAATATTAGAAGGTACAACGTTAAAACCAATAATAATCGCATTAGAAGCATTAGCTAGTACAACATCACTTTCGGTAATAGTACCAATACCACTACGAATGACTTTGACACGGACACCTTCCACATCAATTTTCTCTAGAGAAGACTTAACGGCTTCTTCACTACCACGAACATCTGCTTTTAAAACAACATTGATTTCTTTTTGACCAGATTTAATCTTAGCAAATAAATCATCTAAAGAAACCACTTCTTTTTTATTTTTAGCTTCTTTTAACGCAACTAAACGTTTTTCTGCAACACTTTTGGCTTCACTTTCTGTTTCAAAAGCCATAAATTTGTCACCAGCACTAGGAGATTCTGATAAGCCTGTAATTTCTACTGGTGTAGAAGGTCCGGCTTCTACGATAGCTTCGCCACGGTCATTTTTCATAGTTCTGACACGTCCAAAGTAAGCTCCAACGACAACAGGGTCTCCTAAACGTAAGGTTCCGTTTTGAATAAGTAAAGAAGCTACTCCACCAATATTTTTGTCTACTTTAGATTCAATAACCGTTCCTATCGCATAACGAGATGGATTGGCTTTATAACCATTTACTTCACTAATAATTTGAATGGTTTCTAAAAGAAGATCAACACCTTCACCTGTTTGAGCAGAAATATTTACAAATGGTACATCACCACCCCATGACTCTGGTGTGATTCCGGCTTCACTCATTTCTTGCATAACTCTTTCGATATTAATATTTGGTTTATCAATTTTGTTAACAGCAACAATAATTGGAACACCAGCACTTTTCGCGTGATCAATGGCTTCTTTTGTTTGAGGCATGACACCGTCATCCGCGGCAACAATGATAATAACGATATCTGTGACACTCGCTCCTCTGGCTCTCATCTCGGTAAAAGCCGCATGACCTGGAGTATCAATAAAAGTAATCTTTTGACCGTTATGTTCAATTTGATAAGCCCCGATATGTTGAGTGATACCCCCAAATTCTCCTTCAACTACTTTACTATGACGAATATAATCTAGAAGCGTTGTTTTACCATGGTCAACATGTCCCATGATGGTAACAACAGCAGGACGTAAAACTAAATCTTCTTCTTTGTCATTTACTTCGTATTCTTCGAAATTTGTGACATCTTGTGTTTCTTCTTTTTTTAAGGTTTTGCCATAATCTAATGAAATTAATTCGGCTTGTTCAAAAGGAATTGCCTGATTTAAACCAGCCATAATGCCAAGACTCATTAATTTTTTAATAATATCTGTACCACTTACGCCTAAGCTTTCGGCTAAATCGGCTACACTCATATTATTTTTATAAAGAATAATGTCTTCATCGACTTTATTGGTCATTAATTTTTCTTTGTGTTTATACATTTCTTTACGTTTATTCATGTACTCTGATTTACTTTGTTCTACTTCACTACGTTTTTTTAGTTTTTGTTTTTTAACCCCGGGATTCATGGTATGAACATTTGTGGAAGCCACTAAATCTTCGACAACTTCATCTATACTATCCTCATCTTCATAAGTTGATTCACTATCAGAACTAATTAAGTTAGTAGCAAAGTCTAAATTAATAACATCATCATCGGATAAATCATCACTTGGACTTTTCACATCAATTCCTAAAGTTTCACATTTTTTTAACACTTCTGCAACGGTTAAGTTAACACTTTCTGCATATTCTTTTACTGTCATAAGATACACATCCTTTCTATTTTCCTCGTATTTTTTGTAAACTTTTTTCTCTTTCTACACTTTGTTTTAAAGATTCTTCCATGGAAGTTAAACCAGCCATAAGCTTACTTACCGGCGTAATTTTATGGATTCGAACACCACCAAGTGTGAGGATTTTTTTAGATAAAGCCATTAAATCCTCATGTTTATAATCTTCTAAATAATAAACATCTGATATACCCGAATTACATATTCTTTTAGCACATTCATGACACGGAAAAAGGGTTACATAAATAGAAGCACCCGTTAAGTCTTGTCGGACTAAATCAAGAGCATTCGCTTCCGCATGAATTACAAAAGAATTTTTTATTTGAAATAAATCTCCGTTTTCTTCTCCTAGAGAATTCCAAGGCATTTCATCATCACTAAGTCCTTTAGGTGTTCCGTTATATCCGGTTGATAAAAGGCGATTGTTTTTAACGATGACTGCCCCAACTTGTATTTTGGGATCTTTACTTCTTTCTTTAACAAGTAAAGCCATTAACATGAAATACGTTTCATAATCAATGACATTTTCTCTTTTGCCTGGCATTATTTTATAAGACCTTCCAATTTTTCATAAATTTCTTCAGGTATATCAACTTCTAGAGCTCGATTTAAAGCTTTGTTTAAACGAGCTTTCTCTATCACTTCTTTGGATAATTTCAAATAAGCACCTTTGCCATTTTTCTTACCAGAAGTATCAATTTCAATTTCTCCTTCTGGAGTTCTTACGACCCTGATGAGTTCTTTTTTTGGATACTTTTCTCTGGTTACAACACAGGTACGCATTGGAATTTTTTTCTGTTTCATAAAAAACCTCCCTTAATCTTTCATTAATTTTCTTCTTAATATGATTTCATTTTCTTTTGTAAGAGAACAACCAGCTGCCTTAGGATGCCCGCCACCATGATACTTTTCAGCTAAAGGTAACACATCAATATTTTTTAAACTTCTAAAAGATATAGTACCATTATCTGGAGCAAATAAAGCTAGGACATCACAGTCTGGATAATCTTTTCTTAAAGCATCGGCTAAAAGATTACGAAGAGAATAAGGCCCGTAAACACTAGCAAAATTAATATTCTCTTCTCTTTCAAACACAACTCTTTGAAGTAATTCTTTTACTTTTTTTGTCTCTTCTTTGGTAATATCCAAAAGCCAAGATTTCTCTTCTTCTGTTCTTTGTAGCCCACGATCTTGTAAGCATTTATCTTTGTAATAATAAAGATAACCAACAGGTCCTAAGTAATGATGGAATGTTTCAAGCAATAAAGCATTTTTATTATTTTCTTTTTTCCATTCCCAAGTATCATGAAGACGAGTTAAATTTACTAATTCTTCTAACGTTTTATTTTCTTTTAACACTGGAAAATCTTTTAAAAGTTCTTGGTAGAAAATACTCATGGCACAATCTTTTTCATCATCACAAATATAAACAAAAGATGGTATTTCTTTTTCTTTTAAAGAAGTTAAATGATGGTCATAAACTTGAAAAAGTTTGGTATCTATAGAAGCCATTTTTTCTAAAAGAGACTTAGATGGACATAAATCAGTGATATAAACACGTTCATAATTTGTTAGATCTTCATGTTCTAAAAATTCACCTATTTTTTCATCAAGCTCCAAATTATTTTTACATAAAGTATAAGAAACATCTTTAAAGCTTAATAGGGAAAGAAGAACACACCCGATACCATCCGGATCACTTTTATGAGAAAAAATTTTAACGGCCATTATTTATTTCCTTCTTCATTAATTTGTCTTAATGTTTTGACTTCAATTTTATATTTTGTAAGACGACTAGCAAGTTTTATATTGGTTCCTTTACGTCCAATAGCTAAAGATAAATTTTCATCATTGACGATAGCTAAAGCTTCTCTTTTTACTGGGTCAATAATATTTACCGTAACATCTTTAGCAGGGGCTAAAGCATTAGCAATAAAGGTTGCCGCGTCATCTGAATATCTCACTAAATCGACTTTTTCACCATTTAATTCTTTTAAAATGCTGGCGATACGAGAACCTCTTTCCCCAATACAAGCACCAACAGGATCTACTTTTTCATCGTTTGAGTAAACCGCAACTTTACTTCTTACACCAGGTTCTCTAATAACAGAATATAGTTCAATCGTTCCATCAACAAGTTCTGGAATTTCTGTTTCAAATAAACGTTTAACAAAACCATAATGCTTTCTAGAGCATAAGATAAGTGGTCCTTTAGGAGTTTCTTCTACTTTAGTAATGTAAACTCTGACATTGGTTCCCATTTTTAAAGTTTCTCCTGGAATAATTTCACTTTTGGCCATAATACCTCTTGATTTACCAAGGTCAACATAATAATTTTTTTGGTCTTCCATGGCTAAAAGTCCCATCATCATTTCCCCTTGTTTATCATGGAATTCTGCCATAATATTTTCTCTTTCTGCTTCTCTAATTTTTTGAGTTAATACTTGTTTGGCGGTAGAAGCTGCCACACGTCCAAAGTCTTTTGGTGTCACTTCTTTTTCGATGGTTTCGCCAATTTCAATCGTTGGATCAATTTCTCTTGCTTCTTCTAAAAGAATTTGAGCATCAGGATTAATTTCTGGTGGAATATGAATGGCATTACCTTCTTCATCGACACTATCTACTCCATCATCATAATCATCTACGACAACATAGTAAGAGAAAACACGAATATCACCGGTATTACGATCTATTTTTACTTTAACATTTGTCTTTGAGCCAAAGTTTTTCTTATAAGCTGTAGCTAAAGCAAGTTCCATAGCATCATAAACAACATCTTTACTAATGCCTTTTTCCAAAATGATATTGTCTAGAGCTTTTATAAATTCTTTACTATTCATTTTCTTCATTCCTTTCTTTACTAGATACATCTAAAATGTATGATTCTTCAATGATATCTAATTCATCTAATATGGGATTAATAATATTGGTGGCTTCCACCACAGTATCTAAATCCAAACCACTTACACGATCTAAAGTTATATTTAAAAAATAATAACTTCCATCTTTAACATATTCAATATTATCAACGATAATATCCATATCTTGTAAAGGTCCTTTAATCGCTTCTTTTATTTTTTCAATCAATGAATTTCACCCTTTCCAATAAGAAAAGTGGGAATTTCTGCCCACTTAATCTGATAACTGTATTATAACATTTGTTTATTTATTTGTAAAACACTTTTTTCTTTGCTATTTAAGGCCAAATAAGCCTTTTTTTAAAGGAGTAAACTTAGGTTCTACTAAAGGTTTATTTTTAATTATATTTTTAGCATTTTCAGTAAATATTTCCTTAAGATATTGTTCATCTAAGAATCCTTTTAATTCTTCATAAACACTTGGTAAATAAGAATAAAAATTATTATCTTCATGATGAATATCAGAAGCCATAAAGGAAATCATATGATGTTTTAAAAACAGCCTCAATGTTTTTTGAGCATTTTTACCATATACCCCTTTTAAAGAACCAATGTTACTTTGAAAAAAGACACCTGCTTCTAAGAGTTTCTCAGCTAACTTAGGATCTTTTTGCAAGAAGTCATATCTTTCAGGATGGGCCAATATGGGTAAATAACCTTTTATTTTTAAATCAAAAATAACTTCGAACAAATTACTTACTTTCTGATGCATTGGCAATTCAAACAGTAAATATTTAGAATGATTTAAAGAGGCCATCTCCCCTTTTTTTATGAGCTTTATGATATCATTATCAAAATAAATTTCATTTCCTATATAAAGTTCTATATTTAAATTTTTAGCCTTATCCTTCAACTTAGCTAACAAAGCTTCTTTTTTTTCATTGTTTAAATTATATTTACTTCCCACGATATAATGAGGGGTCAAAAAAATAGCAGTGACTCCATTATCCTTAGCATGTTCTAAAAGATGTAAGCTTTCTTTTTCACTTCTTGCTCCATCATCAATAGATGGCAAGATATGAGCATGAATATCAATCATACGTCACCTAATTATAATAAGAGTAGTAATGATTTTTCTTTTCAGGTAATTTATTTAAAACAACTCCGGCAATTTTATCTTGGAATTTTTCTAAAGCTTTCTTGGTATTTTGAAGTTGTTCCATTTTAGTTTGCTTATAGGCAGAAACGATGACAATTTTATCGACTAGATCAGCCATGATAATGGCATCAGCAAGGCCAGAAACTGGTACACCATCATAAATAACGATATCAAATTTTTTTTCTAAAATTTCACTAAGTTTTTTATTTTTTTCAGAAGATAAAATTTCACTTGGATTAGGAGGAACAATACCTCTTGGTAACACAAATAAATTTGGTACTTCTGTTTTCTTAAAATATTTGGTAGATCTTTCACTAATTTCATCAATTAAAAGTAAAGATAAACCTTTATCATTATTAACTTTAAAAATTTCATGAAGTCTTCCTCTTCGCATATCACAATCAACAATTAATACTTTGCTACCAGCTTGGGCAAAAGCAACCGCTAAATTGGAAGCCACAAAGCTTTTTCCTTCCCCTGGCATAGAACTCGTAACTAAAATACTTTTAACATCCCCATTGACTGCTGAAAATTGTAAATTAGTTCTAATAGTTTTAATAGCTTCTGCTACACTTGATTTTGGTTTATGAGCCACAATAAGTTCGGCATTTTTCATTATTTTGCCTCCTTTTCATAATGAGAATTGTAAGGAATACCCCCTAAAACAGGTAAACCAACTTTTTCTTCTAATTCTTCTAGACTCTTAATTGTTGTATCAAAATAGAAGAAAACAAAAATCACCATACATGATAAAACAAATCCTACAATAGCTGCTAAAAACATCTTCTTTATAATACTCATATTAGATGGACTCGCTGGCACTTCGGCTTCATCAATGACATTCACATTTTTAATGTTATAAATTTCTACAATTTCTTTATTAAAAACATTAGCTATTTCATTTGCAATATCACGTGCTAAAGTAGCATCTCCATTATTTACGGTAATACGAATAAGTTCTGTATCTTTTTCACTCGTAACAGAAACATTACTAGCTAAAGTACTACTTGATATATCAAGTTTTAAATTATCAATAACTTGGCTTAAAATTCTTCTACTTTTAATAATTTCTTGATAAGTAGACACTAACTTTTGGTTTAGTGTAACATCACTTTGCGTAATTCCGGTTTGAGATTCTGTTTGGCTATTTCCAACTAAAACAATCGTGGTATAAGAACTATACACTGGTTTTTCAATAAAAACACTATAAAAAAGAATCGCTACCACACAAAATAATACTGAAAAAATAATAATAAAAACTTTACTAACGTAGTAATCCCACATATCTTTTAAATTTAACTCTTCCATAAAATACCTCTCCAACAAGAGATAGTATAAACGATTTTTAATGGTTACACAAGGGTCAAAAGTTATTTTTTATTTTTCTTGTCGTATTCTTGACTAAGCATTTTTTCATCGGCTTTTGATGACACTCTAAGACAGCACCAAAGAAAAAATAAAATAATAGAAATAAGTATTCCCAAAATAAACATTTTTATCACCTATTAATACTATGGCATAAAATAATCCAAAAATCATTTTCTTTCGTTCGACAAAAAAAGACAACTTTTTCTAGTTATCTTTGTAAAATCATTTTGAATACCATTCGAACTAGTAGATACCCAATTCCTATTCCTAAGAAAAGATAAGAAAGTTGAGTTAAATCATTGAAAAATTGACTCAAAAAACTGTTCAAAAGGCTACTAAAATTTTTATCAATAATTAAAAGATGAGTAATATCAACATGATTCAGAACATAATTTTCTATTAAAAATAATAATCCCCCCGTAACAAAGAAAGGAACACTACCGACTTTCTTTTTTAAAATAATTTTGATAAGCATTAAAGCAACCAGTATTATCAAAATATTAATAATCATAATGACATTGATAATTTTTGATAAAGGAAGTATTATTTTTTGTATCTTAGGAAACATACCATATAAGTTAAGTTCTTCTTCATAAATACTTCCGATTTGTTTTACAAAAGCATTCAAACTTTCCGTATCTTTAACTTCAATGTTTTGAGAAGCCAAATACTTTTCAATATTTTCTTCTAACTGATTTGTAATACTTGTGGTATCAACATAAATTTCTTTATTTTCATATAAAGAAGTTAAATTATTTGTAATATCTTCTTTTACTTTTTCTTCCGTGATGATATTATCAAATACACTTTCATCTAATCCTGATTGAATAAGATAATGATTCATTTGAGTTTTAACCTCTTCATAAACCTTCGTATCATAATTTTGCCTGATTAGTTCTTGTTTCATATACTCTTCATTAAATAAAGTATATTTTAAAGGGAGTAAAATACTTAAAATAAGCAAATTTAAACAAAGTAAAATCAAAAAAATATAATAGCTTATCATTCCTATTTTTTTCATATTTCACCTTCTACTCTCTTGGCATAAACAACATACCTTTGATTGGTAAGGCCTATCGCGGTCACCGGATAACAAGTATAAATCATTAAAAGTTCTTCTTCATTTTGAATAGGAAGAAGATATTCTTCTTTTTTATCAATAATTCTAGAGGAAGTCATTTCATAATAAAAAGTGCCATAAGTCGTTTCAATAGTTATTTGATCTCCTACTTGAATCTCAGGAAGTCTTCTTAAAAAGCCTTGATTATTATGACCCGCTAAAACGATAGAACCTGATTCACCTGGAAAATAACTGCCAGCATAATGACCAATACCATAATTTAAGATATCTAAGGTATCTCCATGGTATAAAGGTAAATCAACACCTATAGAACTAATTTTTAACGTACCATATTTTGTTCCATAAGATGGATAATTTTTAAGTCTTTTTTTGATACCGTCAAAAGACAAAGTTGTATCTTCTTCCTTTTTTTCAGTTATTGTTATTGTATTTAATAAAGAAAATACGGTGTTTGCTTTCTTCTCTAAAAGAAAAAAGAAAGCTAAAATAAATAAAGAGGAAATAAAAAGAGAAAGTGCAATTTCTTTAACACTTTCCCTAATAGCTTGTTTTAAATGTTTAAGCATTTTTTTTCATTTTGTTTGCAATAACTAGGAATCCAAGAATTGAAATAACACCAGCAATTATAACGATTGTATAATTAGCACCTGTTTGTTTAATCATATCTGTAATTTTAGTAAATTCAGTACCATCAACATTGTAAACAGTAATAACACCTTTATTAACAGTAACTTTTACACTTGTTGTATTAGAAATGTCAGATAATAACCCAACTAATTTATCTTTTTCAGTAGTTGTTAATTCTTCTAATTTAGTAGCATTTCCAGCTTCAATAATACTAACAGCTTCATCTACTTTAGCAGAAATTTTATCAGCGTCAGCTTCAGAAATATCATTTTGTTCTAAATATCTTTCAATTTGAGCAATATCAGAAGCACTAGCTTTAAATGTTGCTCCGTTGATAGTGTATTCTTTAGTTAATTTTGTTTTCAATTCATCTTTTGTCATTGCACTAACATTAGTAATACTCATCATAAGAGTAATAACTAATGCAACTAAAAATCCTTTTTTCATATTATTTCCTCTCTCTTTCACGAATATTATACAATTTATCAATTTTAAATACAAGAAAAACTCGCCAAGAGAGTGTCAAGCTAACTCATTTTTATTTGAATAGCATCAATACTACGTCCATATATACCAGCGTATCCATTCGGGGTATCATCGACTTTAGAAACCCATGAAAGCCATGAACCATTTTTTAAGTGAACTCGGTAAGTAACCCCTTTTATTTGGAGTCCATCAATATCATTTCCAAGATTACCTGCATAATCGTTACGATTTTCTACCCAAGGAAGCCACATTTTTTTTACCTTATCATGCACTCTCATAGAATATTTATCTAAATAAATACCCCCAATCGCATTACCAAAGTTACCAGCATAATCACTTGTTGATAACGAAACATTAGGAAGCCAGTACTTTTTAACATTATCATAAGCTTGATATAAAATTTTTTCACGACTTGCATTTGGTAAATCATTATCTAAATACATAACAGGATCAATACAAGTATTATAAGGGTTACGAACTTCAAAATGTAGATGAACCCCATAAGCATTACCGGTTTTACCCATATACCCTATTTTTTCACCTTTACGAACATTTTGTCCTTTTTTGACATAAACTGTACTAAGATGAGCATATAAAGTATAGTAACCATTCGGATGTAAAATTTTAACAAAATTACCATAAGAAGCATTACCCGTACTACCTAAACTTGTTTTACGACCTGTTTGTACTAAAACAACGACTCCATCAGAATGAGCTATGACAGTATCAGCTTGATACCATTTTTTTACAACATCGATAGCTTCATGAACACGAACACGATAAGAATTAGTGATTTGATTTTCACCAGAATATAAAATACGACTCATAAACACTCCTTTCATAAGTAGTTTATGAGTCTTTCCATTTTTCACCCGTTTGAGTGCCTATTTTCCTAGCACATAAGGATTTTCAGGAGTACCCTCGCCTGATAAAATTGTAACATTTTTTGTTAAGTATACTGATGGTCTAACAACATATTGAAAATAAGCACTAAAACTGTCAACGCTACTATTTTCACCGATACGAAAAACATAAGTGGAAATAGAAGTTCCCGTAGTTAATGTCCATTCATATGTATTAGAAATCCAATTAGATGCTTTACAATCTGTGTAAGAACTATCATTCCAATTGTAGAGTTCCTTTTCTAAACAACTTGTTCTATTCATACTAGTTCCACCACTCGTAGCATAGCCATAATCACTTGGATACATTAAGCCTACCTTACCTTGCCATTCTGTTGGTCTACCACTATATACTGTTGTTCCTCTTTCATATGTATAAAATTGAATAGTATTTGTGTTACTATAGTTGCTTGTTCCACCTAATTGCCACGTAATGGTATCTATTTGATTTCTTGCTTCTTCGGTTAAGCCATTACTTGTAAAATCACAAGAAGTTGTAGCTCCATTTGAACCAGATGGACATGTTCCTGATGTTCTATTATAATATGCTCCATTATTTAAAACTTCTTTTAAAGTACTATCTGTCCAGTCATTGCTACCAAATTCACTCGTCGAACTACCTGTTCCACTAGCTTTATTATCCCAACTGTAACTTCCTATTGAATTAGCACGTATTAGTTTTAGTCTTTGTCCCTCTGGTGTATTTAACAATCCAATGATTCTCCATCCTGCTTCTTCGCCATTAAATGTTACATAATTGCATGGATTTGCTCCAACATATCTTAAATTATTATCGTCTGTTCCATCATATGCTAAAGTATAGGTACAGCTATCACTCGTTTTATCTGGTACTGTATATACATCATCAGAACTTGAATCTGCTCCCGTAACTAAGTTAGTAATTGTCTCGGTAGCTTTTGGAATAATCACCGTATTAATATCTTGATTATCTTCATCTACTAGGCCAGATCCTACTATTTTATAATTGATAGCTTTTGATGTATCACCATCTACAAAAGTAGCATCATCAAAATATAATTGAACAGAATAAACAACCGTTTCATTTGGATCTAATGATTCGGTTACTAAAACACCATTTGTTAAATCACTGACTGTTTTAGGATATCCACTTACGACATTCATAGTTGTTCCATCTTGTTTTTTTAAGATAACTTTTAACTTAGAAGCTTCTAGAGCATTACCATCTTGCGCTACTAAACTAAGAGTATAATTTGCTTTTAAAACACTTGTATTTTGAACATTTAATTGATAAGAACATTCTGTGACAACTAAACTTGCTTCATCGGCTGTATATGGTAAAAAGCATGTGGCATTATTGGCATTGGTTATGGTAGTTCCGTTACTATAAGTAAATTTAAACTCTCCTGCTACTACTTCTTGATTATTAGAATTTCCCTCTACTTTAAAAAACATTGCATAAGATAAACTAATAACCACAATTGTCATACATACAATAATATAACTTGCTAATTTGGTTTCTCTTTTAAATATATTTTGAAAACTTAAATTATTTTTCATTTACTCAACACCCCTAATACTCTAAATTGATAGTTCATATGGATTTTCAGGAGTACCTTCTCCAGATGAAATGGATACACTTGATTTTAAATATACAACAGGAAACACTGAACCTTGCATTCCATCATTACGATAATAGGCCCAACTCGCTCTAACACTTCCATTTGATTCTATTCCAAAAATAGAACATCCATCATTTTGAGAAGAAGAAGCTGTAATTGTCCATATTGTTTTCTGAGAATTAAATAACCAATTATTCTTGGAACAATCAACATAGGAGCTATCATTCCAATTATATAATTCTTTATTTAAACAACTTGTTCTATTACTTGTACTTCCTCCACTTGTGGCGTATCCATAATCTGATGGATATATAAGTCCTACTTTTCCAATCCAAGTAGTTTGTCGTTCTATTGAGTCATTGCAATATGACCCAGACGTGCAAATTTTTCCTGTATCATTACTTCTTTCATAATTATAAAAATGACTCGATTGGCCATTATTTGATGAACCAGTATATTTATTACCGTTACTTCCTGTATTCCATAACATATTATCAATGAAAGATTTTAAATTCACTTTCAAACCAGTGCTTGTAAAATCACAAGATTTTGTTGAGTTATTCGAACTATTATAGCATTTTCCTGAATTACTATTATAATATAAAGATCCTCCAATATTCTCATTTTCATATCCTGGATTTAACAATTTCATCAAAGTAGACTGACTCCATTCATTTACGCCATAGCCACTATTGATAGTCGAATTGGAGGTATCCCAAGAATATCCTCCTATAGATTCAGCTCTTATAAGTTTTAATCTTGATTCTTTTTTACCAGTTCCATTATCAACGTTATTCATAACACCTATGATTCGCCAATACTCATCATCTACTTTAATGTAGTTACACGGATTTGCTCCGACATATCTTAAATTGTTATCACTTGTTCCATCGTAAGCTAAAGTATAAGTACAACTATCACTTGTCTTATCTGGTACAGTATAAACTTCATTGGAATATTTATTTGCATCTTTAGCTAAATTTGCTACTGTTTCAATAGCTGTATAAATACATTTTGTTAGCTTACCAGTTAAAGTAGCCTGAAACTTCTTATTCATATCAATTGATTGATCTTTGTCTGTATTTTTATAGGTTACTATTAAAATATATGTTTTTGTTGTATTTGCTGGTATCGTGAGTCCTTCTATCAAATTTACATTATTTTCACTTGGAAATTCTTTTTCTTTTAACAATATTGTCCCATTTTCATCTTGTAAAGAAACAACAATATCACTTTTATTAACAAATTCATTAACTACATTTATCCAATCAAGTCCAAAACAAAGAGAAATATCGTTAGGATTTTGAACCGTAAAAGTAGATGATACAGATTCTCCTGGAATAATATTGGAACTTGTTACTTTTGTTCCATCTGAAATAATAATATCTTTAACAGTATCAGAACCAATAGTTGTATTACCGGATGTTCCATTGTTAAAATCATTATTAACTTTAATAGAAAAATAAGCATATGATACAGAATACATTAAACAAAATAGAATTAATATAGCACTTGCTATAACAATATATGTTTTTTTCATTTTTTACACTCCTATTTGATATGGATTCTCTTTGGTTCCTTCACCTTGTAATATAGCTACATCAGCTTTCAAGTATACAACTGGATAAACATAATCAACATATAATGTCAAACCAGATCTATTATCTCCGTATTGTGAAATAATAACTGTAGTATCTCCTCTAGCCTGCGAATAACTTGAAGAACAAGGTGTCAATGTATGCACACCACCATCAGACACATTCCTATTACCAAGATATAACCAATCTGTATTTTGGCAAGAAGATAAGGATGTTTCATCCCATCTATTTGAGGCTTTAATACATTCAGTTCTAGAAATAGTACTTGTATTAGAAACTGCATAAGCATAATCACTTGGATATACTAAGCCTATTTCCCCAATCCATTCTGTTGTTCTAGCAACATTATCATTACAATATGTACCTCCAGAGCAAATTTTACTAGAATTTTGACTACGTTCAGAATTATAGAAATAATTAGCATTATAGGAACCGGATCCTAAAGAGACTGCTCCCAAATTCCAAAGTACATTTCCAATTAAATTGCTTAAATTATTTTTTAAACCGGTTTCAGTAAAATCGCATTCAATCGAAGCCGGTGAATTACCGTATCGTCCAGAGCATTGTCCAGAGCCTCGATAATAATATAATGACCCACCTACTTCTTCGTCTTCGTAGCCAGGATTCAACAATTTCATTAAATCAGCTTGACTCCACTCATTAACACCATAACCACTATTAATACTAGTATCTGAAGTATCCCATGAATATTTACCGATAGACTCTGCTCTAATTAATTTTAATCGTGTTTCTTTATTTCCTAAACCATCATCTATATTGTTCATGCTTCCTATAATGCGCCAATACTCTTCATCTACTTTGATATAGTTGCACGGATTGGCTCCAACATAACGAATATTATTATCTACTGTATTGTCATAAGCTAATGTATAAGTACATGTATCACTTGTTTTATCTGGAACAGTATAAACTTCATCTGAATCAGGATCGGCTCCTGCCACTAAATCTTTAACTAACTCAGTTCCAAGTGTGGCATGATAACTAGTTGTAATTGTTATTTTACTTTCAAAGTTTTTATTCATTGTGTCATTTGGGGCGTCATAGGAAAGCCATACATTTAAATTGAATGTTTTTGTTTCATTAGCATTTAGAATACCTGTTTCTAACATTCTGGAATCTGTCGCATTATCTAATGTTTTGGTAACAGCATCGTTATTACCTAAAACACTTATTTCATCATTTAGTTTTACTTTAACATAATTAATATCTAAAGTAGATTCGGCAAGTGTTTCTAAATTAATTTGATAATTGGCTTTATCATTACATTCATTTTTTAATGAAAAAGTATAAGGTGTTAATTTTGAACCTTCTTCATCATCCATGGGATATGTTTTTTGAAGATTAATAGCGTCACCTTCTGTAAAAGTAACATTTAAACATTTAGTACTAACAATATTTTTACTATCTTGATTTAAATTTAAAATCCAATAGGCATAAGAAATACCAATGGCTACACTTAAAACAAGTAGAATAATAATGGCGATCATAATTGTTTTCTTTTTTTGTTTCATTTTATATACACTCCTGACACTAGTATGTAACACGACTAAAATTTTAAACTGTCGTATTTACTACGTTACTATTGTATCACATTTATATAACCAATTGGTATTAAATATTTTAGAGTGTTAGCTTTGGTAAAAATAGACATGAAAAAAGAACTTACTTCGTGTTATTATGACTAATAACCGTGATAAGTCCTTTATCCAACTCTTCTAGTGCTCTACCGATGGTTCTTTTGTTAACATATTCGTTTTCAGCCATTTGGTAATGGTTGTTTTCTAACATTTGTTTACTACGAATAGAGGCTACATGAACTAATTTGTACTTAGAATCCACGATGGTAAGCAGTTTATCAATGGATGGATACAACATAAAAATCACGTCCTTTACCTCTATATAATACTAAAAAATGAAAAAAATAGTCAAAAAACTTGAAAATATTGACACTTATTTGACAAGTTTACGTAGAGCATTTAAAATTTCGACCATTGCCCACGTATCTTGACGACAATAAATTTTCAAGGCTTCTTGTTGTTTTTCTAATTCTTCTTTGGAATAATTATCATAATTGGCATAAACAACGATGGCTTCTGTTCCATTATGGACATCTAAATTATCATAAGATAAGTCTGAAAAAACAGGTAATGTCTTTTTTATCGAAAAAGAACCACTTAAACGTTCATCATAAAAGTTGAATGTTTCTAAATCTTTTCCAGTGAAACCTAACTCTTCATATAACTCTTTATTATTATTTAAAAGCCATAACAAATCAAAACCACGATTATAAATTTTTAATAAATCTTCTTTGTATTCAGGAAATATCGAAGCAAGTTCTTTTATCCTTCCTTTTTCAAAAGAAACATTTTGGGCAAATAAAGTTCCTTTATTAGGATCAATATATTTTAATAATTCTTTTACTAAGTCTTCTCTTTCATCTTTCGTTGTTTTGGCTAAAAAAACAATATTATCTTTTTCTAAATCACAACTACCAGGACGAGTTTCAATATGTAAACTAAATTCAAAAGGACTTTGAATATAAGGAAACTCTCCTTTAAATCTTGGTAAAGGACAAGGAAATGTTTCAAAATCCAAGTGATAAATAGGATACTCTATTGCAGACAAAGCTTTTCTTATTTTTTCTTTATTGATATAAGAAGTATGATTTTCTAAGCAATTTCTTTGAATGAGATGGTTTTCTTTAGTAAGCCATGATAAAGGAATATCTTCCATTTTTAAGTATCCTTCATTAATAAGTTCTAAGCCTTTTATTCTTTTGCCATCTACAAGAAAGCCAAAACCATTATTAACATAATTTAAACTACTGTTTTTCTTAGGTATTTTAAGACCACAGACAGTTTTAAAATATTTACATTCCCCTTGTTCTTTATAGGAACAATAATTACCTAAAGGACAAACTCTATCTTCTTTATTAAATAGATTCTTTTCTAAAGTTTCGATATCTTTTTGAATAACACTTTGCAAGGACTTTGTAATTTCATCGCAACAAATAAAATTAATAAGTTCTTCATTATGAATCGCATGGTAAAAAGGTTTACCGTCTTTTTCTGTCCTGTCAAAAATATAATAAGGATTTAAAACAGCTAAGTAATAATGAACCGGTTTTAAATTTTCTTTACTATGTTCAATCACATATCTTTGAAAAGCCAAATCATAAAAATATTTTCCTAATTTAAAACGGTCAAAAATTTTTTCTCTTTCCTTTTCATATTTTTCCTTAGGCATTTCTTGTTCTAAAGCATAATCAATTTCACCCTTTAAATAATAAACATTTTTCTTTTTGGTAAAAATAGAATATTTATTTCCTTTAGGAAATCCTGCTTTTAACTCTAAATATTTACGGGCAGTCGTTGCTTTTACCTCCACGATGTTAACCATATCCTCTTGTTCATTAAATATGTCGACATAACATAAATATTTAGCTTTTTCTGATTCAAAAGAAAAGCCTTTTTGTTCTTTGGTTTCTAAAGCATATGTACTTTTTCCTTTAAAATATTCGGTAAAAATTCGTCCGGCTTCTAATTCGACTTGTTTATAATAAGGAAGCATTGCCATTAATTGTTGATTTATTTTTTCTGTTTTATCTAAATAAATCTCTCCACTTGTATCTAACATAGCATCTAATAGTTCTTTTAAATTACTTTGTTCTTCTTTTTCTTGATATTCTTCATAAGACATATCTTGTTTTAAAGCACTTGTCTTTAAATTTTCTAAAAAAGAATATCTAGGACATCTCGAAAGTTCTAGAAAGTCTGTCTTAGTAATAGCCATTATTTTACAATCTCTACTTTAAAAGAACCGTCTTCTTCTTTAGTGGCTTTAAATTTAATACTGGGATAATCTTTATTATCATCACTTAAAATTTGGTCGGTTATTAAATCGCTTCCATAAAAATAATTGTCTGTTTCTGTAAATTTATCTATATTTTTTTTCACATATAATTCACCCGCATATAAAAGATTATTTTCTTGAACTTCTGCGATTTCTTCTTCATTTTGAGCGTCTTCCAAAGCATAGCTAATTTTGGTAATACCTACAGCAAAAATAACTCCTAATAGAGCAAATAAAATTAATAATTCTTGAATCGCATAACCATTTTTCTTCATAGTTTAAACCTTCTTTCAATCTAATAAATCTTTAATATTTTCATAAATGTCTTCATGAATTTCTTCAACTGTTCTTAGTTTATCATCTTTAGCACACATAATAGATGTCCAATTTAAATACTTAGCGGTATATAAAGCACTTTCATAAACCTCATTCAAATATTTTTCATTTTGCTCAATAATATCTTCCTCTTTATTTGCGTTTCTCTTTTTTCGCATTTTAACATTCAAAGAGTATGGAACATTTAAAAAGATAACTCTATCTGGTCTTTTTGTGCCTAATTTGTCATATTCAAAAGTAGCCATTTCATCAATCAGTGCTTCTTTTTCTTTACCACCTTTTAAAGAGGCTGTTTGATATATTAAACTAGAAGTCGTATACCTGTCTAATAGAATAATATAACCTTCAAAGTAAGCTTTCTTTAAAATAGTTTGCCATGTAATCATGCGATCATAAGCATACAAATTGTTAATAAAATAAAAGGAAAGATCTTTAATATCGCCATAAGTTCCTTTTAAAAATTCTTCGACTCCCCTTCCTTGATAAAGATCATAGGTTGGAAAATGATGACATAGTACTTTGTATCCTTCTTTTAAAAGTCTTTTTCTTAAAAGTTCTATCTGAGTACTTTTACCAACACCATCACAGGCACCTTCTATTACAATTAATTTTCCATACTTCATTTTATCATCTTCATTCCTTTTATTCATTTTATCAGAATTCTTTATAAAATACTATAATTCGACATAATTCTTTACGGAAAATAATTAGAATTTGAAAGTGAGGTGTTTTATGATTATTAATGGTTACCCTTTAGATGAAAACCAAATGAAACCTATCTTAGAAAACCCTAAGTATTCTTTAATTATCGCCGGAGCTGGTTCTGGAAAAACTATGACTTTAATCGGAAAAATTAAATATTTACTCGATAATCAAAAATGCACAGAAGAAGAAATATTATGTCTTTCTTTTACAAATGAAACGGTGAAAGATTTACAAGAAAAAATTTTTATTAATACACGTAAAAACGTTGAGGTTTTAACCTTTCACAAACTCGCCTTAAAGATTTTAAAAGAAAAAACTTATCATATTTGTGATGATTCTTTTCTCTCCTACGTTGAAAATGAGTTTTTTGAAAGTTTATTTTTAGGAAATGAAAGTGTTTTAAAAACATTAGGAAAATCTTTCTTTTTAAAACCCACTTTAAAAAAAGAGATAAAAATTCTGCACTCTAAAATGGGAATTGACTTAAAAAAGGATATTCATACTTTTATTAAACTTTATAAGGCTAATAATTATGATGATAACTATTTTATCAAACTCATAAAAGAACATAAACATCAAAATTTCTTACTGATTAGCTATGCTCTTTTCTTACTTTATGAAAGTGAAAAAGAAGCTCAAAAGAAAATAGATTTTGATGATTTAATTCAAAAAGCGATTCAAAATTTAAAAACAAAAAACCTAAATCTTCCTTATAAATATATTTTAATTGATGAATTTCAAGATACTTCGAAACTTAGGTTTGATTTAATTTTAGAAATTTTAAGACAAACCAATGCTTCTTTATGTGTTATTGGTGATGATTATCAATCTATTTATCGCTTTTCAGGATGTGATTTAAAACTTTTTTTAAATTTCAAAGAAATTTTTAAAGATGCGAAAATTTATAAGTTAACCCAAACCTATCGTAATAGTGAAGAACTTATCAAAATAACCGGTGCTTTTATTATGAAAAATCCTTATCAAATAAAGAAAGAATTGACAAGTCCTAAACACTTAGATAAACCAATTGTGATTGTTTATTATCATGATAAAACTAAAGTTTTAAATAAGCTTTTAGAAAAACTAGATACCTCTTCTTTAATGGTGCTTGGACGAAATGAAAAAGATATTTTAAATTATCCTTATGATAAGCAAAAATATCTCTTTAAATATTTAACAGTTCATAAATCAAAAGGCTTAGAAGCCGAAAATGTGATTGTTTTAAATTTAGAAAATACAAAATATGGTTTTCCTAACCAAATTAAAGAACAAAAAGTTTTATCTCTTATTAGTGAATCTGCCACTTTTCCTTTTGATGAGGAAAGAAGATTATTTTATGTGGCTTTAACAAGAACAAAAAACTATGTTTATTTACTTGTTAATAAAAAAAAGCCCTCTATTTTTATAAGAGAACTTTTGAAATGGAAAAAATATATTCAAATTATTAATTTATAAATTTAATTCTTTTAGGATAGCTTCTAGGACATAACCGTACTTTCCATAATAGGTTTCGCCGGCATTTACTAAAAATTCATCTAAAGAAATTTCTTTATCCACAATTTGATGATCAAGGGTTACAATTTTACCTAATACGGAACCTTCATTTTTCTTAAACATAGCAAGGGTTTCTTTTAAAGGAACTAAAGCAAGTTCTAAAACTTCTTCTTGATCAAAATTAAAGTCTTTAAAATCACCTTCATATAAATCCATATAAACATTAGCAAAGGCTCTATCTTTAAAAGGTTTACCATTTTTAATTTTATCCATTTTATATGGTTCCATTTTAATAAATTTGGCATCAGAAGTATCAATAGAACAACCTATTTCTTCTTTTATTTCTCTGTGAAAACCTTCATTAATGGTTTCACTTGCCCTTAAATGTCCTGAGGCTGTCGTATACAAAGTATGACTATCGGCACGTCTTTGAAAAAAGACATAACCATCTTTAGTATAGAGCCAACAATGAACTGTTTTATGCCATAAACCTTTTTCATGAACAATATTTCGGTCTTCTTTACCTAAGAAATTACCTTCACCATCATAAATATCTAAATATTCCATCTTAACATCCCTCATCACAAATATTTTCAGTCGTCTTGGCTATTAAATCTTTATAAATTTTTTCTAATTCTTTTTCTTGTTCTTCAGTTAAAGGTTCATTGGGATCTGTCTGACTATCTACCGTCTTAGTATGAAAACCAACAATTTCTCCATTTGATACTGCGATGACAGTTGGAGCATAAAGTCTTTTTTCATTGGTTTTAACAGAGACATCTTCTTCGCCTTTTAAAATATAATCATCCAAATAATCGTCTAAAAGATTTAGCAATTTATAATAATTACTATTTCCCTCTTTCTCGGTCACAACTTTGTTATTCTCATCTAAAGCTAAAACATCCCGAATATTTTCAATATCTAAGTAATAAATATTAGCTACTTTAGAATTTTGACTAGCCTTATCTAATGCTTCGACCATACTACGGCACCAAAGGCAACTTTTAAAACCAAAGTAAATCACGCCAGATTTACTTTCTAAAATTTTAATAATTTCTTCTTCATTTTTATATACAAATTTATTATTTTCACTAATATTAACTGTCTTATACTCTGTCTTGGTTTTATCATTTATTTGACCGTTTAAACTTTCATATTCTATTTTAAATTTAGAAGCATCGGTAACTGTTTCTAAAATGGTTTCTTCCTTTTTAAACGCAAAAACACCACAAATGATAAATAAAAAAACAACAACGCCTAATAAAGAAAGCAATATAATATTATCTTTTTGCAACTTAATACACCATCCCTTAAAAAAATTATAGCAAAAAGAAAAACAGAAAAAAAGTCCTTTAAACAATACAAGGACTATATTTTCATTAAATTACGAATATTTTTAATCACTTTCTTTTCAATGCGAGAAATATAAGATTGACTAATACCTAAAATATCTGCCACTTCTTTTTGGGTATAACTTTCTTTATTATTTAAGCCATATCTTAAAACCATAATTTGCTTTTCTCTTGGTTTTAACTTATTAATTTCTTCCCCCACACATTTTCTTTCTACTTCTCTTTCATAGGAGTCACTTACTAAGTCATTTTCAGTGCCCAAGACATCTTCTAAATGAAGTTCATTTCCTTCATTATCATAATTCAAACTATCTTCTAAAGAAACTTCTTTTTTCCTTTTCTTATTTTTACGAATATACATTAAAATTTCATTAGAAATACATCTAGAAGCATAAGTAGCTAATTTAATGTTTTTATCTATTTTATAGGTTTCAATGCCTTTAATAAGCCCAATCGACCCAATACTAATTAAGTCTTCCATTTCATAACCCGTACTTTCATATTTCTTAGCTAAGAAAACAACAAGTCTTAAATTATGCTCAATCAGTTTATTTTTAGCTTCCATATCGCCTTTTTTACATTCAATAAGACACTTTAGTTCTTCTTCTTTACTAAGTGGGGGAGGTAGTTTATCTGTACTTCCTATATAAAAGCATTCATTATATTTTTCTTTTAACCACGAGATAATCTTATTTAGCATAAAAAGTCCTCCCTCACTGAACTATTTAAAATGCACTCAACTCCTTCTTTCATTAATTTTTCTTCACTTATTCCCACGAGATAATCTTTCCTTTCTAAACCATTTATATCTATTTTTTTAATAAACAAGCATTTCATCAAACCATGTGTATTTAATGCATTATAAGGTACATAACAGATTTTATCTTTTGGAATGTCTTCTAGGCTTTTACCAGATACTACTAAGATTTTTTTCTTAGTCACGGGATCTTTTAGTTTATTTCCTGTATCTAAATAGGAATGAAAAATTTTTTCTTGGCCATTCAAAAAAGATATCTTAATGTCATAAAAGTTTTGATAATAAGATATTTCTTTACGTTCCTTATAATAAACATATAACATGAGGGGTGATGTTATGACAACAAATAGATAAGGAATCGCCATGTTATGATAGCTAAACAAAAGCCCTGTTTGTTCTTCTGAAAAAGAAAGGCATAAAAAGTACATAAAGCCACCTAAAACCGTACTTGTCATATAAAAATATGTCAAATTAGCAATAAAGTAAGCTTTATCTTTTAAACCAAAAGAAATGACGACCATAAAAACACTCACGAGTATTTTAAAAAGAAAGAGAAAAGTATTTGGCATTGGTAAAAACAAAAGTAAGATTGTTAAACTACCTATTAAACTTCCTAAAAAAATTCTTTTTAAAGAGGCATTTCTTCTAAGTGTATTATTAACAGTTAATAAAAGTAAAAAATCAAAGAACAAATTGAGCAAAAAGACTAAATCAAGATATATGGTCATAACGCTTCACCCATTCTATTATAAAAAAGGAAAAGAAAAAAAGTTGTCGGTTTAAGGAATTTCTAAAAAAACATTTAAGAAAGTGATTTCTTCTTTAGATATCATTTTCTTTCTGACTGTTCCCGCTAAGATATCTGAAGCTTGAATCGAAAGACTTTTTTTCGAATCACCATAATAAACATGAACTTTTAAATTTTTAAATAAAGGCATATAATTAGCTTCTAAAATGGGCTTCATACCCTTCGTTAATTCTTTTTGAATACTTTTTTCTAAATCATAAAGACCATTTGATTTAATCGTTTGGTTATCGATTAAGATTTCTAATTCTAAACTATCATTTTTAGTAATCACGTCTTTTTTTATTAAATCTTTTAAAACCGTTTTAATACATCTTTTTAAACCATAATCAATAAATCTTCCTTTGGCTTTTGCATCTTTTTTGATGTGGTCATACAAATTTTCATTTAAAATAGTAAGAGCAAAACTGTAGTCGTTTTTAAATTCTTCTAAAAATTTCTTACGATCTTTATATTTTAAAATATTACTTTTAATCTCTTTATCTTCTTTATAATGAGTTCTTATTTTATTCACATAATTTTGGTAACGATAATTAAAATTTGTTAAGGAATTTTTAGACAGAAAAACGAAACCTCCATAAATTAAATAAGTATTTTTATGATCAATTTTTCCCGAATCATCTATTACAAAATATATTTTGGTCATCTTTTTTACCTCCGTGACAAAAAGTATTTTATTTTGTTTTAAAAATATTGCAAGCCATTCGACAAAAGATAACAATTAATACTTGTCAAATAGGTTTGTTTATCTTAGAATAACAACTACAAAAAGGGGGATTATTTAAAATGCCATTTGATTTAGAAAAAGTAAAATTTATATTAGAACATTACCAAAAATTAAATATTGACTTTGGTGATTATTCTAAGATTTATTTAAAAACCACAGAAAATATTTCTGGTTACTTTAGTTTAATAGATATGAAAGGTAAAAATATCTTATTACCTGCCGCGAGTGGTGAACATCTTTTAAATGCTTATTCTTATGGAGCAACAGAGGTCACATGTTTCGATATTAATACTCTTGCTTTTTTAGAAACAGATTTAAAAGTAAATATAGTAAAACGTCTATCCTTAGAAGATTATTTAAAATTTTTTGAAACTGATTTATTAAATTACTCTATATATGAAAAAGTGGCACCTTTTCTAAAAGAGGAAACCAGAACTTTTTTCGATTATTTATACAGTAATTTTAAGATTGAAGAAATATTAAAAAGAATTTTTTATCATCAATATCTTAATCCTTTATCAAAAGTTACTAAAAATCAACAATTTCTAAAACCAGAAAGTTATGAAGCTTTGAAAGACAAATTACATCCTGAAGATATTTGTTATCTTAAAGGCGATTTATTTAATTTAAAAAAAGCACTTGGTGGTTTAAAGTTTGATGGCATAATAACTTCTAACATAAGTGACTCGGTAGTCAAAGTATTTCCTGAAAATTATGAAAAGAAATATTTACAAACTATTCACGAGTTAAGTAAACATCTAAAAAAAGATGGTTTTATCCAAATGGCTTATGTCTATGATTATTTTATTACTTATTATGCTAATTATTTTAAATACGAAAAAAACATGACCGTTAAAAACGATCATTTCGAGTTTTATTCTATAAAGGGATATAGTACTCCAACAAGTAAAGACGGTGTTTTAGTTTGGAAAAAAGCAAAATAAAAGAACAAAATTTCTTTTGCTCTTAATAATTATCTTTACTTCTTAAAAATGATGGAATATCAAATTCAGCTGTATCGTCATCGTCTAATCTTCTTTTAGGCATTGGACTATCAGCTTCTTTGTCATCTTTACCATCAAAACCAGTAGCAATAACAGTGACAATGACTTCATCTGTTAAATTAGAGTTTGGAATAGCGCCAAAGATAATATTGATATCACTATTGGCAGCTTCTCTAACAGTTTCTACAGCATCTTCAATTTCAAATAAAGTTAATGAATCTCCACCAGTGATATTTATAATCGCATCGGTAGCTCCGTCAATGGTTGTTTCAAGTAAAGCACTTGATACTGCTTGACGGGCAGCTTCTACGGCTCTATTTTCACCAATACCCATACCAATACCAATTAAAGCAGTTCCAGATTTTTCCATAACTGTTTTAATGTCCGCAAAGTCTAAGTTTACGATTCCTGTTACGGCGATTAAATCAGAAATAGATTGAACACCACGGTGTAACACATTATCTACTTCTTTAAAAGCATCTTGGAATGTTGTTGTTTTATCAATAATTTCTCTTAAACGATCATTTGGAATGATGATTAAAGTATCGACATGTTTTTTTAATTCCTCGAGCCCTAAAAGAGCATGTTCCATTCTTCTTTTTCCTTCGAAACGGAATGGCTTAGTTACGATACCAACAGTAAGGGCACCTGTTTCTTGTGCAATTTCCGCAATAACAGGAGCAGCACCTGTACCGGTTCCACCACCAAGACCACAAGCCACAAAGACCATGTCAGCCCCTTTAACAGCTTGTTCAATATCTTTTTTACTTTCTAAAGCCGCTTCACGGCCAACTTCTGGATTAGAACCAGCACCTCTTCCTCCGGTGATGTTAGCACCAATTTGAATTTTATTTTTGGCTTTACTTGCATTTAAAACTTGTAAGTCTGTATTGACTACATAAAATTCTACTCCTTGAACGCCTTCTTCAATCATACGGTTAACAGCATTATTTCCACCGCCACCAACACCGAAAACTTTTATTTTTGCAATAGGATCTATCTTTAAATTACCGTCCATAATACACCATACCCTCCTTAATTATCAAAAAAATAACCGAATAATTTGCCAAGAATAGAATTCTCACCAAAATTTATTTTTTTATTCACATTACTTAATTCTTCTGTTTCTTCCGCGTTCCAAATGGAAAACTCTACTCCTCTAGAACGTGTTTTTTCATCATAGTATTTTGTCATACCTAGTGCTGAAGAATAAATATTGCTTCGAACACCGATTTCTTTTATATTTAATATTTTGGCTTCATGTCCGAAAACTTCGTCCACAAGCATAGAAAATTGTGGCATTTCGCTTACTCCACCCGTTATCATTATATAATGAATTTCTTTTTTTGTTAAGAGATTTATTTCTTTTTTTGCTAATTTTAGTATTTCTTCTAGCCTTGATGAGGCAATTTCACTCGCTTCATATTCACTAATCGTTACTTTTTTGCCTTCTTTGTTCGTAAAATCTTTATGAACACTTGCACTTGTACCATTTTTATGGGCAAAAGTAAGTTCTTTTCTCACGACATCAGCATCTTTCATCGTAAGTCCATAGATATAAGAAAAATCATTTAAAATATTACTACCGCCTAAATATAAATTACTAGTATTTGTTAATATTCCTTTGTTAAAGATAGACACCGAAGTAATATCACTTCCAATATTGATAATAGCTCCCACATTATCTTTCATTAAAGAAGATTCTGAGGCCATATAGTCTCCAATAACCCCTAGTGTAAAATCAACTACTTGAACGCCTATTTTTTCAAGGCATTTTACAATAGGATAAATATTTTTACGAGGAACTGTGACTAATAACGTTTTAACGGTCAAAGTTTTAGCTTGTTGTTTCAAAGGATTTTTTAAAGCTCTTTCTTCATCTAAAATAAAATTAATAGGTTCTAGGGAAACCAGTTCACTATCCTTGTCTATCTTATTTTCAGTAGAAAGACGCATAGCTTTTAAAATATCATTTTTCTTTACGATATGTTCTTCATTATATATATTGACGGTTCCTTCCGTCATCAAAAATTTAGTATCTTCATTTAAAGTCGTTACAATTACTTTAGATATTTTTAAACCTATCATATTTTCGCATTTTGAAAAAACTTCTTTTAAACTAGAAATTAAAGCATTAGGGTCTGTTACAACACCTTTTTTTATTCCTAGAGAATCACCGTAAGCTACTCCCAAAACAGTGGCTTTTCCTTTTATGAATTCTGCGACAACAAGTTTAATATATTTTGAACCAATATCTAATCCAGCAATGACTTTCCGCATTCTACTCACCTTATTTTCTATCTCTAATTATACAGAAAACAAAATAAAAACACAATTAAAATCAAAAAAAAGAATGCTTCCTCTTAGGAAACACTCTGTAATCTTTATTTACAGCAACGATTTGGATATACTTGCTCCACTTCATTTACTTCTGAATAACTATAAACTGGAGTATAAGTATGATTATAAACATGATGATTTACGGTAGTAGTATGAAATGGCATGATGTGTGGTACTTCATAGTTGATGACACGATGACATACTTGATTTTGAGGACATTCACAAATAGGAGGACATACATTACTGCAACTTGTTGGACAAGCATTCATGCAGCATGATCCACCCATGTTAGAAAAATCTCCACTCATACTTTGATAACTCATTTGGAAATCGTCACGATTACATTCTTTATTTTTCAACATATTCTCGTCATTCCTTTCTAATGTAGTTTATGTAACATCAAAAAGGAATGATAGGCCTTTATAATACATTTAACAATTTAAAGATTAATAAGAATTTTTAATTTCAAAAAGGACTTTTGGAGTAATTTTGGGAGTAATTTTTTAAAAAGACATGAAAAAAGCCCTTAAATAAAGGACTTCTTGAACATATTTGGTGGAGGACGTGGGACTCGAACCCGCGACCCTCTGCGTGCAGGGCAGATGCTCTAGCCAACTGAGCTAGTCCCCCAACAGAACATATCCAATATACCATATGTTTTTAGTCTTGGCAAGAACTTTTTTACAATTTTGTGGAATTAATCAACTTTTTTTCGATAAAATCATTACCTATGTGTTAATAGTCATTTCAAAGTTCCATTGACTACTCTTTTTGTTTCACTAACCGCTACAAAGGCAGAAGGGTCATACTGTAAAACTAATTTTTCTAACTTTTCTACACTTTTGGAATTTACCTCAACAAAGAGCATAACACGAGGAACACTGTTATAAGCACTATGCATAGAAAGCATATTGATGCGATAACCACGCATTTTTAAACTATTAATAAGCTTTTCATTATCTTTCTTCAAAATAATTTGTACGCCAACAACTCCTTTAATAAGTCGTTTGGAAACTAAAGAGCCTATCAAAGTTCCTGTCGCGTAGCCTAAAGAATAACTAATGGGTATTAAAACAGAATCAATAGAAATGAGTAAAGCTTCTCTAGCAACAATAAACCAGATAAAAATTTCAAAAAAAGCTAGGATGGTACTTAAAACATAATGCTCTTTTAACATAAAATTTTGTCTTATGGTAGAAATTGTCACGTCTAAAATACGGGCAAAAAAAATCTTTACACAAACGAAAAATAAACTCATAGAAAATCCCTCGTTATTAATATGTAAAGATTTTATTTATTTAATACTATTAAAAGGACAAAGATAATAAGAAATAAAAGAATGGCTAATATCATTAAGATTCCCAAAGCTTTATTGCTTCCCTTGTCTTGACTCTCATAAATAGGTTTTTGAAGACCATATTTTTCGGTAATCATCTTGGCTTCATATTGATGTTCTTTTTGATATTTTTTATATTCATTCATTTGCTCACTTGATAACATTGCTCCACAAAAAGGACAAATGCCCCGGTCGGTACCTAGTGCCTTACCACATCTTCTACAAGTCATTTTACTCCTCGTAATCTTCGATAAAATGATTGCCTTTATGCGGTTCATCTCTTAATAAATCTTCATAATCTCTTTGTCTTAAGGCTTCATATAACACAATAGCCACAGAATTAGATAAATTAAGAGCTCTTACTTTATCTGTCATTGGAATGCGGGCACAAGTATCTAAATGAGGTTTTAAAATACTTCTTGGAATACCAGTACTTTCTTTACCAAACACTAAATAAATATTTTCTTTGGTTTCTTTGTAAGAAAAATCAGAATGAGGTTTATGACCATAACGAGTAAAGAAATACATTTTTCCTTCGTTATGACTTAAAAAATCATCCCAGTTTTCATAAACCGTATAATGACAATTATCAATATAGTTCACACCACTTCTTTTAATACTTTTTTCATCTAAAGAAAAACCTAAAGGTTTAATTAAATGTAAATGAGTGTGAGTAGCCACACAGGTACGCATAATATTACCCGTATTACCTGGAATTTCTGGTTCAAATAAAACAACGTTTAGCATAAAAACCTCCTAACTCTTGAATTCATACTTATCAAGAAGTTGAGCAAAATCTTGTTCGCTCATCATTTGCTCATCTTCTCGTTCAATGTAATCCACAACTTTACCATTTTTATAATAAATAATGGTTGGTAATTTACTCAATCCTTTTTCTAAACGTAAAGATTGAACTTTTACGCTACTATCATCATCAATAGAACCACAGTTATCTCCGACTGTTTGAAATAGGACAAAATGATCTTGTAATTTATAGTCACTTACCATCATTTTTAAGTTTTTCTCTAGATTAAACTCTTCTTCTGTGCCAATGCTTTCTGTGACATATACAAACATGTAATCCTTATCTAAATAAGAATTTAAGGAATCACATGAAACATTTGCAAAGCCCTCACTTACTAAAAAACTTTTATTTTTCCATTCATCCCCATAAGTTGCCACTTGGGCTTTTTTATAATAGTTAAATAAAGTTATTACAATTAATAAAGCCGCACAAAAAACGCCTAAGATAACAAGAACATTATTATCTAATTTTATCTTCTTTTTATTTACTTTCTTTTCCATGATATCACTCTTTTCAACACCTAAAATATAACACATATTAAATAGTTTGACAATGAAAAAGAATATTAGTTTTTTTCCTAATATCCTTTCTTTTTATAGTAATCATAAAGTTCTTTGAAGCGATTAAAATGAACAATTTCTCTTTGTCTTAAAAAGAGTAAAACTCCTAAGATATCTTCGTCTTTTGTTTCATTTATTAAACCTTCATAAGTAGCTCTTGCTTTTTCTTCGGCAGCCATATCTTCTGAGATATTAGCAAGGACATCCCCTGTGACAGCAAAATAACTAACGGTAAATGGATTGCCAAATGAATCACTTGGATAAATACTCTTACCATGTTCAGTGTATAAAGAACCTAGACCATTTTCTTCTAATTCTTCTATAGTCGCATCTTTAACAAGTTGTCTTACCATCGTACAAATCATTTCACAATGTCCTAGTTCTTCAGTGGCGATATCATTTAATAAGGCTCTACCTTTTTCATCTGGCATTGAAAATTTATGACAGAAATATCTTAAGGCAGCTCCTAATTCGCCATTAGCTCCCCCAAATTGGGTTAATAAATATTTCGCCATTTTTAAATCTTTTTTCTTAATATTAATCGGATAATTTAAATGTTTCACATATTTATACATAATTAGAATCTCCTTTTTTATCCCATGGCCAAGGATTTTTTACCCATGAAAAACTATCACCATGTAACTCGGTAACCGTCATCGGTCCGTAAAGTTCACAATATCTTTCCTCTAAATCATTTTTTATTTGGACATATTTTTTAAATAATTCATAAGTTTCTTTATCCGTCGGATATAAGTCTAAATATAGATTTAAATCATTAATAGCAAAACTATACGTCATAAGTTTAAATAATAATTCTTCTTCGGCATTTTCTGGTTTTAATTTTAGATAAGTATAATTTTTATAAGGCTTATATTCCCCTTTCATTAAATTTCCTCTTAAAAATCCTTCTTCGGGACTTACAAATTTATTTTCCCGTTCCTCTTTAAAATCACTTCCAGGAATCGCAAAAATACTGATATTAAAATCATCAAAATTAAAATCGGTACTATCAAATAACATATTTTTTCTCCTTTCTTAGGTATTTTAATCAAAAAAAAATTCTAGGTCCGGGCGAACATCTAGAATTTTTATAAGTATTTTTCTATTTCTTGTTTTAAATTTTCTTCGTACTCTAAGATAGAATTTCTTTTGTAAACATAAATGTAAGAAGGATGTAAAGCTTGGATAAACGAAACGTCAATTTGTTCTTTTCCTTTTAAAACATAAGATGAAACTTTTTTACCAAGTAAAACAATGACTTTAGGTTGTAACTCTTTGATTTCTTTCAAAAGATTATCAAGGCAAGTAAGACATTCTTCTTTGGTCGGATATCTTAGTTTTCCCTTTTCATTTAAAGGTAAACACTTTACTAAATTTGTCTTGTAAAATTTGACATTAGGTAAAGACTCTTCAATTTCTTTTATTATTTTTCCCGTTGGTGTATCCGCTTCTAAAGGAATATTTTTTTTGACATCTAATACTTTCTTAGCCGAAAGTCCTACCCACATAACATCACATGTTTTTGCTTTATCAAGTAAAGGTGGTTGATTTTGACATAAGGAACATAAAGTACAATGAGAAATCATTTTTCCACCATAATAGAAGCATCAAACTTATGGAAAAGTAAAGTAATAAAATGATTTAACTTTTTATAAATATATAAAGAATCAATACTTAAAACAAAAGTGATTAAAAGACTTGTGTAAGAAATGGGAAGTAAACTAAAGAAATTATACTGATAAATGACACTATACAAAAATCCGTTAAACAACACAAAGAACAAAATACGTCTCACAATACTAAATGGATAACATATTTTATAAAGGTAAATAAAGCCTGTAATCGCGGTCAAATAAACACAAATGGTACTTTGTAAATCATATGACAAGTCAAAAACCGCTGAAAAACAAGTGACTAAGATAACATTAAAGATAACTGTTAAGGCAGTTGGAAGACTACGACTGACTATTTTTAAAAGAAATTTTCCTTTTACTAAATCTGTATTTGGTTCCAAAGCTAAAATAAAAGAAGGAGCTCCAATCGTAAAAGTGGTAATTAAGGTAAGATGAATAGGAATAAAGAAATATTTAGAAGAAATAATAATGCTGTAAACAATAAGTAAAATCGTATAAATCGTTTTTTCGAGTAATAAAGATCCACTTCGTTCAATATTATTAATCGTTCTTCTTCCTTCTGCTACTACTTTAGGTAAAGAAGCAAAGTTGTCATCAAGTAAAATAAGTTGGGAAACATTTCTAGCTGCATCGCTACCACTGGCAACTGAAATAGCACAATCACTTTGTTTTAAAGCTAAAACGTCATTGACGCCATCGCCGGTCATTGCAACACATTTGCCACTCTTTTGTAAACTTTCCACGATTAATTTTTTTTGACTCGGTGTTACTCTACCGAAAACATCATACTTTAAAGAGGCCTCGGCTAGTTCTTCATCATTTAAACCGGTTGTATCGATACCTGAAATGTCTTTAAGTCCTACTTTTTTAGCAATATTTAAAACTGTTTTAGGATTATCTCCTGAAATAATTTTCACCATCACACCTTGTTTTTTAAAATAATCTAAGGTATCTTTGGCTTCCGATCTTATGACATCTTCAATTAAAATAAGACCAAGTAGTTTCAAATCATTAGGCTTTTTTTGAAGTTTATCTTTCCCTTTACAGACAGCTAAAACACGGTAGTCCTCGGGATATTTTTGAATAAGTGATAAAATGTTTTCTTTCTCTTTAGGAATCAAATATTCATAAGCGCCAATGTAAATAGAACCAATATCTTCAAAAGATAAGGCACTAAATTTACGTTCTGAAGAAAAAGGAATACTTTCTTTTACATGAACATCCGTAGGTGTTTTAAAATAATCTTTTAAGGCTAACATCGTGGCATTCTCGTCAGTACTATAAGTACTAAAGGCATTTAAAATTTTAAAAAGTTCATCCTTAGAAAAATTTTGGTAAGGTAACACATCGACAACATTCATTTTTCCTTCGGTAAGCGTTCCCGTTTTATCTAGACAAATAACATCGACACGAGCAAGTATTTCAATACAATAAAGTTGTTGAACGAGGACATGAAATTTAGAAAGTCTAATAACACTTACAGCCATCACGGAACTTGTTAGTAAAACAAGACCTTCTGGTATCATGCCAATTAAAGCCGCGACGGTGCGAAAAATAGCTTCTGTGACATTACCCGCATTGGCAGACAATTGACTAAAATACATAATAACAGCAATAGGAATGATAAGAAGAGATAGTATTCTTAAAAGTTGTTCAAAAGAATTCATAATCACAGAATTTACTTGTTTTTCATATTTGGCTTCACGAGAAATGGAAGAAACATAATTATCTTTACCAACATGAATCACTTTGGCATAACTTTTACCACTGACAACAAAAGAGCCTGATAAAATCGTATCTCCTTTTCTTTTTAAAATGGCATCAGGTTCTCCGGTTAATAAAGATTCATTAACCTCTATTTCACCATCTAAAATAACGGAGTCCGCGACAATTTGATGTCCTTGAGATAACACCGTAACATCATCTAAAACAATTTCATCAAGACCTAAAGAAACAATTTCTCCATCACGAATAACATCAACCGTAGACTCAGAAAGCATTGATAAACGATCCACTATTTTTTTAGATATTACTTCTTCTATAATACTAATAATAGAGTTTACGATAATAACACCCATAAATAAGCAATTTTTTAAGCTTTGAAAAAGCATGCCATTTAAAACACCAGAAAGAAAAACAGCCAAGCCTAAAAAGATGTTTAAAAAATTAAAATAAGTACAAAAATTACTAACAATAATTTCTTTTATTGTTTTTGTTTTAGGAGCATCATCATAGTTTACCTGCCCTTTTTCTATTCTTTCTTTAACTTCTAAAGAAGTTAATCCTTTCATAAATTCATTCATAAAAATCAAATCCTTATGTTCCTATTTTAACATATTTTAAAACTTATAATACTTTATTTCCACATGATAATGTAAAACTTTGATAATCCGATTAAATTCTTTAATAGTATATTTCTTAAGAATATCGACATAGATAATGACTTTTATAGTAAATACCTTTATAATGGAAGCACTTATTTAAAAAAAAGGATTTGAGGATTATGAATAAAGATTAAAAAATTATATCTTAAATGAAAAATGTAGAATCAAAATCTACAAATATTGATGACTTAAAACTAGATTTTAAAAAATAAAGATACATAGATAAATAAATATTAAACATTTAGTTTGACATAAAAAAATTATCAAATATAATAGGTTCCAGTGAAATTGATTTACACATTTTTAATTCAATTTCTGTAATAATAGTTATATTTTATGATATACTATTAACGACGGGAGTTGGTAGCCCCAGCCTAGCTTCGGCGGTTGTAGTAATACAATAACGAAAAATAGATAGCATCTCTGCCTAATTCCGAATTAGGCGCTACTATAGGAACTTATCTTATGATAGGTTCCTTTTTTATATAAAAAGAAAGGCATAAAATGATACAAGAGTTAATTGATACATTTGAAGAGTTAAAAAAAAAGAAATATTTTATTGATATGGGAAAAGGCGGTTTAATACTTATTGAATTTAATGATGAGAATTTTTATCACTTAGCCGGTTTGCATAAAGTTGATTTAAGCATTTACTTTCCAAAAGGATGTATTTCAAAAGAAAAACAATATAGATATATTAAAACTCATGTCAATAAATTTGAAAAAGTCCTCCTAAACAAAATTAAAGAAAATCGATTATTAACTCAACGAATCAAGACCTTTAAGTATATTCCAGATATATTTAAAAATGTTGGAGTCAACTTATATAACGTTAGAGAAAACAAACAAGCTATGAGCTTATACAATGGAGATTATGCACTATCCAAAACTTATCAAGAAATACAAAAAAATGGTAAGACCAAACCAATTTATTGTGTTCTAGGACTTAAAAATCAAAAATCTGTTTCTAAAAATTTTTTATGTGCTCCTCAAAGCTGGATGGCAAGTGACAGACCCAACAGTTTAATAGAATACAAAAAGCCTTTGTATATTTGTGCTATCACCGCTATTCCCACTGAAATAGCTCAATTAGAAACTTTAAATACATATAACCATATTTGAATTAATAAAAGCAATAAAAAAAATCTACATATAATTCCAAACAACAATAAACTTGCTACCAAATAAACCTTTAATATTTTAATTTGAGAAAGTATTTTCAGAGTAATTTTATAAAAAGTCATGAAAAAAGCCCTTGAATAAAGGACTTTTAAGACATATTTGGTGATCCGTACGAGATTCGAACCCGTGAATGTAACCTTGAGAGGGTTATGTGTTAAGCCCCTTCACCAACGGACCATTTCTTCTTAACAATCAATAGTTTATCATTAATAAGGTTCTTTTACAAGTATGTTTTGTATTTGAATATTCATAAAATTTTCTATATAATTATCTTAGGAGGATATACTATGAAAAAAGAAACTATTAAAATAAATTCTAAACAAGATAATTTACCTATTGAAATAACTATATATATTCCTGAAAAGAATATTAAAGGAATTATTCAAATTTCCCATGGCATGGCTGAACATAAAGAAAGATATGAAGAATTCCTAACTTTTCTATGTCAAAATGGTTTTGTGGCTGCAATAAGCGATCACCGTGGTCACGGAAAAAGCGTTTTAAAAAAAGAAGACTTAGGCTATTTTTATGATGAAACAAGTGATTTTATTGTAGAAGATTTACATGATATCACTTTACTTTTAAAAGAAAAATATCCGGATAAACCATTGATTTTATTTGGACATAGCATGGGTTCCTTAGTCGTTCGTAAATATATTCAAAAATATGATAAGGATATTGATAAATTAGTCGTATGTGGTTCCCCTAGTAAAAACAATTTAGTAAACATAGCTATTTTCTTAACCAAAATAATTAAGTTTTTTAAAGGAGATAATTATCGAAGCAAACTTATTCAAAATTTAGCTTTTGGAAGTTATAGTAAAAGAAGTGATTTTAGTACGAATGCTTGGCTTTCTTTCAATAAAGACAATGTTTTAACCTATGATAAAGACGAATATTGTGGTTTTATCTTTACAACGAATGGTTTTCTAAATTTATTTAGACTAATGAAAAGTGTTTATCAAAAAAGAAATTATATAGTTCATAATAAAGATTTACCTATTTATTTTATCGCTGGGGAAAATGACCCTGTTATTACAAATGAAAAAGCATGGTTAAAAAGTCAAGAATTTCTAAAATCATGTGGTTACCAAAATATTACTTCTACTCTTTACCCTCATATGAAACATGAAATATTAAATGAAACAGATAAAGAAAAAGTTTATCAAGATATATTAAATTTTTGCAAATAAAAAATGAAGTGCTCTACATTTCATTTTTTTTATCATCATAATCATCTAAAAAGGAGTGAACTTCACTATCCTTACGGTAACCTAAAACACAATCTAAATTAATATTACTCATACTTTTAAAAATATTGTAATCAATGTCTTTATTTATTTTTCGTAAATTCTTTATAAGTTCTTTAATTTCTTTTCGCTTACTTGTTCCATCGTTAATTAAGGAACATCCTTCAGTAAAACGACAAGCGCAATTAATAAAAGTGAGTTCATTATAATTTTTCCAAGAAATAATATCTTCTTCATGTATATGATACATTGGTCTAATAAGTTCAATCCCAGAAAAGTTATCACTGTGAAGCTTTGGCATCATTGTTTTTACTTCACAACCATAAAACATAGAAAGAAGGGTTGTTTCAATCACATCATCAAAATGATGACCCAAACTAATTTTATTACATCCTTTTTCTTTGGCGTAGTTATAAAGGTAGCCTCTTCGCATACGAGCACATAAATAACAAGGACTTTTGCCAGGATACTTTTCAACAACATCGAAGATATCTGATTCAAAAATTTCAATTGGCACACCTAATATTTCGGCGTTTTCTTTAATTTTATTTAAATTATAATCGTTATAACCAGGGTTCATAACTACAAAACAAACCTCAAAATTAATTTGACCATGACGTTTTAATTCTTGAAATAATTTAGCCATCAAAAAAGAATCTTTACCTCCACTGATACAAACCACGATCTTATCATTTTCTTTCACTAGTTCATAATCTTTAATGGCTTTAATAAATCTCGTCCAGATGGTCTTTCGATATTTTTTGATAATACTTCTTTCTATTTCTTTTGTCTTATCCATCTAAATCACACTTTCTAAAGCTTCAATTAGTTTATCCAGTTCCTCTTTTGTTGTCAAGTAAGATAGACTAACTCTTATAGAAGAAGAAGCTACTTTTTTATTTTTAGTTAAAGCATAGACAAGTTTAGACGGTGTATTTAAAGGGCAGCAACTTGTCTTAGCAGAAACGATAATTCCTTTTTCTTCTAATAAGGAAACAAGGTCATTAGCATTCATTTTTAACACACTGAAATTCACAAAATAAACAGAAGAACGAGAAGTATTGTTGATAATAATATCTTTTTTATTTTTTAAATAATCTAAAAGATAAGTTTGCAACTCTAAAACATATGAATGGTGTTTGCTTTGTTCTTCTAAGGCAAGTTTTAAAGCCGTATAAAAAGCAACAATATTAGGAAGTATAGGTGTGCCACTTCGATAGTTTGTGGTACTTCTTCCCCCATGAAGTAAAGGGACTAACTCTACATTTTCTTTTTTTATAAGAATTGAGGTACCATCTAAACCACTTAATTTATGAGCTGAAATCGTAACTAAATCAACATTTGCAAAATCAAAAGGTTCTTTACCTATTATCTGAGTCGCGTCCGTATGAAAATAAGTATGAGGATATTTTTTTAGCATTTTACCGATTTCATCAATAGGTTCTATAATACCAAGTTCACTATCCATAGCGGTGACACTAACCAAAATCGTATCCGGGCGAAGACGCTTTTCAATCTCTAAGGGTGTAATAATTCCCTCTTCATTTACTGGAACCACTTCGATTTCAAAACCTTTTTCACTCATATAAGTTAAAGGACTTAAAATAGAAGAATGTTCTAAACTACTCACTAATATGTGTTTACCAAAGTTTTTATATCTTTCTAAAATGCCTTTTATCGCTAAATTATTAGATTCGGTAGAACCCGATGTATAAATAATCTCATCAGGTAAAACGCCTAATAAATCAGCTATTTTTTTTGTAGTATCTTGAATTTTCTCATTTGCTTGTCTTCCCAAAATATGGTTAGAATTAGGATTAGCAAAATCTTGGCATGCCATAATAAAGTTATCCAACACTTCTTTACGTACTAAGGAAGCCGCGGCATAATCAAAATAAATCATAAATTCACCTCAAACATTATTTATTTTATTGTTAAATACCCTTTTTGGCAAGATAATTTTGAGCATAAGAACATAAACCTATGATTTCTTTATCGGAATATAAATCAATAAAATAGTCCATGATATTTTTAGCTAATCCTAAACCTCTTTTATCTTCTCTCACCCAAACTTTATCGATATAAAAAATATGGTCTTTCTCATGATAAGTGAGACTTACCCACTCGTTTTCATCTTTTATTTTATTTTTTTCTAATATATACATAATATCACCTCATTCGCCGTGCCAAAACATGCCTTTTCTCTTATCCTATAGTAGGAGGAGACTTTATGCGAATTATATTTATTACCATTTTAACATTTTTTTTGCAAATTGGTGAATTTTTATATGGTAGTATTGACTACCTACTTCTTTCTTTATTTACCCTCTTTGGGATTAATTATTTCTTATCCTTATTTATCGAAGTAAAAAATAAAACATTTAAAAAAAGAGATATTATTTTAAAAACTTTCAAAATATTTGGTTATCTTTCTTTAATCACCGTTTCGGTTTTCTTAGATAACATTTTTAAATTAGATAGTATTCGTAAATTAATTTTAGAAACCTTTTTTATTAATGAAGTTAGTTGTATTTTCAAACATGCTCTAGCCTTAGGACTTAAAGTACCAGATTTTTTAACTAATTATTTACAAAAGATTTTAGATTCTATGACAAAAACCATTACCTGATAGATAATGGTTTAATGATAATATTTCTCATATTTTTTTATAGCTTCTTCTAAAGAATTTGGACCTGTTTGACTTTTTATTGGGGCAAATTCTTTTTCTTTATCAATTCGGTATAAAAGTAAATCATCAAAATACGAAAAGCCATCGAAAATAAATTTTTCAAATTTAAAGGCATTTTTCTCAACTCTAGATGATAATGTCCTATCAGGATTTATATAATCATAATGTTTATATGCTCTATGATAAGGTAAATTAATTTTAGATAATTTTTCTAAAGCTTTAATATGAAATAATGATATTCCTAAAAACGTATCTTGATATAAATTACTATCTTTTTCAAAACTTTTATCTATAGCATTTAGATTATAAAGAAAAGGTTTGTTCTTATATTTACAAAAAACATATTCATTTGTGTCAGGATTTTCTTTAATACTTGTTTTCGTCCCTACTAAATAATTATGATGAACCATGAGTCCTATAAAAGAAGAATCATATAATGGTGCTAAAATATTATCAATATTTATACATTCCACATACAAGATATTTCTTTTTTTTAATTCTTTTAGCATTCCAGAAGTTTTTAAGGACTTAAACACTTGCCCATTACCATCAGAAGCCTTTAAAACATGCCCTTTATCTTTTAAAATACATTGGCCAGAAATATTTAAAACAGGCAATTCACTCTGGCTAAAAAAATAAATATTTTCTCTAGGATAATCAAAATAATTATTTTTTTCAAAATAGTTTATAATTGCGTCGTGATTTTCTATACTAGTCATAATAAGCCATAACAAATAATTACCTGTTTCTTCATATATTTTTTTTAATTTTAGGGCTTGCAATGAGAACATGCTTTCTTTTTTATTATTGATAGTAAACTCAAATGTTCCTTTGGGACCATCATAACCAAAGCGACTGCCCGAACCCCCACTTAAGGTTAAAACAGCATAAGAATTATAATATTTTGAACCTATCTCTGAATAAAAACTGTCTATCTTTTCTTGTTCATAATATTTTAAAGGTGTAATATCTTTAGCACTATATTTTTCATCTTTATAAGAATTTTGATAAATTTTTCTTAAATGATGAAAAGGTATTTGCGAAATTTCTTTTTTTAATTGCCAATATTCTTCTTTAGATAACTCATTTTGATATGAAAGCAAATGACTGTTATCAATTTTAAAAGTTTCTTTTTTCATTAGTGAATCTTCACATCCTTATATTATCCTATGATGATCAATTTCTTCTGGTGCCATAATTTTTTGACCATCATAAATTGTATTGTTTTGATAACGAAGCGATTCATATATTTTTTGAGTATCTTTAGGTGATCTGGGATACTGTCTTTTACCATTCTCATCAAGTTGTTGTTTCAATACAAAATCCATATAAACTTTTACTAATAAATCTTTATATGGGACGTTTATAATTTCAATGCTTGGTTTAGGAGTATCATATGTAAATAAGACATAATTCATCGTTTCACTAATAAGCCAATTTTGTTTACTAGAAGTTGTTTCAATTAAAGGATCTCCTACACTTCCAACATTAACAATATAACTAGTATCCTTTTCTATAAAAACAGGATGTTCTGTCACTATCTGGTTACCTTTAGGCGACACAATTTGAATATAAGGAATATGTGTATGTCCTGCAAAACTTATTTGTGATTTATCCCCTAAAAGCATTTCTTTCGTGTTAACATTCATAGTATTTAAAGGATTGTATATTTTAGAAATATTTTCTGGCATCGCATGAAAATAATTAATAAGTAATTCATTTAAAAATTCTTGCTTTAAAACAGGTAAAGCAGATAAATATTCTATATTATGAAGTCCTAATTGTTCTCTTGCATATTTAAAATTTTCATTTTTAACAACATTTTCATCACAATTTCCTTTTATAAGAATTTTACATTCACTCTTTAAAGTATCTACCACTTGTCGAGGATAGATATATTTAGTAATCATATCCCCTAAGCAAATAATTTCATCAACATCTCTTTTTTCCATATCAAGAAGGACTTGATAAAGAGCGTCTTTGTTGGAGTGTATATCTGATATAATTCCAATTTTTTTCATTTTACCCCAATAATTCTATTCTTTTAACAATTTCTTCACGACCTAGAATTAACATAATATCATATAAATTTGGGGTTTTAGAGCGTCCTGTCATAGCAACTCTTATAACGGTAGAAACATCCGCAACATTTCCTTTAAAGTTTTCAGAATTTTTCTTATATTCTTTCATATTAGAAGCATAACCAAGTTCATCACATAAAAGTTTTATTTTATTAAACCAATCTTCTTGATTATCTTTTTCATCATAATATTTTGTAATATAAGTATGTAAAATATTCTTTATCTCATCGATATCACTGATTTTTTGCCATTCATAATTATCACATGTAAACTCACCATACATATAAGAAATATTATTTTTAATTTCACTAAACATAGCGTAGTCTTTACGTGGTTTTTCGCATTCTCTTTCAATGTTTAAAGTAGAAATGACAATATCTTTATATGTTTCTAAATCATGAGAAAATTCTTCATCATTTATCTTGGCCCAAGATAGAAGTTCATTATAAAACTTTTCAGCACTAATACGACTTAAATAGTTACGAGAAATATTAAGAAGTTTTTCCATATCAAATAAAGCACCACTTGTACTCATATTATCAAATGACACATAAAAATCATTAATATTTTTACCTGGATTATTTAAGAACCATTCCTCAAAATTAGAGTTAGCAAGTGTTAATAAATAAATTTTAACAGCTTCCTTAGGAATACCTTTTTCACTGTAATAAGCTACATTAGCTTCAGGATCTTTTCTTTTACTAATTTTTCTTCTTTTACCATCTTCTTCTTTTTGAATAGTGGCTAAATGAGCATAATGTGGAACTGGAAATCCTAAAGTATTAAATAAATCAACATGAACTGGCAAACTACTTACCCATTCATCACCACGTGTCACATGAGTAGTTCCCATTAAAGTATCATCTACCGCATGAGCAAAATGATAAGTTGGAATTCCATCACTTTTTAATAAGACAATATCCATGTCATTTTCAGGAAATTCAATACGACCTTTAATACAGTCGTTAACGACAACTTTATTATCAAAACTTCCTTTACTTTTTAAACGAATAACATAAGGAATTCCTGCTTCTACTTTTTCTTTTACTTCTTCCATCGTCATGGCACGTTCTTTACTAGCCCAAATGCCATAGTATCCGATTCTTTGTTTTCTCTTTTGTTGTTTTTCAGTAATTTCATTTAATTCTTCACTGGTTAAAAATGATGGATACGCTAAATCTTTAATGAGCAAATCTTTTACAAATGCTTGATAAATATCTACTCTTTTACTTTGAACATAAGGAGCATAATCCCCGACATAATGATCTACATCAAGAGGATATTCGTCAAAATTAACCTCATATTCTTTAACAGAATTAATAATTTGATCTATGGCATCAACAACTAAACGTTTTTGATCAGTATCCTCAATTCTTAAGAAACATACTCCATTCGTTTCATGAGCAAGTCTTTCGGCTACGATAGCTTGGTAAAGAGTTCCAATATGAACAAAACCAGTTGGACTTGGGGCAATACGTGTTACCATAGCTCCTTCTTCTAAATCTCTTTTTGGATATTTTTCTTCATAGTAAGCTCTGTCATGCTTTACGTTTGGCAAAAGCATACTAGCATATTCTTCTCTTGTCATTTTATTTCCTTCTTTCTAAAATAAAAAAGGTGCCACCACCCAAAGGACGAATCTATTCGTGGTACCACCTTATTTTTTTCTTATTTTGATAACGGGAAATTCCCGGATTATACTTGAACGTATAATCAACTCCAAAGTTTCTTCAAAATGTCACTTTATCTATTTCCACCCATAAACATAGACTCTCTTTAAAAGTAAAACATTTTTACTCCTCTTTTTCTCTGCTTTCAAAAATTATTTTAAGAGCTTTTCTCTCTTTTGTCAACTCTAATTAACGGTTAATAAAATTTTCTAAGGATTTACTTTGGTGAATTCCATCAATAATTTCAGCTATTTTTTGAGAACATTCCACGACATGTAACCATGGTTCATCTTGGTAAGATGCTGGAATGTAACTTAAATTAGTTGTATATAATTTATCAAACACTTTATTTTGATAAGACTTTTGAAAACACTTAATATCTTCCGTAAATAAAGAAAAAGTAGTAATAAAAAATACTTTTTGTGCGCCTAAACTTTTTAGCCTTTCTCCTACTTCAATAATAGAAGAACCAGAAGCAATCATATCATCAACGACTAAACACGTTTTTCCCTTTACAGAATCGCCTAGATAGGTATGCTCAATGATTGGATTTTTACCATTAATAACTTTAGTTAAATCACGCCTTTTATAAAACAAGCCCACGTTAATTCCTAACGTATCTGCATACACACGAGCTCTTTTCGTAGCTCCAACATCTGGACTAATGACGATTAAATCGCCAAGTTTTTCTTTAGAGGTTAGCTCCTTTAAAATAACATCAGCTGGTAAAAAGCTTTCAAAAGGAAGGTTTGGAATGGCATTAGAAACACTGTTATTATGCACATCCATGGTAACAATCTCATTTACCCCAAGATTAGCAAGTTCTTTTAAAGCCATAGCACAATCGAGACTTTCATAGTTATTTCTTTTATCCTGCCTTGACTGATATAAAAGAGGCATGACTAACACAATTTTTTTAGCGTACCCAGATAAGGCATTAAGACACCTTTTAATATCTTGGAAATGTTCATCTGGTCCCATCATCACTTCATGACCATGCATTTGATACGTCACACTGTAATTACCAACATCCGATAAAATAAAGACTTCTTTATCTCTCATCGATTCTAAAAAAGTAAATTTACCTTCGCCGTTATTAAAACGATCTCTTTTAAACTCCACAAGATAAGATTGTGAGCTATTATATTTCTTTTTTAAATAGCTATCTACTTTTTTTCCTAACTCACGGATATTATCCATACATACCATTTTTAATTCATTCATAACATTCTCCATATAATTTATTTTCTATAATAGATTTATAGACTTCTTTTTTTAAATAATTTTGATACAACTTAATATTTTCTCTAATTTGGGAAGAAGAAATATCAATAAAGGGATAATCTTTGATAATCAAAAAATTTCCTTTTAATTTTTCAGTATACTTTGTAATATCAATATGATTACGATTCATAACAATAATGGGATATTCGAGTAATTCCTCATAATTTTGCCATTTCGTAAAATTAACAATATTATCAGCACCCATGATAAGAAATAATTCATCACTTATATATTTTTTATTTAAATTTCTCATCAATTCATAAGTAAAAGTACAGTTATTATATTCTGTCTCCACTGTAATACATTTATTTTCATAAAACTTTAGAAGATTAATTCTTTCTTTTAAAGGTAACAAATTATTTTTATCCCAATAATTACCCGTTGGCACAAGTAAAATTTTATCGACAAACTTTTTTTCTAATAAGTATTGCATTATTTTTTCATGTCCTACATGAGGCGGATTAAAGCTCCCAATAAAAACACCTATTTTCATAGTTTTCCTTTCTTATTATCATATTGGTAATAACATATTTTTTAAAAAATAATATATAAAATATTTATATATTATGATTTTTATATTGAAATAAAGCCGAAGGTCTATGACCATCTCCTGAAGTTGTTTTATTTGTTTTTTCAACTTTGTCTTGAATAATTCTTCGAAAAGCGGGAGCCAGTAATTTTTTACCTAAAATAATTTCATAAACACTTTGTAACTCGCCTAAAGTAAAATAAGTTGGCATCATATTAAAGACAATATCTGTATAATTCACTTTATTTTTCATTCGTTCAAGACCAGCCAAGACAATCAAATCATGGTCAAAAGCTAAAACATTTTTTTCGGTACTAAAGTGATATCTATCGGTTGTTTTTTCACAAAGTGTTTTTTTGATTTTTAGATGTAAAGTTTCTTTTTTGTTATCTAAAATAATATCCACTATATTGTCTTTTTCTTCTATCAAAGTAATATCAAACCACGAAGCATTTGGGGTTAAATCTTTACGTAAACGATTTTTATCAACTAAAGCAATATAAGAAGTTGAAACAACTCTTAATCTTGGATCTCTATCCACCGCATCGTACGTATAAAGTTGTTCTAAATAAATATCGTCTAAATTAGTTTCTCTTTTTAAAACTCTTTTAGCACATTCTTCTAAGGTTTCTTTTTTGACATCCAAAAATCCACCAGGAAGACACCATTTATTTATATAAGGATAATCTTCTCTTTTAACAAGTAAAATACTCATCATTTTTTTATCAGTCTTACGATAGTTTTCATTTTCTTCGGAAGATACACTGATTAATAAAATGTCGGCTGTCATAGATAATTTTTCAAACGCATCCGCATTATAGTTTTTTAAAAATTCTTCTTCTGTTTTGTAAATACTCATAAAATCTCCTCTTATCAACAAAATGATTATAACACATAAATTTGTACCTTTTATAGTATTTTTTCTAACATAGTAATTATTTTATCTATGATTAAATCTTTATTTTTGACTCTTTCATCATATTTGCAAAGAAGCGTATCCTTATAAAACATATCCTTATCTTTATTATAAAGACAGACATAAACCGTGCTGTCATCACCAAACAAATTTGCTTCATCTTTTCTTTTTAATTTACCGGTGATACCAATTCCCCAGTTGCTATTGGAAAACATAGTAATCTTTTTCGCCATTTCCATGGCTGTTTCCATACTATAAACACTGTATTTAGCAATAACTTTTTCATCAACACTCATTTTTATTTTATATTCATTACTGTAAGTTACGGCACTGAATTTTAAAACTTCACTAGCACCAGGAATATTGGTTATTTCACTGGCAACTTTTCCTCCTGTACAAGACTCCATGGTGGAAATCGTTAACTTTTGATCACGTAATTTATTTACTATTTTGGTAAAATCTTTCATAAAACTTCTTCTTTCTTTATTAAATTTTTTTCAATTTCTTTTAGTTCATCCATATAACTTTGATAATCTATTTCACTAGGAAGCCTTAAATCACCTCTTGGAGATAAACTAATACTTCCTACTTTAATACCGTCCGGAACACAATTTCTTTTAAATTGCTGTGTAAAAAATCTTTTGATAAATACTTGTAAATATTTTAAAATATCTTCTTTCTTAAATGCTTCAAAAGTTTCAGTCGCGAGTAAATATAATTTTTTAGGACGCGTACCATATCTCAAGAAATGGTAAAGAAAAAAATCATGTAAAACATAAGGTCCAATAGCAGACTCTGTTTTTTGGCTAATATGACCGTATTCATCTGGTGGTAAAAGCTCTGGGGATATGGGAGTATCTAAAATGTCTTTTAAACCCTCTTTACAAACACCTGTTTCTTCTTCCATAAACCATTCGATTAAATAACGAATTAAGGTTTTAGGAATAGAACAGTTAACATTATACATACTCATATGATCACCATTATAAGTACACCAACCAAGGGCAAGTTCCGATAAATCTCCAGTACCAATGACAATACCATTTTCTTTATTAGCGACATCCATTAGAATTTGTGTTCTTTCTCTTGCTTGGACATTTTCATAAGTAACGCTTCTATCCTCTAAAGAAAGACCAATATCTTCCATATGAACCGTACAGGCTTTTTTAATACTAATTTCTTTTAAGGTAGCTTTATAATTTTCTACTAATAATTTGGCATTTTGATAAGTTCTTTTGGTAGTGCCAAAACCAGGCATCGTAATACCAATAATATTTTTATTATCAAGTTTTAGTTTAAGAAAGGCTTTCACCGTAATTAGAAAAGCAAGTGTAGAATCTAAGCCACCACTCATGCCAATAACACATTTGGGATAGTCTAGCTTTATTAGTCTTCTTGCTAAAGCATTACTTTGAATATTAATAATTTCTAAACATCTTTCCTTTTTCTCTAAAGCATTTTCGGGAACAAAAGGATAAGGAGAATATTTTCTTTCTAACTTAGAAAGATGATCCGGCACAGAAACTTTAATAATTCGGTAAGATTTATCACTTTCTAAAAAGGCAAAACTTTTATTTTGAACACGATCATGAACGAGCTTTAAAACGTCGATATCTTGATAAATAAAGTGACTATCTAAAAGGAAATTTTCCCCTTCTTTTAAAAGTGTTCCATTTTCAAAAATCAAACTGGCTCCTCCAAAAACAATATCTGAAGTACTTTCCATTAACCCACTTGAGGTATAAACGTAAGCAGAAATGGTTTTAGATGATTGATGAGAAACTAAACTTTTCCGATAAGCTCTTTTACCAATAAGTTCATTACTACTTGATAAATTAAAGATAATGGTTGCTCCTTTTTGACTAGCTTCATTACTAGGTGGCATAACAGCCCATAAGTCTTCACAAATTTCTATCGAAAAAGTAATTTCTTTATGTTTTTCATCTTGAAATAACAAGTCACATCCTATTGGCACATTTTGGGAAAGAAGTTCTATTTCTTTTTCTTTGCAACATGCTCCTGAAGTAAACCAACGATGTTCATAAAATTCTTTATAATTTGGAAGATACGTTTTAGGAACAATACCTAAAATTTTTCCTTTAGAAAGAACGACTCCGCAGTTAAAAAGCTTGCTACTTACCCGAATAGGCATACCTATAATCGAAATGATATCAAGTTTTTCCGTTTCTTTTAAAATATAAGCTAAACCTTCTAGGCTATCCGCAATTAATTTATCTTGAAAAAACATATCCCCACAGGTATAACCGGTTAATGATAATTCAGGAGTTACTATTATTTCTACTTTCTTATCATAAGCTTTTTTGATTTCTTCCGTTATTTCTTTAGCATTCATAAGGGCATTACCAAGATAAAGTTTATTAACCATTGCTCCTACTCGTACAAAACCATTTTCTTTCATGTTTTACCTCTTTCTTTATTTTACTCTTTTTAAACTTAGATCTTTTGTTGTTTCTCGTCTAATCATTTCTTCTTTTAAACTTCGTAACTTTTCACTTAAATCAACATAATATTCATGAGGATTTGTTATTCTCGTTACTTCTTCGTACATGGAACTAAACTCTTGCTGGCAATACTGTTGTTTTTCTTTTAAGCTTTGACTTTCATAAACTAACTTTCCATTTAGGAAAATAGGAACTTGTAATTCACGTAAATGATAATCACTTAATTTTTTTTGCTTCCAAGTATCTACAGAATGAACTAAGGTATAATCTTTTTCTGGTATTTTTTCATCGGCTAAAGCAACAACATCCCCAAGAGCATAGCCTGTTTTTTTATCATAAAAACGATATACTTTTTTGTAACCTGGATTCGTTGTTTTAATAGAATCATTACTTACTTTAATTTTAGGGATAACCACGCCTTCTTGCTCTACGGCTACCAATTTATAAACACCCCCTAATCTTTCTTTGGAAGCTGAAATATTATCGCCAACCCCTAAAGAATCAATAACGGCTCCTTCGTTTTTTAACTCTTTAATGGTATATTCATTTAAACCATTGGATAAACAAATTTTAGTATCTTTATATCCTGCTTCATCAAGCATTTTTCGAGCTTCTTTAGAAAGATACGCTAAATCACCACTATCAATACGAATACCTTTAAATGGGATATTTCTTGGCGTTAAAAATTCGTCTGCTAATTTGATAGCATTAGGTAAACCACTTTTTAAAGTGTCATAAGTATCTACTAAAAAGATACAATTATCCGGATTAGAAATGGCATATTGTTTAAATGCTTCATATTCATTTTCGGCTTCTGTTACTAAAGAATGAGCCATGGTTCCTAGAACGGGAATATCATATTTCATCCCAGCATAAGTATTAGATGTTCCACAACACCCCCCTATAAAAGCATATTTACTCGCTTCAATACTAGAGTCTATTCCTCTTGCTCTTCGTGATCCAAATTCCATGACGGGAATATTACCTGCTTCGTGAGTAATTCTTTTTGCAGCAGTAGTAACAAGGGAAGCATGATTAAATGACGCAAGTAAAGCGGTTTCTAATAATTGAGCCGTGATAATGTCTGATTTAACAGTAATTACGGGTTCATTTGGAAAAACAACCGTACCATCTAACACAGAATAAATATCGCCTTTAAATGTTAAGGACTCTAAATAATTTAAAAATTCTTTCTTAAACGTTCCTAATCTTCTTAAATAAGAAATTTCTTCCTGTCCATATTTAAAATTTTTAATATAGTTAATAATTTCTTCTAAACCTCCACTTAAAGTATATCCTCCATTAAAAGGATTCTTTCGAAAGAAGATATCAAAATATACTTGTTCATCTTTCTTTCCTGCTTCAAAATAAGTTTGAGCCATTGTTAATTCATAAAAATCGGTCATTAAACTTTTATTTTCCATAATTTTTTCCTACTTTCTTACTAAATGAATACCTTGTTGAGTCAGAAGCAACTTAGAGGCTTCTACATATTTTTTTCTTTCTTCCTCGGCATATGTTTTAATTGCATCTTCATGGACATATAAGGAAACTTGTCTATTTTCTTGTTCAAAATAATTGGCTAAACCCATGATTCCATTAAAATCACAAATGTCGGTACAAACTCCAATTTCATCTACTCTTTCTAAATTAACTAAGTCATGCATTAATTTTCTAAAGGCTGGAACTTCGTTAAAACTTGTGGAGTTTTTCTTAATAGATATAGTATTTTCTTTTCCCTCATAAATCTTTAATTCTGGGATAAGCTCTGACTCACTGGTATTTTCAATACAATGTGCAGGCATTCTTAAAAACTCTGTGGCATTTTTATCATGATTATCTTTAATAAAAACAACTAAATCTTCTTGTTTTAAAGCCTCTTCGATTAATTCTTTTTGCCTAGGAACAATTTCTTGACATCTTTTATCATGAAGTGGTCCTTCATTAACAAAACCATTTAACATATCAACCACTAACAAGGCTTTCTTGTAAAGTAATAAATCTTTTTTTATCATAATTTTTCTCCTTATTAACAAAATGTTAATATCTATTTCTAAAAAAATAATTTGTTTAACATTTGTTATTAACATAATATTAATATCAATCAAAATTGTCAACCTCTTTTTAACAAAAAATTAAAAAGAATTTTATTAAAAAAACTAAGCTTTTGACTTAGTAATTTCTCTATATCTATTTATCTTCTTTTAAAGAATGGACGGCATGATCAATTGTTCCAGTTACTAAGTGACTCACCTTTGATACGATGACTTCAGGTTTTTCATACATACCTTTATCAATCCATTCTAAAACGATGGAAACAAAAGCATATTTATAAAAATCGGTAATAAACTTTTTATCTTCTTCATGTAGATTCTTGTCCTTGGATTTCTTAACAATTTCATCATAAATAATGGGATATACCAAACGATAAAGATTGGTTCTTAGGATTTCTCTTGAAACAGAGTGATAAATATTTTCAACAAATATTTTTTCCTCTAACATAATTTTAAAAACAAGTAAAAATTTGTCTTCCCATGTCTCGTATTCTTCTTTTTTCTTTAAAAGATGATCCACATCATCAATACAAATCCACTCGACTAGATCCGGAATATCTTGAAAATGATAATAAAAAGTTTGCCTATTAATACCACATTCATCCGCAATATCATTCACGGTAATTTTATTAAAAGGCTTTTCTTTTAACAAATCTTTAAAAGTATAAGCAATAGCTTTTTTGGTTGTTAAACTACTCATCATATATCACCTACTAAACATTATACCGAAAAAAAAGATGAAATAAATTATTATTCCATACTTTTTTGTAATTTACTTAAACAAACCACTTTCTTTTAATAAAATTTCTAAATCAGTACCCTTTACTTTTTTCTCAAGTACTTTTACAAGTTGTTTTTCTGTAAAATTAAGAGGAAGTTCATCCACTGATTTTTTATCCACAGCATAATAACACGCTCTTAAAAGTTCACGAACATCGTATTTACTTCCCCATACTTCCGGAACCGCTCTATCTACTTTTAAAAGAGTGTAAACAGCTTCCATACCGGTTCTAATAGAGTATTCTGTTGTAAAGATAGTATCTCTAGGTGTCTCGGCGAATTGACCAATAAACGCAAAGTTTACAGCTTTATCTGGAACAACAAGAGGTCTATCTTTCTCTTCTCTTGGTTCAAAAAAGGCGTTAATGTAAGGCATATAACATGTTGTTGTGTTACATTTATCCGCATACATTTCGATTTTTTTATCTTCAACCCCAATATGATAAAGCCATTCTTCGCATATTTCTTTACCGGTACATTCTTGAATTGGCTTTTTAACGAAGTTACCATCTTTTGTCGTATTTAAGGCATATACCCAGACTAAAATACTGCCTTTATTTTGAGATTTAAACTGTGGTTGACGATTGATTGTCCATGATAAGTACCAATTATCCATGCTATCTTTAACTGTAACAATACCACCGGTGGTTACTTTTCCATCTCTTGGATCTCGTTTACAAATATTTATGATATGCTTAATAATTTCCTCATCACTTACTTCGATAGTTGCACTCATCCAGTTAGTTTCATCCACATGACTACAAAATTTATCCGGATTACCAAATTCACCATTTAAAGCTTGAGAGGCAATATTTTTCCATAAATTCCAAGATTCTCCATAGCCATTTTTTATTTTAGATAAATCAGGAGTATGGGTTTGATCCCCATAACAAGAAGTATCCGTACAGCAACCATTCGTAATGAAAACTAAATCATCTTCAATGAGATCAATTGTTTTTTCTAATCCTTCTTTTTCATAAATAATTTGGGTAGCTATTTTTTTATCTTTTGTATTTTCAAAAATAACATTTTTAACATTCATACCATATTCTATTTTTACCCCGTGACTTTCTAAATATTTTGTTAAAGGTAAAATCATAGATTCATATTGATTGTATTTTGTAAAACGCAAAGCTGAAAAGTCTGGCAAACCGTCAATATGATGAACATAACGACATAAGTATCTTTTCATTTCTAAGGCTGAAGACCATTTTTGAAAAGCAAACATAGTTTGCCAATAAAGCCAGAAATTAGTACTCCAAAAAGATTCTGGTAAAACATCGGATATTTTTTTGTTTTCAAGATCTTTTTCTGGGGTAATAAATAATTTAGATAAAGCCATGGCTGATTTTTTATCTAATTTAAATAATTTATCCGTATGAGCATCCTTACCACGATTCACCGTTGCCCTACAAAGTGAGTAATTAGGGTCATGTTTATTTAACCAATAGTATTCATCAAGAACCGATACGTCTGGGGTTTCAATTGATGGAACACTTCGAAACATATCCCACATACATTCGAAATGATTATCCATTTCTCTTCCACCACGCATATAAAATCCTTTGGTAATGTCTTTTCTACCATCACAAGAACCACCAGCCAAATCAAGTTTTTCTAACAAATGAATGTGTTCCCCTTTCATTTGGCCGTCTCTTACTAAGTAAAAAGCTGCCGATAAACCAGCTAAACCCGTACCAATAATATAAGCTGATTTTTTATCAACTCCTTCTGGTTTTTCGGGACGCGCAAACGCCTCATATGTTCCCGCTCCATAATACATATTTTATTCCTCCTTTTATAATTAACGATTACATTGTAATATCTTCAAGTATTTCCTTCAATCAGCAATTTTTTAGGAATGTAAAAAATTATATATATTCTTGTTTAATTGAAGTAGTAATCATCCAACCATAATAAATTGTCCAAATATTAGACAAATATACTTCTTTGTATAAATAAAAAAAGAACCCTAGTGGTTCCTATCTTACATATCAAAATTTTATAAATTTAATTTTAATTCTATTTCTTTCATCGTATTACTACTTATTAAAGATGGATCATATTTAATTTTTATTTCAATTTCTTCGCTATCATCATAAGTTTCCACTTCAAAGTTGCTTTCTACCTTTTCTATTCCTTCTATATCAAATAAATCTTCAATTGCACCTTTAAAACAATATTCACAGCAAATATCTTCTCTAACCATTTTATATTCAGAAACCTTATTTTTTGAATGTTTATCAAAAGCAACAAGAGATGGTATTTTTAAAATATTTAAAAATAACCCAATTTCCATTTTGATTATTTTAGGAGTAATAAGTTCAGGATTATATTTCATATAAATTTTTAATTCTTTTTCGTTTTCAACAATAACCTCTGAAACGCCTGTTAAAGACATTAAATAATCTTTTAATTCTTTATGTCCCCAACTGTCCATCACTATAGTTAATTCTTTCATTTTGAATCCTTTCCCATAAATTTCTATATTCATTTTAACAGATATTTTCTTTTATAAGATATATTGAACTCTATAAGAATATCTTTTAATTGCCGATTACTAAAATTATTCGTTTGCCTTTATTTCTTCATATTCTATATTTTCACAAACAACATATATTGATGGTTCTTGTTCATCGCTTGCAAAACATATAAACTCTTTATTATTTAATTTAATGTACTTCATAAATATCTTCTCTATATAATTCCACGAAAACATTTCTTTAATATTACACTGTTCAACATCATATAAGATCATTCTCATTTTTATTTTATTAGTTTGATAAATATTGTCTTCTTTTATATTGGATTTCCAGACCAGAAAACATCCATTAAAAGTTCTATTTTTGCTTTAGTAATGTCATAATTAACATCTGTAATAAAACTGTCATGAAATTCATGATAATATTCTATAAATCCATTTAAATTTTCTTTTGTAATTTTATTCATATTTTCCTCTTTATAAGATATTTTCTAATACAATGTATCAAGTTTTTTAACTTTTGCTAATGAATTTTTATGGAACTCTTTTTTAATCTCATCAGTACCACACCTAAGGTTGCAAGTTTCCTCTTTAAAATAATCATCGCATTCGTTATTTTCTTTTTTTAATTCATTTGCTAAAACTTTTAATTTTTCTCTTTTTTCAAATAAATATAATGCTCTTAAAGAATGAAATCCTTTCATGTTTCTATTACTTCTCATGGCATCTTCTAAATATTGTTTAATATATGCTGGTCTTTCTAGTTCTTCTATTTCATCTTCCTTAGCTTTTTGTTCAGGAACCTTTACGTCTAATAATATTTCAAACCATGCAGCAACAATATGTCTATGACAAAAATCTGTATTTGATTCATAACATAATAATATGGAATTATCTAATTTTTCATAAACTTCTTCCGGATCCAATTTTTGTAATACTTGGCTCCAATATTCTTGAACATAATATCTATTATTTTCTTCATCAGAAACTTTTCCAATATTGTCGTGCCATTGTTTCCAAAAATAAAATTTTGGAGCTAACGCAGGATAACACCTTCCTTGATAGTTAGCGTCTTTGCCACGATTACCAGAAATGGAGTACGTAATAAATTTATCGGATTTCCAATCATGATAACTACTTGTACTGATCATATATTTCATCCTTTCAATATTATTCATTTTTTATTCTTTAGTTCAAAATGATTATTAATGTCAAATAATATTCCATGCAAATCGTCATTTTTTTGTTTATATTATATCACAGCTTATCAGATTATAAAAAACTACTTTGTCATGAAGTGATATGATAAAAGTAGACAAAAAGCAAAAAATACTCTAGCCACTTTTTCTATTCCTGCTATATTAAATAAATCTTCAATTGCACCTTTAAAACAATATTCACACCAAATATCATTTCTAACTATTTTATATTCAGAAATCCTATTTTTTGAATGTTTATCAAAAGTGATAAGAGATGACATTTTTAAAATATTTATAAATATTTTCTTAATTAGCAAGTTTTCTAGAAATAATATCTTCTGGTTTATCTTCATAAGATATATTGAACTCTATAAGAATATCTTTTAATTGCAAATTACTAAAATTATCAATAATATTTATCATTTTAGATATTACTGTTGAATCTTCTATTGATTTTTTTAATATTTTTTCAGATAAACAAGTTCCTAATAAGTATTTGTAACCTCCAATTATTAAAATTCCGTTTTGGACATAATCATTAATTAAATTTTCACAGTTTTCATCAATATTTTTAGATATGTCTATTTCATCTAAAGGCATAAAATCAAGATCGATATTATCGTGAATTTCTTTAGTTTTTTTCATCTTTTGAAGATTTTCCAAATTACCTTTTAGAGCTAGTATTTTCTCTTTTCTAGAAATTGGTCCTTGTTTTATAAAAGTAGATATATCTTTTATCAAAGAGAAAATACTCAAATTTATTTCTAAATTATTTCTATTTCTATGTTTAATATCATTTTCAATAGCCTCCTGAGAATAACCTTTTTCTTTTAAAAATTGTAAAGAAATTGTTTCAAAGAAAATGCTAGGAAGTTCTAAAATAAGAAATTGTTTGAAAGTTATCCCTTTCTGCAAAGATACATAATGAATAAATTCATGTACATAACTATTAAAACTGCGAATCGTACCATCTGACGAAATTAATATTTTTAGGATATCATTTTCTCTGTAACACTTTGATCTATCTAAATTTTTAATTTTTCTCTCAAAAATAACTCTATTATTCTTTTTCATATCTTCATAAATTTGTACCCAAGTTTGAGGTGCATTAATATAATTCAAAAATTCATAAAACAATGTATCTATTTCTTGATAAGTGACTGGAGGTAACTTTACTTCTTTTTCATCAGAAAAATCAAAAGGATTATTACATAACTGAGCCGTTAATTCTCGAATTACCCAATCCACATTCTTAGAAAACTCTGCATCATTTTGTAATAAAAAATCACTTATACTTTTTAACATAAAATTATAAGCATCAAATAAAGTTTCTTTTTTTAACCAATCTAAAATTTTATTTAAATCTTTCTTTTCTTTTAAATAATTTATAAAATCTGTAAAGGTACAATGTGTCTTTTTAAAATAAATATACGCTATCATAGAATGTAACAATTCATTACTAATATTATAATATAGCACAGAATCTTTAAACTTATTTCTAAAAACTGTTTCTATATAAAATGCTGCTAATACTTCCTTATTTTCAATAATTTTTTTCATATCTTGATTATCCAAAAAAGATCTAACTATTTTGCAGAAAGCTTGATCAAAATCATTTATATAAAATACATTACTTTCATTTGTTTGTATCAAACTTATTATTTTGATTTTTCCTAAAAATGTTGAAAATAATTCATAGTTATTTTCAATGGCATTCAATACATAATAAATATTATAATTTTCCCCAGTATCATAACGAATTTCAATATCCTTTATTTTTAATACATTCACGATAAAAACTCCTTTGTTGTTAGAAGACTATTATAGCATAATCCTTATCCTAAAAAACAAATAAAGTACAAATTGATTATTCATTTTCATCTATATCACCACTTATTAATGAGGTAAAAAACTGGGATATAAAAAGAGAAAATTGCATTTCTCTTTTTTATTCAATATTAGTCATTATTTAATTTTACATAGTTTTCTTACATAATTGTTCAATTCACCATTTGAAGAAAAATCTGTTTTAGTATAAAGATCTACTACATTTTCTTCCTTTATAGATTTCATATCTTTGCTATTTAAATCTTGATATACAAAAATAGAAGTACCGCCGTGTTCTTTGACATATTTCATGGCATAATAATCGGTAAATCCATCTCCAATATATATGATGTTAGAACAATCTTCATTATCAATACCATTTTTTTGTAAAATTTCTTTTATTGCTACAACTTTATTTTTATCACTCATTAAAAATTCAAAACCATTAGCTTCATTTTCTTGATTATAAGTAAAAATAGTTGCGTAAATCTCTTTAAAATATGGTGAAATGGAAACTCTTTCTAAGAAGACTTTTACTCCAGAACTTAACAAATAATTACTAACATTATTTTCATACAACATTTTTAAAAATTCGAGTACTCCCTTATTATAGGTGATATTATCACATCCTAAAGAAAAATTTTCATCTATTAATTTAAAACCAGCATTTTTAATTAATTCAAAATAGACTTCATATATCGCTCTATATAAATCAATATTTTCTTCCTTAACTCTTTTTTTGGCCAATTCTAAAAATTGAGGATTATGTGCCCCATCTTTTATACCACATTTTTCTAAAATATCAAATTTAGGTAACGAAAACGGAGTTAACGTTCCATCGAAATCATAAATAATAATTTTTGCCATTTAAACTCCTCCTTAAAAAAATTAAATATATATTTTCATTTGATGTTATTATTATACATTATTTTTGACTCAATGAATATTTATTTATAACCATAATCTTCTTGTTCTTTCGAATTTGATAGCCTTCCTATGTTTTGAGTTAATTATTACTCAAATAACATCTTTTAATAAGTTCACCATTTTTGACCATCAAAAAAACCAATTCTATTTCTAAAATTGATTTTTATTATTAAACTCATAAGAGTAGATTTCCTTCTGGTGCCGATTGGCAGAATTGAACTGCCCTCTGATGCTTACCATGCATCTGTACTACCACTGTACTAAATCGGCATACATTAATCTTATCATAAAATAAGACTAATGCAAGATAAAATTAAGAATAAAGGTTAAAAATAAACCAGTAAGTGTTGGAATTAGAAAGGCCAAGATGGTATAACCCCAACTTTTGCTTTCCTTTTTAATAGATAATAAAGTCGTCGTACATGGATAATGACAAAGCATCATAATCAAAAAACATAAAGCAGTAAGCCAAGTCCAACCATTATTTACTAAAATATGTCTTAAACTTTGCATGGATGTATAAGAAACTAAGGCGTTACTTTTGGTATAACAAAGTAAAAGTGATGGAATAACAATTTCATTGGCTGGCATCCCTAAGATAAAAGCTAAAATAATCGCCCCATCAAGACCAAAAAGATAACCAAAATTATTTAATTTATCTACTAGCAGTAAAAGAAAAGTATTATTTTCTAAATGCCAAGAAGCTAAAAAATAAATAAAAATACCTAAAGGAAAAGAAACTAACATAGCTCTTTTTAAAACAGGAAAAGCTTTCTCTTTTAAAGCCTGAGAAAAAGTTTTCCAGACAGATGGTCTTCTAAAGGTTGGTAACTCTAAAATAAACATAACTTCTTCTTTCTTAAACAAAAAATGATTTAAAATTTTTGTCCAAAGAAAAGTTAAAACAATACCTAAAGCGATAATTAGTAGTAGTCCCAAGGCTACTAAAAGACTACCAAACAAAGAAGTATCCGTAATAAAAAATAAACTTAACATAGTTATCATGGCTGGAAACCTTCCATTACAAGGCATAAAGTTATTAGTTAACATGGCTAAAATACGCATTTTTTTATCTTCCATAATTCTTGTGTTTGTTACCCCAATCGCGTTACAACCAAGGCCCATACACATAGTAAGACTTTGTTTACCACAAGAACCGCATTTTTTAAATGGTTTATCCATATTAAAAGCAATTCTTGGAAATAAACCATAATCTTCTAAATAAGAAAAAAGTGGAAAGAAAATGATTAAAGGGGGGAGCATGACAGAGATTACCCAATAAAAAGTACGATATCCACCTAAAATAAGAGGTTGTACGATAAAATCTGGTAAAAAGGAAAAGAAAGATAATAAGAAACTTTCACTATTTGAAAAGAAAGAAAACATAAAATCGGATGGAATATTAGAAACAAATATAGTTAACCATAAAATAAGAAAAAATATCATACTCATGATAAGATAAGAATAAACTTTATGACTAAGAACTTTGTTCCAAAAAACATCTTCTTTTTTTAAAGTTTGCTTATCTCTTTTAACAATATTATCTAATAATGAATCACTCGAATGAATATAGCTTTTTAATAATTCTTCACGGGTAATATAGTTTTTATAAAAACGAAGAATTTTGGAGAAGCTTTCATTTTCATGATTTTTTTCTTGATATAAATAGGAAATTGGATGACTTACATAAGGCTTGGAAAGCTCTAGATAATTGTTTATTTTACCTTCATGAACTACCTTAAAAATATTTGGATTAGCTTTAAAATGATTCATTTCATCGCATAGTCTCACACACCCTACTCCTTCACTAGCTTTTGTAATAACAAGCGGAATATTCAGTCTTTTTTGTAATTTAATTAAATCAATATCTATCTTTTGGGCTTTCGCCTCGTCCATTAAATTTAAACACACGATGACACGGTCGGTGACGTCTAAAACTTCTAAAAGTAACACGATACTTCTTTCTAAATTAGAAGCATCTAAAACAACGATAGCTAAATCATAATCTAAAGAGCAAACAAAAGATGAGGCAATTTTTTCTTCCCTACTTTCACCTATCAAAGAATACGTACCAGGAAGATCTACAACTTCCCAAAGAGTATCTTTATAACTAAATGTGGCATAAGCATTTTTAACTGTTTTACCCGTCCAATTACCGGTATGTTCATTTTTATGTGTTAAAAAGTTAAACAAAGACGATTTCCCCACGTTTGGATTTCCGATAAAACAAGCTCTTTTCTTTTTCATACCATCACCCATATTAAAGATGCATCCTCATCACGCATAGCAAATAAAGCACAGGTGGTTTGATAAGCTCTTACACCTTTCAAAGGACTTTCTAATAAACAAGTGATTTTCTTTCCTTCTAAAACGCCAAAATGTAATAATTTAAAACGCTTTTTTTCAGGTAATAAAACACTTTTAATTATGACGGTTTCATTTAAAGGAATATCCGTTAATTTTTTAGGCATACTATCACATCCTATTAATAGGGTATGCCATTCTAAAATATTTGCTCTATGCATATCTTTTTAAAAAGGGGGCTTTTTTATGTTTCCTTTTAATATCGACCCTCAACTTTATGCCCTTTCAGCAACACTTGTAGGAGCAGCGATTTCACCAACAATGAATTCTTTAGAAAGTGTAAGTATAGGTAACTGGCTTGTTTTACTAGGAGATTATTTAATTGCTTACTCAGGACAACTAGCTCTTATAAACGGTAATCAAAATAATCAAAATAACCAAAATCAAAATATTGATATTAATACGATTTTAAATACTTTAGAAAAAATTGAATGTGAACTGGAAAAGTTAAAAAAAGAAGGCAAAATTTAATGTCTTCTATTTTCGCTAATCATTTCTGTATCTAAAGCAAGTTGCTTAATTCTTTCCATAATTCTTCGGGATTTTATTTTTTCTTCACTAGAATCATCCATGCAAAAATGTTTTTCAAGTTCAGAAAGTGTTAAATTAGAGGTAAAGAAAGTCGTTAAGTTCCGGTTCATTCTAGCTTGTAAAATCGTTCCTAATACTTCATCTCTTCCCCATTCGCTTACTTTTTCGGCTCCAATATCATCTATGCATAAGATATCAATAGTTTGATACTCTAAAAGTCTTGCTTCATATTGTTCCCAGTCTGATTTTAAAACACGTAAGGTTTCGGGAAAATAAATAATTTTTACTTTAACATCTTTTTTCTCTTCTAATTCATGAAGTAAGGCACTTATCAAAAATGTTTTGCCAGCACCAAAATTACCATGTAAATAAAGTCCTTTCATAGGTTTAGAAAAAGAAAATTCTTGATAAAAATTATCTAGCCACTTAATCACTAAAATTCTTTTTTTATCTTTGACATCAATATCTTTCATTCTTGCCGTCGTATTAATTTGTTCTTCACTCATTTTTTTACTTTTATCTTCGGCTTCTTTCATCTTATATTTACATGGTTTATAAGTTGGATAAATATTACCATCTTTTTTAATAAAGATATTAACATGTCCTTTTAAAGCATTTTTACATTCGTATAAACCTGCGCAATTTTGACAATTTTGTAATTCATTTAAAATATCCAAAAGCTTAGTCGTTCTTGTAAGTGCTTCTTCTTCGGTTAAATGAAGCTTTGATACTAAAGCTTTAAATTGAGGATTAGTACAGGCTTCATCATAATTTTTCTTTAAGCTTTCATAGTCCTTTTTAAATTGCATACTCTTCTTCCCTTCTTCTATTCATATTTTTTTAACATACTTTCTAACTCTTTTTCTTCTTCTTCAGTCATACTTTCTTTACTAATTTTTTCATCAAACCAAACAGGTGGTTCTTCACTTACTTTTTTAACAGACACTTTATTAAATTTATTTATGTATTTTTTATGTTCTTTTTCAGCTACTTCCATCGCATCTTTTGCCGTTTCTATCCCAAGACGTTTCCATTGACCCGCAATAGTTTCAACAAAAGCATTGTTTAATTTATTATTATTTTTCTTTAAAACATAATCAATTAAAACATTTACCACAGCAGGTTTTAAACCAACATCCTCGAGTAAATATTCTAATAATTTTAAATCTCTTACCGTAGGAGTTCCGGTTTTATATTTGGCACACAAAAAATCATAAGGAGTCGTATTTTCAAAGACTTCGATAATTCTTCCTTTTTTAGAAGTGTCCCCACTAGGGCTTTTTAAGTATTCTGGTTGAGCACGGTAAATAAGGGTTGGCAATTTGCCATGATTGTTGTATTGATAATACTTTCTGGTTTGTAATCTTAAAGTATCTTTATCAATGGCTCCTTTTTCATTAATAGAAAGTCTAATAATCTCACACATTTTTAAGGTATCAATATTATATACAAAAGAAAGATTATTAATTAGAGATTTCATTCTTTTATTTAAGATTTTCTCATTTAACATACCTTTCGGTAAGGATGATATTAATAAATCAAAATCAATTTGATCTTGCATGTTTAAAGGTAGTGTTTCTCTTCCTAGTGCTTCAATAGTAGGAGGTTCTGAAGATGATTTAAAAACCTCATCAAAATGACTCGTTACTTCTTCATATCCTTTTAAATTAATATTTAAAACACTGTACTCTTTTTTTAAAAGGTTATATTCAAAGGCTCCGATGTTGTTATATAAGACAACATTAAAAATAGGATTTTGAAAAAACTCTTTAGGGTTCATTGGCGAATAAAGTTCATATACATAATTATTGGGTTCATTTGCCATAAAATAAGTTCTTAAAAGCCCTACTCCTTCTAAGGTTTGCCGAGCGAGTTTTATACTATCTAAATTTGTTTTTAAAATGGTCATCAAATGATGATGATTGTAATCAGCACTAACAAAAGTGTAACGATCTAAATCTCGCCATAAAGTGAGATATAAACTAACTGCTAAAGAACCAATAATAGGTTCATAAAAGCTAACTAAGTATTTACGGTCTTGGTCAGTTAAAATAGTTTTATTGACAACCATATATTTATCCGCTGGTAAAAGGGTAACTACTGCCATAATAAAGACCGCCTTTCTACTCATTATTATATAGAATTATTAATTTTAAGACAAGAAAAAAGACTTTATTTTTTTGAAGTCTTTGTTTTTTTCATTTCTTGTGGTTCTTCTTTTTTATTTAAGTTAGCTATTTGGCTTTCTAAACTTTCTACTTTAGCTACTAAAGCTTTATTTTGATTATTAGCTACCACTAAAATAGTTACGGTTGCTGCGGCAACGAAAACAAAATTCCAAATAATAACGGCAACACTTGAAGTTCCTGATTCTTTTTTAGAATCACCATTTTCTATTTCCTTTAAGATATCGTAACGATCTTCTTTTTTGGTATCATATAAACTTTTGATAGCACTTTTAAGTTTATCGTCATATGAACTACTATATCCTGTAAATACTTGGTCTCCGATAATAATGAATGGTACTCCATCAGCACTTTCATCTAAAACCTTAGCGGCTTTATCCATTAAATCAGCATTAGCAGAATTACTCCATACTTCATAACCAACAACTTTAAAGTATTTTCCGTATTCAGGAATGATACTATTTAAAAATTCTAAGAATTTTTGGCAATAACCACAACTTTGACCATAGAATAAGTAAACGATGGCTTGATCATCATTTTCACTATAGTTACTAAAATCATGAGTAATACTCTTAGATGTTAAAATTTCGTCTAAATTTTCACTTTTTACTTCATCAGCAAAAACATGAGTTGGTAATATCATAACTACCAATAATAATAAAGTTATCCAAACTTTTTTCATAAACAACACTCTCTTTCTAATTTAATTTATCAAATAAACTGATAACATCATCAATAGCACTTAAATTATCATTCTTTAATTCATCCACAATACAAGTTTGTAAATGATTTTTGAGCATTTCGGTACCAAGACTTTTTAAAGATTTGTTGATAGCTGAGATTTGAATCATGATTTCATCACAATAACGATCCTCTAAAACCATATCTTTAACTCCTCTTACTTGACCTTCGATGATATTTAAGCGTTTCGTTAAATTTTTCTTTTCCTCGGCGCTTCGATGTTTTTTGCGAATACATTCTGCCATATTGCATCACCGTTTTCATTATATACCCTTATGAGGTATAAAATCAATTATCTTTTAGTTTTTTCACCATTTTTTCATAATTGTCACTTAAACAAATATAAGATCCCGCTACCACTTCATCAACATATTGACTTACCATTTTTATAGTGTGATCGTTAATTCCCCCATCTACAGAAATTTCTTTATGAAATAATTTTCTTATATTTTTTAGTTTTTCTGGAGTCGTTTCTATAAAAGTTTGTCCTCCTTTACCTGGATGGACACTCATAACTAAAATAGAATCAATCTCATTAAAGTAAGGAGCTAACTTACTGATGTCCGTTTCAGGATTAATAGCTAAACCTTTTTGAATGCCTAAACGATCAAGTAATAAAAGACAATCTTTTACATTATCTATTTCACAAGGAATTGTCACACGCATTGGTCTTAAGATACTTAAATCAACAATGGTATTAAGAGGATTTTTCATCATTAAATGAATATCTAACTTTTTAGTACTCTCATTTAATAAGGATAAAACTTCATCTTTTTGATAATTATTTTCCCCACAAAAAAGGCCATCCATTAAATCAACGTGTAAATAATCTCCCGTTGTTTCATTTATCTTTTTTATGGTTGTTAATTTGTCTTCCTTACTTTTTAAATAGGAAATAGATACTTTCATACAATCAAATCCTTTCTAAAAAGATTATAACATATTTTTCTTTTTAAATTTACTCTCTTTCGGAATAATTAAAATTTACTATTTGCTTGTTTTCAAAATCAAAATTTAATATGACATCCCCTATTTTATTATCTTTATAAGCAAGAAAAACAAGATAAATCTTATCATCTTTTATTAAGATGTCTCCCATAGACTGTGTTAAATAATAGTCTTTCAAAGTTTCTTGAAAAATAGTTGGTAAGTTTTTATATTCTTCCTTAATATTGTTTAATAAAGTGGCATATTTTGAAGAGTTTACATTCGTATCAAGTATCACTCTTGCTAAAATATATTTAAAAGTATTATCCCTCTCTAAAGTCGTATCTTTCTTTTTATTATATAAATCAATTAAAGCATCAATAATTAAAACAGTTTGTTTATCATCTATATTTTTAGTGACTTGAGTTTGCGTGGTAAAGGCTTCTAATAATGATGTAACTTCTTCTTTAGAATATCCTAATTGAAACCATAATTCTTTAAAATATTCATCACTTTCAAAATACCATTTAGAAATACTTTCACTTCCTAAGATATATTCTAAAGCTTCTAAAATATGAGGTGCAGGAGCATAGGAATCCATTTCATTGGTATAATACTTAGCAGCAAAAACTTCAGCACCCGCCTCCGTGATAAAATTTGTATTTAAATAAAGTAGTTCGCAATCTTTTAAATAAGAAGTTGAAACTGTTACGCCACTAGCACACTTATAAAGATTATTAGTAGAATCTTTTTTATTTATAGAAAAATCAATAAAATGCATAAGTTCATGATATATTGTTCCTTTATATTTTTCATGATAATTTATGGTGGTAGTACCATCCGTATACAAAGCCGCTACACCAGCACTTATATTTTCAACATAAGAAATATTTAATTCTTTTAATTTATTCAAAAAAGTAAATTCATCTAAATAGTTTTTTTCATCGACAACAAGGGAAAATAAATTCATAACTTCCACTTGGTAAGGTTTTAGAGATTTATTCTTGGTGACAAGATAAGCATATTTTGCAAAGAAATCTTCATTATCATCTATTTTCTTTTGAATACTTTGAAGATTATACGTTGCAATAACTTCTTCCTTATTTAAAGGAAGCACTTCTTTTTGATTGATATCTATTTTATTTCCTTTGTCTAACTTATAAAGATAAGTGTGAAATAAAGTTTTAGCTACGATAAGATTATCGTAAAAGATGACATCATTATAGGAAATATCACTTATTTTTTCACCATTTTGACAAAGCGTTTTAGCTCCGGTTTCTAAAGATGTATAACAAAAAGTATTTTGACAAGTCGCATATGAAAAAGCATCGGAAATAATATTTAAATTTTTATCTAAAAAATAAGATTTTGAGGTAACCAAATCATATCCTTCATAAAGGCTGTCATTTAAATAACTGATTTCCATATTTTCCTTTACAATTTTACCTGCTTCATTATAAATTTTAATATTATTTTGCTCGTTATCAAAAGAATAACTCATAATATACTGACCAACCGTTTGAAAACGAGTAGCATTTATGATCTCATCTTTAATCTTTAAAAAACTACCCTTTTCTCCATAGCCCCCAAAAATGTCTTTAAAAGGTTCTTCATAGTAAAAATTACATGTATCTATTATGATATCACCATCATTACTTACCAGCTTTCCACCGGTTTGACAGTCTGTAAAATCCATATAATAATTATCATTAATATAAGTATGATTTTGATAAATTTTATTGTTATAAATGTAATAAGTACCGTCCTTATTTTTTAAAATATTATTTTCATTAATAGTAACATCATCTAAAATGATTTTTCTAGCCATTGTATCCACGATTTTGTAAGTACCGTTATAAGATAAAGCAAGATAAGATGGAAGACCACTTTGACTTTCAAAGGTAAAATAAGAAGTAAAAGATTTAGACATTACTTCTTTGGTTGTTAAATCAATCATTTCATTTTCTTGATTATTAAAGAAAAGAAGTAAAATATTATTAATGACCGTATAAGAAGAAATTTGTTTAATATCCTCATTTTTTAAAGAATAAATTTCTTTTAATTCTTTGTCATAAAGTTTATTATTCACCCAAAAATATTCTTCATTACTTAGTTCAGCAAAGTTTTCTTCGCCTGCCAATAAAACTTCACCGGTTAAAGAAAGTATTTTTAAATAGGTATTATTTCGAACGACAAGAAGATTATTATTTAATACCTGATAGCTTGAATATTTTTCATTATATTGAAATAGTTCTTGATTTTCAAAATTATAAAGTGTTAGACCATCTTCTGATTCTAATAAATAAAAGTCAGGATAAACTTTCGCTTCTGGATTATCAAGAGTTATCATGGCAGTGATATTTAAAGTTTCTTGAATCTCCTCTTTGTTCTTTTCTTTTTTAAACAAATAAAAACCACCATTTAAAAGAACTATTCCAATTAAAATGATGGTTAATATTAAAATTATTTTTTTCTTTTTCACAATAATCCCTACTCTCTAGGATTATTGTAGCATGATTTTTAAGATAATGCTTTATTATTTACATAAAGTGTATACCCGTTAAAATCAATATTACTATTATCTGTTAATTCGTTTTCAAGAGTCGTTACATAAGTATCTCCAGTTAATTTAATCTTTGAGGTTTTATCTAATTTTAAAGTGATTTCTTTCGCAGTGTTATCTTCGTTAATCGCTCCTTCAAAGTAAGAACTATCACTCATATTAATAGTTAGCGTAGAAATACTATCCACATAAATATTACCAGAAGCTTTTTGATTTGTTAAATTAAGAGTTACTACGCCTCCATTTTGGCCAGAGTTTCCCCAAGAGTCTTTTTGAACTCGTAAGAAATACCCCGTTTTATCATTATTTACAATGGTATTATTTGTTAAATTTATAATAGCTGTTGTATTTGTAATATAGAAAGTATCACCTTTATTTGTTGTAATTTTACTATTTTTCGCAGTAAACTCGCCTGCACCATCTTTCGCATCACCACTCATAGATTGATAAATAAAGATATTTTTATAGGTTGTAGATAAACCATTTAAAGAACTATTAGTGTCTGTTAAAGTGACATTATCCAAAGATACTTTATTTTTTCCTTCGATAACGACTCCTTCAGAAGCAGAAGATGTTAAAGTGGCATTTGATACGGTAATATCAGCGGTTGAATAAATGGCTGGTGAACCTTTACCACTTGTTTCATAAGTTCCTTTATTTACAGTCATAACGCCTCCGCCACGGTCACTTCTGATAGCAGCCGAAGAGGTTCCACTTGTTTTAATTTTTAGGTTTGTCGCGTTTAAATATCCTCCTCCTGTGACCATAATTCCCCCTGAATTATCTTTTGAAGTCGTAATTGTACTATCTGAAATATTTATGGTTGTTCCATCACTATTTTCATTATTTGTGGTTGCACTACCACCATAAGAGAAAACACCGTTAGCACCGGTGGCATCCGTTGTTACATTAATATTTCTTAAGGTTAAACTCGCCCTATCTTTAGCTAAAATAGCTGAGTTATTTCCGTAAAAACTCGTACTATCTCCCCCATTAGAATCTCCTGTTTTTGAAACTGTGATGTTTTCTAAAGTTGTTTCTTGTTCACCCGTTACTAAAATGGCATTTTCACTTTCTGAAGTTGAAGTATATTCCCCTTCTGTGATCCTCTCATCACTTGTTATTTCTTTAACACTTTCATAAGTGACGTTTCCAACATTATTACCGGATGGACCATTCATTTCAGTGTTAGAATTTGCACTACTAGATGTTAAATAATTATTGGTTACCACAACCCAAGTAAATGTTGATAAAATACTTAAAAGAATAATACTTAAAGTATAAATAGTAATTTTATCTTTATTGTAGAAAGTTTCTTTCATTTTCTTTTCATTTAAGTGAGATAAAATTAAATATAGGATAATACTCATAAGTAAAACACTTAAAACACCGAAAGAACAAATATAGAAAGTGGCAACCGTTTTAGTTTCATTATTTGTACTCGCTGGCATAGAAGGCATTTTATTATCTCCCATGCTTGGTGGTGTTCCCATATTATTATCAGTACTTTCATTAGTATTATCACTTACATTACCACTTGATTCATCTGGCTTTTCGGGAGGAGTACTATTTTCTTCTTCACCCTCTGGTTTCTCAGGTGGTGTATTATTTGAAGTATCACCATCTGGCTTTTCAGGTGGCGTTCCCATACCTTGATTATTTTCTGTTTGACTATTTTCGTTCATTGAACCATTATTCTGACTAGGCATATTACCTGACATAACGGATTCATTATTTTCTTTTGTGGCTTTAATACCAAAATAAGTTGTTAATCCCATTAAGGTAACTATAACGATAATTAGGCAAACACTTATTATATTTTTTGTTTTTCTTTGCATTTTAACACGCTTCCTTTCCTTGCCACATATACATGATATAAAACATTTATTAAATGAACATTAAAAAAAGTCTATTTTTGCAAATAAACTTCAAAATATGTTTTTTTATCTTTAGAATACGCTTTTATTTTTCCATGATGAGATAAAACAATATTTTTGGCAATAGCAAGGCCTAAACCAAAATGTCCTTTCGTTCTTTCTCTTGATGTATCCATGCGATAAAAACGTTCAAAGATTTTTTCTTCATCTTCTTTAGAAATTAAATCACCTTCATTTATAACGGTTAAAATAATTTCTTTATTATTTTCTGTTAAGTTAACCAAAATGGTTGTTTCTTCTAAAGAATGACTAATGGCATTATCTAAAAGAATTTCAATTACTTCTTTCATTTTATTTTCATCTATTTTAGCAAAAATATCCTTTTTTATATTTGTTTTTAATTTAATATTTTTTTCATAAGCCTTTACTTCAAATGTAAGACAAGAAAGTTCAAGTAATCTTGAAAGATTTTTATTTTCAAACTTATAAAGATTGCCTTCTTCACTCGTGGCAAGAATCAAAAGGGAATGTACAAGTTCTTGCATACCTAAACTTTCTTTTTGAATATTGGAAAGCCATTTGTTATCTTTTATTTCTTTGTCTAGCATTTCTGTACTAGCTATAATAACTGACAAAGGCGTTTTTAATTCATGAGAAGCATCAGCAATAAAATCTTTTTGCTTTTGCAAGGCTTCATATGCTGGTTTGGTAATTTTCTCAGTTAGTTCTTTAACAAGAAAAAGCAAAATAAACTCAAAGAAAATAAAGAAAATGATTTTCATTAATAAGGAATGTAATAAATTATTCTTTAAATTTTCATTATCCATAAAGATAAGTTCATTATTATTGAGCGTATAAACATAATCCTCTAAATAAAGATTGCCAACTTTATTTTCTTTTAACTCTTTTTTTGAAAGTATATCTTTCGCGATGTTTTCTATTTCTTCATCGGTTAAACCATCTATATTATGATTCATAATTTCTAAAATTTGATTATCATTTCCGAGTAATACAGAGTAAACTTTTCTATTCATCATTGGAAGATTATCTTTTTTAGAAGGATCATTTTTATTATCGTTTGGTATTCTTAAAGTTTCTTCCACATTTTTTTCTTCTTTAACATAATTTTGTACTTCAAAAATAACTAAAACACTTAACATAAAAAGGGATAAGACCGCATAAAGCGTAATAAAAACTTTTTGATTTAATTTTTTCATTTACATCCTTCTAACTTATAACCCATTCCGCGAACAGCCTTAATCGTGACACAAGAATTGATAGCTTTTATTTTACGTCTTAAAAATGATAAGTAAGCTTCTAAATTGTTTGATTCGCTTTCATTATCATAACCCCATATTTTTTCATAAATACTTTCTTTGCTTAAAACTTGATGAGGATTATTAAAGAAATATTCTAAAAGTAAAAATTCTTTGCGAACTAAAGTAACACTTTCATGAGTTTTAATGTGGGATAAGGTAAGTTTAGAAGTATCAAGTTCTAAATCTTCAAAAACCATTTTATTATTTACTTTACCAAGTTGAATATTTACACGAGCGACCACTTCTTCGATGTGAAATGGCTTAGTAATATAGTCTTTTGCGCCGCCTTCTAAGCCTTCTAATTTATCTTCTAAAGAACCTCTTGCGGTAAGCATAATGACTTTACTTTTTATTTTATTTTTTTCTAATGATTTTAAAATACTAAAACCATCTTTTAAAGGTAGCATAACGTCTAATAAGATTAAATCATATCCCAAAGTAAGAGCTTTTTCTTCACCACTTTCGCCATCATAGGAAACATCAACTTGGTAGTTTTCCTTTTCTAAGGCTTCTTTTAAAATATCGGCTAAACTTTTTTCATCTTCAACAATTAGTATTTTCATATTTATCCCCTTTATTTAAAATATTTTTCATCTATTAAAGGCACAATATCAATGGCTGGTTCTTCATAAGGATGAACTTTTCTTAATTCTGTTAAGACATTTTTCACTTTATCGACATCACAAATAAAAGATAAAATTTCTTCGTCCACACATTCCAAAGTATTTGAACTTCCTATATAAGGATTAGCCTTATCATTTGGCTTAAAAGTTCCCACAGAACTTACAGAAGAGGTACAACAAGAATAATTTCCAATAATGCCCGCGTCTGTTTTACATATAACGTTTCTTACCTCTTCCACATTTTTCTTTGGAATAGAAACAAAAATCTTTACTTTTTCAATATTAAAATTCATTAGAAATAACCTCTATCTTTCTTATTTTAAAGACATAATATTAAAAAGAAATCATAACAAGAATTATCTTTATTACAAATATGTTTTTATTTTCTTCCTCGCCATTCAAATTGATTTGTATATTTCATAACTAAATTAGTCATAATTTCTTCATTAAAATTATCGCCATTAACTATATATCCTAGTGGAATAGATTTATAATTTTCATCTACGCCAACACCATCAATTGTTCTTGTAACTTGCCATCTAAATGTATCTGAAAAATCAGCCAACAACCAATCAGCACTTGTTTGTTCTTTTGATATTCCCTTCCATTTGTCACGAATGAAAACAGCTCTTGTTAAATCAATAGACTTTAATTTTCCATCAACGATAGCTGCATTCCAAGCATGACCTAACTCACTTGTACCATCTATTCTGACACAGGGAATACCTATTTGAGGCAAAATTTCAGCAAAATAATTTGCATAATGTTCACAAACACCTTTTTTAATTAAACCATTTTCAATAATTTGTGGCATATATTTTTGAGGATAAATCATAAAATTTAGCATTACTTCTTTAATATCAGGTGCTATAAAATAATTTACATTTTCATTGTTTAAAATTTTACCTGTATTCATACTTTCTCGATATTTTTTGACAATGTCAAACACATTTTTTGTAATTATTTCATCATTATCAGTATGTTTACTTAATTCTTCAGTAAATAAATCATAAAGTTCCAAAATAAATTTATCCTTATCTCCCTCACAAGAATTTAATAAATGAGTAACTTCATCAAATAAAGAGGATTTACCATTTACGATATTTGCGGTTGAACAATAGCTATCATCGCATATCATTTCTTTTCCATTACAATTTATTATTCTTTTTCCAATAGAAAATGGATTTTTGGATAAAAATGGCTTATGATTTTCGTCTGTAAACGTAACTCCAGAAATAGTTCCTTGCAAATATCCCTTTGCTAATAAATAGCCATAATCGTATTCAACATTTTGAAGAAAATAATTCATAACGTAATTAACTCTTTCAGTTTCATTTTTAATTTGGTTTGCATTATCAATTAATTGCTCTAAGCTTTCAATCATAATATCAACTCCCATGTTAGTATATCATATAAAATTTTCTTCCCTCAAATAAATCCACAGAAATTATACACTCTTTTAAATGCTTTACTAGCTTATTTATTTAAACCAACATTATTTTTATTAATTTCTAAATATGCATATTTCAAGCAACTTAAGCATATACTATAAAAGCATAATTGTTGACAAATATCAATTTATTTGCTACATTAATTATGTCAAGAGCAATATATTTGCTTGGGGTTCGTGGTATCGCGGACGGTAAGAACTGGTTTATCCAGTTCTTATTTTTTGTTTGGAGGAAAGATTTTTATTCCTTTATTATTATAATTTGGATATCCTACAATTTTATCTTCAAATATTAGAAATGCCTTATCTTTAATATTTCTTTTAATGTATTTATGTATTGGATATGAGAATAAATCTGTTATTTCCAATCCAACATAAGTAAAATTATAATCCTCATTCCATTTAGGATTAAAATAAACACCATCAATTTTATTTTTTAACTCTTTTGAACTTATTTTCTTGGTACCAGTATGATTAATAACCTTACTAATATGTTTTAATAATTCTTTATCTTCTTCTTTTCCTCTTGCTTCAAGCATTATAATTCCTTTTTTGTTATTTTCAGTATCATAAATATACCTTTCTAATAGGAAATCAAACGCAACATTATAAATGTTATGAGTATAGCCTTTCTTTAAATATTCATAAATATTAACACTTATTGAAATAATTTTACATTTTATATCTTTCATAGTATCTGATAAGTCAATCATAAATTCATTGTAATTAATAATATTGTCATTAAAACATCCATTATGTTTTCTAATATCTCTTGAATGAAAACATATTTCCTTATCTCGTTTTGATTTAGTATCGTAAAACACTCCATTATTCCAATATTTATTTTTTAGTGACTTTATTAATCTTTTAGAATTAAAATAGTCGTCTTTTGTAAAAATACATCCTGTAATAGTAAAGTATTTATCATCTTCAGATAATTCTTTTTCATTCGATATTTGTTTCAATACATAAGTTAAATTACTACTACTACCATTCTCATCAATACACATTATATAGTCAATCTCTCTCTTAAGAGATAAAACTCTAATAGGTTTGTCGTACCATTTAGACATATTTTACACCTCATTTCAGTTATTATTTTCTTTTCATCACACAAAGAGTTTCTACATGTTTACTATAAGAGAACATGTCATAAAGCTTTATGGATTCAATTTCATAATATTTAGTAAACTCTTTTAAATCTCTTACTAATGTTAAAGGGTTACAAGAGACATATAAAATTTTAGGAATATTAGAATCAATAAGTGTCTTTATCACAATAGGTTTTAAACCACTTCTTGGTGGGTCTACTAAAGAAAGGGTGACATTATGTTTTACCTTAGGTAAAATATCTTCCACTTTACCCACATTAAAAGATACATTTTCTATTTCATTTAAACGAGCATTTTCTAAAGCCATTAAAATAGCTTCTTTATTTTCTTCAATGCCTATCACGCTCTTTGCTTTTAAAGCTAAAGGAAGAGAAAAGAAACCAACCCCACAGTAAAGATCATATACTTCATCTTTTTCATTGACATATTTCATAACATCTTCTTTTATCTTTTCTGAAATATAGGCATTTACTTGAAAGAAGGAATGAAAAGAATATCGATAACGAATATTTTCTCTTTGTTCTTCTAAAATATTAGTCCCATAAACCAGTTTATTATTGAGTAAAATACCTTTAATAGAGTGCTTTTTAGTTAATTCTTCTAAAATAGAAATTTTATCCTGTGTTTTAATATTTAAAAGCATATCCCCTTTACTATTTGTTTGAATGACAAGTTCTCCATTTTGAAAATGAAACATAGAAAAATCTTTTAAAAGACTCTCAATAAAAGTACTTAATAAATAACAAGTTTTAATAGGAATAAAATGATGACTTTGTTCTTCGTAGTAGCCAAACTCTCCTTCTTGTACTTTTAAACTCACTTTATTACGATAACCTAAAACAGGTCTTGAAGGAACAATTTCTAAAGAGGAAAAAGAAATATTATTTTGTTTTAATAAATCACTGATAATTTCTTTTTTATACTTTAAAGAATTTTCATAAGAAAGATGAGAAAAAGAACAACCTCCACAAAGACTACTGTAAGGACAAAAAGAAGGAATTCTTTCCGGACTTTTCTCTATTATTTCATTAAGTTTAGCTATGTTATAATGTTTTTCACTCTTTTCCAAATTAATATCGACAACTTCGCCTTTTAAAGCTTTAGGAACAAAAGTTACTTTACCATCGATATGACAAAGACCTCTTCCTTCATAATCAAATTTTTCAATACGTACTTTCATAAGATCATCGCTTTCTTTTTAAAAGAGTATCATATGAAGACTTTTTTTTCAAGAAACGCATAAATTTTTTACCTTTGTTTCATATTAAAAATGGTGATATCTATGCAAAACAAAATTTTAGGGCAAATAGAAAAACAATTTGAAAACAATACCGATTTTGTTGTTAAAAAAATCAAGATAAACTACCGGACAACATTATATGTTTTATATTTAGAAAGTGTCACCGGTAGTGATAAAGTTAACGATTATATTTTAAAAAACATTACTCTTTTAACAGCCTTAAAAAAGAAATCATTTAAAGATATTCAAAGTTTAATTCCGGCTCCCCATACTTTAATTTTAAATAAAGCCGATGAAATCGAATTTTATATTACCAATGGCTTTACCATTGTTATTAAAGGTAACGAGATTTTAGCTTTAGAAACCAAAGCAGACATTACAAGAGGGATACCCGAAGCTAAAACAGAACAAGCTGTTTTTGGCCCTAAAGATGCTTTTACAGAAAATATTCAAATTAACTTAGGACTCGTTAAAAGAAGAATCAAATCAAGTACTTTGAAAGCCTTAAATGTTGTCATAGGTAGAAAAACTTGTACAACTTTAAATATTTTATATTTTGATGATATAGTCAAAAAAGATAGCCTCGATAAAATTTATAAAGAACTTAAAAAAATAGATATTGATGGCATTATTGATTCAGGGGTTATTGCCGAATATCTTGAAGAAGAAAATAAAACGCATTTCCCTACAGTTATTAAAACAGAAAGACCGGATTATGTATCTAGTGCTTTAATGGCTGGTAAAATAGTTATTTTAGTAGATACTTCTCCTTTTGCTCTTATCTTGCCAGCTTTTTTTAGTGATTTTATTAACCCGGTCAGTGATGATTATCGTAAAACAAATAATATTAACTTTTTAAAAGTATTACGTTTTATGTGTTTTTTTATAACAATGATGGCGCCTGGACTTTACATCGCGCTTATTAATTATAATCCCGAAACAATTCCCTCTTCTTTACTTATTAATTTTGCAGCTCAGCGAAGTAATGTGCCTTTCCCCACTTTGGTAGAAGCTATTTTAATGCTTTTTATTTATGAGATTTTAAGAGAAAGTGATATTCGTTTTCCTAACACTTACGGGAGTGCCATTTCAATACTCGGGGCTTTAATCCTTGGTGAAGCTGCGGTATCTGCCGGATTTGTTAGTCCGATTATGATTATCGTTATTGCCTTTACCTTTATTACAAGTTTAATATTTACTGAAACAGAACTTGTTGATGCGGCTCGTTATTTTAGAATTATTTTTCTTTTTGCCGCGGCCTTGTATGGCCTTTATGGAATCGTTTTAGCCTTTATTTATTTTCTCATTCATGTCATTGAAATTAAAACACTAGACGAACCTTATTTTTATCCTTTAGCACCTTTTGACCTCAAGTATTTAATGCAAGGTCTTCTTAAAAAAACATTTTCTAAAAACACAGAAAGAAGTCCTTTACTTACCGAGCAAAACTTCACTAAACAAAGGAGGATAACCAAATGAAAAAAATACTTTTTATTCTTCTTATCACCCTTTTTTTAGGAGGATGTTATGACTATCAAGAATTAAATGATTTAGCTATTATCTCTGGAATTGCCATTGACTATGAAACTGATTATGAGGTTACTTTTGAGGTTTTGGACAGTCAAAAAGAAGAGGATGAAAAAGCTTTTTATATAAAAGCAAATGGAAATACGATCTCAGAAGCCTTCGCAAATGCGAGCTTAAAAATTCATAAAGAAGCTTATTTTGCTCATATTAAAGTAATTTTATTTAGTGAAGAGATTGCTGAAAGCCATATGCAAGATGTGACAGATTACATTTTAAGAGAGCCTAATATCAGAAATATCTTTTATCCTCTTATTGTTTTAGATAGTAAAGCATCTTTAGTACTCGAAAATGAAAATGAATCTTCTCCGGTGACATCCGAAGCCCTAGAAAAAGCTCTTAACAATAATCGTTCTACGCCAAATGTCGCGATTAATATGGATTTTGAAACGTTGATGAATAACTTTGTAGCTAAAGAAAAAGATGCTTACTTAAATACAATAAAAAAGGATGAAGACTCTTTTATACTTTCGGGAATGGCTTTGTTTAAAGGCTATCAAATGGTTGGAAAATTAGACGAAAAAGAAACTTCTTTATTTAATTTACTTAAAAATACGAGTGATAACACTTACATTAAAATGTCTTGTCCTTCTAAAGAAGATAAAGATATTACCATTGATTTATATCATAATCGTGACACAGATATAAGTGTGGAAGAAGAAAATATTATGATAGATTCTTCTTTAAAAGGAAGCATTATCGAAGATAACTGTGAAACTGATTTTCGTACGTCTTCAAGTTATGAAGAGTTAAGTCGCACTTTTAGTGAGGAAATTAAAAAAGAAATAAATAATTTAGTAAGAAAAATTAAAAATCTGCAAAGTGACGTGTTAGAAGTTCAAAATATTTATTATAAGAAAGAAAGGAAAGAATTAACAAATTGGTATTTAAAAGATACAGTGATTCATGTTAATTTAGATATCAATAAAAATGGGTTAATTTTTAAGGTGAATCCAAATGAATGAACGTAAAATGTTTGTTTTATCTTATTTTTTAGGTCGTGTTTTTTTCTTAGGTTTTGGCTTTTCTTATCTTTTAAAACTAACGGGAAAAGATGCATATATATGTGCCATTTTAGGAACGATTCTGGGAGTAGGCATTATCTACCTTTATGGGAAGCTCAAAAACAAGATTGACCTTATTCCTCTTAAAAAAAATAACAGTCTTTTAAAATATTTACTGTTATTTACCTTTTTCCTTTTTAATATTTTAATTTATACTCAAATAGCCTTTGTTTTTCAAACATTTGCCGATTCTTTTTTCTTACTTAAATCTCCCATATATTTTATCTCCTTACCGATTCCTTTCTTAGTCTATCGGGCTTGTAAAAAAGGGTTATCCACTATTTCTAAAGTAGGAGAAATTTTAATGCCTATTTCTTTAGTTTTGTTTATCTTTGCAGGTTTTGGATTAATAAAATATTTTAAAGTAGAATCCTTTTTACCCATTTTAACAACAAACACCTCTTCTTTACTTAAAGGTACTTTATATTATACTTTTTATAGTACCGCCCCTTTTTTACTTTTACTTAATGCTGAAGCGAAAAAAAACAAATATGTTCTAAAATATTTGTTTTCCTCTTTGACAGTCATTGTTATTGCTCTTTTCATCATAGGCGTTTTAGGTCCTAACCTTATCAAAATCTATCGTTATCCGGAATATATGACTTTAAAGAAAATTAAATTATTTAATTTTATTGAAAAAGTAGAAAACATTATTTCTATTGCCTGGCTATTTGATTTATTTATGACATTATCTATCGCCGGCAATAACTTAAAGGAATGCTTACCTAAAAAAGGTTTAAAATTTACTTTTCCTATTTTACTTTTTCTTCTTTATCTTGTCACTTTACTTTGTGGAATTTATTATCCCAAAGAATTATTTTTGTATGAAATTTTACCTTTACTCTTTGGCATTTTTGAACTGGTTACATTGGGATTATTATTTCTTTATACCAAAAAGCAATAACAATAAATTATTTTAAATTTTATGAAAAATCTATAATCTTACCATCATCATAAATCTTATCGTCGATTTTTAAATAAACGGCATATTGGCCTGTTAAATTTAAATGAATAACTTTTTGAGCGGATTCTCTAGCAGGTTTATAATTAAATAAATAGTTTTTATCTTTACCTACAAAAATGAAAGAAACATCATTTAAATCATCAAAAATGGCATTTATGACAACACTATTTTTAGAAATCGTATATTCATAATTAGAATCATCGACATTAACAAGCATTTCTTTTAAAGTATCATTATCAATTTCTTTTAATTCATTATAAGGAATATTACTAACTAAAGAGTAATCCACAACTTGATAATTAGAAGTATTATCTTCATAAAAACTATTTTTAAAAGCACGATAAATAGATTGATCAATAGTAGCATTAAATACTTCTTCGTTATTTTCATTAAACTCTAAAATCCTTGAATAAGTATAACCAAAATAATCGTATAAGTTAAGATTTTGTTCAAAAGCTTCTTTTTTAAAATTCCAACCAAAATTAACGAGTTTATGATTATCTTTCGTATAATTAAAACTTCCTAATGCATAGTTAAAACTGCGATCTTCACTAGTATATTCATATAAAGCCTTAATGGTATGATTAGAAATTTGATATAAAGTACCACTTGAATAATTATTTTTAAAGTTATTTAATGAAGTATCGGTAACCGTATGATACATATCAAAATCATTATTGAAAATACCTAAATAACCATCTGCTGTTAAAAAGGCAGTATGTTGTCCTAAAGGATATCTTGTATTAGATGAAACGGTTAATAAATATGGCTTAAAATTTCCTTGCCATATTTCATCACTACCAAAAATCCAATTGATTTTTTTATCTTTATATTGAATACTCATAACTGTATTTAGTCCTCTTAAAGACAAGATCATTTCATCGGTATCTTCGTGGTAATCTATAGAGTTAATAATAAAATCTTTGCCTCTTAAGTTTTCTGTTACATTACTATCAATCGAATAAAGAAATTCAAATATATTTAAACTATTTAATACTTTAGCACTATTTCGGTCTATGGTATATATGAAAGCTTGAGAAGCGTCTTTTAAATTAGAATCACCTAAAACCATTAGATTGCCATCTTTTAATTCATTTACTTCATGATGATAAGTATTTTCTAAAACATAGTTATGATAAATTTTACCAAGATAATCTACTTCAACGAAGCCAGTAAAACCAAATTCATTACCAGATGATTCAGCATTACTTACTAAAATATGACCATTTTGTAAAAATTCAATATCTTGATTATAGGTTTCTGTTAAATACCATACTAAGGTGCCTTCCGCATCAATAGCAGATATTCCAAGACCCATAGGTGCAGATACAAAATAGAAATTATCTTTTGTTAAGGTATTTTTTATTTCTGTTTGAAATACTTGACCTTTATATTCTTCTGTTTGAAAATATAATGTCTTTTCTTTACCGCTTTTTGTCTTTAATAATACTTCATTTTTGAAATTTACTTTTAAACCATAGATAGCAATAGAATGTTTCTTACTCTTTTCATATGTAGTTAATAAAATATTGTTAACATAAACCTCTATTTCCTCTTCATCACTAGTATTAAAAATAACAAGAGCTGTTAAAGGAGCAATATAGTAAGGATTTTGTAATACTTTAGGATTATCTAAAGTGTAACTTTTGTCTTCTAAGTAAGTTCTGATCTCATTATCTCTATCTTTTTGTTTTGATAAAACATCTTCACTAGCAATGATAGTTGTTTTGTCTTGAAAATAAATATTATTTTCATTTTTATCATGATATTTCCAAAATACAACAACGAGTAACGTTAAAATAATAACAATCGCGATGATAAGAATTATCCAATTTCTTTTTTTCATAACTTTCTCCTATCCAATTACAAATGGGTCACTTTTTGTTCCGGTACCCCTTATAATAGAAACATTTTTATTAAATGGTACAGTCATAACCGCATTACGTGCACCATAATCCATTGGTGTTACAGCATAATAACCAGCATTCGTAACATAAATGGCACTGATATCTGAATTGCGACCATCATGACCAAAAGATAAATTCCAGTTACCACTGTTGTCTTTAGAATAAACAACGGCATCCACGACAGTAGAAATTAAAGTTTGCATATCACGAGCATAAAGTTTATTTCGAATCATTTGATATTCCATGATATCTAAAAGTCCATAAGTTACCTTTTGTCGAACGGGATTAGATTTCCAAGCAATATAACCCGTACCTAAACTTGTAACACCAGCACTACCAACATTTCCACCTACTAAATCCGGATTAGAAACGACTTTAAAAGTTCTTCTAATTTCTTCATATTTTGGTTCTGATGGGACAGGTTCTGTTGGTTCTTCTAGATTATCTTCTAGATCATCATCGTTATTATCTTCATCAATTACCACATCATCTTCATCATCTTCTTTAACATCCGCTGGTTCTTCTATTTTTCTTCGACAAACGACTTCATAAGATTTATTAACTTCAAAATTATCGCCTTCAATACGACTATAAGAAATGTCTCCTACTTGGCAAGTAACATCTAAAAGAAATTCACTTGGAAGTCCATAGGTATAACCTTGGTTAACAGTCGTTGGGAAAGTATCTAAACTAAACGTTTTAATTTCGTGTCTATCACTACCATTATTTTTAACAGGATTCACTCCATTTGAAAAAGAATTGCTACTAACAGATCCAAATAAATAATCTACTTGATTTAAATAATTTATTCTTGTTTCTGGTAATTGATTATAATAAGCTTTTAAAGATTTATATATGCCAACACTTTCACTATAAACAAATTCAGAATGACATACTCCTTGATCACAACAGAAAGTATTAATTAAAGGCATTGTACCTGCATTGGTAAAGCCATAGCAAGAATTTGTGACAATATCATTACGATAGAGAGTAAATAAATAATTACCATATTTTATATAAACACCATTTTCATAATTGCAGTAACCATTTTGTGAATTACACATCTGACAGGCATCAGACACTTTAATATTGCCTTTTTTCCAGAAATATCCATAGCAACTTACATCACTTTGGTTACCAGCTTTATCAACAGCTTTAGCACATATTTTTTGCTCTTTATCACTATCACTGATACTTATTGTAGCAGTACCATTATTATCCACATCTGCTTTTAAATCAGGATTACAAGAATTTTTACTAGTTGTTAAGCAATACTGAACTTCTTCTACTTTGTTATCATCACTCGTATTAACAATGATGTTTAAATCTTTATAATAACTACTATTAGCATATGTAGTTCCTGATTCTCTAATTTTAGTTATTTCAGGACTGGATGCATCCACATTTTTTACTTGAAAAGCAAAGGCATCGGATATATTACCTACATAATCTTTTACACAGAAATAATATTTACCATTTGTTAAATAAGCTGTAATGGTATCGCCATTAATTGGCGAGTATTCTTTATCTTGACAAGTCCCATTACTTGAAATGGTATATTCTTTTACTCCTGAACCATTACCATCATCTGTTTTTATAGTCACTTTACGATTATCTTTGGTTAAAAGATCATTATCTAATTCCAAAGTATTTTCATAAATAACTGGTTTTTGTTTATCAATTAATATTCTTTTACTTAATTTATTAGCATAATTCATACTATCTTTTTCAATATGAATTTCAAAATGAACAGTTAAATCTTTTAAAGAAGATGTTTCAACTTTATAATATTTACACGCTTCTAAATTATCTATAGAACAAGAAATACTTTGTTCTCCTGTCCAAACAACATCTTTAACATAATCTTTGTAAGAATCATATTTTTCATCAAAAACATAGCTAACATATAAAGAAGATTCATTAAGCCAACTGGTATTGTCAAAATAATTTACTTCTTCATTTAAAGCTTCATCTTTAAATAATTTTAGATGAACAAAGCCATATTTTTCTTCTAAATCTTCTTTACTTAAACATTCATCACTTTGTGACAGATAAATATCGTATTGATTATTGTTATAAACCGCGTTTATCACATCACAACTCATATTACGGTTATTTACTGGATTTAAAAATTCTCCTTGTTCATTATCAGCAGAAAGATAACCATTTACTATCAAAGTATTAACATCAAAAATAGTTTCTTTCGTATCCTCAGCATAAACACTCGCTTTTGCCTTAATATTGGCTATCTTAGATTGATAAATATTATTTTTGATTCGATCAGTAATTGCTAAATAAGTTGGCACAGCAATCGTTATAATAATTGCCATCACGCATATTACTGCGAGTAATTCGGTTAAAGTAAAACCACTTTTTATTTTATTTCTTTTCATATATACCTCTCTCACTTATTAAGTCGTTATTTTGTAATGAGAAAAATAGTAAAAACAATCTTTTTGTTCACAAGTCGTGCCATCTTTTTTATGTTTATACTCCACTACAAAATAGAAAACATTCTCATCATCATCATCTAATGTATTTAAATAACTCATTAAATTTTGATCTGTACAAATCGTCGTATATTTTCCCTTAGGGCAAGTTATTATTTCGGAAACTTTAGAAGGAATTAAGTAAATGGCTTCAACATGAAGCTCAGCCCACATATTTTCAAAAAAAGCACTTTCTTTTTCATAATCTGGAAAAAGATTAGCGCGACTACGATAAATGGTCTCATAATTACTTTTACCTTCTTTTAAATTATCTACTAAATCACTTAATTTAAAACTTTCTAAATATCGATATAAATAATACGTCTCATAAATTTTTGGAGGATCATCATATCTTAATTTTCTTGTTTCTCTATTATTTGTCGCGACAAATAATGTATATAAAACCATTAAAGAAGTAATTAAAAAGCCCGTTACAACAATGGTTTCAATAAAGACAAAACCGTTTTTTTTCATGACTTACCTCCTTACTTTTTGACTAAAAAGAAAAATTCTAAATCGTCAATGGCGTTATCACTAGCTCCCGTTAAAACAGGAATGATAACATGATAATATTTAAAGTCAGGTTCAATAGCATAAGCATCATTTTTAGTACTATTGTTGCCACAGTTAACATTACAAATGCCATCGCCATCGGTATCAACTGGCTTATAAATTTTACTTCCTTCATAAGGTGTAACTTTTATGTTAGCAAAATCAAATACCTCTTCATCATTATCTTGAGTTAAAGAAAAACTTTCTACTTCTCCAGTGGCATTTTGATAAGTTATTTTTTTACTTTCTACTTCTAAATTCATTATTGAAGTATCATTTTTAAAAAAATGTACATCTGTTTTATTTTCATTTGAACTCACTTGCATAACATTCGTAATGTTATTATTTAAAATATCTTCTTGAACGTCTTTAATAATCGTCGCCCTACTGACTAGAAAATCTTTTGCATAAGATGTGTGTTTAGATTCGTATTGAATATCATTTAAAAGACTAAATAAAAATAACATGACTACCGAGATAAGGGCAATGCTGATAATAATTTCTAGAAGTGTCATGCCCTTTTTATTTAACATTATCTAAACACCCCCTAAAAACTCGATTAAAACAGGTGATAAAATCACAAGTAAGATAATAGGAATGAAAAACAACACGGAAATGATACTTATTTTAGTAGGAAGTTTTCCAATACGTCCTTTGATTTCCAAAACTCTTTTATCTCTTAAAAAATCAAGTTGGTTATTTAAAGATTCTTCAATACTATTACCAAAGACACTGGCTTGAACAATATTTAAAATAGCATTATTAATGGCATCACTTGGTATTCTTTCTTTCATGCTGGTCATAGCTTCCGGAAAACTTTTACCAAGACGCATTTCACTTAAAGATTTTTGAAACTCTCTTGATAACTCACTATCCACATTTTTACTTGTAATGGTTAAAGAAGATGTTAAGTTACGACCACTTTCTAAGGTTAAGGCAAGAACTTCAAAAAAGAAAATAGCTTCTTCTTCTAGTTTTTCTTCTCTTTTTTTAATAGGTAAATCAAGAATAAAATATTCACTTAAAAAATGAAAAAGAACGACTGAGATTGGTGCCATGAAAAAGCCATTTTTAAAGAATATTAAGATAATTACAAATAAAATAAGACTTAACATTAAACGAGTATTTAATAAATCAATGGGGTCATATTTGCAATCAATCCCTAAAAGCTTTACCTTTTTGGTTATTTTTTTTATGGTACTATCTAAGTATATTTTTTTTACAATACTATTTTTTTTCATTACATCTTCACCTCCATGACACGTTTGATAATAAAGATATATAAACTATAAAATAAAACGGTGATGAAAAGTAAAATACGTCCTAAAGTAGTTTCAAACATTGGGGTAAAATAAGTTGGATTTAAAATGTAAATCGCTAAAATAAACAAAAAAGGCATCACACAAAGTGTACGATAAACAAAGATTGAAGCACTCGTTAAACTTTGCATTTCTTGTTTAAGTTTCTTTTTACTAAAGAAAGATTTTTCAATTGTTCCAAAGACTTTGACAATATTACCACCGGTTTTATTTAAAAGAGTTAAAGAACTGGCAATATATTTCGCGTCATCTAATTTGACACGGTTATAAAAACGGTCAAAAACAACTTCGATAGATAAGCCATATGTCATATCCATATATATTTTTTTAAATTCATCACTAATAGGTCCTTCTAACTCATCTCTTACAATCACCACCGCCTGCATGATATTTCGACCCGATTTAAAACTGTTATTCATAATAATAATAGCTTTTAATAAATCTTCTTCGATTTTCTTTCTCTTTTTTTGAAAACCAATATAAAGGAAAACATCAGGGATATAAAAGCCTAAGATAAATACCAAAAACATAAAAGGTAATGATAAAGAAGTAAGTTGAAACATCGAGGAAACAAAACTTAAAATAACAAGTAGTAACCCCGTGAAAAACTTCACGGTCATATAATCCATGGAAGAGACTTTATCTTTATTTTCGTATTTAATAAATTTGTCATAACGAAGGCTATGTTTCTTTAAAACCTCTGAGTGGCTTAAAAGACTGGTTACTTTTTTCATCACTTTATAAAGAAAATTCATAATATGGTCAAAAATACTTTTTTCTTCATCGACAACACTTTTTAATGTGAAGGCATCAAATCTTTTTTGGAGTTTGATTGCCCTTTTTTGGTGTAATAAATAAACGATAAGCAAAAGCAATATGATAATCATAATTCCTTGCGTGATAACAATTTGTAATGAGTACTCCATAACATACCTCCTTTCCTATTTTATATGAAACATTTCATCAATTTCAGTGATACCCCTGGAAGCAATTTTTTTATAAACTTTTGGTACTTCTTTATCATATAAAATATATTCGCCATCTACTTCGCCATTGTCGGTTAAGCCTTTTTGATGGAAAGCAAAGATTTCTTTTAAGTTAATATCGCCATCATGAAAACTTTCGAGTTCACATATCGATGTTACTTTTCTTTTACCATCGTTCATTCTTTCGATATTGACAACGAGGTCTATGGCACTAACAATATACTCTCTGATAGCTTTAATAGGAATATCAAGTCCACTCATTAACACCATAGTTTCTAAACGGTTTAAAGCATCTTTAGCCCCGTTTGCGTGAAGAGTGGTTAAAGAGCCTTCATGTCCTGTGTTCATGGCTTGAAGCATATCAAAAGCTTCCTTACCACGAACTTCACCAACAATGATACGGTCAGGTCGCATACGAAGGGCGTTAATTACTAAGTCACGAATGGTAATTTCCCCTTCATTATCATAGTTAGTCACTCTTGTTTCCAAAGAAATGACGTGTTCTTTTTCAAGCTTTAACTCAGCCGCGTCTTCAATAGTAATAATACGTTCATTGTCGGGAATAAAACTACTTAAAATATTTAAAAGGGTTGTTTTACCTGAACCCGTACCACCACAAATAATGATGTTACATTTTCCTTTGACGGCAGCTTCTAGAAATGTGGCCATATAAGGAGTCATCGACCCTATTCTTATCATGTCATCGGCACTCGTCATTTCTTTTTTAAATTTACGAATAGTAATAATAGGTCCTTTCGTAGATAAAGGAGGAATAACCGCATTAATACGGGAACCATCTTTAAGTCTAGAATCGACCATTGGGTTTGTCGCATCAATGGTTCTCCCCATAGGTCCTATCATTCTTTCGATAGTTCTTATAATATGTTCATCGTTAATAAAAGAAACACTTTCATCTTTAATAAGTTGACCATCAATTTCAATATATATTTCTTTAGGACTATTCACCATTATTTCTGTAATATTTTTATCTTCTAAAAGTTCTGTTAAAGGTCCATAGCCATTAATTTCATTATCAATTAAGTTATATAAATGACTTCTTTCTAAGTTAGTTAAATCATATCCTTCAATAGATTTATCTATTTCATCATTAATAAATTGTTGTAAAAGTTTATCTTCTGGTATTTCTTGGTCAATTAAGTTTTCAACAATTTTAACCCGTAATTCATCTAATAGTTTTTTATCAGGAAAGACTTCATAGTCGCTTACATCATTAAATTTTGGTTTCTTTCTTTCAATATTAAAAGCTTCAATTAAACTAATTTTGCTCATTATTATCCCCTCCTAAAAAATTGACTGCTAAATTCATCATGGTCGTATAATCCTTATTAAAAATATTAGGAGCTTTTGGTTGTAACATAGGAATTTCACCATTCATAACATAGGCATCCATATTTTTTAAAAAGAACTCTGATGAAATTTCATAGTCAATATTGTTTTTGATAATGGTTTTCATATCATAAAGAGTAAAATATTTCTTAAAAGGATCACGGCTATTATTTAGTAAAATTTTGTAATTGGTTTTCTCTAAGTCTTTAAAAATAGAGAGCAAACTCTTCATATTTTTTAAATCCATAGGGTCATTTTCCATGACAAATAAAATATTGTCGGCGGCATCTAAAACAACTAAATTTAATTCATTTAAATTATGATTGGTATCAATTAAAACCATGTCATAATGAAACATTGCTTTATCTAAAAGAATTTCAATGTATTTAGAGTCTATCTTAGAAGCTTGTCTTGGGTCCTTAGGACTTGGCATAATATCAATATTTTCATTATATTTCACAACATAATCATTAAAATCTTTAAAACGGTTATTGTTGTAATCATCTACAAAATTATAAATCGTTTTATCAAAGGCTTTATTGGTCGCAAGGGCTATTCCTCCCCCGGATAAATCTAAATCAACAATTAACACATGTTTATTTATTTGCGAATAAACCGCGGCAAGATTAAGTGTTAAAATGGTTTTTCCAACACCGCCTTTACCTGAAAACAAACATAAACTTTTTCCTATTTTCTTTTTCATATTCCCCATCCTATTCTTCTGTAATTTTAATTTTTCCGTTATCGTTAATTCCTTTACGCTTTACTTTCACGTCATACTTTTGTAATCCGACAATTTTACCAAATAAAGAATCAATTTCATATTCTACATTAACGCCTACTTCATTATCAGTTCTTTTAATAATGAGTTTATCGGTGGAAATATCATTTTCTTCTAGTGTTTTAGATATGACCATAACATCCTCTTCTTTATTAAAATATTCTTTGATAGCTACATCCACTATGTTTTTAGTCTTTAAAACTTTATTTTCTAACATTCCTACATCGACGACTAGAGCCATCATGGTAATGATAATTGGCACTAAAATAACAAAGATAATAAGTGTTTGACCTTTATTATTCATAGCTAATAACCTCACTTACGGTGACATCATAAGGATTTTTGAAGATTAATGATAAACCTGGTGTGACAATATTAACTTCTTTTTTTAAGGTGAAAGTGACATTTTTATTTTCTTCGTTTTTGATTTCTAACTGAATCGTATTATCGTCCCCTGATAACGTCGTTAAAATCTCATCATAACTTTTTTGGTTACGATATAAATCTAAAACATTAGACATTTTATTTTCTAAACGATTTTGAATAAATATAATTTTGCCTACATCAATAATAGCTAATAACATAAAAATAAAAATTGGTAAAATAATGACAAACTCAACGAGGGCTTGACCTTTTTTATTTCTCATTTTTGACCTTCTTTTTCTTGTTTGATTTTGTACTCTTCTTTGGTTAAACATTCGGCATTACCTGGTTTATCCCCTTCTACGTAAACATTGTCAACTAACTCGCATGAGGTTTTAACAATTGTATCTTTTAAATACCCACCAAAATAAGAAACAATACTTACGGTAATAACACTAATAATGGCCACGATTAAAACATACTCCACAAGAGCTTGTCCTTTAGAATCCATACTATCACTCCCTCTAGTATAGAATTATTATATCAAATATTTTTTTTAATAACAATAACGGATAAGGATTGATTTTTTTATTGACAATCATTATAGCAAACAAAAAAGAAGATTTACTTCATCTTCTTTCTTGCTATTTTTCTTTTAATCTCATCTTTCTGATATATAGTTTCTTCTTTTATTATAAAAGGTTTAAAAATAACATCCGCCACTTCATTTTCTTCATTAGTATAAAAATCTATTTCATAAAAGCCATTACACACTCTGTCTTTAAATAAGGATGGGACACATAAAATATTTTGACTAGAATGTATGTGATCAATATGAAAATGCCCGAAACATTCTAAAAAAGTCTCATAAGAAAAATTTCTGCAATACTCCTTAGCAAATATACTTGTCGAAATATCTAAATTACCAGCCTGTAATCTTTTATCAGGGTGATGTAATCCTATTAAAGAAGACCCCATTTGAAGAAAAGCATTTTTAGATCCTAGAGATATTATATCTTTTCTTTCTCTTGCTAACGTATCAATCAGACTTATTGTTCTTTTACCACCAGTTTCAATTTGATCGTGGTTTCCTATTAAGATACCTTGAATAATTTTTTCATCTTTAGGATATTTTTTTATCAATTCATTAAGTAAATGATCCACTTCTATATACGTTGATTTATGTTTAATACTTATAAAATCGCCTAAATTTATAATTTGAAATATGCCATTTTTAGAACAAAATTCATAAATTTTATCAAGCATTGGTATTTTTTCTTCAAACTTCATATTTAAATGATAATCTGACACAAATAATATCTTATGGACTAATTTTCTTTCTAAAGGAAAAACTTTATTTTTCTTAAAAGAAATGCTTTCTAAATGATAAGTCGTTATGAATCCTGGTTTTTCACATAAATGATAATTTTGTTGTAAATATTTTAAGAACTTATAAATATCATCTTTCGAATAGAACAAGCCTTGACATCTTAAATAATATACAAGATCGTCTAAAGACATTTCTTTAAATAAGGATTCATAAATAAGATTGGCCACTTTATCCGAAAGTAAAAAAATAGGTGAATCTGTTACTTCTACTCCTTCAAAATCAGACTTTTTTAATTTTTAAAAACACTTTCTTGTTGATTAAGCTTATTCTGTTGGTTTAAAAGTTCTTTTTCATACTGTGTTCTTTCAAAATAAATTTGATTTTGTAATTCCTCTTTGACTTTGGCTATTCTTTTTTGATAGTGTGAAGTTTCTTTTTTACTTAGTTTCAATTCTTTTTGTAAAAGTTCTATCTTTTTTTGTAAAATTACGATTTCTTTTGAAAAAATTTGATTCTTTCGTTCTAATTCTTCACGACGTTTAATTTCTTTTTGACCATCTTTTTTCAAGTGCTTCAGATTAGTTTCTTTTACATTTAATTGTTGTTCGAGTTCTTTTATTTGTTCTTCGTAAAGAAAAATTTTCAATTTCATTTCTTGAAATAATTCTAAAACATTTTCTTTTTCACTTAAGTCTTGTATTACTTGTTCTTCTTGGGGAATCAAAATGTTTTCTAAAAGATCTTGGCATTCCTTCACAAGGGTTACACAAGATAAATAAGATGGATTTAGAAATTCTTTAAATAAATTAGAAAGCTGTTCTTTTTCTTTTAAAGAAAGCGAAATATTAGAAATATTTAAAGTTTCTAATAATACTTTTAAAGCCAAAAGATAACGTGAAAGTTTATTTGATGTTAAAGTCACCTTTTTTTCTTCTAAATTATGTACCAAAAACATAAGTACTTCACGACAATCAAAATTTCTAGTAAAAATGGCTTCGAAATCAGAAATTTCATAATAAGCTTTTGTTTTAATTAATTTATTTAAATTTGTTATCTCTAAAATATTTAACATAGAATTTCCTCACATTTGTAATATCACATAAATTGTTTTTTAATAATTAATATCCTCATTAAAGTCATTAGTAATTTCAGGTCGGGCTTCTTCATTTTCGTTATTTTGTTCAGGTATTTTTTCTTTTATTAGCAACGTTGTTTCATAGACATTGTCTTGACAATTCTTTCCTTTAGCAAGTAGCTTAATACGGTAAGTACCTGGCTCATGATAACTTTTCATTTCTTCTTTCTCATATGAGACTTCACAATCTTTAGCCGTCGTAGAAAGAAAGTCACTAATTTGATAAGATTCTCCCTCTTCTATAGAAAATGCTTTTACATTTATTTGACAAAAAGGAATGTCATTTTTAGGATATACTTTTTTATCGCGTTCAAAATAGCAAAATAAACTAAGAACAATCATTAAAACCGCGTTAGTAGCATAAAAGATATACTGTATTTTTTGCTTCACTCTAAAATCCCCACTTCTTTTTTATTTATTTTCTTTACGACTTTGTAAATAATTTTGTAAGGTTTTGGCAACTTTTTCAGGAACATATTTTTGTAAATCTTCTAAAGAAGCTTCTTCCATAGCCTTGACACTTCCAAAAGCTTTAATAAGTTCTTTCTTTCTTTTCTCACCGATACCTTCAATATTATCTAGGACACTTGCGATAGAACCTTTACTTCTTATCGTTCTATGATAATTAATCGTAAAACGATGGACTTCATCTTGCATTCTTGTTAAATAATGAAAAACAGGACTATCTTTAGGAATATCTACGATTTCTAAAGTATCACCATCTACTAAATCATTTGTTCTATGCTTATCATTTTTCTTTAAGCCACATACTTTAATATGTAAATTTAAACTATCTAAAACTTCTTTACAAGCATGAATTTGACCAATACCACCATCGACAATGATAAGATTTGGTAATTCTGTTTTTTCCACTAAAGCTCTTTGATAACGGCGATAGATAACTTCTCGCATCATATCATAATCATCATTTTTATCGTACATAATTTTATATTTACGATATTCATTTTTAGAAGGAAGACCATTTTTAAAAACTACCATACAAGAAACTGACCAATCGCCAAATAAATTGGAGTTATCAAATAAATCAATTCGGTCCAAAAGAGGGAGATGTAATATTTCTTTTAACTTTTCGTTTGCCCCTTCTGTTTGATCTTCTTTTTTCTTTAAGATTTCAAATTCTTGTTCAAAGTTTATTTTAGCATTTTGAATAGCCATATTAACTAAATCTTTTTTCTGTCCTTTTAAAGGAACTACAATTTTATTTTCAAAATAAGTCTTTAAAATATCCGTTTCTGCTTCACTTTGAATTAATATTTCTTTTGGAATTTCATGACGGGCATAGAAAAGTTCTAAATACTGTTCCATATCACTTTGATAGTCTTCAACCACTGGAAAAATATCCGTATGCCCACCCACAATTTTGCCATTTCTTAAAAAAAGAATTTGTACCGAAATATAACCATTTTGAAAGTATGTTCCAACAACGTCCCGATTTGTTAAATCTTGTAAAGTGATTTTTTGCTTATCTAAAACGATATTAATATAATCTAATTCTTTTTTGAGTTCTAACGCTAATTCGAAATTTAGAGCTTCACTATATTTAACAATTTTCTCTTCTATTTTATCTTTTAAAATTTTATCATTACCTGACAAAAAACTTAATATTTCTTCACTCATTTTTTGTTGTGTTTCCATACTTACTTTTTTCTCACAGTAGCCAAGACACTCACCAATGTGATAATAAAGACATACTTTTTTAGGATTGCCATCACACTTTTTTAAAGGATATAAACGATTTAAAAGGTTTACTATTTTTCTTGCAGCATAAGCATTGGGGTAAGGTCCAAATAACTTTTTATGATCTTTTTTTCTAATTTGTAAATACCTAGATACTTTTAACTTAGGATAAGGATGTTTAATATATTCAATGTAAGGATAACTTTTATCATCTTTAAGTAAGATATTATATTTAGGATTATATTGTTTAATTAGATTAATTTCTAAAAGAAAAGCTTCCATTTCACTCGAAGTGACAATATAAGATAAATCAGCTATTTCAGAAACTAATCTTGCTGTTTTTCCCGTTTGAGTGCGATTAAAATAGGAGTTAACTCGGCGATGAAGATTTTTAGCTTTACCTACATAAATAATCACACCGTCTTTATTTTTCATTTGATAGCTTCCAGGCAAATTAGGAATATTGGCTAACTTTTCTTTTAACATAACACTCACCTTCTTTATTTAGTATTTCCTTTTTACTTTTTTTATTGTACCATATTTTAAAGGTGATGCCCATGAAACTTTTAAATACTTATGAATATGAAATTAAAAAATCTAAATTTATATCTTATTTATATGAAATCGATGAAAAAGAAGAAGTTAAAGAAATTTGGAATAATTTAAAAAAAGAACATAAAAAGGCACGTCATGCTCCATATGCCTACGTTTTTTATAACACAGCTGGTAAAAGTGATGACAAAGAGCCATCTGGAACTAGTGCAGCTCCAATTTATCAAAATTTAGTAAGGAGTAATCTTCAACATCACGCGATTTTTGTCGTCCGTTATTTTGGTGGGATTAAATTAGGAGCTGGTGGCCTTATTCGCGCCTATAATGAAGCGGCCGTTAAAGTTTTAGAAAAAACAGTCTGATTTTAGAAGAAAAGTATCGGTTTTGACGAAAAATAACTAATTCACCCTTGTTTTCAGTTAATTATTTTGTTAAAATTATACTTGACTTAACGAAGAAAGGAGATAAGTATGGCTAATATTAAAAGTTCAAAAAAAGCGATTAAAGTTATTGCTAAAAAAACAGAAAATAATCACGAATTAAAAGCACGTGTTAAAAACTGTATTCGCTTATGCGATAAAGCAATTGAAGCTGGAGATAAAGAAACTGCTCAAAAACTCCTTGCGGATACTCAAAAATATATTGATAAAGCTGCAAGCAAAAACCTAGTTAAGAAAAATACAGCAGCTCGTCAAAAATCAAGACTTTCACACAAAGTAAAAGAAATGGCTTAGTTCCATTTCTTTTTTTATTACATTGCTGTATAACCACCATCACAAGCAAGAATGCTGCCCGTAATGAAACTTGCTTCATCACTTAATAGAAAACAAATAGTGTCCGCTATTTCGATATCTTTTCCTAATCTTTTGATAGGTAGACTTTGAGCCATAGCCATTTTCATTTCTTCTGGTGCCATAGCTAAAATTGGTGTATCAACATAACCCGGTGCTACCGCATTAATACGGATATTTTTGTCAGCATACATTAAAGCTGCACTTCTTGTCATTTGTATAATAGCCCCTTTAGAAGCCGAATAAGCATAAGAAGTAGCGTTTCCTACTAAGCCATACATACTTGCTGTATTAACAATAGCTCCCCCACCATTTTTTAACATTTCCTTTAAAGCATATTTATTACATAAATACATACCCGTTTGATTTACGCCAATTACTTGATTCCATTCTTCCATAGATACTTCATCTAAAATATTAGGTGAACCTCCAATACCTGCATTGGAAACCATATAGTCTAAATGGCCAAATTTTTGGATAGTCTTATTTATCATGTTTTTTACATCTTCTTCTTTAGAAACATCCGTTAAAATTCCTAAAGTATGAGCTTCATTTCCTAAGCTACTCACAACGTCATCTAAATTTTTAGAAACATCGGCAATAACGACATTAGCACCGTTTTCTAAAAGTTTCTTAACTGTGGCAAGTCCTATACCAGAAGCCCCACCTGTTACAATAGCAACTTTATCTTTAAAATTCATTTTTCATTCTCCTTTACTATTATAAGCATACCATAATACCAAAAAAAATGGGATTTTTTCGCCCATTATTTATTATTTTTGAAAAATTTAAGTATGAGGTTGTTGCTTTTTTAACTTAAGATTATGTTCTTCTAGACAAGGTAGTAATTCGTGAACTAACACTTCTTCATAATTGTTATAAAAAGCTTTTGATTTTTCTAATACCACAATAAGTTCTTCTATGTAAATAAAACCAATCGATTTCACCCAAGCTATGCTATTTAAGTATCTTTCTTTGGAAATATATTTTTTTACTAAATAATTTTCATTAACTCGAACAAAATATTCGTATAAAAGCGTTTTTAAGCTTGAATAACAAGTTGGCAATCCTTTATTTATGACCTCTTTTAAAAGTGCTTCATCAAATTTAAAATCTTCATAATACTTATCTATTAAAGGATTCACAAGAGGATGCGATGCTTCATGAAAAAAATTCTGTTTTAAATGATCTCCACTAAGAATATATTTTCCATTTTCAAAACCGACACCTCTTAAACAGTAAGATTCTCCTTTATACGAAGGGCCAAATCCTCCATTAAATAATAAAGAAACAACAATATGACTATTAGGAATTCGAATTTTATAAAGTTCTTGCAGAGCCATTGTAACTTCTTCTTTTGAAAACATAATGGATTTTGTATACTGAACAAGTTGATTGAGATCTTGACTATGATATTCAAAAAAATCTTTTATATTTTCTCTAATATAGATTTGATGAATTATTTTACAGAAATCCTCAATATTCAAATTATTAAATGGAGCTTTTTTATTGAATTTTTCTTTATAATTCATTTCCTCATCAAGATAAAAATAAAGTTCTGTATAAAGATCTTCTGCCCAAATAGAATCTAAAAAAGGATAAATTTCAGGATGGTTTTCAATTGAAATTTGTTTTATTAAAGAACGAACGTAATCATTATCTGGATATTCTACCCAATCAAACTCATCCTTGTTTTGAGCTATTTTTTCTTTATACGCAACAACAAGAGCGGTTAAAAACTCCAGCCTTTTATCAACAGTTATTTCCATAATGTTTCCTTCTTTCATTTTTATATATTCTCATAATTATTTGAAACTTTCAATAAATACTTTATTTTCATAAACATTGCACAAGAAATTTATATTTGATAGAATGATAATGTGATGGATATGAAAAAAAGAATATTAAATATAATTACCCTAGCCTTTTGTTTTGGGTGGCTTATTTTTGTCGTAGCTAACCTTGATAAAGCAACGGTTTGGTTAGAAAAATTTATTCAAAAAGATACACAAATTACTTTAGAAGAAAAAAATGAATATTTTAAAAATGATACTTATCAATTTGTCAAAAATACCGATGATTTTATTCCTTTAAGTAAAGGCGACATTAAAAATATTTTTTATACTATTGTTAACAGTGGTTGGAAAAAATTTACCTTTTATTGTCCTAGTGAGTATACCGAATGTTTAAATGACGTGAAAGATATGAGCCAAAATCAAGATCTTTTAACACACCTAAATAACTACGTTCACCCTTTTAATGGTTTTTCTAATGTCAAAACTATTATCAGTGAAACAAGAGAAATCACCGTGTTTATTGATTACTTTTATACAGAAGATGAAATAAAAGCTATTAATGATAAAGTAGATGAAATACTAAAGAAACAAGTAAATAGTTCTATGAGTACCGAAGATAAAATAAAAGCGATTCATGATTATATCATCAATACCACTAAGTATGATGTTTCAAGAAATAATGATGGGAAAAGTCCTTATCACTCTTACACTGCATATGGTCCCCTTTTAGAAGGATATGCCACTTGTAATGGTTACACGGATGCCATGGCTTTGTTTCTTATTAAATTAAATATTCCTAATTTCAAGGTAGCTATGACACCAGAAGATAATGAAAATGTCGATGGCCACGTTTGGAATGCAGTTTATTTGAATAATAATTGGTATCACTTAGATCTTACCTGGGATGACCCGGTTAGTAACGATGGTAAAGATTATTTACAACATAAATATTTTTTAATCACCACTAAGGAATTAAAAGAAATTGATAGTGGTGATGTTCCTGTTTTAGAGCACCAATTTAAAACAAGTATTTATCCTGAATTAAAAGAAAAACAAGCCTAAGCTTGCTTTTCAATAAAAGATGATACTTCTTCGATAGTCTTTTGAAAATCTTCATAGTTCACCGAAAACCATTGGACTGGCAACTGGTGATAAAAAAAAGTGTATTGTCTCTTGGCGTAATGCCGAGAGTTTTTTTTGATAAGTTCTTTCGTTTCTTCTAAAGAAAGATTGCCTTCAAAATACGAATACAGTTCTTTATAACCAATGGCTGTTTGTAAAGCTTTAGAATTTAAATGTTGTTCATAAAACTTCTTTACTTCTTCTAAGAGTCCTTCTTCAAACATTTTATCGACTCTTTTATCAATAATTTCATAAAGGTGTTCTCGATTTGTCGTAAGACCTATGAAAATCGTGTTGTCATAAAGAAGTTTAGGTTCTACTAAAGCAGTCGTTTCTTTTTGTAAAAATCTTATCATACGACGACGATTATTTGGATGAATTAAACATTTTTCATCTTTTTTTAAACACATTTGATAAAGCTCTTCATTGCTATATTCTTCATAAGTTTCTTTACTCTTTTCTTCAGAAAAACGATAATCAAATAAAGTCGCTTTTAAATAAAGACCGGTGCCTCCAACAAAAATAATGGTTTTGTCTTTATTTTCTTCAATAATTTTTCGAGCGGCTTTTTGATAATCATAAACTGTATAATTGACCTCTGGGGAAACAATGTCAAAAAGATAATGACTTACCCCTTCTTTTTCTTCTTCCTTTATCTTAGCGGTTCCTATATCCATGCCTTTATAAACTTGCATTGCATCACAGTTAACAACAATACCATGATATTTTTTAGCAAGAGCTACACTTAATTTTGTTTTACCAACACCGGTTGGTCCTGTTATTGCAATAATCATTTCATCACCTTTAATTCATACTTCTTTTAAACATACGTTCCAAATCATAGATACTAAATTTAATAATAGTAGGTCTACCATGAGGGCAATTATAAGGATTATCACAAGCACAAAGCTCGTCTAATAATTCTTCTTGAGCTTCATGAGAAATATGCATATTGGCTTTAATACTCATTTTACAAGATAAAGTAATAGCAATGCTTTCATTAAATTTAACGCGGTCAAAGCCGTCTAAACCGGCGATAATAAGATCAATAATTCTTCTTATACTTTCTTCCTCGTGTCCTTTTAAAAGCCATGTAGGATGAGCTTTAACCACAAAAGTATTGACACCAAATTCTTCTATTTGAAAGCCCATTTCTGTTAAAACAGAAAGTTCATTTTTTAATTTTAAAAAGTCACTGCCATTTAATTCAATCGTAATTGGAAATAATAAGTTCGTGGTACTTACTTCTTTAGCCTTTAGGGCTCTCATATTTCTTTCATAGTTTACTCTTTCTTGTGCAGCATGTTGATCGATTAAATAAACACCGGTTTCATTCTCGGCAATAATGTATGTACCATGAGCAACACCTACGGGATAAAGTTTTAACTTCTTCATTTCAGGATTAACGACAACCTCTTCTGTAGAGGTTTCTTTCGTTTCACTTTCTTCAGCTCTTACAAAATCAAAAGTCGTTTGAACATTAGTAGGCTTTACTTCTTCTTCCGTTTCTTTCACAACATTTTCCACGATTTCTTCTTTAAAAGGATTACTTTCTGGCATTCTTAAAACGGCATCTGGTATTAAAAGGGCTTGGTAAAGAGCTTGTTTTAAAGTGGTATAAATTAAATCATATAAAACAGGCATTTTTTCAATTTTAATATCTTGCTTAGTTGGATGGATATTGACATCTATTAATGTTGGGTCCGTATAAATATTTAAAACAACAATCGGAAATTTAATATCTGGTTTATACGTATAATACGCATCATTAATAGCTTTATTCACATCATAATTTTTTACGACACGTCCATTTACCATTACTGTCATATGGTTTCGATTACTTTTCAAAATTTCAGGTTTGGCAATATAACCTTGTAAGTCAAAGTCATCATTGCTATTTTTTACTTCAATCATTTTTGAAGAAACACTAACTCCATAAATTTCATGAATTGTTTTTAATAAATCCCCACTTCCACTTGTTTTGACTAAATCTTTCCCATCATGGTTAAGCGTAAAAGAAATATTCGGATGTGCCAAAGAAAGTTTTTCAAGGTAACTTACACACCCTGCAAGTTCAGCAGGTTCACTTTTTAAATATTTTAATCTAGCTGGCGTATTATAGAAAAGATTTGTAACCGTAATCTTAGTTCCTTTTCTTAAAGCCCCAGGTTCATCTACGATAATATGACCGCCTTCAATAATGATATGTGTTCCAACGACTCCATCACTTGTTGTCATTTCTGTTTTAGAAACACTGGCAATAGAAGGTAAGGCTTCACCACGGAAACCTAAAGTGTCGATAAAAAATAAATCATCATCTTTATAAATTTTACTCGTCGCATGTCTTTGAAAAGATAAATGAGCATCTTCTTTACTCATTCCTGAACCATTATCGATGACCTCGATTTTCTTTTTACCACCTTCTATTAAATTTACTTCAATGATCGTAGCACCCGCATCGATACTATTTTCGCATAATTCTTTAATGATAGAAGAACATTTTTCAACGACTTCACCAGCGGCAATTTTATTGGCAAGGGTTTCATCCATTACACGTATTTTATTCATCTTTTCACCTCTTAAAAAAACTAGGAGCCATACTTAAACATTCAAGATTTTCTAAATATAATGTTAAAGTCGTACTTTCTTTAATATAGAAAAAACCAAGACCTTTGATATACAAATTAGTAGGCTCTACAATTTTAATTTCTTTTTTTACTTTATTTTCTTCACTTGGTTTTTTATACGTTTTAAAAACCTTTAAGTTTTCACTTCCAAACCAAATAATATTTTCTTCAGGATTCATTTCTAAAAATAAAAAATTTTCAAGCATACAAAAACTATTCTTTTTCATAGGTAAACTTAATGGTTTGATTTCCCTTTTTAAATTGGCTTTTTTTTGTAAATCTAAAGTCATATAAGGAAGTTCATCAATAAAACCAACCGTGTCATATAAAGTTTTATTTTTATAAAAAACTTTTATAAAGTTTAAAGTCGTGTTTCTTGCCTCACTGATAGTTAATAAATCTCTTTTATTTTCTTCTTTTAATAAAGTATTTAAAAGACTACTTTTGCCAGCATTGGTAGGACCTGTAAAATATATATTTTGATAAGGAGTATTTTCTAAAAGATCTTTTATTTTAAAAACACTTTTCTCATTCACAAAGAAAATATCTTCTTTAATTTTAAAATCCTTTTGTAACCATTCTTTAATTTTTAAATAGTATATACTTTCTGGAATAGTATCTTTTTTGGTCACCACAAATACTTTAGGTAAAGTAATTTGATGATAATACTCAATATTTTCAGGATACAAATTTAAAAAATCGCAGAAAAAAAAGGCAAAACCCGAAGAGGTATTTATTTTTGCTAAGACATCTTTACTCTTACTTTCACCTACCACAGAAAGTTCATGATAATGAGTCATCCTAAAACAACGTTTACAATAGTTTTGGGAGATATCACTCACATAACCTTCTTTTTTTTCATCTTTATCTTGTAATAAAACACCGCAGCCAAGACAATACTTACTCATAATACTCTCCTTTTTTAAATATCCCCTTCTTACTAAAATTATTTAAAATTATTTTTTCCATTGCTCGATTAATCTTCGTTACAAATTTTTCTTTATTACTAATTGGGTTAACCAAAATACTCGTAAAGCCAAGACGATTAGCTCCATAAATATCGGTTAATAATTGATCCCCAACACAGGCAATATCAATATCTTTTAAATGATACATTTTTAATATTTTTTGATATTTCTTTTTAAATGGTTTATAACTTTTAAAAGCACTATCGACATTACATTTTTCCTTGAATGGCTCTACTCTTTTTTTAGAAGCATTGGAAATAATAATAGCTTTTATCCCTAAATCTTCTAAGTATAAGAAAAAATCCATTAATTTTTTATCTGGTGTTACCTCGTCTAAGGAAGCTAAGGTATTATCTAAATCAAACAAAATACACTTGATACCTTTTTTATGAAGTTGTTCATAGTCAATTTCATAAATACTTCTTTTATACATATCTGGTCTAAATATATCCATAAGCCACCATCCCTTGTAACAAGTATATCATGATTATAAATCTTTTTTAACTAATTTTAGGCATAATTCCTTATTTTCCTTGGTAAGTTCTGGACTATTTTGTATAATTTCTTCTAAAGAAAAATCCGGATTTTTTTTAGTTAAGGCAGCTAGGTTTTGTAAAAGTTTTCTTCTTTCCACCAGTTTCTTTTTTTCAGATTCTTCATCTTTAGAAGACGGTAAGATTTCATAAATAACACCTAGTTTTTCTTTGTCATTTTCTTTAAAATCCTTAGTTTCTTCCGTTAAGTAAAGTACTTCTTTATCTGAATTTAAACTATACGCTTCTTTTTTTATTTTAGATAAATTATTTTGATAATTTAAAAGCTGTCCTTCTAAATATTTTTCTTTTTGAATGTATATTTCTTGCTTTAGAGCAACTTTTTCTTGTACAGCAGAAAGAACTGCATTTAATGTGGCAAGTCCTAAACCACCGATCACACAATCTATTAAAAGATCTTCTGAAAATGGTTGACTAGAAAATAAGGCAAATCCACCTAGAATAGCGATAATATTACTCCAAGTTTTAACTTCACTTATTTTTCTTTCTCTACTAATATATTTTTGAAGATTGTCTTTTTCCTTTGCTAGTGCTTTTTGTTTTTTTAAAATTGCTTCAGGAAAAGAGTCTAAAATCAAATCTTCTCTTCCTTTTATTTTTTCCTCTAACACATTTTCTTGTTCTAATATTTCTTTGGGATTATTCATCCTATTTCTGATATCTATATTACCTTGTTCGTCCATGACAACAAGTTTATCTTTCGCTACAAAATATTCTTTATTCAATACGCATCAATCCTTTCTTTACGTGCTTTAAAATGGTACCACAAACCCTTTAAAAAAACAAGGAATGAAAGGAAAAAAAACGCATAAATTTTATTAAAGGAAGGGATTTATTTTGTTTTTAATTAATTTGCTTAAATCACTACTTTTTTTTACAGGAAGTTATTCTAATAATGTCTTTTTAAAACCTCTTTCAGAGGAAGAAGAAAAAGAATGTATTTTAAAAATGATGCAAGGAAATGAAGAAGCACGTAATAAATTAATTGAACATAATTTAAGACTTGTGGCCCACATTGTAAAAAAATTTGATGTTAAGGAAGCTGACGTGGATGATTTAATCGGTATTGGTACCATTGGTCTTATCAAGGGTGTCGATTCTTATAACTTCGATAAAAATATTAAGTTAACAACTTACGCGGCCAAATGTATTCAAAATGAAATACTCATGTATTTCCGTAGTCTTAAAGGTTCTAACTTAAAAAGTATGAGTTTAAATGACTCCATTGGTTATGATAAAGATGGTAATGAAATAAGTTTGATTGAAATTATTAAAGATGAAAAAGATGATATTACTAACGTTTTGCAAACTAAAGATAATTTAACGTTAGTGAATGAATATATGAAATATTTAACAAAAAGAGAACAAGAAATTTTAATGAAACGTTATGGCCTTATGAATAGAAAAGAAATGACCCAAAAAGAAATTGCAAAGGAACTTAAAATATCACGTAGTTATGTCTCTAGGATCGAAAAAAGAGCTTTAACTAAAATATTAAAAGAATTTATCAAAAATAATAAAGTAAACTAAAAAACTGTAGATAATCCTACAGTTTAATATTTTTCATCTATTTGTTCAATCGCATCTAACTCGGTTTCGACAATGGCACGAAACCTTCTTTTAAATGCCATAATTCTTTGACGTAAAAGTTCGCCATCAGCTTCCATTTTTTCAGCTTTTAAAAGCGCATCATTAACGATTCTCGAAGCATTTCTTTTAGCGTCATCTAAAATAGCTTTTGATTCATCCCGAGCTACTTTTCTAATTTGATTACCGGCATTTTCAGCAACTAAAAGAGCCTTGTTTAAAGTGCTCTCCATATTTTGATATTCTTGAAGACGAGCTTTTAAAGACGCTATCTCAGCATCTCTACTCTTTAAATTATTAAGCATGCCCTCATATTCTTGGGTAACTTCAAAAACAAAATGATTCACTTCTTCTTTATTGTAACCATTTAAACTCGTTTTAAACTTTTGCAAATTACCCACCTCACATCTTACCAGCCAATTTCGTCTTCGGCATCTTGTTTTTCTTTTGGCTCATTATCATCTGATATTTTGCCTTGAATATTCACATTATTAGGTGTACATAAATAAATACCAACACCTATTTTTTGCATCGTTCCTCCAATAGAATAAACACAACCAGACAAAAAGTCAATAATTCTTTTAGCCTGCGCTGCCGTTACTCTTTTAAAGTTAACAACAACACTATTTCTTTTTTTCAAATGATCAGCAATTTGTTGTGATTCTGAAAAAGCACGTGGTTCTAATAAAATCATTTTATTTCCTGTTTTATCGGCTTCTTTTAAAGCTTCTTCTTCACTTACTGTATAAAAATCATCATCTAATCTTGATGTATCTTCACCTTCATCATCTGAAAACCATTTTTTTAGTTTACCCATAGCCATATTGTCCCCTCCAGACTCTATCTACCAATAATTGTATCAGAAACAAATTACTTTTTCAATATACTAAATCAAAAAGAAGCTAGGAGAAATATTCGTATTCCCTAGCCAACATTTTTTTCTCATCAATAAAATGATGATTAGTATAAAAATAATGTTTCGTTTCTTTTTTGAGTTTTTTCTTTTCTAAAACATAATCATTTTCAATTCTTTTATAAGGATAATCGTTTAAAAACCTCTCTAAATAGAATCGTTGTAAATAATATTTTTCATTTTTAAGAAGCAATAAAAATTGAAAAAATAATACCAAACAAATAAAATAATTATTTAAATTTTGCCAATAGTTTACCCCAAGAAAAATAATAAAACTTAAAACAGAAATCACTTTATAAACTTGAAAAGAATGATAATAAGAATAAAATTTTTCTAACAAAGCATGAATAAACACTGAGCCATCTAAAGGAATTATGGGCAATAAATTAAAGAAAAAAATTGTTTTATTATAAAGTAAAAATAATTGATAAGTCATCTCGGTAATTATCATTTTTTGAAATAAAAAATAAAAGATTAAAAACAATAAACCTTGAAAGAAAAAACCTCCTAAAGAAATAATCATTTCTTTATTGATTGAAGAATTTATAGGCTTTTCTATGGTTGTTAATCCCCCAAAAGCAAAAAGTTCAACTTTAACAATTTGATAATGAAATAATTTAATAAAAAAAATATGACCACATTCATGCGTAACAACAATCAAAAAAATAAGAAAGGTTGGTTTAAAATAACCACATAAAAAAGATAATAAAAAAAATAAATATAAGGAAAAATTAAGCTTGCATACTTTTTTGATAGTCTTCATAAGTTAAATAATTTCCTTCTTTTTGAAAGACAAGATAATAATAGTTCTCACTTGGGTTACCTAAAATAGAACCCGCTTCCACATAATCATAAAGTTTTAAATTCACATCACTAACATTACCATACCAAATATCCGTTCCATCTACTCCTTGAATGATTAAAGTATTGCCATAATTTTCTTTTTCGCCCATGAAAACCAAAAGCCCACTTGCTATGCTGGTGATAGGTCCCGAAGTATTTCCTATTTTATAACCATCTTGATATTTTTCCTTATCAGAAATGTTGTCTGTTTTAGAAACATTTACCTCACTAGGAGAAGATACCGTAGGTAAAATATTACCAAAATTTTTAGTATACCAATTGTTTATCTTCGTAAACATAAAATTGTTTTCAAAAATATATTTCTTGTAATTAGCTAAATTATTTTCACCTAATTTTATGTAAATAACACTTCCTAAAATAAAAATAATGCTAATTAAAATTTTACTAAATTCTTGACTTATCTTGGACTTCTTTTCTTTTGAAACATCTTGATGACATCTTTGTTTATGTCTTTTTAAAGCAGCATTTATATCATCCATAGTATCACCACTAAAATATATGAAAAAATGAAAAAAAAAGACGTTAATCTTTTTGACTAACTCTTTCATCTCTTTCTTTTTTAGAATAAACACAACCACAGTAATCTTGACGATAAAGATTATATTCTTTAGAAAATAAAATACTTTTTTTATAGCCATCATTTTTTTTAAAATCACTTACCAAATAAGAAACGCCATACTCTTTTTCTAATTCTAAACCTATTTCATTTAATTTTTGAGCATTTTTATAAGGACTAATAGAAAGACTGGTTGTAAAATAATCAAAACCTAGTTCTTTAGCTTTCAAAGCTGTTTTTAAAAGACGAAGATGATAACATCTAAAACAACGTGGTCCCCCTTCTTTTTCCGTTTCAAGCCCTAAAGCCATTTCTCTAAACTTTTCATTTTCATAATCACAATCTAAAAAATTTAAAGGATTAGGACTAGGAAAAACTTTTAAAAATTTCTTTTGTTCTTCTTTTCTTTTTAAGTATTCTTCATATGGTTCAATATTAGGATTGTAATAAAAGACCGTTATTTTAAAATCACGGGATAACCTTTCAATAACAGCTGAGGAACAAGGCGCACAACAAGTATGTAGTAAAAGAGTTGGGACAACTTTCTTTTCTCTATTTTCCATGATGATTTTTTCCATTAAATTATCATAATTTATTCTTTCCATGGTACTCTTTTTAAACTCCTATCTTGTTTTAAGGTTAAAATAGTTCGATCTAAAGCTTCTTTATACGTTTCGCCTTCTAATAAATTAACACTTTGATATTCCTCTTTCTTTATATCTTGAATCATTACTGGAATTAAATTTTCATTAAAATAAATTTTAAACTTTCTATTAAACCTTGTAGTAATAAAAGGATAAAATATTTGATTATCTATTACTAAAGGCTTTTCAGATAAAGGCATCATTGAATAAAAAAACATGATATGTTTTTCAGCATTATACACTAGTTGTCTTTCATCTTCTGAAAGAGTAAAACTCCAAATACTATTAGATAATTGTTTATAAAAAATATATTTAAAGTTCATAAAGCATGTGTACTTTTCTATTCCATACAAATAGTAATGGTTAAAATTCTTATTGCCGTTATTTTCATTAAAACTAATAAACTCATTGTTACTTACTTGAATAATTTTAGTCGTATATTCATCAAAAGTGATTTCTTTTTTTAATTTTTTGTGACAAATTTTAACTTGATTATTTGGATTTAACTCTGCTTGGTATGTCTTATAATTTAAAACTACAGATGTATTATTAAGTCTCATAAGTCCCCATCCTTTCTTGGTGCAGTTGTTATTTTATCACAAATTACTCTAATAAGAGGAAAAAGATATCTTATCACTGGAAGAATCTAAATAAATAATACCTTTTTTATCTTCCAAAGTCGCGTAAATCTCAATGTACTTATTTAATTTATCGATATGAAGCAAATTAGTATAAACGGTATTCGTATCATTCATTCTAAGTAAGAAGCGTTCTTCATCTATTAAGACGTTATTGCTAGTCCAAGGTGAATACTCGATTTCACTAATTAAAGTTAAAACGTTTCCATCAATATCACTTAATTTTTGAATTAGCTTTGTATAATAAACATCTGGAACATAATTAATCAAAATAGGTATACCTTTTAAAGTATCTTCGATTTCACGACCTGAGGATAAAACCACCTTACCATTATTACGGTTATAAAATAAAGGCTTATCTTCAGTAATAACAAAAGTAATACTCCCTAAAATACCTTTTTTTATTTTGACACTTTTTATGTAAGGAATGGTTAAAACCTTTTTTTCAATATCTTTTGTTTTTAATCGAAACAAATATGGATAATCTTTAAATCCAGAAGTAGTAATAATATCATTGTCTTTCACGAATGTATTTCCTTCAATAAAAATATTTTGGGTTTTTAAATTCCATAAATAAGTAAAAAGTAAGAAAAGGATACCTACAAAAAGACAAAACTTAAAAAAAGTCTTCCACTTAAATTTTCTTTTAATCACTTTCTTTTTTTTCATGGTATCACCCTTCTTATATTCTTTTTTCAATTTATATCAATTTTTTTATTTCATCATAAATTATTTTAGCACTATCTGTTGTTTTTTCTTGTTCTAAATTTTTCTTCATTTTAGCTTTTGTTTCCGCGTCATTTAATAATTTTTTAATGGCATCTTCTAATGTTTCTTTAGTAAGATTTTTTTCTTCTAAAAGATAAATGAGACCTTTATCCGCTAATTCTTTAGCATTATAATACTGATGATTATTAGCAACATTAGGGCTTGGAATAATAACGGCTAGTTTTTTTAAGGCTAAAATCTCACTTAAACTGCCTGCTCCTGCTCTTGAAACAATAACATCACTAATTTTTAAAAGACCTGGTAATTCTTCCATATAAGGAAACAAATGAACATTTTTAGGAAATTTATTTTTACTATATTCTTCAAAATGATTTTTTCCGGTAATATAGCATACTTCATAATTTTCAGTTCCTATACTTTTTAAATAAGAAAGCATTTTCTCATTTAAAGAACCACTCCCAAGACTTCCTGCCACGATGGTAACTAATTTTTTATGTTCTTCTAACCCTAAAGATTTTTTATCTTTAGCTGCCACTTCTAATGCCCAAGCACCACAAGGATGACCTGTCAAAATGACTTTCCCTTTTGTTTTTAAGTGGTTTTCACTTTCTTTAAAAGTGACTCCAATAATATCGGCATAACGACTTATCATTTTATTGCTTTTTCCTGGAATACTATTTTGTTCATGAATAAACACTTTAATGTGTTCTTTATGTGCGGCCATAATAACGGGATAAGTGACATACCCTCCTACCCCAATAACGACATCTGGTTTTTCTACTCTTAATACTTCTCTTACTTGTTGAATGGCTCTTTTAACTAAGAAAACATTTTTAATATCTCTTACAATATCTTTACTAAAACCATATATCTCTAAAGGAATATAACGGTAACCCAACTTGGGAATAATATCTTTTTCCATACGGTTATGCGTTCCAAAATAGATTACTTCTAAATTTTTTTCATGTTTTTTAAATTCATCAATGATGGCTAAAGCAGGATTAATATGTCCCATTGTACCACCGGCTGTTACAACTATTTTCACAATTTTTTCCTCCCATAAATTTTATGCTTTTATTATATCAAAATTACGAGCTAAGAACTATAGATTGAACATAATTTTATGAATCAAGCATAAACTTAACTAAAAAGAGGAGATGAAAATGAAGCATTTTGATAGAACTTTATTCATCACAGTCATTTTGATAAGTTTATTTGGAATTGTTATGATTTACTCTGCTTCTTCTATCTGGGCTGAATATAAATTTCATGATGCTTTTAAATTTGTAAAAGCTCAAGGTGTTTTTTGGATAATTGGTATTTTAGAATGTCTTTTTTTAAGTAAAATTCCTAGTTCTTTTTGGAAAGAAAAAGCTAATAAAATTGTTTTTTTATGTTTTTTATTACTTGTTTTAGTTCTTATCCCTGGAATTGGAACGGTTAGAAATGGTTCTAGAAGTTGGTTTGGAATTGGTGGGTTTGGCATTCAACCCAGTGAATTTGCCAAGATTGGTTTAATCATTTTTGTTTCTAAGTATTTAGCTCAAAACAAAAAAGAATTACGAAGTATAAAAAAAGGTGTTTTACCGATTCTCATTTTTATAGGTGTCTTTTTTCTTTTAATTATGTTAGAACCTGATTTTGGTACAGCAATGGTAATGGCTCTTTCTTTAATTAGTTTAATTTTTATAAGTGGGGTTAAACTTTCCTTTTTTGTAAGTTTAGGGTTAATAGGATTAGGAGGGATTGTCCTACTCATCATTATTGCGCCTTACCGTATGGCCCGGATTGTTTCTTTTTTAAATCCCTGGAGTGACCCTTTAGGAAGTGGTTTTCAAATTATTCAAAGTTTATATGCGATAGGACCAGGAGGCCTTCTTGGGCAAGGCTTTTTAAAATCACATCAAAAGCATTTTTATTTACCAGAACCTCAGACAGATTTTATTTTTGCCATTATTAGTGAAGAGTTTGGTTTCTTAGGTGTTCTTATTATTGTTTCTTTTTTCTTCTTTCTTTTCTATCGAGCAGTCAAAATATCTTTAAAATGTAACGATTTATTTGATAAATTTTTAGTTTTTGGGTTAGCTATTGGTATTTTAATTCAGGCTCTTTTAAATTTATGTGTGGTAATTGGGCTCATTCCTGTAACAGGTGTTACCTTGCCTTTCTTTAGTTATGGTGGCAGTAGCCTACTTGTGACATTCGCTTCCATTGGAATGATTTTAAGTATTAGTAGAAAAACATAAAAAAAGCCTTACCGAAGTAAGACAAATTATTCTTTGTATCCTAGTAAATAAAGACGATAAACTAAGTCATCATAATAGCTATTTAAATTAGGGTTCTGTGTATTTTTAGCTTGATTAATGGTATACCATAAAATGTAAAGTTCATTATATTCTTTCATAAAGGCATTACGTTTATATTCATCTTTTGCTTGCATGCCTTTTTGATAATAATCATTTAAAGAAGTTATGATAAAGTTATCCAAAAGTCCATAATTGACACGACCTATTGACAAAACAGTTCCCTTCTTAGTCCTATTAAATGGTCTTATAGTAGGCTTTTTAAAATCAAAATCAGTGTTAACATGAATAGATCCTTTTTGTAAACCATTGTCAAGCCATTGTAAATCTTTATATTCTGGATTTTGAAACATCCTTTATCACCCCAAATATTCTATTATTATTTTAGCAAAATTTAAGATTTAATTCCATCTATATTTTACCAATTAATTCGTTTTCTTTTAAATCAGTAATTTCTACTTCTAATAGTTTATTCGGTTCTATCGTTGTATTTAAATGAACTTTTAAATAATTAGAAGTACAGCCAATATTATCTTGTTCAGTTAAAACTTCCATTTTTTGCCCAATAAATTTCTTAGCGTAATTTTTCTCTAATTTATCAGATAATTCACAAAGAACTTTACTACGGCGATGTTTTTCTTTGCTTTCTACTTGCATTGGCATTTTACTCGCCGCGGTATTTTGTCTAATAGAATATGGAAAAACATGAATTTTGCTGAAAGCAATTTCTTCACAAGTTTCTATTGTTTTTAAAAACAATTCTTCAGTTTCATAAGGATGCCCTACAATAACATCCGTAGTGATAGAAATATCAGGTCTAATACTTCTTATTTCGGCTATTTTTTCTTTATAAGCTTGTAAATTATATTTACGATTCATTTTCTTTAAGATTTCATCCGAACCAGCTTGTAAAGGAATGTGCATATGATTACAAATTTTAGGATTGTTTTTTAATTCATTCATAAATTTTTCATTTAATTCTGTAACTTCGATTGAGGAAATACGAATTCTCTTTAAATTTTCTATTTTGCTAGCCTCATGAATTAAGTCAGTTAAATCTTTTCCTTCACTTTCATAAGAACCGGTATGAATACCCGTTAAAACAATTTCTTGATGTCCATTGGAAACTAATGTTTTTATTTCTTCTAACGCTTCACCAAAATCTTTATTACGTCTTTGTTTACGTAAATAAGGGATAATGCAGTAACTACAGAAATTATCACAGCCATCTTGGATTTTAATGAAAGCTCTTGTATGAGTAGTAAATTTATCAATATGCATTGTTTCAAAGGAAACATCTCTTTTTTTAGTAAAATATTGATATTTTTCATGGTCTTTCATGTAGTTTTCTACAAGATGTAAGATGTCATTTTTGCCTACGTTACCAATTAAAATATCAACTCCCATTTCATCATAAGAAACTTGATTGTTTTCAGAAGAACAACCACAGACAACTAAAATGGCATCATTATGATTTTTTTTAAATCTTCTAACCATTTTCCGAGATTTTTGGTCGGCAATATTAGTAACCGAACAAGTATTAACAATAATAACATCTGGACTTTCTTGATTTAATTCATAACCACTTTGTAAGAATTCTTCTTTAATAACTTCTGATTCATAGGCATTTACTTTACACCCTAAAGTATATATATAAAATTTCATAAAACACTTCCTAACCTTTACTATAAAAACAAAAAAAGACGTCCTTGTCAAGATGCGAGACGACTTTCTCCTGTTTGATAATCTATTTCAATCCCTTTTTGGACATTATAAACATAAATATTAAAAGATATGCCCTCACCATGGTCTTCTACTGAATATCCTTCCATTAAAGCCCCACTGGCGAGTAAATTATTTCCTTCAAAAATAGGTGTCACCCGATATAAAACGTGATTGCTTGTCTTTTTAATATAATCAGCTACCTTATTTTCATAAGTTAACATAGGTCCAATATTCATTTGTCTTGTGCAAGTAATTAAGTTTTTTTCATTGGCATTTTCTCCAGTTAATTGGTACCCAATCAAATGACAACGATTATATAAATATTTACCATCGACAGTATCATATTTCACAGTATGCCAACCAGTTGGTTTTATCATGCCAATGCTTCCTCTTGGTTCAGATGGCATAGTTTCTAAACCGACTAAGGCATACGCCACACCACATCTTTGTAAACTATCTAAATCACTATAACTTTCAAAAGAAGTTGTGGTGTATTCACTTTCTTTAAAAAAAGGCACATTATTATTAATGGTAATATAATCTTCTCCACTATAAGAAGGAATATTTTCTATAGAATAACTTTGTTTAGGTTCCCAAAGACTGCTAAAATCATAATCACTAAACCAAAGTGAACTTACTAAACTAAATACTAAAAAGATAATAATACTTACTTGAGTAACATAAGACTTTTTTTTACTTTTACGACGAGCCATACTAATACATCTCCTACTTTATAAGTATAGCAAAAATTTAATTTGTTGACCATTATAAAAAAGCTAAAAATTTTTCTAGCTTTTTCTTCTTTTTAATGTTTCTATATTACTTTGATTAACCCATATATTGTTTTGAAGACATTTTAAATTAAAAATTATCCAGTTGTTCCAGGCCTCATCATTTTCTGTAACTGCAATTGACTTTATTAATCCACGGTAACTTGCCCGGTCAGCGGCATATTGCTTCGTTGCATAAACGGTTGGCAATGAAAAATCATAACCTAATGTTTGATTAGTATAATACCATAAATTAATATGTTGAATAAGTCTGGCATAACGAGTATTACCATCTTTAAATAGTTGCAAAGCAGCGAGTAGTCCATGATATATGATAGGTTTTAAAAAGGCATCTTCTTTACTTTGAACTCTTTTTTTATCATTGATTAGACTTAAATATTCTCTTAAAGCCTTAGCAATATCTTTCTCTAAAATAGGAAAATAATCAATCTGCCTTTGACCTGCTACATAAGTACCAACAAACTTTAAATTATCTTCACGTAAACCTTTTTGATCTTCACTACTGGTACCGTCTAATAATTTATCATGAATTTTAATAAACTCACTAGCGGTAATTTCTGAACTGCAACAACGAATCATTTCATCCATCGCATTTTTAGGATGTGTTTTATAATAAAGCGCTAGTAAGAAAGAATTTTCTTTTTCTACAACTTGATTGTTGATAATATCTTCACTTTTTAATATTTGTAAATAATTACTTCTTAAACTACTGGAAAGAGACATTATCATATCATGATACTCTTTATAAAGATCTTCTGTATAAGAAATTTGATTCAATACTTGTTCACTTGGTGTTAAATCTTGAACACGTTTAAAAATGTCTAAATCAACAATTGGTACACCACTTGCCATTGCTTTTAATACTTCTTTTTCGGCTTGTAACCTTTTTTCATCTTTTGTCATAATATCCCCCTATTGATGGTTATTATTCTATAGAAATTCAGAAAAAAGTCAAGAAAAAAAATAAAAGCCTTGCGCTCTTATTCTTTATTCTTCAAAGACTTAAACATTTTTTTCCATAACTTTGTAGAGGAATAGTTTAAAATACCTACTTTATAAATTCTTAGACCATATTTAAAAATAATAAAAGTAAAGATAATATTAATTAAAGTAGCTATAGCTAAACTGTAGATACTTATCTGCCCTAGTAAAAACAAGGATGGCGAAAGCATAAAACTTAACATAGGTACATAAGACATTATTTTAATGAATGTTGCTCCTTCAAATTGACTAGCCATGATAGCTAAATAATAGCCTACCATAATAATTAACATAATAGGTGTTTGTAATTGTTGGAAATCTTCCATACTAGTTGTCATGGAAGCTAAAACGCCAGCAACGATACCATATAAGATAAAGGAAACTAAGAAAAGTAAAAGAATCCACGGAAGCCCTTGTAAAAGAGTTGTTAAAATACCTGTTTCTTTAACGGTTGTCAAAATAGAGGTCATTTGACTAGCTAAGCCCGTTCCCATATCATTTATGATATTACCACCACCAAATAAGAAACGACTTAAAACGGCAATAACACCATATCCTAATAATAACAATCCTTGTATAACAACAAATAAAGTGGAAGCTAAAACTTTAGAGAGAAAATGGGTTTCTGGAGAAACATTTGAAATAATGATTTCCATACTTCTTGTTGTTTTTTCATCATTTACTTCACTGCCTATCATTTGGACTAACATAAGTATCAAGAAAAAGCAAGGTAAGATGACCACTAAAATAACTCCTGAAGTAATTAAATCTTTATTTTTAACATTACTCTTGTCTTCATTTGTCACGACAAGGGAAATATCAGCTGGACGAGTTAACTTAGATATTTCTTCTTCACTTAAACCACTTTCTAAAATTGCCATCGAACTTTTAAGACTATTAATAGAAGTTTCTAAAAATTGTGTTTCTACTGTTTTTAATTCATTAAAACTAATCAAGTCAGCGCTTAAATAATTTTCAGAATCTTCTTTTAAATGCACAATAATTTTTTTATCATCATCTTTTAAAGAAGCTTGTTCATTTTCTAAGGTATCCGTTGCTTTAGAAACTTCAAAATGATAAGTATCTTTGTAATCGTTCGTTAAAGTATCAAAAGAAGTTTTAAATAAATCATAACCACCCATTTCATCTACGACAACTATTTTCGTGGTATCTTCAAAATCGCCCCCGAAAAGTCGAACAATTTGATCAATATTAGTAATTACTATAAGTAAAATAAGTAATAAAATATTGACTCCTTTAAACCATTTTGTTTTTATTTTTTTGTTTAAACTTTGCTTTGTTAAAAATTTTAATTTAGCCTTCATATGATTCACCTACTTTACTTAAAAAGATTTCATTTAAACTAGGGTCTTCCACCGCAAATTTAGTAATGTTTTGACATTTTTTCACGACATCAAATACTTTAGAAATATATTTATCTTCTAAAACAGAAACGGTTATTTCATCTGCATTTTCTACAATGTTAGAAACACCTTCCATATTTAAAAGATCCTCTTTATTAACATCACCTACAATGTGAATTGTTTTACGACGATAGTCTTTTTTAATTTCTTTTAAATCACCTTCTAAAACAGCTTTACCTTTTACTAAAATAACTAATTTCTCACAAAACATTTCCACATGTTCCATCCGATGTGAAGAAAAAATAATACTGCATCCTTTCTTTTTAAATTCTCGGATAGCTTCCATAAACATTTCCACATTGATTGGGTCAAGTCCTGTAAAAGGTTCATCTAAAATAAGAAGTTTAGGTTCACTAATCACCGCTGAAATAAACTGAATCTTTTGTTGATTTCCTTTTGATAATTCCTTTATTTTTCGATCTTTATATTCTTCAATATGAAATTTTTTAAGCCATTCATCCAATCTTTCTAAAATAATTTTTTCATCTAAACCTTTTAAAACGCCATAATAAATAATTTGCTCTTTCACGGTCAATTTGGTAAGTAAACTTCTTTCCTCGGTTAAAAAGCCAATTTTATCAGTAACTGAATAATCGATTGGCTTACCATCTAAAGTAATTTCACCACTTGTTGGTTTTAATAAACCGATAATCATTCTAAAAGTGGTTGTTTTGCCAGCACCATTAACACCTAAAAGGCCAAAGATTTCACCATCATTCACCGTAAAAGATAAATCATCCACCGCTTTATGAGTATCATAATATTTTGTCACATGACTAACTTTTAACATATTCCTCATCCTTCCCAAATTCATTATAAAAGAAAAAAAGATATTCGTCTATCTTTTTATAATTCGAGTTAGTTTTAATTCAACATTTTTAGCTTCATTTTCACTTGAAATTTTCTTCTTGCCTTCTATTTTTTCTTTCAAAAGTTCTTTTAAATTACAATAATATATCTGAGGATATTCGTTTTCATAATGCCAAAAATTTTCTACTTTATATTCCGCAAGTTTTAAATAAAGTTCTAATATGTGATTCTTTTCTTTTGATGGCATCTCCCAACGATTAATTTGAATTGATTTACTAAAAATTTCGTATTTAATTCGATCCAAAAGCATACTTTTTAACTTTGGTTCTAAATGACTTTGGACACATCTTTCATAAATTTTAAACAGATCTAATATCTGAATGTTTTTTAACGAACTGTTAGCCATGATACTTGCCTTTCTTTGTCTATAGGCATAATCATATTGAAGAAGCTGAACGGTTTTTTTAGCTTTTAAAAGTAAAGGATATGTAAAAGCGACATCTTCATAAACAACACCATCTATAAATTTTTCATATTGTATAAAATCATGTAAAAATAACTTATCCCAAACAGCTGGTGTTTCCATAAAAAAAGATTTCGGTGTTTTTAAATAATCTTCGATATGAGGTATAGCTCTTTTCTGTCTTGGAAAAACTTCTTTATGAAGATAATCATTTTCTCTTATTTGAAAACAATTGCCAACTAAAATAGGTAAATCATATTCTTCTAAAGTGTTTGAAAAATCGCCAAACATTGTGTGAGAAACTAAATCATCAGAATCTACAAAACCAATATATTTTCCATTTGCAACTTTAAGACCTTCATTTCTAGCATGAGAAAGTCCTCCATTTTCTTCTAAATAGATAGCTTTAATTAAATAAGGGTAATTTTTTTCATATTCCTTTAAAATTTCCCTACTACTATCCGTACTTTTATCTTCAACACAAATAATTTCAATATCTTGTAAAGATTGTGTAACTAGAGAATTTAAACAAGTACTTAAATATTTTGAAACATTATAAATGGGTACAATAATACTAACTTTAGGCATAATCTTCTCCTATCTTTTTATTTCTCGAATAAGTTTATCTTCAATATGACGAGCATCACTTTCATTTAGAATAGTATTTTCATTTTCCAATTTTTCTAATAAAAATTTTTGAATATCAATATAATAACGCTTAGGAAAAGAAGAACGATATCTAAAAAAATTATCTACTTTATAATCGGCAAGTTGTAAGTAAAACTGCGTTATTGTATCTTGCTCTTTAATCGGTAACTGCCAGCTTGATATATCATTAGCCGTAATATATATGGCGTGTTTTACACGATCTAAAAGCATGTTTTTTTCTTTAGATGGTAATTTACTTTGAGCACACTTTTCATATATTTTTAACATATCTAATATTTTCAAATTCTTCTTAGCAGCACTTGCCATAATACTTTTTTTGTTTTGACGATAAGCATAATCACTTTGTAAAAGTTGTACAGTTTGTTTTGCTTTTAATAATAAAGGATAAGTAAAAGCAATATCTTCATAAACAACCCCTTCCAAAAAGCTTTCATGTTCTATAAAATCGTGTAAAAATAATTTTTCACAAACGGATGGAGTTTCAAAGAAAAAAACATCCGGAGATTTTAAATAATTTTCAATGTAAGCCCTACTTTTTTTACCACCCATAAAAACCTCGTTATGAAGATAGTCATTTTCTTTTATCTGAAAACAACTCCCTACTAAAATAGGCAAATGATATTCTTCTAAAGTTTTTGAAAAATCTTCAAACATGGTTCTAGATACTAAATCATCAGAATCTACAAATCCAATATACTTTCCATTTGCAACTTTAAGACCTTCATTCCTAGCATGAGAAAGCCCTTTATTTTCTTCTAAATAAATTGCCTTAATTAAATGAGGATAATTTTTTTCATAACTTTTTAATATTTCTTTACTATTATCCGTACTTTTATCTTCAATACAAATAATTTCAATATCTTTTAAAGATTGTGATACTAAAGAATTTAAACATGACGATAAATATTTAGACACATTATATATTGGCACAATAATACTTACTTTTGGCATAACTTCCCCCTGTTGGAAAGATTATTATAACGAAATAAAAAAGGAAAGTCTAGTTTAATTCACTTTCCTCTATGTTTTCCCATTCATCAAAAATATTTTTAACTAAAATACCTAAAAATTCATTATCACAGTTTTTAAAAAAATTTTCTTCAAAGTATTCATTATAAATCATATCTTTTAACATGTCTTTGTCTAATTCTTCTAATATTTCACTCATTGCTATCTGAGTTGTTTGTTTTAAATGAATAAGTTCTTGTTTTTGCAGACTTTGAATTTCCTTTCTCTTAGCAGGATAACCACTTAAAAACTCGGTACTAAATAAGGTTTCAAAAATACCCTCTAATAAAAATTCAGAACCTGTACCAAAATATTTACCAAAAGGAATAGCAATGGCATTTCCAGCGTTTACTTTACAAAATAATTTGGCATCAACACTATCTGCAACATATCCAGCATAAACCTCTGGCATCGCATTTAAACTCATTGTTACACCTATTCCAGAAGCACAACCTGTAATTACAAAATCAACTGCTTTACTATTTAGTAAAAGTCCTGCTAAAATACCAGCTCCAACATAATCTATACTACACTCTTTGTCATTACTGACACCATAATTATAAACTTCATGGCCGTATTTAGAAGCCACTTTATTTAAGATTTTATAGATAAACTCATTTTTGTCTTTTTGACTGTTCTCGTTTATTAATGCTATTTTCATAAAAACCCTTTCTAACCTTTTATGATAAAAATATCTTGTTCTATAATTTATCTTTCAAATATTTCTACTTTAATCATTGTATCAAATTTTTAATTAAATGTAAAAAAGGACATTTTTTATTATGTCCTAATTAATATACTAAATTATATATTCTTCTAAAAATTTCTTTATATTAAATTTGTTTGATATTTGTTTTTAGAATACTGTAATTGAATATTCTATCCTTTTAAATAACTTGAACCAATATTAGTAATAGAAGAAGATGGTTTTGAAATTGTAAAAATGATATAATAATCACCTGTATAGGAAGAGATATTCAAATTAAATCCCTCTGACTTCATATGAGAAGAATTATAATCAAAAGTTTTGTCCCAAATCTGTGTACAACTGGTACTTGATGAACATAGCTGTAAATTGGCTATTATTGTAGATGAAGTAGGAGCATCATACCATTGTGTCCAAATGCCAAAACTTAAAGTATTATAATCCGTTAAATTATAAGTGCTATCAGATTTAGCTGTTAAAGTTGTTGTGCCAACTGAGCCATGTAATTGCCAAGCCGTATTATAATATTGCCATTGAAATTGTGTTAAAGTCCAATCAGAATGGATAGTTCCACCTAATATTAATTTATTATTAACAACTTTAGCGCTAGTACTTGCATTACTACTGATACGTCCACTTTTATCAATCACTTTAACAACAAACGTATAAGTTCCATCTGCGAGACTCGTAAATGTGTATGAACTTGAAGTGCTCGAAGTGAAATTTTGACCACCATCTTTACTATAATAGTATGTCACTATTCCACTACCAGAATCAGAGGATCCACTTGCGTTAACTGTTACGGTTCCATTTGATGAACTGACATTTATTTTTGCAATTGGATTTATAGTATCTACACTATATGTAGAAGAACAATTGATATCAGAAACATTTCCTACCTTGTCTGTACTGTTTACACATACTTTTTGTGATAAAGAATTGGTTCCTAAAAAAACAGTAAATTCATTATTATTAATCGTTGCCTCTTTATCTGGTGTACAACTTTCTTCTGTTGTCACACAATATTTTCCACTTGAAACACCACTTTGATTGTCTGTTAAAGTCACTTTAACGGTTAAAGATTGATACCAATTATTTTCTCCTAAAACACTTGACTCAATATCAAAGTTTTGACTTGGCGATTGTTTGTCTATTTTATCTATTGTAATTTCTTTGTAAGAAATATGTCCATAAGCATCTTTAGCATAAATATAGTAAGTTCCATTTTCGGTAACCTCATACGTTAAATCTTCTTCTAAACGATTATCCAAAGAAATATAATCAGTAGGTTCTTTTTGACTGTTCATAATTTGATAACCAGCTAAACCTGATACATCATCAGTTAAATGAATTTTTATAATATCTTTAATACCCCATTCTGTTAAAGTATTTGATAAGGTAATCGTTGGAGATGTTTTATCAATTTTATCTACTACGATAGTTTTATAACTTATATTGCCTACTTTATCTTTGCTCCATACGTAGTAAATATCGTTTTCAGTAATTTCTTTTTCTAGTGTATCTGTATAAGTTAGCCAACTATCAGGTTCTTCTTTGCTAGTCGTTATCTGATAACTATCTACTCCACTTTTTTCATCTTTTAAACTAATGGTTAAGGTATAACTTTCTTGGTTATTTGTTGTTTCTATATTAATTTCCGGAGAGGTTTGATCTAATTTATCAGGTATAATTTCTATTGTTTTTACATTACCTATTTCATCTTTGACATATAAAGTGTAATTCTTTTCTTCTGTAAAGTCATAATTAAATTCAACTTCTTTACTTGGAGTAACACTTGTCCAATTTTGATTGTTAAAACTATATTCGATGATATTTTTATTGGTACTTGTAATATCGATCGTGAAAGTTTCTTTTTCTTTAGAATAACCCTCATTCTGACTAGTTGCAATAATGGTGATATCATTAGCTAAGTTTTCTTCTTCGATATAAGAGGTATTTACCGTAATCTTACTTTCAAAAGTAGCGTTCATGACTTCATCAATAGCTGGAGTTTCACTATCCATCCAAAGTTTTAATTCATAGGTGGCTTCTTCATCAGGTTTTAATGAACCACTTGTTAATTTAAAGGAATTCGTAGCATTAGAAATAGTTGTCTTTACTTCTTCATAGGTATTTAAGACTTTGGGAGTACTATCATTTAAGGATACCTTGATGTATTTATTAGGCATATGTTTGATATCACTACTGGATAAGATATCTTCTAAATTCACTTCATAGGTAGCTATGGTATTACATGTGTTTTTAATCGTAAAAGAATAACCTTTTTCTTTTAACCCTTCTTCATCTTCAGTAGGAACAATATTATCTAAAATTAAACTATCCGTATTATCTGTATAAGTTAAAGAAAAACAACTAGTTCCTGCGACATTGAAATCTTTTTGAACCTTATTAAACTGCCAATAAGCATAAGATATACTTATAGTTATCAACATTAATATAAATATTGAAGTTAAAAGATACTTTTTATTCTTTAGTTTATCCATTTTAGAAACACTCCTAACAATAATATGCCCTAAATACTCCAAAATAAACTGTCGTATTTATTACGTTATTATTGTATCATAATTTGATATCAAAATGATATCAAATTTAAGGTGTGAAAAAAATTAGATATTGCTACCTAATTTTAATTTATTCGCTTTTTAGTAAATCTTCATGATTATTAAATTCATTTTTATTATCATAAGCTTCTTTAATTAAAGTTTTAATTTTTTCTTTATCAGAAGCACTAAAACCAGTTAAAACGGTATCACCAATAACGATATAAGGAACACTTCTTTCACCCGTTTTACCGTTATTAGCGGCAAGGAATTTATCCATTAATAAACCATTTTCTGTATTCTCCCAAACTTCAAAGCCATAAATACGAGCATATTTTTTTTCTTCTTTTTCTACTGAATATAAAAATTCATAAAGTTCTTCACAGTGTGAACAAGTACTTCCCCAGAAAATATAAACGTTTATTTTGTCATTATCAAATTTGATATCTTCTACAGTAGCATTTTTATTAATGCCATCTTTGTGACTATAGTAAGTATAGCCAGCAGTTCCCCCGATTAAAAGGACAAATATTAAAATTCCTATTACTACATTTTTATTCATTTATTTTTCCATACCTTCCTGTATTATAAATTTTACCATCAATTTCTACTAAAAACTGATAGGTTCCTTCTTTTAAACCCTCTTTATTAATATATTTGGTAACCGTAATACCTTCTTCTTGTTCTTTTTCAGTAAAAATATCTACACATAAAGCGGTATAAGGCTTTTTACTTACAGGAACGTTATAATAAGTATACGTTAAATCATGATATAAAATCAAATTTACTTTCGTTCCACGTTTAAACTTTCCTTTGAAAACAAAACGATCTATTTCTTCTGTTAAAGATATCTCTTTCCTATTATAGTCATCATCAATATCTTGGGCTATTAAATTTAAATTAAATGATTTTTTAGTAATCTCTGTTTCGCCTAAAGAACCAAGTCGTACCGCTTTTTCATTTGAATAATTTTCATTTTCAGCATAAAGACTCATTTTTTCTACACGGTAATTATTAGTCGCAAATTTCATTTCAAAAATCACTTTATTATTTAGAAGTTCTACCGTGTCAGATACTAAACTTGCATTATTTGAAAAACCAGCTGGTTGATTAGAATTTTTACCATCGACATAAACAATACCACCAGAATGAACAATATAATGATTTGAAGCTAAATAGTCTACATCCGAAATATAAGGAGAATAAAAACTACTACCTCGTTCTTTTCCATATTCAAAAACTTGTTCAATCGTCATATTCTCGGTGTCAATTTTATACATAACGCCTCTTGAATAACTCTTAGAAGCGTCAACATATTCACTTTCAATTTTAGATTTATTGTTGCCATTATCAAATAGGAAAACGTATCCTTCTGGAGTTATCATTGCTGCATGTTGACTCCATTGCCATTCGAAATTCTTTCCCTTCGGTGTAAAAAAATATTTTTGATAATCTTCGCTCCAATTAGTTTTATCCCCAAGAATCCAATTTAAACTACCATCATCATAAGAAATATTAATGACTGCATCTTGATGTCTTCCTGATAAAGTTATTGAATTTGTTTTTTTATCATACCAAACAGCATTATTATGAAACCAGTCATATTCACTCCAGTTTTCACTTTTACCATCTTCATGATTCAATATGCTAGAAATATCCCAAGTTTTAACAATTTTACCGGTTTCTCTATCTAACTCTACGACATAGTCTTCTACCGTCTTACCGTTAGCAAAATTATCACTAGCTACGATTAAATTACCATTTTCCATTTCATAATAGTCATGGTGATAACCACCTTCTAAACTATATTCTTTATATATTTTACCTAACATATCCATTTCATAAAGACCTGTCATATAATAAGGACTATTTACAAGTCTTTCGGTACTTAATAAAAGATGTCCACTTTGCAGACGATTTACTTCCCAGATAGAGTTAATCGTTAAATACCAACGTACATCGCCATTTACATCATAGGCTGCGGTGTAACCACTACTAGAAGGGGTATAAAAATATAAATCATTGGTAAGTTTTGAGGCTTCTTTTACCACACTCGTTGGTAAAGGCATGTCTTCTGGTAATTTATCCGTTTTAATTTTAATTGTTTTAGAAACATTACCATAACTAATGACAACTTCATTTTCTTTATCTGCATATAGTCCATATATAGGTAAAAAATGCTTTTTGGTTGCTTCAAAAGTATGCGTATAAGTTGTTAAAGTATCTTTTCCTTTAATCGTCACTTTCACAGTTTCTTCTTGTTCTGTTTCAAATAAAACTAAAGCACTTAAAGGAGAAATATCATAAGGATTTAAAACAACATTAGGGTTATCTATTGTATACCCTTCTGTATTATAATCTTTCTCATTTTGTTTTTCAATCAAACTAATAGTTCTATCAACTGGTGTATCGGCTGTATTTTTTATTTCTAAAAAAACAGCTCCTAAAAATAAAATAAATATAAGTCCTACTCCAAGTAAGAGGAAATTTTTTTTCTTCATTTTGTTCCACCTTTCTTCGTCATTATATAAAATTTTTTACTTTTTGCAAAGAGAAAAAAACTCAACTTTAAGTTGAATTTTAAAAAAATAAATGAATAATTTTGGGTAAGAAAATAATGTTTCCTATAATAATGGAAAATAAAGCATTAATTAAAACAGCTCCAGCCGCGATATCTTTTACTTTACCTGCCTTTTCATTATATTTTGGTTCTACAAAATCCACAAAATTTTCCACAGCGGTATTCATCATTTCCATAGAAATAACAAGGGCAAAACAAAGAAGACACCAAAGCCATTCGGCTAAACTTATTTTTAATAAAAAACCGGCTAAACTTACTAAGATAACAAAACATGCATGAATTTTCATATTACGTTCTTCTTTTAAAGCTACTAAAATACCTTTAAAAGCACTTCTGACACTTCTAAGAAATTTTATCATAGATCCACACTTTCTTCACTTTCTGAAAATTTATTAATCAAAAGATAATATTCTCTTTCTACATTTTGATCTGTAAAATAAATATTTTGATTTTGCAAAGACCAACTATTTTGATTGTCTTTTAGAAAAACAAGAATTTCTTTTTCTAATTCGATAATTTTAATAACTTCTTCCATATCTTCTTTAATACTTTTTTGATTAGCGAGATAATCTTTGATTTGTTCTTCATAATATTCTTTGTAGAAAGAATCATTACCTTCATAAAAACTCATATAATAATTTGGATTATATAATTTTTCTTCTGTTTCTTTTAGGTCATTTAATTTATTAATAACTTTTTCGGTATACGGAATAGAAGTTTCAAAATTAGGACCATCAATTAACATATTTTCATATGATAGTATACTCGTAATTTTATCATTTTCATAAATGGTTCGAATGCTTTTATAAGTATTGTAATATTCTTTTAAGTAATTTTTTATAGCTTTCTCAACATCTTTATAATTACCATCTGAAACGGTGGTATTAAATCGTTCATTTAAAAAATCTTCATCAATGTACTCTTCACTCATTTCATTTTCCATGGTCCAAATTTCATCTTCTAATGTTACTTGATGATCTATAGTTATTAAAACGAATCCCCCAAATGATACAACTCCTGCTAAAATTAACCAAACAATGATAACAAAAATCCATGTCCCCACTTTACTTTTTTTCATAAGCCACCTTCTCTTAAAAGTATAGCAAAATAATTACTCATAAATCAAGACGATGTGATATAATATGAACATGTTCTAATAGCTCAGTTGGATAGAGTGTTAGCCTCCGAAGCTAAAGGTCGGGAGTTCGAATCTCCCTTAGAACACCATAAAGAAATACTTATATTTTAATATATATTATGATATATCATAAAAAATATGAAAAAGGCTGTGGCAAGAGAAAAAAACTTTTTTGCAACAGCTTTTATTTTTTATGACAATATACATTTAATTTGTTCCACAAAGTTAGTACCCACAAAGATTATTGATTTTTATTTCATTATTTCTTTTATATAATTATTATTTCATTGGAAGGATTTTAACAATTCTCCAGCTTCTATTGAGATTAATTTAGCTAAATTTTCTGGTGTATTAAACTGCCGACACTATCTTTCTTCAGCAAATTATCTTGTTTTTTTAGTTAATTCTACCGCAAGACACTTTTTCTGTTCTATCATATCACGATAAAAATAAAAATAGGACTCAATCAAAAATGACAGTGCCCCTACAAAAATATTTTTACTTTTTTCTCGCATGACTAATATATCAAAACTACTAAAAAAGCAATAACCAAATTAATTTTTATCAAATAATTCTTGAACAATTAAATCCTTTGAATGTAGATTATTATTCTTATTTAATAATAAATTTTCATAAAATTTAACTAAATAACTACTATCTTCTTTTATATTCAAATAATTATTGAAATAATTACTTCTTACTAAAGCATTTCTAAAATAAATCGATTTATCTTTAAATAGAGTATTATCTACGTTATAACCCAAACTAATTAAATACTTTTCAATAAATAATGCTGTTGTTCTAGTATTTCCTTCTCTAAAAGGGTGCACTTGCCATATACTAGACGAAAATTTAGTTATGTTATTAATAACTTCAACAATATTCATTTCTTCATAGTTTTTTTCTTTTTCTAAGGATATATCATATTCTAATGATTCAGTTAAAGTAGTGCAATCTCCATATGCTACTGAATCATTATTAAGAATTTTTTCATGTTTAGAAAAATCTATCTTTCTAAATTCACCAGCGAATTCATAAACATCTTGAAATAAAAATTTATGAACATATTTTAAATAATCAACTGATAAATTAAAATTATCTTTATTTAATAATTCAACTATTCGAGTTGATACAAAATCACACTCTAACTCATTATAATTTATCTCGTTTTTATATTCTCTTTCAATATAATATTCTTTTAATTCCTTTTCTACTTCTTTTATTGTTAAATTGCCCTCTACTTCTTCTTCTAATAATTTTTCCAAGTATTTAGAAGGTTTTAAATTATCGACTTCTTGAAGACCAATAGCCATATCCCATTGTAATTGTTTTACATAGTTACTAGATTTATATTGTTCTTCATATTCATTAACACTTGAATCTAACTCTTTTTCACTCATAATTTATACCTCCTAACTACTTATAATTGTACCATAAATCACACAGATATAATTACTATATTGAGGGTTAAATCAATTTTAGAATATCATAATATAATAAAAATAGCATTTATGTCTTAAATAATCACCATTTTAAATCCATTTATCTCAATATACTATCTAACTTAATCGTTTAAATATGGTCATCTTAATCCTCAATTAAATTATGTAATAGTAAGTAAACTCGCCACCTGGTGATGATCAAAGTGTAACTTTTCTTATTTTTCACAATTTTGGTGTTAACACTAAAATAGAAAATAATCCACATTTTCTGATTTTAAATAGATTTCATAAACATTTTAAATTTTGCAATTAAAGAAGGAGTTAAACAAGCTTGTACAATCCTTTTAAATTCTTCTGCTTCTTTAGAATTTAAGTCATGCATAGAATCTACAGCATCTATAAAATCTTTCAAAGCTTTTAATATTTTTTTATAACTATCATTATTTTCCTTTTCCAATTTATCTTTAATTTCATTAATACTTTGTATAAAAATTGTGTAATCTCTATCCATATTGATTTCTCCTTTTTAAATAATCTACTTAATTATTTCCAATTTTTTGCAATTCATCTTTCTTTAATTCTTTTATGGATTTTTCTGGAGTTGATAAAGTTTCTGGCATATTACCACCAAGTTCCTCAATTGCTTTTCTAACGGTTATACCTACATTATAATAAGTTAAACAGGCTCATCTTCATTATCTATATTATCCTTTTTTAGTTTAGCCTCTGTTTGTGTAATACAGAATAAATTCGCACCTAATTCCTCACTACCCATATAATCAAGAATATCTTCATTTTCTTTTATGTTCTTACGTTTTGCTATTTGTTTAGCTGTTTCTCCATTATAAAGTCCTTTATATCCATAATTATTAAATTTGCCAAAATTTTTTACACCTGCTTCTCTAGCAGTTTTAAATAAATATTTATTTTTGTTATTAACAAGAATTCTAGTATACAGTCTTTTTTCATCTTCAGTCAACCTTGAATATTCTAATTCAGTAAATTCCTGTTTTCTAGTTTGTACTGCAAAATAAGTTTGCCCAAGAGCTACTGATTTTTTTCTAGGATTTGCATTTTGAACTATTAAATAACAAGCGTATCTAGATAAATGATAATCAATAGTTTTTCTTTTTGTCTTTGATCCTATGTCAACCATTTTCCTGAACTCAAGAAAATGGTCACTTACTCTATTGTTACTAGTTTCACAAGCAATCATTGCACGCTTTATAACTTTATGAAAATTTTCCCATTTACTATATTCTAGTAAAGGCATTAATTCTCTTGCTTCCTAATATTCATTTCCATATTCATCAATATGCTTTATACTTTCAAAAGTTTTTTCAGTATATTCTTCTATACTATTTATATCTAACTTCCTAACTTTTATTGCATACTATTTTAAATTTACTTCATCAAAATTGATTAATTCACTTACTATGTTTTCATTATTTATTTTTGCTTGCTTGCCTTTATAAATAGTTAATTTATTATCTTTAATTTCACAATCTAATACTAAATAATAATCATTAGTGGTATAGGCAATCACTCTGTCATTATCAATTATCCTATATGACTTATTCATAGCAATATTTAAGCCATAACTTGTTAAAAATGAAAATATCAACAGTATTAAATAAAAAGGTATTATTTTTAAAATGTTTGGCAAATTATTTGCTTCATATGTTTTGTTTCTTTCTTTTTTATCCATTTTAAAAAATATGTATGATATCACTATTTCGATCACTATTAGCAAAACGACATTGAAAATAGATTGCCATGATAAGAGTTTAATACTAGTTGGAGCAACAACAATAATATTTGAAATTAGTACTAAAAATATATTAAATAAAACAGTTTTAGCTTTAGTCTTCATTTTTTTAACATTAAATAATTGTATGTAGCAATATATCAATGATCCAAAGCATAGTAATACTAAAATAGAGAAGCCGAAGTTATATAAAAATCCTAGTTCATTACTATTAAATAATTCATAAGAAAGACCATAATAACTAAAATAATAGATTGAAGACATATATTTTATAAAACTTAATATAAATGACGTTACCACACTAATACCAGTTATTACAGCAACTATCCAACCATAATTTTTTTGCATAAATTTAAATATTTTATCTTTCATTCTTTTCACCCCCCCAATAATTTCTACGTATAAGTAGTTTATCAATTTTATGTACCACCTGTGTCCAAGTTGGTCACAAGTTAATTATTTAACATACTAAATTTATAAATAATTTCTATATTTCTATCTTTATCTTTAATAATTTTATCTAATTAAAGCACCAATTAACTCTCATAATGAATTATCAATATCAATTAATTCTCTTATTTTATCTTGCATATTTTTAATTTTATCATTTTTTGCATCTTGTAGACTTTGAATTTTTTCTCTTATTCTAACTAGAGAATTTTCTGTTTCTCTAGAAATTCTTAAATACATTTCTTCAGATACTATGTGATTAAATTTATCTTGATATAACATATCTAATTTGCTAATTAATGATTTTTCTTGCTTTCTTAAATCATTTATATTGTTATTAACTTCACTATTATCTTTTTTATTAATTCTTTTAGATACTTCTGATATATCTAATTTATTTAAATACTTCTTACAAGTATTTCTAATAACTTCTAGTAATGCTTCCTCGAGTTTTTCATATGGGCTGAAATGAGGCTCACACATTCTTCTTTTAGGATCTATTGAATATCTATTACAATTAATAGTCCAATAATCATGATTTTTTCTATAAGAAATTGTTAAAGTATTGCCACATTCCTTACAATATAATAAATTTTCGAATAACCTTTTTTCTCTCTTAGTAATAGTAGTTTTAGTAGTTCTTTTAATATTATTTTGAACACTTTCAAATATAAATCTATCTACTAGTGGTTCATGGGTATTTTTAACTATATCCCAATTACTTTTCGGTAATGATTTTTTCTTTTTGGATTTATATGATACTTTAGTTTGTACACTTTGTGCCATATCACCTACATACATTTGATTTTTTAAAATCTTTTTAACTGAAGAAATAGTCCATATAGGATTATATTTAGCTTTTGAATTCAGATTCTTTCTCTTCAAACTACTAGGAGTTTTATATTATTATCATTCAAATAAGTCGTTATTTCAAAAAGTCCTACACCGTTATAAGCCATATCAAATATCTTTTTTACTAATGCATACTCTGGATCTGGTATTAAGTGCCCTTTATCATTTGGATCTCTTATATATTCGTAACTTGGAGCACTTTCAATAAATTTACCATTTCTTCTCTTGTCATTTAAAACATTACGAATTTTAATAGAATTTTGTTTACTATAATAATCATTACAAGCAATAACCATGTTGCTGAGTCATTACTTGCTTGATTTATTTCATTATCGTATCCCTCCAACATAGAAATAAATCTTATTCCATTTTCTGGAAAGAAAGTTTCAACATAATATCCTGTTAAAATATGATCTCTACCTAATCTTGATAAGTCTTTTACTACTACAAGATTAATTCTTTTGGCTTTAATATCTTCAATAAGTCTTTGAAATCCCGGTCTATCAAAAGTAGTATCAGAATATCCATCATCTACATATTCATCCACAAAAATAAATCCTTTTTCTTTGATAAAATTCATTAGTATATTTCTTTGATTAAGGACACTCTCACTTTCAGATTCGTAAGATTTTCCTTCATCAGCTTCTGATAATTTTATATAAATTCCTGCTTTGTAGTAATCTGGCACCACATTTAAAGTGTTATACAAGCTTACTCTCCTTTCCTTGTTGTATAACAACTAAAGCCACTTAAATTATACCATACAAATTTAATTTGGCACATTGTATTAGTCACTATTTACCTTACTTTTAATAAATTTAATTACCAGTTCATTAAAATTAGGAGAATCATCTTTGAAAGTTTCTATTATATTAAACATAAGCCACCTCATTTAAGTTTATGAGTGTCTTTTTCAATTTATATCTTCCTCCATTCTTTTAAAACTTTCTAACATTTTCTCCATCTCTTCTTGTTCTTCCTTAGTTGCTTTTTTAGATTCAATAGGTTCACCATGCCAGTATTCAATACCAAATTCATCAACATAATAAATTTTGTCTAATATATCTTTTTTATTTTTATTATATTTACTATAATGATTAAAATTATTTTGAATACTAGTATTAGCATTTCTTTGAATACTTATTATTCTTTTCTTTAATACCTCGGATAATATTATTATCCTCTTTGAATTATTTGTTTCACTATTATTAATTTCTATATCAATATATCCATTTTTTGATAAACTACTTATACTTTTTGATACAGTTGGTTTGGTACAATCAAATTTCTTCACAAAATACATATTAGTAGGCCAACAATAGCCATTTTTCTTACATAGTGACACAATGTCTATTAATAATATTCTCTCAAAGTAAGTTAATCTATTATCTCCTAATACTGATTCTGGTAATACTAAACTTATAAATGACTCTTTTTCCATTATTTCTCCAATATAAGATTATCAAGTTTAGTAGCTCCATATTGTCCTCCTTCCTTTACCAGCCTTTTTAAGAACACATAAAAAGAACTGAACACATTAGTCCACAACAAAAATAAGGGAATATTTCCAATCTTTTTTGTTGGATTAATATATATTCAGTTCTTCACTGATTAATTATCATACATTATTTTTTATGTATAATAAAGCTTTCTAATTTCTTTTTTAATATTTACTACTTTATATTTATATATGTTTATATGTAATAGTCACATTTCCGTATGACTAGTTTAACTATAACACTAATTGCTCTATTTTCAACATGTAATCGTTTGACAATGTTCTAATTATACCCTATTTTGTTTGCTTTAGTATTTCATCACATGCAATTACAATATAATTAGGAACACAATCATATTCGTATGGATCTAATTGATAAATAAAACTATTTTCTATATGATATGTTTCGTTAATAAACTTCATAATATTATTGTCGTTTCCATTTAGTGAAAAATAATCATTTATAATCCTAAATATTTCTATTTTTTCATAATTGCTTTTAGCATCAAAATATAATCTTTTCATTTCTTCAAAATTATTAAATTTATTACGAAAACTATCATAATCAAATTTTTCAATGTATAAGTTAATACTTGATAAACCACTTTTAATCTCTTTTTCAGACAGTTCCTTACCATTCAATTTAGTAATTTTGGAATTATTATGGAATAAGTTTGATAAAATATCGTAAGCACATTCATAATTATTTTGTAATTCAAATAACCTTCTACAATTGATTAATCTACTTAAAATGTTGGAATTAGTGTTTTTTGCTATCTCTTCACATTGATCTATCACTGAATATAATTTATCATTAGTTATTATTTTCTCTTCCACTATATTATTATGATTTGATAAACAATATGCAACAACATTATTTGGAATAGTCCTATCCTTTTTATAAAAATTGATTATAGGTTCTATATCATGTGAAAACATCAAAACTGTTTTATCCTTTAATGATTTTTCTCCCTTAAATAAATAGTGCATAATTCCATACTTTTTATTTGTGTCAAAAGAAGATACTGGATCATCCAGAATAACTAGTTCAGGTTCGTTTGCTAGACAGTCAAATAAAAATAATGCCAATGCAAAACAATTTTTTTCTCCCCAACTTAAATGTGTTTTAGGTTCTACAATTATATCAGAATTAATATATTTTAATCTAATTTTATCTCTAGTAATTTCTACTTCATAACTCATTCCTACTGACTTTAAAAATTCATTAATTTTATATTCATTTTCTCTAATATATACTTTTATTTCAGTATTAAGTATACCTGTGGCCTTTTTTATATCAACAATATTTTCTAAAACTGCATCGATAGAATTATTAATCTCTTCAAATATTTTTTTCATACTATCAGAATTAAAATAAATTATACTATTGAAGTCAAATCTTAATTCATTTAATATTTTTTCAACATCGTCTAATTTATTTATTGATAAAAAAGATAAATTTTTTAAAAATTGTAATTTTTCTACTATTTTTGTAAATTCTAATTTAAATTCCAATAATTCCTTTTTTGATTCATCACTTATTTTTTTAGGATCATTTAGTATGCTTTTTAATAACTCATCTTTTTTAGAGTTAGTAAAATCAGATAATTTTTCAACTAATTCACTAGTTGTAGAAATATGTGTAACATCGGTTTTAACAAATAAATTATCAACCAAATTCTTTTCTTTAACTAAGTTTTTTATTTCAGTAGTACAAAATGGGCAATGTTCTTCATAAAATTCAAATCCTTTAGTATACCAATCATACCATTTTATTTTTAAAGCTGATTGTAAAAATGGAGAATATTTTTTTATTTCCTCTGGAATATTAACAATTTTATTACCATTTGATAAAGATTTTACAACACCAGAATTTCCTAATTTATTATTAGAATTAATTTTAATTTCTTTATCAATTTGATTGTATATTGATATTAGTTCATCTATTTTCTCATTTGAATTAATGATAGTTTTAACCTTATCAAGTTTCTCATTTATTTCTGCAATTTTAGTATCATATTCGGGAACTTTAGCAAATACTTCAAATGAGTTTTCATGTATATTATCTTGTGATATAAATAAGTACTGATTTACATAGTCTTCATTATATATTAATACCTTATTTATTTGTTTATCAATGTATGTTATAGATGGAATTACATCATCAGATGATTTAAAAGGTTTAAATAGACTTAAATCAAATTCTTTACTTTCTTTTATCACTTTAGAAATAGTAGATTTTCCGGTACCATTTATTCCATATTTAATATTTAATTTTCCTTCTTGTATTTCTAAATTACATTCTTTAATATTGTTACAATTTTCAATTTTTATTTTCATTTTACTCCTCCTAATGCAAAAAAGGCGCAATACAAAACTATAAAGCCTGTACTAGCGCCTTTTTTCTTACTAAATATAGTATATCATTAATTAATGTTGTTTTAAATACTTTTTAAATGTATTCTTAAATAATTCAACATTATTGCTCATCCATTCGAATGCTTCATCCCAAGATTCAGAATTAGGATCAACATCCATATTAGATACTAATTTAATTCTTGATGCTTTTTTGCCCTCTAATGGCATCCATTTTAAATTTGATGATATCTTCTCATTTATTTCTTCTTTATATTTTTCTAATAAATAATATAAATCTTTGTTGTCATTTATATAAAGTTCACATGCAATTTCATACTTTTTAGTATTATAAGTTAAGTCTAAATGGCAATCACTTCTACCTATAAAAATATTATACCAATGTTGTGGCAATAGTTTTATAAGTGAAAAATTAACTTTTTTATCTTCACAATAATTTTTAAAATCTTCCCAAAAATTCAATTGAATAGTTGAAGCATTACTCATATTTTTAGAAACGTTTTTTCTAATTGCTTTAGCCCAATTATTTGGTTTACTTATAATTTGAAATTTAGGAGCAATTAAAGAATCACTGATTTTCCACAATTCAATTTGAACTAAGAATATATTAATATGTTCATCAGAGTGTTCATTTAACCGATCAACTGCTTGTTTATGCTCATCCCTAACATCTTTTACAATCCATATTTGTATATCTGCATCAAATCCAGCTGAATAAACTATCACTTTTCCCAGATGGTCATGATTAGTCATTTCTAATTGATTTTCAATTATTATTGTTTTATTTGTTTCCTCTTCATGAGCTTTAATATCAACATTATATCTTCCTGTTGATGCTTCAGTTTCATCCACAGTAATACTAAATCCTAGTTCTTCACTTAATAGCTTAATATTATTTTCTTTAGCTAACCATTTTGTAAAATCAGTTGATTCATTTTTCCAAACCTCACGTAAATTTGTTATTTTTTCTAATTTTCCCAAATTATAATTCATTTTTAATCTTCCAAAAATTTCAAATATCTGTTATATTGTTCAAGCATTATATTTTTTATATATTGTTCCATATATTTATAATCCGGATTACCATTTAAATCCACTGGTAACAGTATTTTTTCTTTACTAATCCTAAAATCATTTATTTCTCTATTAAAACTATATTTATCTCCTATTCTTGAAACTACAGTTGTTAAAAATAAATAAATATACTTATTAAATTTATCATTTTTTAACGATGTGATATGATCACTACCTACGAATTCATATTGATGATAAAAAGATGCACCTACAGAACCACTATTAGCAATGGAAATACAATTATTAAATCGCTTACCTTCTTTATTACTAATAAAATTATCAACGCCGTTATTCATCATTGTAGATGAAACATACGGAACTTTTCCTAATTTATGATCACCTTTTTTTAATCTTTTTCCTCTATTTACGGAATTAAAAATCTTCTTTATATTAAATTCTTTCCATTTTTTATTGTTTAATTCTTCTATTTCTTTATATTCAATTTGGCTCAATATTTTTTTACAATAATTTTTAATACAATTTATTTCTTTTTGTAAAATAGATTTCATATACTTTTCCATAAACTTAAAATTTGGTTCATCTTTATCATCTACAGGAAGCATAAAACATCTAGCATCGGACCTAGAACCAGTCAATCCCATTCCATAACCGAATCCACATTTTTTTATTGAATCATTCAAGCACCTAGTTATAAACAATCCAGAATATTTATTAATTTTAGTTGAATTATAATAATACATTTTATTTCCAGTTATGTATGAATATGGTTGATAAAAATATTTTGCATTTTCTGCACCTAAACTTATTGTATTTGATGGATTGATTTTATAATCATCATACTTTACTATTGAATAAAGTCCATTATTTAAATTTGTTCTAGTTACATAGGGAATACCTTCTTCATCATTTACAATAAATTTTAATTTTTCGCTATGATAAGCTTTAGAATTATTTGAATTGCCAAGCACTTCCTCTATTTTAAATTTTTTCCATCTAATATTTTCCATTAACATTTTATTTATTCTCCTCATCATCAAATAAGAAGCCTTTATCATGTGTTATCATATTTATTTCAAAAGTCAAGTAATCTGCTATTGTATTTTTAAAATCTAAATCCTTTGGTATTTCATCATTAAAATAATAATACGAATGTAACCATTCATCATTTGAATCAATAGAAGTTTCTACGCAAAACTTTGTCGGAGCTTCAATTTTATTAAACCATACATCTAATAAATGTTGTTTTCTATCTTTTGCCCTTTCCGTTTCTACTAAACCTCTATGCTTTTGGACTTCATAACCATCATCAGAAAAATCAATAAATTTGCATATTTTATCTTTATGATGTGGAATACCAGCAGTAAATACTGCTATGCAAGGATTTGTACCAACTCCGTAAAATGTATTAGTATTTAAAGTTATTACTCCCTCAAGAGTATGATGTTTTAATATGTTTTCTTTTATGCTTTGCTCATACTTATTTTTTCCAGTCATTGTACTTTGAGGAACAATAACAATTGCTTTACCTCCAACCACTAAGCTATCTAATAAATGCTCCGTAAAACTTAATTCGCATTTTTCAGGACTAATTTTTCCCATTGAATAAGGTGGATTCATCATACCTACTGTTGCCCCCTTTAATTGTAATTTATTAGCATCTTGAGCCAAGAAGTCATCACATATTAAATTACTCTTGCCGTCACCCCTAAGAATCATATTTGTTGTTGCTATAGTAAACATATAAGGTTGAAGTTCATAACCATGCAATTGATTCCTTTTTATTGATAGCTTTTCATGGTCATTGTTTGCCTTTTTTAACATATCATGCATTGCTGATACTAAAAATCCAGCAGTTCCACAACAAGGATCCAAAACAATATCTTCTGGTTTTAAATCTATTAATTCACAAAATAAATTGCATATATGTTTAGGCGTTAAAACTATACCTAATGATTGACCATCGCCACCAGAATAACTCATAAATTCTCCGTAAAATCTACCTAGATAATCTTCGGAAGTATAATTATATCTAATTGTTTTATACAGTTTATTGTATAAATATTCAGTATAAAATCTCAATGGTGTTTTCCCTAAAACTTCATTTACTTCATTTAAAATAACAGTATCCTTAATTATAGAAAATTGTGATAATAATTTATCTTTTTTTGTTTCTGGTGACACCTTCGATCTATCTAAATTATCCTTAATAGCATTATAAATTTTTGAACCATCAGTTTTTAATTTATCGCCAATTAAATCATCTATAGAAAAGTTTTTATATTCTATTTCTTTCAATGCTAATAAAATTCCACTAACTACCAAAGGTTTATCTTTATCACTTAAATTACCATAATTTCTTAAATATTCATGTAATTCTTTTGCATCTTTCAAAATTTCAGCAGTTGTTTTCTCATCATCTGTATCTTCTTTTAAAATTTCTCTTATATAGTATTCATCTATATTATCACTATTAAATGAAATAAAACTTTCAACTTCTGGCAAATCCATAAAATATTCTCTGCCATCCAAATAAATGGGTTTAATAATATGATGTTTTTCATCACCACTTATCCCAAATGCAATAGCTTTCTTATAATTTGTATTTTCCAATATATGTTTAGCATAAAAATAAGCTCCATTTAACGCATAATCGATAATTGACGAAACATTCATATCTAATATACCATTTTCATCAGACTTTGCCTGTTTGTCAGTATTCGCTTTATCCTCAATTACTATAACAAAATCTTTAACAACACCACAATATTCAGGATAACCATAATTTCCTGTTCCTTTTTTCGAAGCGGTTTTTAATGCCTCGTCTATCTCTTTTATGTTACAGCCTTGTGCATCTATCTTAATTTTAGCCTCTTTTAATAAATCGTACACCCATAAATCGGTTTTAATTTCTTTTTTTGCCATACTACTTTGACTCCTTCTTTAGTTTTTCTTCTATAGCTTCAATAACAAATTTATTTATACTATAACCTCGTTCTTTGTCCTTTTTGAGGTTAACAAAATTTCTAATCTTTTTATATAATTCATTAGACATTCTTAAAGGTATTGAAATTTTTTCCTCTTTCTTTTTATTCATTTTATCCCTCTTCATTTATGATATCATTATATCTTGATATAATGATATCATTTTTTGCAAAATTAATCAAGGGTTTGGGAGTAATCCCACAATAGAATTTCGTACGGGAGTACAAATTCAGTGCTGTCTAGACAATACATTTACTGCCAAACTAATTAATTGTAATTTAAAAACTCTATCAGTTTTATCTAATAGAGTTCTACTTTTTAATAATATTTCTTCAATATCATTGGATTATCTTTTACTATTATTAAATTATATTTTATTCTTAAAATTTCTTTTATCTTAGGTATAAGTCTACTAATATCACACCTACAATTAAATACATCTATCGCAGAGTTAATATGATTTCTTAAAAGGCAATCTGATAGACAATGTTTACTATATGCATTTGCTAAATAGAATGCAACTACATCTGGTATAACATAATTATTTAAATAATTATTAACATTGTTATAGAATGGTAAATATATTTTTTCAAATTCTTTATCAGTTATATCACACATAGATATATTCTTTTAAAACTATTTCTTCTACTCTATTTTTTATATTATTCATTTTACCCATCCATAACATTTGATTACTACTTTTTAATTCTTCAGTAATATTTTCTTTTTCAGCTAGTTCTTTAATTAACTTCTGCACCATCTCCATAACAGTAGTATCGATATTATGAAGATATTCATTTAATTTATCACTGGCAAATAAATCAAAATATAATCCTAATTTATATTTCTTAATATAATTTAATCTTAATAATCCATATTTCCCTATATTATATTGTTTTTTTATTTTCTAACATTAAATCTGGTAATAAATAATCACCGTTCTTAGTGTAACTAATATCCATAACATTTCTTCATTTCTTTCTATATTTATTTGACTTTAATTGTTATACATATTTTGTTACACAATGACTATCGCCACCTGATAATGATACATTTTTAATTATATTTTGCTACATTTAAAATAATTTTATTAAACATCGAAACATTTGAACACATAACCAGACTAATGAAATAACAACATCATCAAACATGTTATTTTCTAACCAAAACAACATACAAAAAAAATTTCCATATTATCTAAAATAAAGTAAAAAAAAGAAAAGTCTACAATAAACTTTTCTCATTACTAACTAAAAGAATTTTATAATATCTTGAACGGTAATATAAAGCATTAAAAGCATTAGAAGCGCAAAACCAATCATATTACAAGTGTTTTCAAATTTAGCATTTAATTTACTTCCCTTTAATTTTTCTAAAATCATAAAGAAGACATGTCCTCCATCAAAAGCTGGGAATGGTAAAATATTAATAAAACCAACATTGATAGATAAAAAGGCTGTAATATAGATTAATTGTTGTAAACCATATTTAACACTTTGATCAACCACTTTATAAATACCAACTGGGCCAGATAAATTAGAGACAGAAACTTGTCCGCTTAAAAGTCCCCATACAGTAATAGCCATGGATTTCATGACATCAATGAATTTTTGGAAAGTAAATTTAACACACTCTACAAAGTTTTTGTCACGACGATTGTCTATTTGAATACCGAAAGTTTTTGTCTCGTTTCCTTTTTCATCCTTTGTTATTTTAGGTACTAAAGTAAGGGTTTCTTTTTGACCATTCTCGTGAGTAACATCAAAAGTATACACATTATCATTATTTTTATAATATAAATAAATTTGTCCAACATCCCAAGAAGTAAACTTATGACCATTAATTGCATTAATGATATCACCACTTTGCATTCCAGAAGTAGAAGCAGCCGAATCTTCTTGAACATTTAATACTTTAGGAGTACTGCTGGTTGGTCCCCAAATTAAAGCTAAAATAAATAGTAAAACAATAGCTAGCACAAAGTTATTAAAAACACCAGCTACTAAAATAGCTAATCTCTGATACCAAGGACGATTACACATAAATTTTTCTTTGGGAATTTCGCCATCGTCTTCGTAAACTTCCCCAGCCATTTGCACGAATCCTCCAATGGGTAAAGCACGAATATTATAATTAATTCCATCTTTACCTTTATGAGAGAAAATTAAAGGTCCCATACCAATTGAAAATTCATAAATATGAACCCCTGATTTTTTAGCGCATATAAAATGACCAAATTCATGCACTAATATGATTAATCCTAAAACTAGGATAAACACAATTAAACTAAATATCCACATAACAATCCTCTTTCTATATAAATCTCTGTATAATAGTATAAGCAAGTACTACAAAAATAAAACTATCAAATCTATCTAAAATACCACCATGACCAGGAATTAAATCTGAAAAATCTTTAATACCATTTTCTCTTTTAATCTTACTAAATAATAAATCCCCTAAAACACTTATTATAGAAAGAATAAAACTTGTTACAGCAACTTCTAATAAACATTCATTAGAAATAACTAAAGCATAAAAGACTGTGGGAATGACAGTCCCAAAGATAACTCCACCAATCGTACCTGCATAAGTTTTATTAGGACTTATGGTAGGAAATATTTTTTTCTTACCTATTAGTTTGCCTACTAAATAGGCAAAAATATCTGTAATGGTAGAAATAAGTAAAATATATAATAATAACCAAACATTTTGATTTCTAAGAACCATAACTTGATGAAAAGCTGTACTTAAGAAAAGCAAAACTCCAATTAAATAAAACGCATCTTTTGTCTCATAATTTGTATTCTTATATTTTAACATCGTTGGAAGTAAAAATCCCATCGATAATAATGATAATAAGACACTGCTAACTCCATTGGTTTCGCCATGGACTTCATATTCGTAAAAAATAAGTAAAAACATACTTACCATAGCAAAGAACTCAATACCACTAGGGTATTTTTCATGACTTTTTTTCAAATCAAGAATTTCTTTTAAAGCTAATAATGATAAAACTCCTATCATAATTAAAAACGGCTTTCCATTACTTATGACAATGGGAATTAGTACTACGAATAAAAGTATTCCACTTATAATTCTTTTAAGCATATTATCAACATCTTTCTTTCTAAAGTATACACGTTTTTTAATATGAGTTCAAGAAAAAAACTGGTCTTTACAACCAGTCTTTCTATAAATTAGATATGATAAATTTTATTTTTCTTAGTTGAAACATATAAACCAATTGCTAAAACAAGACCACCAGCAATAACTGCATATGGTAAGAAAGAACCTGTTTGAGGATTTTCAGTTGTTTCACATTGTGATTTATATTCTGTTTCTGTACATTCTGTACCATTAGCACAGTAATATTTATCATCTTTTACTTGGCATTTTGGATTTTCAACTACTGGAGTAGTTCCTGTTGCAATGGTAATTGTACAAGGATCAGTACTTGAAGCATTTGTACCATCTAAAGTAACAGTTGAAATAGCTACTTTATCACCAGCACTCATTTGAGCAGTTGATTTTAGTGACATAATAATAACGTCAGAATCTGTTGTACTTTCTTTACAACTTACATCCCAACCAGAGCCACTGATTCTTGAACAGCTTTTAAAATCATAGCTTGAATTACCCATTCTGATTTCGGCTGTTAATTCAGTTCCGATTGAAATAATACTTGTAGCTTTAATACCAATAACAAGAGTTGAATTAGCACCTTTGTTTTCGACAGAAATAGATCCTGTTGAAGCAGTTTCATCACTACTTAATGTTGTAGATGTGAAGTTTTTATCTGTTGATCCAAAAATGATACCACTGGCTGCATTAACATTAACCGTTAATAAACATGCACATAAAATGAAAAATACAGATAGAATAAATCCTTTTTTCTTCATAAATATAAACCTCTTTTCTTTTTTTATTATGGTTTTATTATAACATAAAAATACAATATTTCTATATATTTTATTTTTTTTTACAATAATTTACAAAAAATATGGTATGATAATAGAGAGTGGAAATGGTGGTGTCAAGATTGAAAAAAATTATTATTTTAATTCAAAACAGCACCCTTTATTTTTCCTATCGTAAACAAGGCCCTATCAGAGAAGATTTAATGAACACCAATATTATTTCTGATTCAGAACTTGTTTTTACCGAAGACTATATTTCAGAAAATCAAAAATTAGTCACACCTTTTTTAGAAGAACTTTGTGAAATGAACAAAATTGATACGATTACTTTTCAAAATAATGAACTGGCTGATTTTTTAGTTTTTTTATTTAACAAAGTAAAGATTTATAAAATTAAAATTAAAAAGCAAGAAAATTTAACTTATTCTGTCTGTGAAAAATTATTAAAAATTAAATCATTAAAAGAACTAGAATGCTTTAGTATTCCAGAATATCTCCTAGAAATGCTTGATAATAAAGGTATAAAGGTTCTAACAAAAAACGAAATTTTTTATATCTCCCCTTTTATGGCTAAAAACAACTTAAAAAATTATTCTAAAATTTATTACACCAAGAAAGTAACATTTTATGATAATTTAACAGATGAGGATAAAGAAGATTTTAAAACTTTTTTAAAAATAAATCGTTATTTAAAAGTCATTACTTTAATGAGATATGACAAAGAAACTATTGATTTTATTTTCACATCTCTTCTTGATAATCATTTTAAAAATATTTATATTGAACTTCATGATAACATTACAAACGAAGAAGATTATTTATTTTTAAAACAAATGAATAAAAAATATAAGAAAAAGAATTTTAAAATTGGACTTTATTACTCTAAAGAATATTTAGAAGATAACTTAATGAAGCAAATTATTTTAAACACTTTAAAATTATGCGGTTTTATTATTGTTTTATTTATTGCTGGCATGATTGGTTATGTTTCTTTAGATAATTACTATGCTATGAAAGACGTTGCCAAAATTAATGAACATGTTAAAGAGCAAATGAGTAAAGAGGAAGAAGTCACCATACCAGATGATAAAAAAGAAGAAGGTCTTGTTATCAAAAATAAATATATAGCTTCCCTACTTACTATTAATAAAGATGTTATTGGCTATTTAAAAGTTAAAAATACTAATATTGACTACCCTGTAGTCACCAGTAATGATAACAAATACTATTTGACACATAATCTTTATAATGAAGAAGATAAAAATGGCTGGGTCTATATGGATTTTCGTAACTCCGATAAATATTTAAATGATAATACAATCATTTACGGACATAATATGTATTATTCTGGGGTTATGTTTGGAACACTTCACAGAACCCTTAATGGTAATTGGTATAATAATGAAGATAATTTAAATATTACCTTTGATACGATGTATGCTTCTATGAACTGGAAAATTTATTCTATTTATACGACTCCTAAAACAAATGACTACTTAAAAGTTAGCTTTGATACCAAAGAAGAAAAAGAAGAATACATTAATATGACTAAAAAAAGAAGTATCAAAAATTTTGATACTCCGGTAACAGCTGAAAATAAATTACTTACTTTATCTACTTGTACGGGTGATAATGAAAGACTTGTCATTCATGCTGTTTTGGAAGAGAATACGGAAGAACAAGATTCAAGTTCTCTTGATAACGTTTCTCTTTTGGATTCAGAAGAATAGCTTTATTTAAATACTCTACAGATTCTTCATAATGTCCTGTATAAAAAGACGCTATTGATAATAAATCATAAAAATAATCATTCCAAGCAAATTCCTCGTTGATATAGGATTTGCTTTTTTCTTTGATATTTAAAGCTTTTTTTAAATTGTCATAAGCCTTTTCATAATCATTATGTAAATTATAAAAACTAGCTAGTTCAATATACCCTTCTCTTAAATAAGGAGCTTCTAAAATAGCTTTTTCATACCACATTAAAGCCTCTTCTTCATAGCCTAAAGCTTCGTAGCTTCTGGCCATAAAACGCATGGAAGCACACCTTTCATCTTTCCAAGTTGCCTTTTTACATTTTAAGTGTTTATGTAAAGTTTCAATACATTTTTCCCATTTTTGATAATACATGTATTCTCTACCTAAATAATGTAAATTACGGTCGTCTAACGGATCTTCTAAAACACTAATTTCAAGTAAAGGTAAATAAGAAGACCTACTTTTTTCTTTATCAGGATAATGATTTAAAGTAATAGGCACATCAATAAATTTTTCTTCTAAATTAGTACTTAGTACTTCATGAACGGGATGGGTCCAGTGATACCCCGTACGAGCATGAATTTTATCTATCCAAAAACTAACTAAAGGATTATTATTTTCATCTAATTTCCAATTATAATTATATCTAGTTCTTGTTGGCTTTTCTTGAAGCCAATATTGTTCTAAGATGTCACGCCATCCCTTTTCAAAAACTTCATCTAAATCCGTACAAACACAAATGTCTGCATCTTCTGGAACGAAAGCTAAAGATTCGTTTCTGGCGGTATCAAAACGCCATGGACTAATCTTTTTTTGATAAACTATAACTCCTCTTTTTTTTAGTTTCTTGACGGTATCATCGGAAGAGCCTGTATCCAAAACAATAATTTCATCTGCTTCTTTCATAGAATCGACATAACGATCAACAAAAGCACTTTCATTTTTACAAATGGCATAAACAACCACTTTTAGTTTTCCCACTTATATCACCTAGAATAGTTTATGAAAAAGAAAAAAAAGTGACATTCATCACTTTTATTCTTCAATATAACAATAATCTCCTCGATCCGTATGTAATTTTTCAATTTCATCTTGAGTATCAGGGAAAGAAATTCCTTCAAATTCAGTACTTAAATCATCTTTAGTTAAGGAAACTTCTACAGTAATGGTATAGTTATCATCGTCTGTAGTAACTTTTCCTTCTAATCCATCGAAACCATTTTCGGTAACATCCGCTAAAGCATCATCATAAGTATCTTCATCAAAAATGTAATCAACAATTTTAACATTGTCATATACTGTGTTAGAAGTTGTAATACCATAACGGAAACGAACATTTACCGTGGCTTTTGGATAAGTTTTAGATATTTCTTCATAAGTACATACTAAATTACGAACAGGAGCATCATTACTTACAATTAAATTGGCTGTGACAGTAGTTGTATTTTGATAAGTGTCTGAAACTTCAATAGTTACTTCATAAGTTCCTTCTTTAGTGATATCAAATTCAGACTCATCAGCAAATGAAGCTGTTATTTTTCCTTCATTTGAAGAAGCATCAGTAGCACTTTCAATAAAATCATCAGCAGTAATTTCAGTATTAGGTACTACTGTTACATCTTTAGTAATAACAACTGGAGGTGTTTGGTCTGTAACACTGATAGTCTTAGTACCAGTTGTTTTGCTACCACAAGTAACACTCCATTCATATGTGCCTGTTTTAGTAACATCAATATTACTACTTAAAGTACATTGACTAGCTGTAATTCCAGATAAGTTAACATATGATAAAACATTATTCACGATTGGTTCACCAAGTTCCCAAGTATCCCCTAGTTTTGGTGTAATAGTAACCGCTTGTTTTTTACTCATATTTAAAAAGAAATAAACACCAACACCAACGGCTAAAACAAGAACAACAACTACAATAATAATGGCGGTTTTATTTAATTTCAATTTTTTCTTTGTTTTAGGAGGTTCACTTGGAGTCATAGGTGGCACTGGTACTCCACCAAGCATATTTTGATTATTTATTGGCGGAACCTCTCCTCCCATCATCATATTATTTTGGTAAGGATTACTATTCATAGAATTTTGATTAAGATTAACATTGCTATTAGGTCCTAAATTTGTTCCCATTAAAGGTTCTACAGGTTGACTTGTATTCGCCTCAGTGGGTTGTACATTAGGAATCATTCCTGGAGGATTTAGATTAATAGGATTTGTATTTGGCATAGGTTCTGGAACTGGTGTATTTAAACTATCAACATTCATAGAAGGTGTAGCTTGTACTCCAATTGATCCAAGGTTATCTACAGGCATTGAACCTTGTGGTGGTACTGGATTTTGATTAGGTACCCCATTATTTGGTGGAACTGGTATTTGATTGAAATTTTGATTTTCGTTATTCATTTTTCATCGACCTCTTTATTCTAATTCATAAAACAATTATACAGATTATTACCTTCTTTTTCAAGAGAAAAATAGTTTGCTTAATATACCTTGATAAAATATTATTAAATCATTTATGAATGTATAACTACATAAAAATAGATATCTTATAAAGTATTGGTTAGCACTTAAAAGTAACTTTTTGAATACTGAAGTAAATTAAGAGAATATATGTAAATAATTTATTTTCAGCTTTTATTATGAATTATCAAAATAATATAGCACAAAAAAAGTAGATATTTCTATCTAACCTTTTAAGCATTTCTAATGGCATTTATATAATTATTTACTTTATAAGCCCAAGTACTACTCGTTGCATATTTTGTATTAATTTGTTCTGGAGTTACTAATCCTTTTTGAATATAATTGTAAGAAAGATTCTTAATCATGGCTTCAATACCAGCGTCTAAAGAATCAAAAGTAGCGTAAGAACTACCAAGGCAACTTCCAGCACCTTTCATACCACCTACATTATTACATTGTTTAACTAAAGAACTACATCCCCATTTACAACCGGTTTCTAGTAAAGTTATAGCTAAAGCTAAATAAGGGTCTACACCATATTGAGTAGAATATTTGGCAAAACTCATCCCATATCCACTTAAATCACTACTTAAACTATTATTTAACTTTAGAGCTAACTCATCTAGAGTCATTCCCTCATATACAATCGCAGGAGTAGAAGCTTTTAAACTTATAATTTCTATCTCTTGTTTTAATTCTTTTTCATCAAATTTTAATTCTTTTTCTTGTAATTTCTTTGTTTGATTTTTTAACATTACAGATTCAATTACCGCATTAGAAGCTGTTGTATAAGCACTGTCTAATGAAATAATTGTAATCCCTTCTATTAGATTTGTAAAAATTTCAATACTACATATTACGGTGATTGCAAGTAAAACGGCTTTCACCGAGGGTAATTTTTTCATTTCTAAACCATCCTTCTTCTTTCCAGAAAGTGAATTCATTATACAATAGCTTATTCCTATTTGTCAAATTTTTTAACCATCCGAAACGTACATATGTATTTATTTTAGCTATAAAGCACGATGAATAAAGGCTTTAAAAATTTTAAATTTTTTACGAAAAAAAGAAAGATGTGATCAAAAATGCCATGATAACGCCTACCGCATCGGCAAATAATCCGGCACTTAAAGCATGCTTTGTTTTGGTAATTTTAACCGAACCAAAGTAAAGGGCTAAGACATAAATTGTCGTATCAGTACACCCTTGTAAATTAGAAGCTAATCTTCCCACAAAAGAATCAGGACCATAAAGTTCAAAAATATTTGTCATAATAGCTAAAGAAGCTGTCCCTGAAATTGGTCTTACTAAAGCCATCGGTAGCACCTGAATAGGTAATCCTATTTTATTTAGAAATGGAGTAAAATAAGAAAAAACAAATTCTAAAAAATGCGAATTCAAAAATAAATTTGTTGCAAAAACCATCGCAATAACCGCTGGAGCAATGTTAAAGGTTGTAATAAGTCCCTCTTTCGCTCCTTTTAAAAATGATTCATAAACATTTACCCTTCTTTTAAAGGCATATAAAATAATACTTAAAACAAAAAGAGGTACAATATAATTAGATATTTGATGCATTTTTTCTCCTTTTTATATAGTCATAAATAAGACCTGAAATATTAGAACAAAGTGTTGCCAAAATACTCGTCAAAATAATTTCTGATGGATTAGCGCTTTTATACATTGCTCTTAATGCAATAACAGTAGTCGGTACTAATGTAACTCCCCCAGTATTTAAAACTAAGAAAGTTATCATTGCTTCTGTCGCGGTGTCTTTCTTTGGATTATCTTCTTGCATACATTCCATTGCTTTTAGCCCAAATGGTGTAGCGGCACTACCAAGTCCTAAGGCATTTGCAGCGATATTACTTGCTATATAAGATAATGCCTTATGATTTTTAGGTAAAGATGGAAATAATTTAGAAAGTAAAGGACAAACCAAACGAGAAAATTTTTCTAAAATACCCGAGTCTTCCGCGATTTGCATAATACCTGTCCATAAAACTAGCAAAGGCATCATATCTAAAAGTAGATTTATGCCATCTAAGCCCCCTTTTAAAATTTGACTATTAAGACTTTCAATATTGCCTGTAACGATAGAAAATAAAGCACCCACTGCGATAAAAAAAACAAAAATATATGTTACCAATTTGTTAGCCACCTCCAAAATCTTACAAAGAAATTTTCTTTATGATGGGTTTCATCATTATTTAGAAAAATATCCGTTTCACCAAGTAAAAAATCATTTAAATAAACGGAGGCTTTACCAACAATTTCTTCTTTACTGGTGTTATCAACATTCAAGTTAATTTTAACTTTTTCCTTTTCTTCTGGTTTTAAAAGAGCATATAAATTTTCCTTAATATAATATTTAGTAGGCTCATCTTCATCAACAATAAACGAATCTTTATCTAATAAAAGAACGCGTTCATAATTATTAAAAACTTCTTCACAAGCATTTTTGTGGTCAGCAAAATCATTTCCATCATTTAAAGTAACTACTATACACGTTTTATTATCTTTACTAGAAGCTGTAACAAGTGTTCTTTTAGCTTTTTTAGTAAAGCCAGTTTTACCTCCTATTTGATATTCATATGTCGATAAAAGTTTATTTTTATTTTGCCAAACATAAACTTTATCTAAAGTATTTGCTTTGTAATTTTTAGTATGAATAATTTCTTTAAATGTTTCATTTTTTAGGGCATACTGCATTAAAAGAGCCATATCATACGCTGTAGAAGTGTTACCATCCCCTTCATCATTTTCAAGACCATGAGGATTAATAAAATGAGTATGATTCATCCCTATTTCTAAAGCTTTAGCATTCATTAAATTCACAAAATTGTCCATATTACCAGCGATATGATAAGAAATTTCAATGGCAGCGTCATTACCACTACGAAGCATTAGACCATAAAGCAAGTCTTTTAATTTCATTTTTTCACCTATTTGTAAGTAAATAGCACTTCCAAAGGCACTTAAAACTTCTTCTCCGACGGTTCTTTCACTTTCTAAATCACCATTTTCTAAAGCTAACAGACAAGTCATAATTTTGGTGGTACTAGCAATTAATTTTTCTTTTTCAGGTGCTTTTGATAAAAGAACTCTTTTTGAATCATAATCCATGACAACATAACTTTCGGCAGATATAGCATACGTTTTTATAGGACACAAAAACAAAAATAGCGTAAGTAAAAAATAGATTATTTTCATACCTAATCACCTTAATTCATTGTATGAAAAAAATGACTTTTTTAGTCATTCAAATCATCTTAACCATTAAAGACACCATGGATTTTTTGCAAAGTGATATAATCAGGATTTTCTATTGCCCATTTATCATTATCTAAATAAACAGAAAAACTAAGGGTATATTTTATTCTTTTATTTTCTCTTTTCATATAAGTTAATTGTAAATCTTTATAATTTAACTCAGGGTTATTTTCATACTCTTTTTGAGCTTCTTCTTTCGAGTGATTATAGTCATATACTTCAATGGTTGCAGTGACGATAGCTTTATTTCCATCATAAGTAACATTATCAATGTGGTACGCTAAATCAACATATTGTTTTTTCATAATAAGTTCATAGATATCTTGTTGTTCCTTAGTTAAATTTTCATTCTTAATAAGTTCATTTAAAGAAATGGTTACTTTATCACTATGATTTTGATAGGCATTTAAATATTCTTTAACAGGTGTTTTCGCATCATTAGAAACACATCCTGAAAGAAGAAAAATGAGAAAAAGAAGACAAAGCCTCATAAGCATTCCTTATAAGTCATTTTAATAAGTTCCACTACTTCATGCATTTTTAAAGTATAAGGTCTTTGAATTTCTTCTTTAAGTTCATTTATCATTTCATTAAAATCCTCTTTGTTTTTGCCAAAAAATTCATAATAAATGTAAGCACATTTACTTTTATCTTGTTTTTCCATCAGAGAATTAATTTCTATTTCTAAAAAATGTTTATCTTTAAGGGCTTTACGAAATTCCAAACGAGGAGCTATTTTTTCTAATTTTTCATACAAAACAGATTCATTTTTCCTTTCACCAACTAACTCATAAATATTATTCCAATCTTCAATTAAAACCTTGCTTTTTCCTAAAATTTTTCCGGTTTCATCAAATTCAAAAAAGATGGCTTCTTTTAAACTGGCAAATAAAACTCCTGTCATTTTCTTATTATTTTTTAAAATAGCTTTATTAATATAAGGAGTTATCCACTCTTTATCTAAAGAAACTTGATATTCTAGAAAATCTTTCATAATAAGCTCATTTACTCTTACGAAAGGTACTTTTTTAAACAATAGTAAATTATCATTTTTTTCCCATTCGTAGTATTCCCATAGTTCATCATCTAAATTAACTAATAAATCATAATAGTATGGCATATCATTTCTTCCTTTCTTTTCTAGACCAAATAATTAAACCAACTCCTATAATTAAATAGATCAAGATTCCTCTTTTACTAATAAAATAAACAAATTCTAATAAAGTATACCCAAAAAAGAAAAGATTTATGTAAAGAAGTGTAAAAAATAAAAAGATAGAGCAAAATAAGATTCCTAGTAATAGAAAGATAAAACGCACATAATCATCCCTTTTTTTAATATTTTATTTCTTTATTAAAAAAATTAGTATATAATGTTGTAAGGTGATTTTATGGAGTGGATTAAATATATTTTACTGGGTATTTTACAAGGATTAACCGAACCTTTACCTATTTCTTCCAGTGGTCATTTAGTATTATTTAAAAATTTATTTAATACAAATATGCTTACTGATGTTAATTTTGAAATTGTTGTAAATTTTGGCTCTTTTATTGCTATTTTACTCATTTTTTGGAAAGACATTGTTCGTCTTGTAACAGCATTCTTTGGTTTTATTTTCAATAAAAAGAAAAGAAATGAATATAAAAAAGATTTTAAATATTGTCTTTTAATTATTTTAGGAAGTGTTCCTGTAGGACTTGCTGGAGTATTATTTAAAGATAAAATTGATACATTGTCTGGTAATATGACTTTTTTAGGTATTGCCTTTCTTATTACTTCTTTAATGCTTTTCTTAGTTAAGAATAGTAAAGGAAAAAAAGAAGATTATGATATCACTTACAAAGACGCGATTATTATTGGTCTTATGCAAATGGTATCTTTACTTCCTGGTATTAGTAGAAGTGGTACCGTTTTGGTAGGTTGCTTATTATGTGGTTTATCACGTAAAAGTTCTTTAAAATATACTTTCATGTTATACTTCCCTGTATCAGTTGCTTCTATGGGATTAGGAGTTTTAGATATGATTGGTGATAGTACTATTGCTTCTTTATGGTCTTATTATTTAGTTGGTATGATTTGTGCTGGTGTTGTTACATTTTTTTCTTATCGTATTCTATCTAATATGGTACAAAAAGGTAGCTTATGGAAATTCTCAATTTATTGTTTATGTTTAGGCATTTTTGTTTTATTTTACTTTCGTTAAAAATGACTCAGAAAAATTTCTGAGCCATTTTTTATTTGTCTTTTAATTTTAATATTTCTTCTTTACTTAAGCCTGTAGCTTTCATAATTTTAGTCATAGGAACTTCTAATTGTAACAACTCCTTGGCAATTTCTTTATTGCGTTCTTGCCTTGCCTCTTGTTTACCTTTAGTATATCCCTTTTCATAACAAGCATGCTCGAACATTTTATCTCGGTCATAATAAAGCATTTCATCAAAGTCTTTTAGTAAATCTTCATTTTCTTTCATTAGCTTTTTCATTAATTTATCACCCTCGTAAATAGCATTTAACTTTTCCATGTCATCACACACGAAAAGGTATAATGCTTTTTCTAATGTCATATCTTCGCTCTTTACAAGA
>CAKOHG010000003.1 GCA_934085565.1 uncultured Bacilli bacterium | reverse complement strand
TAAATTATCCTTCTACTTATATATACAAGAAAAATCTTCGATTTCCTTTTTTTTCGGTGTAATTTATCAAAAAAATTATTTATATTAAAATTTATTTACATTATATTGACAAAAAAAAGAATAATCAATTAAGACTATTCTTCACATACAGCAATATCAATTAAAACTTCTTCCCCGTTTAAATCATATTTTGTTTTAATATCAGGATTACTTATAAAGGAAACCGCTAATGTTTCATCCATAATATAATTTTTAAAATCTTTTAAGACTTTATCAAATCTTTCTGTACCATAATAAGAAATAACGATACGATCTGTGATATTAAAATCTTTTTCTTTACGTAAATTTTGAACTTTACTAACAAATTCTCTTGCTATTCCTTCTAAAATAAGACTTTCACTACGAGTAGTATCTAAAATAACAAAATGATTATTTTCCATAGCCACAGCCATATTTTCTTTAGCACTTACACGAATATCTACCATGCTAGGTGAAACAAGCATATCTTCACCGTCTAAAGTACAATGAATTTCTTCGCCATTTTCTAAAGATGTAATTTCTTCGTCAGTTAAATTAGCAAGCATATTTTGGAAATCTTTCATTTTTGAACCCAATACTTTACCAACTTCTTTAAAGTTTGGTTTTACTAAGAAATTCATGTAAGAAGCTAAATCATTTATGAAAACAACATCTTTGACATTTAATTCTTCTTTAATAAGTGGAACTAAATCTTTTAAAGTATTTTCTTTTTTACCATCTAAATAAACGGTTTGTAATGGTTCACGCACCTTTATTTTAACATCTTCTCTAACATTTCGTCCAAGACGAATTAAATCTCTTACTAAATCCATTTTTTCTTCTAATTCATCATTAAATAAAGTTTCATCACATTTTGGATAATCTGCTAAATGAACACTTTTCTCGCCTGTCAAATTTTGATAAATTTCTTCAGAAATAAATGGACAAATTGGCGCTACAAGTTTACATAGACCAACTAGGACTTCATAAGTTGTCATGTAAACACTTTTCTTAGAAGTATCTAAATCACTTGCCCAGAATCTTTTTCTATTACGTCTAATATACCAGTTAGATAAATCTTCTGAAACAAAGTTGGCTAAAGCTTTTGTAACTTTATTTAAGTCAAATTCTTCAAATGAATCCGTTACATATTTGACTAAATGATTATATTTAGAAAGAAGCCATTTATCAATTTCTTCTCTATCTTCATAAGGAACACCGCACTCATCTGTATCAATGTTATCAGTATTAGCGTACATCTGAAAGAAACTGTAAGTATTTTTTAAAGGGTTTATAAATTTAGAATAAACTTCTTTATAACCATTCGCATCATATTTTAAAGGAGTCCAAACAGGTGAGGCCATCATCATATAAAAACGAATAATATCAGCACCATAATCGGTAAGTTCTTTAACTGGGTCAATAATATTACCAACAGACTTACTCATTTTTTTACCATAAGAATCTAAAACCATGTCATTAACAACAACATTTTTAAAGCTTGATACCCCGGATACAAGAGTTGAAATACATAGTAAAGAGTTGAACCATCCTCTTGTTTGGTCAACGCCTTCTGCAATGAAATCAGCTGGAAATTGAGATTCAAAAAGTTCTTTATTTTCAAATGGATAATGGTATTGAGCATAAGGCATAGCACCTGAATCAAACCAAACATCTAAGACATCTTTGATACGAGTCATAACGCCCCCACAATGAGGACATTTTAAATGAAGATTATCCACATAAGGACGATGAAGTTCAGTTTTATAGATATCAACATCTTCCATTAAGCTTTCTTTTAATTCCTCGCGACTACCAATGACTTTTTTCTCGCCACAGCTATCACAAATCCAAATAGGCATAGGACATCCCCAGTAACGATTACGGCTGATACCCCAGTCCACCATATTAGAAAGCCAATTATTAAAACGTTTTGTTCCAACATAAGATGGATACCAATTAATATTTTCATTAGCTTTAATAATTTCCTCTTTATAAGCCGTTGTTTTAATATACCAAGCTGGTTTGGCATAATAAATAAGCGGTTGTTTACATCTCCAGCAATGAGGATAATCGTGAACTAGTTTTATTTTCTTAAAGAGTTTATTATTTTCTTTTAACCATTTTACAATGGTAATTTCAAGTTCGTTATCCGTAACCAAAGCGCCTTTCCAAGGTCCTTCTAAGTATGTTCCATCTTTATCGACAACATTTAAGAAAGCTAAGCCATTTTCTTTACAAACACGGTTGTCATCTTCACCATAAGCTGGAGCTAAATGAACAATTCCTGTACCATCTTCACTCGTAACATACGTATCACTTACTACTTGGAAAGCTTTACCTTCCACATTCACAAAAGGTAAAAGTTGTTCATATGAAATACCTACCAAATCTTTACCAAGACAAGAACTTAGGATTTCATATTCTTTGCCATCAAAAACTTTAGAGACTAAACTTTCGGCTAAAATATAGACTTTTTCATCACTTTTTACTCTTACATAAGTCAGATTTGGATGAACGCATAAACCAACGTTAGCAATTAAAGTCCATGGGGTTGTTGTCCAAACAAGGAAATATTCTTCCACATCACATCTTTTAAATGGAACAATAACGGTATTAACACTGTCTTGTTGATATCCTTGACTTACCTCGTTAGCTGAAAGCTCTGTGCCACATCTTGGGCAGTAAGGTAAAACTTTATTACCATGATATAAAAGACCTTTTTTATCGATTTCTTTTAAAAGCCACCATTCTGATTCAATATAATCATTAGTACATGTAATATAAGGGTGCTCACAATCAATAAATTGTCCCATCATATGCGTAACATCATTTACCTCGCCAATATTAGTAGCTGTGGCTTTATTACATTCTTTACAAAAATTTTCAATACCAAAAGCCTCGATATCCGCTTTACTTTTAAAACCTAATTTTTTTTCAACATTAACTTCGATAGGAAGACCATGGGTATCTAACCCGATTTTTCTTAAAACACGATAACCTTGCATTGTTTTATATTTGCAAAAACTATCTTTAATAGTCTTGGCTAAAACATGATGAATACCAGGTTTGGCGTTGGCATAAATAGGTCCATCATAGAAAACCCAGTTTTTGTTTTTATCACGGTTTTCAATAGATAAATTTAAAATATCCATTTCTTGCCATTTTTGACTCAAGTCACTTTCTACTTCATGGACACTTCTTTTATCAAGTTCTTTAAAATTTTTCATAATCCAATCCTTTCCATAAAAAAAGGAAGATACCAAAGGAGTCTAAAAGACGGTACCATCCTTACTTTAACTTATTTGACCTTTAACGGAAGTTACCCGAAAACGTGGTATTTAAGTGATATTTATAAAAGGCTTTTATTTGGTTTCACCAACCCCAAACTCTCTTTAAAAAGACGATTTATAAACGTGTCTTAACGTTTTTTTACCATTTCATTATAGGAAATTAATGAACGCTTGTCAATTAAAATATTCTTTTAATAAAGTAATATTTTGTTCTAAAAATTCCATTGCCTTTGCCATATATTTACCATCTTGTAGATCAATATCTAATTCTGAAAGTGCTTGAGTTATAGACTTTCTTTTTCCTATTGCTAAAAATTTCTTATATTTTTCCACAATATTTAGTTCACCTGCCAAAATTCTTTTGGAAATATTTGTAGCGATAGCCATACCAAGAGAATATTGATATAAATAATAGCTATCTTGCATAACAAAAGATGAAATTTTACTCCATCCATACTTAACATATTCATCATAAGTTAAGCCATCCCCATTATACTTTTGACTAATTTTTAAATAAATATTATTTAAATCTTCTTTGGATATTTTCTCATTAATCTCCATTTTCTTTATTACAGTATGTTCAAACTCAGTCAACATAACCTGGCCAAACAAAGAATTACCTAAATTGCTAACATTATTATTCAAAACATATTTTTTCATTTCTTCATCTGTTGAAATCTTTAGAAGATAATCATTTAATAGAAGTTCATTTACTTTAGAAGCTATTTCTGTAAGCAAATATGGTATCTCAAAATAGGCAAAAGAATTCCTATTTTTGGAGTAATAAGCATTTAAAGCATGGCCTATCTCATGAGCCAAAGTTCTAATAGCATTTAAAGAACCATCATAATTCATTAAAACATAAGGAGCACCTACATAAGAAAGACATGTATAAGAATACGACCTTTTATCATCCTTTGGATAAACATCGACCCATCCCTCATCAAACATCTTATCAATTAAAGAAATATAATCATTTCCTAAAACATTTAAAGCTCCTTTGACAATACTTAAGGCTTCTTCAAAAGAGTATTTTGTCTTTATCGTGAAATTAGGTAAAAGTCCGGTGTCATATAAATGAAACTCCTCTAAACTAAGCATTCTTTTTTTCAAGTAAGTATATTCATGCATAATTCTTAAATTTTCATTAACCTGTTTTAAAACAGTATCAAAAACAATAGGATCAAGTTCCAATTCAAATAATTTTTTGCTTAATAATGAAGAAAAGTTTTCTTGTTTAGATAACTCTATTTCATTTTGTAATTTTGAAAGATATAATTGAGTTAAAATATCATTATTTTTTATGTACTCCTTAGTATAAAGTTCAAAAATCACACGACGTTTTGATGGTCTTTTATCTAAAAGTAAACGATTATAATTGAAACGATTTATTTCTATTTTTTCACCATCGACTAAAGCGTTTTCTATTTTAAAACCATTGTTAAACATGTTTTCATAATTTTGTTTAATTTCTTGATTATTTTGTTCATATTTGATTTTTTGAGTATCATTTTTTAATAGATGATCTTTCCTTCTTAAAATAAGATTTATATATCTTTTATAAAATGAAACCTTTTTATCTTCTAAATACTTTTTTACTAAATCACTATTTTCTAAAATATTTTGTTCAAAATGATAAATCAATTTCAAAAGATGATTATACAAATTAATTGCTTTAGCAAAAAGATTTTGATATTTTTCATCTTTTAAAGAAATATCAAGGTGTCTTCTAGGATAACAGTAAACGATTTCTATTTGAAGATTTGCTTTAATATACTCTTCTAGAAAAGAATTAAAAGTCGTTGGATTATCTAAAAAAGATTTTATATCCTTATTTAATTTTGCAATTAATTGTTCTAGTTCTTGATATATTTCTAACCATTTTTCATCCGTACATAGTAATTCTAAATTCCAATTGTATTTCATATAACTCCTTTTTATTTTTGAAAAATTTCATTATAAATTTCTAAATAATTACTTACTAAAACGATTTCTAAATTATTTTTAACTTCTTTAGGAATTTCTTTGATATCATTTTTATTTTTAGACGGAACATAAACTTTTTTTATACCATAGTTATAAGCTCCGATAATTTTTTCTTTTATTCCCCCGACCGGTAAAATTTCTCCTCTTAAAGTCATTTCTCCTGTAAAAGCAACATCCTTTGCTACTTTCTTCTTCTTTAAAAGACTTATTAAAGATGTGGTAATAGAAACACCAGCACTTGGGCCATTTTTAGGAATAGCCCCACTTAAAAAGTGTAAATGAATTGTTTTCTTATTAAAACTATTTTCACTTAAGCCAAATAAAGAACTATTGGCTTTTATATAACTTGTGACGACTTTTAAAGATTCTTTTAACGTATCTCCTAAAGAGCCTGTCGTATAAATCTCTCCCTTACCACTAAAAGAGATGGCTTCTACTTGCATGACAGCCCCTCCAAAAGGTGTCACCGCCAGCATATTAACAAGACCACTCTCGTGTAAAAGAGGTTTATCTTGTTCTTTTAAATCTTTGGTATCTAAATATTTTTTTAAATCTTTAGGTTCTAAAGAAACCTGTAAATTTTGTTCTTCTTTCATACTTTGTAAAATAATTTTACGATAAATATCATGAAGTTTTCTTTGTAAATCACGCACGCCAGCTTCAGAAGTATAATTTAATATTAAAGCTTTTAAAGTATTTTCACTTAAATTAATTTCCTCTTCTTCCACATGATAATCATTTAAGATACGTGGAATTAAATAGTTTTTAGCAAGAGTTATTTTTTCAAAAATAGTATAACTAGATAGTTCAATAATTTCTAGACGATCTTTTAATTCACTAGGAATATTATCTTTGTTATTTGCAGTTAAAAGAAAAAGGACATGACTTAAATCAAAAGGTTCTTCTAAATAAGAATCCATAAAATTTTGATTTAAATTAGGATCTAATATATCTAAAAGAGTACTGGCAGGATCTCCTTTGTAGTCTTTCACCATTTTATCTACTTCATCAATTAATAACACAGGATTTTTCGTACCACATTTTTTTAAAGCTTCAATAATCTTACCGGGAGCACTTCCTATATAAGAACGACGATTACCTACAAGTTCCGTAGAGTCATTTAAACCACCAACACTTATTTTGTAAAAGGAACGATGTAAACTTTTCGCGATGGAAGAAGCTATCGTACTTTTACCAACTCCTGGAGGGCCTACTAAACAAATAATAGGCGCTTGAAGTAAGGGATTTCTTTTTTTCATCGCAGCATACTCTAAAATACGTTCTTTTACTTTTTCTAAACCATAATGTGTTTTATTTAAACTTTTTTCGATTTCTTTTAAATCTTCTTGTTCAATACTTTCTTCATTCCAAGGAAGAGCAAAGAAAAGTTCTAAATAATTTCTAGAAAAGCCAATCTCAGGACTCATTTCATTCATGCATTCATACTTGTGAATTTCCGCTTCAATCTTTTTTAAAGTCGTATTTCGAAGATTTAAAGAGGATAACTTTTCTAAGTAAGCCTCCACTTCCTCTTGTTTTTTATTTTCTTCGCCCAACTCTTTTTCAATTTCTTTAATTCTTTCTCGTAAAACGTATTCTTTTTGACTTTTTTCCATCTCTTCTTGTAAAGATTCATTGATTTGTTGATCCAATTTGATAATCTTTAATTCGACCACTAAGTCTTGAATAAGTTTATTAGCTCTTTTTAAAGCATTTAATTCTTCCATGTAAAAGATTTTATTTTCTTTGGTTGTCGGAAGTAAACCAGCAATGAAATCCGTAAGTTCATTTAAATCATGTACATTTTGAATTTCAGATAGTGAGTTGTTAGAAAAATTAGCATTAGAACGAATAAATTTACGAAATAAACGCTTTAACTCTCTTTGCAAAGAAAGTTCTTCAGTTTCATCTATTTTAGGTAAATGAAGCACATAAAAACGACATTCCAAAACATCACGTTCGTGCTTATTATTGAAATACCTTGCTATTTTTACTCTTTTAATGCCCTTGATAGTTACTCGTATATGATCATTTGGAAGCGTTATTTTTTTTGTTACTTGACCAATTACTGCAACATCTGGCAAGTCTTCTACTTCAGGACGTTCCTCTAAAGAATCCTTTGGTGAAACTAATATCATTTCATTATTAAAATACTTTTCACTTAATTCCAGTGTCTTAAAAGAGAGCGTATGATTGAGTTCTACTTTCACCTCTTGGTTGGGTAGCAAAACAAAATCTTTAAGTAGCATAACAGGTAAAGTTTTTGCCATATGACCACTCCCTAAACAATTTATCTATTATTATAAAAGGCAAGTCTTCATTTGTAAAGTGAATTTACATAAAATTGACATACAATAAACCACTAAAAATATTTAGTTACTTTTGATTAATTTAGCATGTAATACCACCTTAGAATAATCATCGTAACAAGTAGATAAAGTTAAAATTTTATTATCTTTAGAAACTCCTGTTTGAAAATCATAAATACTTCTATTTTTAATAAAATTCAAAAAGCTTTGATATTCTTCTTCACTTTGAAAATTTGTTTTAATATAATCATTGGTATTTAAAATTTTATAAACACTAAAAACCTGCCAAACTTGGGCATTATCTTTGGTATTTGTTCTAATAATATAATTTTCTTTATTTTCATACCATTCTTTATTAAGAATGTTTCTTAAAGTACCAAACATAGTTTTGTTTTCCCTACCATGGGCATAAATAATGGAGTTTTTATTCGAAAAATCAATTTGATTACGATAATCTAAAAAGACCCATCCTCCTCCATTTGCTCTTTTATATAAATCATGTGTTAAATAATATTCGTTGTTAGTTGTCTTAGTAACAGGATAATTAATGTTAGTATTAGGCACTTCTATCCAGCCAAAGATATCTTCATTTTCTAAAGAAAGTTTAGAAAAATCCACCTTTAAAAAAGGTTTATTAATGAATTCCCAATAAGGATCACTTTCTGAAATAGTCGTTTCATCTTGTTCTTTAATACTATCTAAATTATCTTCTTCCTCGATGGAAACTTTTTCTTCAATGTCAGTTAAAACTTCCTTTGTTCTTTGATTATCACTGCGCCACCCAAGAAGTTTGATAAAACAAAAGATAAAAATAGAAAATAAAAGAAGTTTAAATAATAATTCTAAAATTTTTTTCATGTAGCGTCTCTTTCTATTATTATAAAAAAAGGAGAGCCAAGCTCTCATCTTTTATTAATTTCTTTTAAGTTTTTTTAGTTCTAAACCGATTAAAGCAAGACCAGATATAATGAATCCTGTGAAGATCATGAAAATGTTATCTCCTGTTTGAGGATTTTTTTCTGTTTCTTCATTCATACCAAAAATAGCATATTCTGATAAATGAGTTGTTTTAAATGTGACATATCCATCTTTGTAAGTCGCATCAAATGTTTCTTTAACACTGCCATCTTCAATATAACCCACTACATATTTGTCATATTTAACATCAACAGGCATGGTAATTTCAAATTCACCATTTTCGATAGGTACGATTTCTGTTCCAGATAAAACACTGATATCATAACCTTTAATAGGGGTATATTTATCTAAAACTAATTTTGAAGCATCAACACTATTAACAACAAGAGTGTATGATGGATTTAATGGATTTTTACTTGTAAAAGTCACATCATTATTTTTTAAAGAGTAAATATCTTCATCATCTTCACTTGTAAATGTTACCGTTCCATTTTCATTATAAACAATTTTCATGTCGGTAGTAACTCTTTCATTAACCCAAGCTTCCGTAATCCATTTATGATTTTCATCAGAAGTAATACGAGCATTGTTTGCACTATTAATAAAATCATCAGCGGTTAAAGAACTATCCATTTGAGAGTTTGCTTCTAATCCTTTTAAAGTATCAAATTTTGCTTTTAAATCTTCGTTAGTCTTAAAATAATAGCAAGTGTCTTCATCTTCTTTTACACAAGTATCATTATAATAAGCGGTTTTAATTGTTTCACTATCAATAACATCCTTACCTTCTGTATAAACACCATAGACAGTTAAACTTCCATCACCTTCGATAATATATTTATGAGTATCATAAGCACTCATAAATTCTGAAACAACATTATTGCCATTTACGACATAAGTCATTGGACTAGCAGAGGTATCAAAAGAACCAATATGAACATCTTTTTTTAAAGCTACTTTACCAGCATAACCAACACTATAAAATGTTAAGCGATTAAATTCTTTCATATTATCAGCAAAAGCTTCTAAAGAACTATCCTTAACTACAAAATAGTCTTCAGAATAACTAAAACTCATACTATTCCAAGATTCCGCATTAGCTGCAAGAGGCACACTTATTAAACCAAGTGCTACTAAACTTAAAAATTTCTTTTTCATTTCTACATTACCCTTCTTTCCTATCAAGAATATAAAAAACACTCCTTGATGATATCTTTCAAACTCTATATTCTACGTTTTAATGATAACATATAAGTATTTTAATTGACAATATAAATCAACTAAATTTTATTTCTAACTATTATAAATTTTTTCAAAAAAATGCCACACAATTTTAATGTGTAACACTTAAAACAATTAATTTTATAAACTTAGCTCATAAGGATTTTCTGGTGTTCCTTCACCGCTTATAATGATATTTTTTAAGTTCAAATATACAGACGGACGCACTGATTCCGCACTAGTTACATTAGAAATGGTAACTGCTCGCGTTTTAGATACATCAAATACGATCCAACTTCTTGCCGAGTTTATATTTAATGTTCTTTGATAATCTCCTGTATATAGCCAATCATTAAAATTACAGTCGCTTTCACCATCCCAATTATATAATTCTTTGCTTAAACAACTTGCTCTATTCAAATTAGTACCACCACTTGTAGCATAACCATAATCACTAATAAACATTAAGCCTACTTTGCCATACCACTCTAAATGATTAGCACCATATACTTTTACACTTCTTTCATAATCATACCAATGACTTGCTAATCCATTCGACGAATTAGTGTAACTGTCTGTGCTACCCAATCTCCATGCTACGGTATCTATTTGATTTTTAGCTTCTTCAGTTAATCCGTTACTTGTAAAATCTAATGCTGTTGCTGTACTACTTCCGTTGTAAGACTGGCCCGTTGTTCTATTATAATAAGCGCCGCTATTTAATAACACTTGTAGACTACTTGTTTCCCAATTATTGCTGAAACTATTACCTGAGGTATAATCCCATGGTAATTTTCCGATTGAATTTGTACGTATTAGTTTTATCCTTTGACCATTTCTTATAGTTTTTAATATTCCTATAATTCTCCATCCTGCTTTTTCATTATTAAATGTAACATAATTACAAGGATTTGCTCCAACGTATCTTAAATTATTATCACTTGTGCCATCATAAGCTAAAGTATAAGTACAACTATCACTTGTTTTATCTGGTACCGTATAAACATCTGTTGAACTAGAATCAGCATCTTTAGCTAATTCAGAGATCACATTTGTAGCATATGGTATCTCTTTAACATAATTAGCTGTTACAACCACTTTAGAATTAAAGGTTGTATTTTGAATGTTTACTGTTTCTGTTGTTACATTTTCGTCTAACCATACTCTTAAATCATACGTTCTACTTTCTTTTGCTTCTAAATATCCTTCTATCAATTTGAACGCAGTTGTAGCATTATTAAGTGTCTTAGTAACTGTCTCATAATTTGACAATAAATCCAATTTTAGTTCACTTTCTGCACCATTTTTGGCTTTAGAAAGCATAATTTTAATCGCATCATTATTTGTTAATGTTGTAGTATTTAAGACTTCTAAATTAACAGCGTAAGAAGTATAAGAATCACAGTTATTTGTTATGGTAAATTCATATGGTGTTAATTTTTTACCGTCCGCATCATATAATGGATAACTTTTTTGTAAACTGATATTATCTTTTTCTGTAAAACTAATATTAAAACAAGTAGAGGCAATATCATTTTCACCTGTTTGAGTTAAGTTTAAAGTCCATAAAGCATAAGAAATACCTACTATACTTAATATTAATAGAACATTTATCATAACTATTATTAATACTTTTTTCTTTTTCATTTTTACTATCCTTTCTTTTTATTTTTATGAGATATCATTTTGATATCACTATAGGCAAAAAAATAAAAACTAATCTGTTACAATCTCATAAGGACTAGAAGATGTTCCTATTCCTCCACTTATTTTGGCATCTCCTTTGATATTTATGACTGGGCGAACTCCAAAGTAACGAGTAACATAATAGTCATCATTAGGGTAGCCTTCACTACTTAAGATAAATTCACGTGCTGCCGTAGATGTAGCACTGAAATAACTAGGAGACATAGTCCAGTACACATTTGTGCTATATGAGTATGACAATTTATTGATATAACCATTGACATAGCCAGAAAGCATCAATTCATCTAAGGTAATTAAGCCAATCGAGTAAGTTAGAGATTTATTTCCCTTATCATTTGTACTCAATGTAAATAAATCATTCATTTGAGAGCATTTCAACGTTGCATTCTTTGTCTGATAATATCTGTAATTTGAATAATAGATTGTGTTGTAATCCATACTGTAACCATTTCCTGAATAAACACTCCTATCATTACAAAATCCTGCATCTGCTATTACTGATTCATTACTTGTTCCTAAAATATTATTTTTATACCAATCATCTAATACTTTTTTAATATTACTGTCATTTTCATTTGCTGTTGTTTTTTCATAACTTTCATTTAAAGTAGTTCCATACATATAGCCAACATATGCCGGATTATTTTTTTGAGTATTAAATACTATACTTGATTCTATATTTAATTCTGTGCCTGCAGCATTCGGTGTTGTTCCGGCATATAAAAGCCTAACACTTTCGTCACCATTGACGCGAATGATTCTCCAATATGCTCCGGCATATTTCACATAATTGTTATTCACAGAACCACGATAGTAATAGCTTATTCCATCATCATCTTCCATTTGATATAATCCTTTATCTGATTTATCACTTTCTTGCTCCGTTTGTCCCATGGTATATCCTTTTAAGTTATATTTTCTAATTTTAATAGATGTGCCTCCCGAACCGGTTGCTGTGCCATCCGTAATACTTGCACTTATTATTTGATATATTGTAGAACAGTTAGTTGTATTTTTCCATACTGATATAACGTCAGAAGAGCTGGTATTATAACCTGCACTGCAAAAATAATATTTAGTGTCTCCATCATATGTTAATGTTGTCGGATCTAATTGTTGCACATCTGTAATTGTATATTTTCCAGTTTCTGAATTAAAAGTATAACTTGAACCAAGTGGAAGCAAAACGGTTTCATCCGTCAAGTTTTTGAATTTCTCATCACTATCTTTTAATGCTACTAAATCTGGATGGGGCATCGTGGATGATACTTCACTTACAGTACTTGAACTTGTTGTACTCCATATAAGAATTGGAGCCGTTTGACTAAAGTTCGGTGTTTGTTTAGCCGCTATTTTTTGTTTAGATATCTCTGGTGTTGTTTGATATTCATTGGCAAGTATAGCATTTGCTAAAGTATTATAGCCTTGTTCTACTGGACTATAATTACTTACCGATGTTGCTACTACTACTTTTGATTTAAAATTTTTATTCATAGCGTCCGTATCTTCTGGTGTGACATCTTCACTCATCCATAATCTTAAGTTATAGTCAACACTGTCACCTGAACCTAAAGAACCTTTAGCTAATATTTTTGATGTTACAGAACCATCTATTGTTGTTTTAGCATCTTCAAATTCACTTAATTTAATAATACTTTCATTATTTATCATGGAACTAATATATTTTATGGGTAAAGTATTGTTTTCTAATATTTCTAAATTAACAGTGTAACTGGCAAATAAATCACAAGTATTTGTTATTGTGAAACTATATGGCGTTAACTTTTTACCTTCTTCATTTGTTATAGGGTAAGCGTCTGTTAAATTAATATCATTTTTTTCGTTGGTTAATGACAAATTAAAACAACTTCCTGCTATCTTATTAATGCCTGTTTGTTTTAAATTAAAATACCAAAGTGCATAAGAAAGACCTATTATACTTAATATTAATACAATACTTATAACTATTATTAACACTTTTTTATTCTTCATTGCTACTATCCTTTCATTATTTTCAAGATATCATTTTGATATCACTATGGGTAAAAAAATAAAAACTAATCTGTTACAATCTCATAAGGACTAGAAGATGTTCCTATTCCTCCACTTATTTTGGCATCTCCTTTGATATTTATAACTGGACGAACACCAAGCTTACTCCAAGTCCAACCATAGCCGCTTGGCTGACCTTCGCTATTCAAGAAGAAAGCATATGCTGATGCATCTTTAACAGAAAACTTAGTTGGGGATAAAGTCCAATAGGTATTTGTACTATAAGAATATGCTGATTTATTAATATAACCATCTGCATATCCGCTCATCATTAATTCATCTATTGTAATTAAACCGATTGAATATGTTAAAGCTTTATTTCCCTTCTCATTACTATTCAATGTAAACAAATCATTTGTTTGTGCACATTTTAAAGTTGGCTGTTTTGTTTGGTAATATCTTCGCCAAGTTCTATAATTTGTATCAGACCCTGTAACTGTATAACCATTTCCAGAGTAAATACTTTTATCATTGCAAAAACCAGCGTCAGCTATCATAGACTCGTTGTTAGTTCCTAAAATATTTGTCTTATACCATTCATCTAACACCTTTTTAATATTACTGTCATTTTCATTGGCTGTTGTTTTTTCATAACTTTCATTTAAGGTACTTCCATACATATAACCACCATATGTCGGATTATCTCTTTTGGTATTAAAAGCAACATTTGATTGTATGCTTAATCCGGTATCGATAGCATTTGCTGTTGTTCCAGCATACAAAAGTCTAACACTGCCATCACCATTGATACGTATAATTCTCCAATAAAAGCCTGCATATTTTACATAATTGTTATTTACAGAACCACGGTAATAATAACTTGTACCATCATCATCTTCCATTTGATATAATCCTTTATCCGATTTATCGCTCTCTTGTTCTGTTTGACTCATAGCATAACCTTTTAAATTATATTTTCTAGTTTTAATAGTTGTTCCGCCTGAACCAATTGCTGTACCATCTGTGCTGCTCGCACTGGTTAATTCATACATTGTTGCACAATTTGCTATAGTCTTCCATACTACAATAACATCGGTAGAACTTGTATTATATCCAGCATTACAAAAATAATATTTGGTATCTCCACCATATGTTAATGTTGTTGGATCTAGTTGTTGAATATTTGTCAATTTATACTTTCCAGTATCTGTATCAAACGTATATCCCGTTCCGATAGGAAGTAAAACATATTCATTGGTTAAATTTTTATATCTTTCATCCGTGTCTTTTAAGGCTACTAAATCTGGATGTGGCATGGTAGATGTCAAACTAGTTAAACCTGATGACTTATTTTCATTCCAAATAAGAAGTGGAGCTGTTTTACTAAAGTCTGGTGTTTGTTTGTTGGCAATTTTTTGTTTGGATATCTCTGGTGTTGTTTGATATTCGTTAGCAAGTATGGCATCTGCAAGTGTTGTATATCCTTGTTCTGATGGAATGTAAGTACTTCTTTGTGCACTGATGGTTACTTTTGATAAAAATTCAGTACTCATAGAATCAGTGTCATTTACTGTCACATCTTCATCCATCCATAGTCTTATATTGTAATCGGCACTGTCATCGGTTCCAAGTGTTCCTTTAGCAAGTATTTTAGAAGTAGACGTGTTATCTAAAGTGGTTGTGGTATCTTCTAGATCATTTAAATTTGTGATAGCTTCATTGTTTACCATAGCCTTAATGTATTTATAAGGCATTGTTGAATCATTTAAAACTTCTAAATTAACCGTGTAACTTAAAAATAAATCACAAGTATTCGTGATAGTAAAACTATACGGAGTTAACTTTTTTCCTTCGACATCAGATATGGGATAGGCCTTGGTAAGATTGATGTCGTTTTTTTCATTGGTTAAAGATAAACTCAAACAGCTCGTAGCTACCTTATTAGGATTGACACTGGAGAATGACAAAATCCAATAAGCATAAGAAACACCTATAATCGTAATCGTTACTAAAAGTACCACAATAGTTAAAATAATTTTCTTCTTTTTATTCATCTTACTACACTCCCTTAAGATTAGTATGTAACATAACGTAGATTTTAAACTGCCGTATTTATTACAGTATTATTGTAGCATATTTTTATTACCATTTGGTATTAAAAAACACTATTCTGTGAATAGTGTTAAAAATTTGTTAAAAATCATCATCAAATAATCCTTGATTATGACTAATTTTTAAATGTTTATAAGATTTCTCTAAAGCAACTCTTCCTCTTGGTGTTCTTTTAATAAAACCTTCTTGTAATAAGAATGGTTCCACGACATCTTCAATTGTTGATACTTCTTCGCCAATGCTTGTACTAATAGTTTCCACACCCACTGGACCCCCGCCAAATTTTTCAATAAGACTCGTTAGATACTCGATATCAATGGCATCTAAGCCATCTTCATCTACTTTTAATCTTTCTAATGAGCGATTAGCTAAATCATAAGTAATGGTTTTATAGCCTCCAACTAAAGCAAAATCACGAACTCTTTTAAAAAGACGATTGGCAATTCTTGGTGTTTTACGACATCTTTTAGCAAGCAAAGCTGCCGCTTCATCTTCGATAGGCATTTCAAGAACACGACTGGTTCGTAAGATAATTTCTTTTAATTCCTCTTCAGTATAATATTGAAGTTTATTAATGATTCCAAAACGATCTCTTAAAGGAGCAGAGATATCTCCAGCTCTAGTCGTAGCGCCTACTAAAGTAAAAGGTGGTAAATCTATCTTCAAGTTTCTACTCTTGCCATCATTATTGATAACTAAATCTAATTCAAAGTCTTCCATGGCTGGATATAGAATTTCTTCAATAAACTTTGGCATACGATGAATCTCATCAATAAATAAAACATCCCCTGGTTCTAAAGTAGATAAAACGGCAGCTAAATCACCACTTTTTTCTAAAGAAGGACCACTAGCAGTTTTTAAATTTACTCCTAGCTCATTAGCAATGATATGAGCGAGAGTTGTCTTACCAAGTCCTGGGGGACCATATAGTAAAACATGATCTAAAGATTCATTACGAATTTTACTTGCTTCAATAAAGACACTTAAGTTGCTTGTAATTTCTTCTTGACCAATATATTCTTTTAAACTCTGAGGTCTAATATTGTTCTCGAAAGAATCGGTTTCTAGTTTTTCACTTTCCAAAATATGATCATCCATATAATCCCTCCTACTTTTTTAATTTTATTTAAGAAGTAATCGTAACGCTTCTTTTACTTGATCTTCTACTCTTTTACTTGCATCGACATTTGGTAAAATCTTTTTAATATCGGCAGTTTTATAGCCAAGACCTTCTAAAACACTAATTAATTCTTCAAAACCGTTAGATGAAATTTCTGAAGTATCAATAGCAAGTTTGCCTTTTAAATCTAAAATAATTTGTCTTGCCACTTTTTCTCCCACCTTAGGAAATTTCTTTAAATATAAAACATTTTCCCTATCAATGGCATCAACAATACCATTTACACTACCAGTAGCGAGCATTGGCATCACAAGTTTAGGTCCTACCCCTTTCACATTGATAAGTTTTAAAAATAATTCTTTTTCTTCTTTGGTTTGAAAGCCATATAAACTTTCTTCATCTTCTCTAATATGATGATAAACATAAACTTTTTGTTCTTCGTTCTCTTTAAAAGCATAGGGATTCGAAACATTTATTTCATAACCAATACCATTATTTTCTAAAATAATCGTATTTTTTTCTTCTCCTGTTACAACACCCTTAATATAACTATACATAATTATACTTCCTTTCGTCTTGTCTTTCTTATTTTAACATAAAGTAAGCCTTAAAAGAACCCAAAAAAAGAAAGAGAAATGATTACTCTATTTCATCTTTCTTAATTAAATATATTTTCTTGTTATTATAAAAAGCATAAAAAATATCAGTGATAGTTAAGCCTTTTTGATCTAAGATTTGGACTAACCAACTTTTCTCTTTTTTTAAAAATTCTAATGTTTTAATATTAATCTCGCCATCTAAGATTAAGGGCATAGGATAAGGGGAACTTATTTGAAACAAATTATATTTAAATATTGATAATTTTCCATTGGGTTCTAGAAAAGCATATTCCACATCTTTTAAATCTTTAATAGCCCTCTGTCTTAAGCTTAATAAAAGATCATCCATACTATAACGTTGCCGAACCATTTCTTTATAATTTACTTTGCCATTGCAAACAATTAAGGAAGGTTTACCGTCAAAGATTCTTCTAAATGTTCGTGACTTGATACTGATAAAAGCTAAAAGAATTTCTAAAAGACCTAGTAAAGATAAAGGAATAATGGTTTGCAAAATAGATTTATCAATATTTTCAATCGAAATAGCGACCATCTCAGCCATTAATATTGAAATGATTAAATCAATAACACCTAATTGACCAATTTCTCTTTTCCCCATGATTCGGTAAAGTAAAACAATGAAAAAATAAAAGAAAATCGTTCTAAAAATAATAGATCCTAACTCTTGCATATTATCACCTATTTTTATTATGGTCACATTCTATTTTTTTTAATCATGCATAATGTTTAATAGGTGATTTTTATGAAAAACTTAAAAAAATATGGTTTCACAAGTTTGTTCTTTCTTGGTTTTATCCTTCTTTTTTCTCTTCTTTTAACAACATTTAATTATTTTGATATTTTACATTTTAAATTAACGAATACTTTTATTTTTATTGGCATGATTCTTATTTTATTTATCATCGGCTTTGAATATGGAAAAAAAGCCCTTAAACAAGGCTTTTTAGAAGGCTTAAAAATAGGTCTTTGGCTTATTCTTATCCTTATTTTCATTAATATTGTTTTCTATCATGTAAATTTCTCTTTTGAAAGAATTATTTATTATATGGTTTTAATACTTTCAAGTACTCTTGGTTCAATGATAGGTATTAATAAAAAAGATTAAACTAGTCTACTTCATGAAAAACGTAAGTATCATTTTCTTTAGTCACATAAGAGTCTTTAGAATAATACATTTTAGTTAAAGGATTTACTTCTTCTTTTAAATAATTAAGATCCATTAATTCTTGTAAAGTTACTTTTGAAGAATTACATTTGCCTTCTAAAAAACAAGTTTCACAAGCTTCCGTGATTCTTTTTTGAGAGACTAAAACAACTCTATTTTCATGAATTTTATAGATGTCAAGGAAAGATGCCCCTACTAAAAGGATAAGACTTATCAAAAGCGTTAGTATAATAACTTTTAAGTTAGACATTTTTCTCCCCATAATAATTTTTAATAAACTCTTCTCGGAAAGCTTCGATGTTATCATCTTTAATCGCTTGTCTTATTTCTTCCATCAAAGAAACTAAATAACGAATATTATGAATGGATAAAAGACGCGCGCCAAAAGTTTCATCCGCGTTAATAAGATGTTTGATGTAAGCTTTCGTATAATGTTTGCAGGCATAACAATCGCATTCTTCACTAATAGGAGTAAAGTCTTCTTTATATTTGGCATTTTTTAAATTGATTTTACCATATTTAGTAAAAGCATGTCCATGACGAGCTAGCCTTGTTGGCGTAACACAGTCAAATAAATCGACACCTCTTATAACTCCTTCTACTAAATCGATGGGTTCCCCTATGCCCATTGCATAACGTAATTTGTCTTCTGGTAAATATTTTGTAGAATAAAGAAAAGCTTTATACATATCTTCTTTAGATTCATGGTCGTTGGCAACTCCCCCGATAGAATAACCATCAAAATTCATTGCTACTAAACTTTCGGCACTCATTTTTCTTAAATCTTCATAAGCACCACCTTGGACAATACCAAATAAAAGTTGATTTTCGCCTTTAAAAACATCTTTTCCTCTTTTAGCCCAACGAAGGGTTCTTTCAACACTTTGTTTTAAATAATCATAAGAAGCACTCGCAGGTGGACATTCATCAAAACTCATAACAATATCACTACCTAAATTTTCTTGAATTTTGATAGATTTTTCTGGAGTTAAAAACAACTTATCTCCATTATATTGGTTTTTAAAGTGAACGCCTTCTTCTGTAATATCTTTAGGTTTGGCTAAAGAAAAGACTTGAAATCCTCCGGAATCCGTTAAAATAGGACCATCATAGTTCATAAATTTATGTAAGCCACCAGCTTTTTTGACAATCTCATCTCCTGGTCTTAACCATAAATGATAAGTATTAGCTAAAATGATACCTGCATTTGTATCTTTTACTTCTTCAGGACTTAATGTTTTAACCGTTGCTTGTGTTCCTACTGGCATAAACATTGGTGTTTCATATTCTTGACCATGATAAGTAATTTTTCCAAGTCTTGCTCCTGTCTTGGCTTCTTTTTTTAATAATTCAAATTGTAACTTCATCTTAATCTTACTTCCCTTCTTTTTTGAATTTCTATTTCTTGTTTTAAAAGTTCTACAGCATTATCTTTAGAAGGACTATTGTCAATAATAGCCTCAATCATTAAATTTCTAAAATTAGGTATGACATGATTATAAGGAATAGGTTCGGTACTATAAACAATTGTTGAAAAAAGATTAGGCTCTAAAGAAAATTCCTTTTCGAAAATAGACAATTGACTTTCCAAAAAAGAAATTTGGTAATCTGACATATGTTCTGGAAGAGCCAAAGTCATATAATATTTTCCTTCTACTTTTTGACCTGAAGATAACCCTACCATCACACCATTTTCACATAAAGTTTGAGTAAAATCAAAATGTCCTCTTCCTCTACCTTTATGATCTAAGTTATGATCAATTATAAATTTCATAGTAATATCTTGATGATCAGCACCGCCAAATTTATATTTTTCTCCATAAAAAGTTTCTTCAAAATTATGATAAGTATCCGCTTTACTTGGAATATACCAAACTAAATATTCACTCACATTTATTTCGTTATTCATATATCTTTCTCCTCTTTTCAAAGACTTGTATGCATTATTTTAACATATTTTTTAAGTTTAATCATTCATATTTTTACCTGTCACAGCAAAAAACATTTTTGGTAACATTGTTGTTAAATACTTTGCTACTTCTGAATCAATGTTATCTCTATTTTTTAATAAATTTTTGATATCATTTATATTAAATTCAAATTCTTCATCATATTTTTTTTCAATGTTTTTTAAAATCATCTCAATAGCTTCTTTTACTTTTTCACTTTCTAAATCATTCATCCCTATAGTCGTACTTTCATTTAAATACTTTGAAACACCAGATAAAGTACCTTCTAAGAAAAATTCGCCAAAAACACCCCATGTTGTTGGGTAATGTTCATTAAAAGCTAGTTCACAACTTTCTACGACTGTATAATTTTTATTAAATAATAATGAGCCAACCACAGAACCGGTAGGAATAATATTAACAAGCTTAGGCAATAACTCCCGATACTTTAAAGAGTTAAATTCTTTCTTTAAAAAACCGGGTCCATCAAAATTATATACTTTCTTTACTTTTTTAAATAAAGGGCGACTTAGCTCCATTACAGAAGCCATCGCCAAATTACCACCTTTACTATGTCCTACAACATAAACATTTTTATCATTAAATTTAATATTATCTTCTAAATAATTTAAGGAAAGCCGTTGAGTATAAGTTGGATAATCATATAAAAGGCGAAAATTTTCTACCCATCCAATGGTAGAACCATCAGTACCCTTAAAGGCAATAATTGTTGTTTTATCCATTAGAAATTTACAAGCTCCAAATTGGGTTTTTTCATTTTTCTGATTAACAAAATTCATGATTTTCATATCAGCATAACGTTTAGCATTTTGTAAGTATTTTAAAACTTCATAACTTTTAGGAATCATCATCCCATCATAATCTTTATTTTCTAATTCTAAGGCTACTTTGGAAAAATCTTTCAAACTTTTAGCTTCCTTAAAATCATTCAAAGGCAAATAAACTAAAATCGCACAGATGAGGAAATCTAATTGATTTAAAGAAACCTCCGTGAAAGGAATATCCCGATAATATTTTAAATAATCCATTACAGTATACATAAAACCTCTTCTTTCTTACTCTAAATTGATTATATCAAAGAAATGAAAGTTCACGCATAAAAATCATATAAGTTTGTCGAAATATCTAAAATATCGTCAAAAAAGACTTTTGTTTTATCTTCTAAAAGAAGATATCTTTTGCTATGGTTTATCTTAATAAGATAACCTTCCTTTTCTATAACCTTGCCACCCTCTTTACGATTATCTTTTTCAAAATAAAGTAACTTAAGGAAAGGCTTATCTTTGATATTCTGTTCTAAAACATGTAATTTATAATCTAATCTTTCTAAATCGTCAAAGGATAAATTTTGTTTTAAGGTAGTTTCTCTCCCCGTTTCTTTTAACTCTTCTTTATAACCAACTAAGGCTGCGAAAGAACCAAATTGAAAAGCCCTTTCTTCCATAGGCATTCTTTTATGAAACGGTGATTCATGATGAGGTAAATCAATAATACTTTTATATTTCTCAAGCATTGTGCCCTCCTATTTCTTGGTTTCTTTCCCTAGCAGTAGCGCCTTTTTCTAAGTTCATTCCTTTTAAAATGGCATTCTTACCATATTTATTTTTGATATCTAAAATAACTTTTTGAATTTGTTTTTCCTCTTTAATATCTTCTTGTTCTTTTTGCTTTTCCTCATCTTTTAAAGAAGTATTCGAAAATAAATCAAATTGCACATTTTCTTTTTGAGAAGTCACATCTAAATCACTCGCTAAATCTGTTATATAAATCGTGATACGTCTGACTAAAAGGTGTGGATTTATGATTTCTTCTAGTAGCTTTAAAGCATATTCACATAATATTTTAGAAGAAGCGGTTTTCTTATGAAGATTAATCGTGCCATGACTTGGCTTAGGTACTTTTCTTCCATACATGTCACTGGTAAGTCCGCCTTCGATATATTTAGCTCTTTCGTTTAAATTACTAACATCATAACCAATATGTAACACGATTTTAGAAGTAACAAAATGATGTTCTACTAATTCATAACTCATTAAATCAACCATTTCTCTTACAACCAGATTAATATTTTTTGCTTCATAAGGACAAGATAAAACTTGACCACGTGAAATACTTTTAGTTACCGGTCGACAATTTTTTATTTGTTTCATACTAAGCGGTTCATATCCCCAGGCATGGTCAATCAAAGTTTCCGCGTTAACCCCAAATAATTTATATAACAACTCTTCATTTTGATGAGAACATAAAGCAATATCTCCCATAGTTTTTATGCCATAGCCTAGTAATTTTTCTTGAGTACCTTTTCCTACTCGCCAAAAATCTGTAAGGGGTTCATGTGTCCATAACTTATAACGATAAGTTTTTTCATTCAAAAAGGCTATTCTTACCCCAAAATCATTTGGCTCCATGTGTTTAGCTTCAATATCCATAGCTACTTTGGCTAAGTAAAGATTAGTACCTATCCCACAAGTCGCGGTGATACCCGTCTTTTCATAAACTCTTTTCATAATCATCGTGGCTAGTTCTTCAGGTGTTTTTTGATACATTTTTAAATAAGAAGTGATATCTATAAATACTTCATCAATCGAATAACTATAAATATCTTCTTTGGAAACAAATTCTAAATAAGTTTGAAAAATTTTAGTACTGTATTTCATATAATAAACCATGCGTGGTTTGGCAATCAAAAAATCTATTTCAGTATGAGGATTTTTGTTAAGTTCTTCATCATCATAAGATTTTTTAGTTAATTTAAAACCTTTTTGTCTTCTTTTATAATTAGCACGACGAACAACCTCTTTGACCTCATAAAGTCTCGCCCTTCCTTTTAAGCCGTATTTTTTTAAACTTGGTGTAATAGCTAGACAAATAGTTTTATCTGTTCTTGATTCATCCGCGACCACCAGATTCGTTTTTAATGGATCTAAGCCTCTTTCATGGCATTCTACCGAAGCATAAAAACTTTTTAAGTCAATACAAAGATAAATAGATGTCATTGCTATGCTCCTTTCCTAATTCAAAAATATTATAACACAGAAAAACCCTTTTCTTTTCAGAACAAGGGCTTTGTTTAACGATATGGAGTAATATGATGAGTTTGATAATAATTTTCTTTATTTTCATACATTTTCTCATCCGCTTCATTAAATATTTCTTTCATGGTTTTAGCTTCTTTTTGCATACTCATGCCATACCCTACCGAATAAGAAATAGGAATTTCTTTATTTTCCTTATTGTATTCTGTCACTTTATTTTCCATATCCTCTAGAAAAGATGTTACTTTTTCTTCTGTGACATCATAAAGAATAACAATGAATTCATCTCCGCCAAAACGACCGGCAAAAGAACTTTTTGGAATAGTTTTTTGTAAAAGATTACTAAACTCTTTAATCATTTTATCACCATAAGTATGCCCTAAAGTATCATTAACTTTTTTAAGACCATTTAAATCAAAGACTAATAATCCGAATTTTTCGTAAGTACCATTTTCTAATACTTCTTTACAACGATTGTTATTATAAAGTCCTGTTAAAGCGTCAATGTCAGAACGATAATGAAGTTTTTTTATAGATAGTATCGCCATGGCAATAACATCTACGACCACTGCAAGTAAAAGAAAAATGGCTTGACTAGAAGATCCATTAACATAGTAAACTAAAAAGTCTAACAATACTCCCATAATAAGAGAAACAACTAATACAGGGAAAAACTGTAATTTTTTATGATCTTGCCAATCTTTGATACAAGCAAATAGTAATAAGCATAAATAGATAATAAGACAAATATGGTTTACTATGAGAACTTCTCTTAATTCTAGTATATTTAGAATATCTAATAACATAGCCATAGTTGGTATAAAAATAGCTACGGGAATTATTCTTTTCAAAGATAAATGTTCATCATCAAATTGATAATAAATATAAATTAAAAAAGAGACGGGAGCTAAATAAAGCATAATCAACGATAAATAGGTAATGAAAACAGGAATGTCAGGAAAGAGCAATGGAGTTGCTCTTGTATCACATATTTTCCATAACCCTAAACTTAAAATAAACAAACCTAAGTAAACTAGTTTATTAGCATATTGTTTTTTACGTGCAAAGTAAAAATCAAGACAACACAAAAAGATACCCATGATAATACATAGAAAAGCTAAAAATATTTGGGGAAGATTATGATATATTTCATAAGTATAAATTCCCTGCCATGAGCCTTGGTAAAAAATTATGTTTTGCTTTAAAAAGTAATCATACACGGGTGAGATTTCTATTTTTAATCTTTTTCCAATATCGGTTTTATAAAGTGGAAAATAAATATAGTTATTCCCCACAGTTGAAATATCTTTATTTGTATTTTTTAACTCATAAACTAAATCATCATCTAAGTAAACTTTGACATAACTATGACTTACATAAAAGGCAAAAACTTCTTCTTGGTTATCCACATTAGAAAGAGTTCTTTCAAAAACTCTTGTTTTTTTGGTAGGAGATGTTTCATCTTCTATTTCTTTATAGTCAAAAACAGTTACTTCTGTCATTTTAAGCGGACTTCTTTTTTCATATATGGAAACTCCCGCTTGAAATAACATGTAAATTAAAAAGAGAAAAACGGCGATATATAAACTAAAGGCACTAACGTCCATCCATTTATTGCTTTTTTTCTTTTTCATTTGTATCCTCCTTTTAAAGTCGAACAATAAAAGTACTGCCTAATCTTTTGTTTGGCATTCGCTTGATAATTAACATTATAGCATAATTCTTTAAAGAACGACATTATTTTTATACATCAAAAAACTAGGAAAAATTATCCTAGTTTAAATTATTATCTAACGTCTTTAATAGTAACGGTATAAGAACCATTAGGGCTAGAAACTTCTACTTCTTCACCTTTTTTATGACCAATAACGGCTACACCAATTGGACTTTCATTAGAAATTTTATTTTCAAATGGATCTGCTTCCATAGAACCAACGATTTGGTATTCATCTTCTTCCCCATCGTCATATACAATAACAACCGTATTTCCAACTGAAACACATCCAGCAGCATCTTTTTGAGCAATTTTACTATGTTCTAGTTTGAATTCTAGTTCTTTAATTCTAGCTTCAATTTGAGCTTGTTCATCTCTTGCCGCATCGTAATCGGCATTTTCAGATAAGTCACCTTGGGCACGAGCATCTTTCAAATCTTTTATAACACGTGGTCTTACTACATTCTTTAAATTATTTAATTCTGTTTCTAATTCTAAATAACCTTCTGGAGTCAATATAATTTCTTGATTCATCTCTAAAGGCCTCACTTTCTTTTAAATTCACGTGCAACATCATACTATAAATAATTATTCTTGTCAAACACTTTTATACGCATCATGTCCCACTTATGTAAAGGCTTGTCAATTGGTAATTTAACAAGCATATTAGGATGATTGGCAACTTCTATTTCTTCATCTTTATCGTTTAATATTGTATGAACGGTGTAAGTAAATGTTTCCGTTTCTGGTCCAAAAAATTCCACAATATCGCCTTTTTTAAAATAATTTCTTTGTTCTAGTAAGACCATCTTTTCTTCTTCATCATAATCTAAAACAAGTCCTAAAAAATCTTGGTTAGATATTTCTTGTCGTCCTAGAAAATATTGTTCTTTTTCAGTAGGTAAGTCATCATAAAACTGAGGACTAGAGTCCCGATTCGCCGAGCGATTTAAAATATCTAAGGCATATCTAACTTCTCTTTCATCCAAAGTATTATTTTTTATTTGGTCTATTAGTTTACGATAAGTATGAATGACGGTGGCAATATAATAAATTCCCCTCATTCTTCCTTCGACTTTAAAAGAATTAACGCCTCTATTTATCATACTTTCGATATTTGAAATCATATTTAAGTCTTTACTTGTCATACTAAAAATAGGTTCTTCATCCGTTTTAAACGTCCAACGACATATTTGGGCACAACCTCCTCGGTTCGCGTCCCGATTAGTAACTACATTACTCATTACACAACGACCAGAAAAGCTAGTACACATAGCGCCATGAATAAAGCACTCTAAATCTAGGTTGGTCATTAATTTAATTTCTTTAATATCTTCTTTACTAGCCTCTCTGGCAAGAACAACCCGAGTGGCCCCTAAATTTTTATAAAATAAAGCCGCGTAAGGATTTAAAATACTCGCCTGAGTAGAGACATGTATTTCTAAAGGAATATTTTCATCTTTAATTAATTTCATTACTGCAATATCACTGACGATGACCGCGTCCACATGAATATCCGCTAATTTTTGTAAATATTCTTTTAATCCCGTAGTATCCTCATCATGAAAAACAATATTGACAGTAACATAAACTTTTTTTCCTCTTTCATGAGCAAATAAAAGAGCTTCTTCTAAATCTTGCAAAGAAAAGTTTTTAGCATTAGCTCGCAAACTGAAGTTTTGTCCTCCGACATAAACCGCATCGGCTCCATAATGTAAAGCAAATTTTAATTTTTCTAAATCTCCTGCTGGAGCGAGTAGTTCAATCATAAGCCCTCCTTTTTAGGTGGCAATATATAAATAGTTTTTTGATTTAAAAAACCATCCGTTCTTTTCTCTAACTCTTTTCCTTCTAAAAAGTCTTTAAGCCACTTGTCACTTACTGGTTTTTCGTTCGCATCCGTATTAATAATAAAATGTTTAATCTTTGGATGATTTAAAAACATTCTACCATCGTAAGGTTTTTCATCAAATAAAACCGTACCATACTCGTTTTCAACCGTTCTAAATTTTTTATGTGTAATTTCATCTTCTAATATTTTTTCTTTACTTTCTTTTAAAGAGAAATTCTTCTCATAATTGGTAAGCAAACTTCTTCTTGAATACATATAAGGAAGGGGTCCATATAAATAGTATGAGACATCTCCTTTAGCTAAATCTAGCATTTTTTCGGTTTCTTCTTTCGTGACATCAAGAGATATTACAGCACTATTAACATAATCTAAATAAGCATTTAAAGTATTCGTACTTGTAATGGCATGAGTGGGATAAAAAATGGTTTCTAAAGTTAAATGATTATCTAAAATAATTTGTAAAATTCCTAAATCTTCAAAAACAATACCTTTTAAAGACTTCGCTTGCAAAATTTCTTTTAATTTTAAAATACTTTCTGTATCTAAAAGACGATTAACATAAATGTAACTTTCATCCGGAATTTCTTCTAGTGAAAACTCATTTAAAAAGCCAACACAGAAGCCTTTTAACGGAAAAAGCAAGCAATAATCGTTGCTTGACTTTAAATTTTTATGATTAGGAACAACGAGATATTTACTTTTCATTTTCTACTCTTTTACTTACAGATACCCCATCACCGATGTCATAAAATTCTGTAGTAAATTCCTCATTTGTTTTTAAATAATCAATATAACCTTCTATTTTTTTGACAAGTTGACGTAAATTTTTACTTTCAATCGTATCAGATTTGCCAACGTAGCCATGAAATTTTAAATTATCTGTGATAATAACACCGCCTGGAGCTAAGAAATATTGAAATTTTTCAAAAAATTTACGATATTGCCCTTTCGCTGCGTCAATAAAAATTAAATCATATTGTGTTCCTTCGGCTAAATTAACATCTAAAGCATCTTGAAAAACAACACTTACTTTTGATTCAAAATTACATTTTTTAACATTTTTAACACATTCTAAATAATTGGTTTGGTCTCTTTCAATCGTAGTGACTTTACATTCTGCGCTGGAAGAAGCCATTAAAATAGCTGAATAGCCGATAGCACTCCCTATTTCTAAAACATTTTTGACATGATTATTTTTGATATATTTCATTAAAAAGGCAATGCCTTCTTTTTGCATAATAGGGATATTATTCTCTTTCGCGTATTCTTCCATATCCATGATTAATTGTTTCATTACTTACTCTCCTATTAATTTGTCTCACAAATACTACGAAGTTCACTGCCTTTTTGTAAAAAGCCGTTATAATCCTCAAAGAAGAAAACTTCTTTGGTACAAGTATTTGCTATAAAATAAATATAATTTGTCTCGGTTTTATGAAGTGTCGCCCAAATGGCGTCTAAAGAGGCATTATCAACCGGTCCAATAGGTAGTTTACCATTCATTTGACCATCTGTCAAACGCGTGTTATATGGATTAACGTTATAGATGTCTTGAAAAGTTAACTCGCCATCTCTCATACTTTTATGAACACCATAGTAAGTACTAATGTCACTTCCTAAAGGCATATTGATACTTAATCTTGTATAAAAGACTTGAGCTATTTTTTGACGGTCCTCTTTAGTAATTCCTTCTTTTTCTACTAATGAGGCAAGGGTTAAGATTTGATGAGTGGTATATCCATTATTTGTAATATCTTCTTTTACGGTATCTAATTTTTGCTCGGTATTATTTAAAATGGTTAAAACAACATCAGATATACTGGCATTTTGCATAAATTCATAAGTATCTGGATAAAAATATCCTTCTAGTGGTTCATATAGTTGTTCATCTAAAATTTCATCCGTTAAAAACCAATATTTTTCAATCAGTGTTTGTAAAAATTCTTTATCTTTAATCGTACTTAAAAACTCTTCTTTGGTAAAAGAAAGGGTTTTAGAAAGAATTTCCGCATAATCTGCCACGGATTCCCCTTCTAATAAAGTAACATTAACGGTTTTGACAACAATATCACCACTTTTAAATTTATCTATGATTTCTTTAGGTGTCATAGAAGGAGATAACTCATATTCCCCTGCTTGAATTGTTGGGCGAGTTAAGTAAAGATAGGCATCTAAGACATACTCATTACGAATTAAATGGGCATTTTGTAAATTTTTAGCAATATCTTGTTTACTTGTTCCAGCTTCAATAATAAAGTTTACTTTTTCATTTCCACCTAAAGCACCTAAGCCCCAGACATAAAAACCACCTAAAAAAAGGCAGACTAAAATAATTAAACTACATATAATAATGATTACTTTTTTCACTTATTTTCTTCCTTATCTTTTTGTTCTAGTTTTGCTAAGATAGCTTCGACTGTATTCCATTCTTCTTCGGTTTCGATAGGCATTAAATTTTTATTTTGACCCGTTTTATCATAGATGTTGGCATAAATTTGTAAAGCGCCTTCCTCTGTTTTTTTATTGTCGGTATAAACAAGATAACTTTTATTTGTTTCTGGTGAATCAAAAGTAAATAAAACTTCACATTCTATAACATTTCCATTTTCGTCTTTGATATTAAAGACGTTGTTATTTACAGGAGAATTTTCTTTCATTTCAAGTTTCCTTTCTTTTTTAAATAGGTTTCTAATATGAGGGATGATGCCACATTATCAATCACTTTTTTACGTTTTTTACGACTCTTATCACCCATGAGCAAAATATTTTCCGCTTCCACGGTTGTTAATCTTTCATCTACAAAATGAACCGGAAGATGAAATCTTTCGTCTAAAAGACGGGCAAAATTTTCACTTCGCTCCGCGGCAAAACCAAGAGAGTTATTCATATTTTTAGGTAGTCCTAAGACAAAATCTGTAATTTGTTTTTCTTTAACGATTGCCTCTAAATCATCTAAGACACTTTTATAATCGTTTTCGTTAAATCTTTTCGTTACAAGGGGTGTCGCGATAGTATTGGTTTTATCGCTCACCGAGATGCCAAGTGTCTTAGTACCTAAATCTAAGCCTAAATATCTCATTTTAAATACTCCGTTAAAATAAATGAGAGTAAATCAGCTCGATCTAAACTTGTTATTTTTTCTCTTGCTTCCTTATAATTTGTGATAAAGCCTGGATCACCACTTAAAAGATAACCAACAATCTGGTTAATGGGATTATACCCTCTTTCTTTTAAGATTTCCTCGACCTCTTTTAGGATTAATTTTGCGTTGGCTGCATCAAATTCTTGGACACTAAACAAACTTGTCTTTTCCATATTTCACCTACTTAATTCATAAACATTGTAGCAAAAAACACTCTTTATGACAAGAGTGCTTCAAAAAGGTCTTTATTCTAAATGATATATTTTATCCATAATTTTTGTAACTTCTTCTTTCGTTTCAAAAATAAATTGTAGACGAAAATGATGAATTCCTAAGGCTTCATAATCTTTTTGTAAGTCTAGTTTATTCATTACTTCATATTGATAAATATGAACATGCTTTTCTTGATCAACTAAAATAGGATATTTTTTCTTTTCATAATCTTCTAATTCGTAGCCATTTTCTTTTATTAAAAGATGACTTTTTAATAACATAACTTCAGGTCGACCATATAAAATAACTTCTAAAAGATACTCACTTGCTTTATTTAAAAACTTAAGCTCATTTAAAGTACATTCTAAAGACAAGGTTATTTTTGAAACGCCTAAAGAAAGTAAGTTTTCAATGGCGAAAGAATTAGCAACATTTAAATTAGTATCCGTCACAATGTTTTTGCCTTGAGTTTCTAAAAGACAACCTAAGTCTTGAATTAAAATATTTTGAGGTAGCTCTCTTTCATGTGAATAACGAGGGACTTGATAATATATATTTTTATCCTCTTTTAAAAGACCTCTATTATCCGTATAAATCATGCTAACAGGGTAATTTTTAACAACGTCGTATTGCTCTTTAGTATGAATAAAAACACTATACATAATTTTCCCTCTTTTCTATTAATTTAGAAACGGCTTCTCTTCTTATTTCATTCATTTTAGAAACAGGAATAAAAATATTTTCAGGAATCTCAATCGTTATCTTTCTTATTTTAAAAGGAGTATCTTTTAAACGATCCATTTGTTTTTTTATTTCTTCTTCGGTAATACTTCTTTTTAAGGCCTTGGAAACAATCTTTTCAGAAACATTTATTTCATGATGAGAATCTTTAAGGGTTAATGAAAAAATATCTCCTATTACTTTCACTGTCAAATCAATGTCTACTTTACGTGGTTCATAATTAGCGATTTCATTCATTAGTTTCTTATCTAAAGTCTTTAGGACAATATCTTTATCTTTTAAATTAACTTTATTATCTACATAAATAATACTTCCTTTCGAAGCATGGTTTATAAGCTTACCTTTTTCATCGTATAAGAAATTAACAATAAAGCCCATATCTTTGTTTTTAAAACGGATCCCATCTTCTTGTTGAATATCTTCTTCTAAAAGAATTTTGATTTTATCTTTATGCACATCGACAACTTTTCCTAAGTTTATCCCTTGATGATTAGGCGTTTTAAAATTCATAATATTTTTTTCATTAAATAAATAACCATCTGTAAACTCTCTGTTAAACATAACTTTTAAATCTTTTCTATCTTTTGAGTTTACCTTTTCGCCATCAAAAAGACGACGATAAAAACGGGTAATAAACCCCACATAAAGAGGACTTTTCATTCTTCCTTCTACTTTAAAAGAGGTAATATTGCTTTTTAGTAATTCATCAATATGTAAAGATGTGTTAAGCTCTTTGGTAGATAAAAGGTATTTTCCATCGGTCTCTAGTTTCTTTCCATCTTTAAAAAGGCTATAAGGCATGCGACAACTTTGCGAACAAGTTCCTCTGTTACCACTACGACCATCTTTAAAATAACTAAATAGACATTGGCCCGAATAACAAACACATAAAGCGCCATGGATAAAGCATTCAATCTCTAAAATATCAGGTAACGCTTTAATTTCATCTAAAGACATTTCTCTATCCACAACAACTCTGGTTACTCCTAAATTTTTATAGAAAGTCATGATATCAGCATTAAAAGTATGAGCTTGTGTCGAAACATGAACATTTAAATTAGGTAAATTTTGATGAATCCAAGAAATAATTCCTAAATCCGAAACAATAACAGCGTCCACATGAATGCTTTCTAAAAAGATAAGATAGTCTTGAACATTTTGAAGCTCTCTTTCAAATATTAAAGTATTCACCGTAACATAAACTTTTACCCCATATAAATGGGCAAACAAAAGGGCTTCTTTTAAAGTTTCATCATCAAAATTTTGAGCATAAGCACGAGCTCCAAATTTTTTTCCGCCTAAGTAAACCGCATCTGCTCCATTTAACACGGCATATTTCAAAGCTTCCATAGAACCAACAGGTATTAATAATTCTTTCATACACTTTCTCCTTGTTCTTTATTATACCGAGAAATTTTAGCATTTAAAAGGAAAAATATTACTTGGTGAATTTTATAATTTTGTAATAAATTTGATAAATTACACATAAAAAAAAGGAAATCAGAGATTTTTCTTGTATATATAAGTAGAAGGATAATTTAAAGCTAGCAAAATTATCTTTCTTAGAAGAGGATAAATACATGATAAGAGAATTAGAAGAAGTAAAAAAATTTTACAGTTGTCGTTACGACAGAACATTTAAAGAAGTATTTTTAAAAGAAGAAAATGAGGATTTATTAGTAGCTTTACTAGAGCTTACTTTAAACCTTAAAGTCTATGAAATTCAAAGACTTAATGTAGAAACCCTTCAAGGTAATATTAATACTCGTAAAAAGTATTGTGACCTACTTTTAAAAACGAGTGAAGGTTATATTGGTATTGAGATTAACTCAGAACCTAAAGATTATCTTCATACCAGAAACTTAGCCTTTTTATGTAACGTTTATAGTAGATATACTTTAAAAGGTGATAGTTATAGTGAAGATACTTTAATTATTCAATTAAATCTCACTTATGGTATGAATAAGAAAGATAATAAAATATGTCGGATTTATACTTTGAATGATGGTGAGAAAAACTTTGTTCGTAACTTTAAAATTGTGGAATGGAATATGGACAAAGTCTTAAATTATTGGTATGCTAAGGACGAAGGAAACATTCAGAAATTCAAGTATTTAATAATGCTTGATTTAAATGAAGAAAACTTGGCAAAATTGTCAAATGATAGAAAGGTAATGAAATTTATGAACGAAGTTAAGAAAGTAAATGAAGACCCAGAATTTTTTAGTTATATGACCAAAGAAGAAGACGAAGAAAAGTGTCATAATACTGAGCTTAAAGAGGCAAACGAAGCTGGCAAAAAAGAAGAAAAAATACAAATTGCCAAAATAATGTTTAAAAAACATATTCCAATGAAAGACATTATAGAAATCACAGAATTAACAGAAGAAGAACTTCAAAAACTTAAAAATAATATGTAAACTCATGAAAAGTAAGCATTAAAGGTGCTTATTTTTTTATTTATTAAATTTTTTTTGACAAATTACACATAAAAAAAAGGAAATCGAAGATTTTTCTTGTATATATAAGTAGAAGGATAATTTAAAGCTAGCAAAATTATCTTTCTTAGAAGAGGACACTAGACATGATAAGAGAATTAGAAGAAACAAAAAAATTTTACAGTTGTCGTTACGACAGAACATTTAAAGAAGTATTTTTAAAAGAAGAAAATGAGGATTTATTAGTAGCTTTACTAGAGCTTACTTTAAACCTTAAAGTCTATGAAATTCAAAGACTTAATGTAGAAACCCTTCAAGGGAATATTAATACTCGTAAAAAGTATTGTGATTTGCTTTTAAAAACGAGTGAAGGTTATATTGGTATTGAGATTAATTCAGAACCTAAAGATTATCTTCATACCAGAAACTTAGCCTTTTTATGTAACGTTTATAGTAGATATACTTTAAAAGGTGATAGTTATAGTGAAGATACTTTAATTATTCAATTAAATCTCACTTATGGTATGAATAAGAAAGATAATAAAATATGTCGGATTTATACTTTGAATGATGGTGAGAAAAACTTTGTTCGTAACTTTAAAATTGTGGAATGGAATATGGACAAAGTCTTAAATTATTGGTATGCTAAAGACGAAGTAAACATTCAGAAATTCAAGTATTTAATTATGCTTGATTTAAATGAAGAAGACTTGGCAAAATTGTCAAATGATAGAAAGGTAATGAAATTTATGAATGAAGTTAAGAAAGTAAATGAAGACCCAGAATTTTTTAGTTATATGACCAAAGAAGAAGATGAAGAAAAATGCCATAATACTGAACTTAAAGAAGCTAATGAGGCCGGCAAAAAAGAAGAAAAAATAATAGTTGCAAAAAATATGTTACTTGAAAATGTCTCCTTAGAAATTATTCAAAAAGTTACTGAATTATCAAAAGAAGAAATTTTAAATTTACAAAAAACTGAAATTTAAAGACACAAAAAAAGTCGTTAACTTTATAGCTAAACGGCTTTTTTTCTAGTCAATATTTATTAATTCATAATCAGTAGTGCCAAAACCATGTTTAACAGCCGTTTCAATAGTATGAAAGCCATTTCTTGAATTTACTCTTTCCATAAAATGAGCAACTCCTTCATCATTAGAAGAATTAACAAGATCAAGACAAGCTTTATCAATAGCAATTGGATCAGTACTAATTAAAACACCAATATCTTTCAAACAAGGATCTTCCGCAACTGCACAACAATCACAATCCACACTCATATTTTTCATAACATTTAAATAGACAACATGATCTTTAAATTTTGTATGAACAGCATAAGCTGCGTCCGCCATACTTTCTAGAAAATCATCATGTGGAGCTGTCCAAAGTTTATCTGGATCCCCTGCTCCATGGATATAAGCTTTACCATAACTAGATGCAATACCAATAGAAAGTTGTTTTAAAGCTCCTCCATAACCACCCATTGGGTGTCCTTTAAAATGGGATAAAACAAGCATAGAATCATAATTATCAATGTCTTTCCCAACATAGTCTTTTTTAATTTGAAAACCATCGGGAATAGATAATTCTTTATCTGGTCCTTCCGCATCTAATAAATCAACTTTGAAATATTTACTCCAACCATGATTTTCTAATAATTTCTCGTGTTTTTCCGTAGTATTACGAGCACCATCATAGGCAGTATTACATTCAACAACCGTACCATTTACATGTTCAATAATAGGTTTTAAAAACTCAGGACGTAAATAATTTTGATTACCTTCTTCTCCTGAATGAAGTTTTACTGCTACATTTTCATCTAAATGAACGCCTAAAGCATCATATAAACGTACTAAGCTTTCTGGTGTAATTTCCTTTGTAAAATAAACTTTTGCCTTTTCCATAATAAATATCTTCCTTTCTTACTATATAAGTATCATAAAATGTTTTTTTATTTCTTGCAAGTTAAATTAAATGCAAGGTTTGAAGTTTACTATCTACCTCATCTTTATTTTGCCAAACGTCATTGTTAAATACACAATTGATAGTGCCAAGAACTTTTCCTTTTATTAATTTTTCCATATTTTCAAAAGTTTCACCAAGCCATCCTGCATTAGTACTTATCAAAACCACTTCTTTACCTTCCAAATTATTTTGATGTAAAAAAGTATTAACAGGACGACTTAACGTGTACCACCAAACAGGTGTAAGGACAAAGACACGATCAAATTCATCTAAAGAAACATTTAAATCTTTTAACTCTGGTTGATTATTTTCATTATTACTACTTTCCATTTCATTTACCAAAGCATCATAGTCCTTTGTATAATCTTCTTTTAATGTTAACGGACATAACGTTCCATTTACTTTTTTAGCTATTTCTTCTGCAACTTTTTTAGTATTTCCTGTGTAGGAATAATAAACAATTAAATTTTTCATACATTCTCCTTTAATATTTCCTCAAGTTTATCTTGCTCATATAATTTTATTTTATAAGTCAAATAATCCTTCGCCTCATTCATATCTTTTATTTTTTCTTCTAAAGTATTTAATTCATTTTGCAAAAGTTCTAAACGTTTTTCTTTCGTTTTTTCTCCTTTTTCATAAAGTAAAATATACTCTTTTAATGTTTTAATCGAAATCTTTGCTTTACGCATACATAAAATAAATTCTAATCTTTTCAAATCAGTTTCCGAATAGATGCGATGATCACTTTTATTTTTCTTAATAGGCCCAATTAAACCCTCTTTTTCATAATAATGTAAAGTATAATTGGATACATTATATTTAAGACAAACTTCTTTACTGGTCACTTTCCTCACCTTCCTAACTCATTATATAACCTAGAGTACACTCTAAGTCAAGATATAAAAAAAGATATTAACTTTATGCTAATACCTAATTTTTTTCTACTTTTACAAAACGAACACTTTTCATTTTTTCTGTTTTTAATGGTTTATCATTACTATCTGTTTGCACTTTAGAAATTCTTTCTACGACATCTAAACCGGCAATGGTTTTACCAAAAGCAGCATAACTACCATCTAAACTAGAAACGGATTCATTGGTATCTGAACAAATGAAAAATTGACTTGAAGCCGAATCCATGTCAGAACTTCTAGCCATAGAAACTACTCCTTTTTCATGTTTTAAATCATTTTGAACACCATTTTTGGAAAATTCTCCTTTGATAGTGGTATCACTTCCACCGGTACCATTTCCTAGTGGATCTCCCGTTTGGATCATAAAACCTTCAATAACCCGATGGAAAGTAAGACCATCATAAAATTTTTCTTGAACCAATTTTTGGAAATTTTGCACCGTAAGAGGAGCAACTTCTGGATAAAGTTCTAATAAAATCACTTCATCTTTACCAGTTACAATTTTAACATATGAAGTAACTTCATCAGTTTCTTCATAAGAATATCCTTCAATAGTTCCTTTCGTTAAATCTTTCTTTTCACAACCTGCTGTCATAAAAACAAAAGCAGCAATTACTAATAATACAAAACAAATACGACTACGACTTACCTTTTCCATTTTTTCACTTTCCTTTAACTTTTAACATTCTATCAAAAAGAAAAAGGCATTGCAATCAAAAATTGTCGAATGAAAACAAATTTACCAAAAATATCCATTGTTATCAAATTAGGCAGATTGTTATAATACAAACAAATGTTTTAAGGAGGATTTTTTATGCTAATAGATAGAAAGATATTGTGTATTGATTTAAAATCTTTTTTTGCCTTTGTGGAATGTGTTGATAGAGGCTTAGATGCTTTTAAAACTCCTTTAGTCGTCGCAAGTATTAAACAACGTAAAGAAGCGATTTCTTTAGCCGTGACACCTTATCTTAAAAGTTTAGGATTAAAGGGAAGAATGCGACTTTATGACATTCCTAAAGATATTTCTTACTTTGTTGTTAACCCTCGAATGAAAAGATACGTTGAAAAATCAAAAGAAATTATTAACATTTATCTTGATTATGTAAGTGAAGAAGATTTGCACATTTACTCTATTGACGAATGTTTTTTAGATGTCACTGATTATTTAGATTATTATCAAAAGGACGAAGAACAATTAGCCGAGGATATTTTAAAAACAATTTTTGAAAAAACCAAACTAGTAGCTACCTGTGGCATTGGGCCTAATATGCTTCTTGCGAAACTTGCCATGGATATCGAAGCCAAGAAAAAGAAAAGCAATATTGCTTATTGGACTTATGAAGATATTCCAACTAAATTATGGTCTATCACTGACCTTTCTTCAGTTTGGCAAATTGGTAAACGTTTAGAAAAAAGACTTTTAAACATGAATATTCATTCTATCTATGATTTAGCACACACATCCCCTAAAAGATTACAAAAAAATTTTGGTAAAATGGGTCTTTTACTTTTTGAACATGCCAATGGGATTGATAATACGATTATCAAAAATATAAAAGCACCTCCCCAAAAATCACTAGGACATAGCCAAGTTTTATATAAAGATTATTACAATGAAGAGTGTCTCCTTATCATAAAAGAAATGCTCGGACATTTAACGGAAAAATTACGTCTTAAAAATCTTGAATGTCAAAATATTACTCTTTTTTGTTCTTATTCGAAAGTCTTAGGAGGCGGATTTTCGCATTCTTTACTTTTGGATGAAAAAACAGATAATGAAGAAATTTTATTTTTAAATTTTAAAGCCTTATTCGATAGATATTATGAAATGGATATGCCCATTCGAAAAATAGGTTTGCACTTAGGAAGATTAGAAAGCAAAAAAGGTATTCAATTAGATTTGTTTTATGAAAGAAAATTAAATGATGAAAAATTAATGAAAACCTTAGATATTGTTCATCAAAAATTTGGAAAAAATAGTCTTTTATATGCTACTAGTCTTCTTTCTCACTCTACGGAAAAAGAACAAAATCAAAAATTAGGAGGTCATCATGTCTAGATTAGAAGATACTAAATGGCATGCTTTTGAATCTCTTTACAAAACAAAAGAAGTTTTAAGTGAATTAAATAGAAAAAGAAGTTACCATGAAAAACCTCTTTTAAGTGAAGATGAAAAAATGGATATTGAAACCAAACTTTTAAACTTTTTTCACAGTGGGGAAATTATCATTCTTATCTTCTACCGTGAAGGATATTTCTATCAAAAAAAAGGAACTGTTGTAAAACTTGTTCCTCCTAAAATTTATTTTAAAGATAAGACTTATTTATACTTTGACCAAATCATTAAGATTTTAAATTAAGACTTTTAAACTTTTCTTCATTTTCTTTATTATAGCCTACTAAAGCATGTGGACAATGCTGTTCAATCATTTTAAAGATTTCTTCATAAGTTTGATTATTTTTCTTACCTATAGAAGCTAAATATGCAATAGAAAGGCTTTTGCCATTTTTCATTTTTAAAATAATACTTCTAGCTGTTTTAATTCCTCTTTGTCTAATTTCATAAGAATAAAACCAAACAATATCTTCATAAGGAATCACTTTAATACTTCTTGTTAAATCAATAATATTTTTATTTGTTAAATATAAATGCGCACTTTCATAATATAAAGAATTTTTATCATTCATTTCTTTATCTAAAGCTTGTATTTCCTCTTTAGAGTATTTTTTTAAACTTTTAAGATATTTACTTTTTACAAATATTGTAAGAAATAAACAAATTAAAGCAACAACTAAGAAAATAACATTTACAGTAACCATGGTTCCCATTAAAGATACTTTTTCACCAGTTAAATCTAAATAAACGGGATAAAAACCATCTGTAAAATTATCAACCGCTAAATCTGCATCTTTTAAAGTTTCCATAGCTAGATTTTTAATGTCACTTGGCACATTTGCAGTTACACCATGTATTGTTTTAGGATTTTCTAAAGAAACATCTGTAAGACTTTCATAGTCACTTTCGTTCATTTTAATAATGGCTAATAAGTTTCTTTCTCTATCTTTTGTTGCATAAACCATATAAAAGGCACTGTCTTCATTTTCATAATAGGCAAAATTTATCGGCGAAGTAAAAACTTCTAAACTAGCCTTAGTGCTTGAGCCAGTTTCTTCTGTCAAATTAACTTCTTGTTCATTTCCTTCTAAAACACTAAATAAAACAATTAAAATAATAAAGACAATCGCACAGCCTAAACTAACTAAAACATTTCTTTTCTTTTTTGTTAATTCTTTTTGAATATTTTCATTTGTAAAATTTATCATATGTTATCCTTTCTAAAAACCACGGGAAGCGCCGCCTCCACCTGATGAACCACCGCCACCAGAAAAACCACCACTTCTAAATGAACTACCACTCCTAAAGTTACGACCACCGGAAGAAAACCACCAAAATCCTGGAAAACGCATCATAAAATATAAAAGAAATAAAAAGAAAATAATACTAACAACTGTTTCAAAAGGATTTATCTTTTCTTCTGTGGGCGTTTCTTGACCATCTAAAGTAACGTTGTATTTTTCACATAAAATTTCTAATATTTTATTATAGCCATTTTTAATACCTTCATCATAATTATCTTCTTTTAAATAATTCACCATATAATTATCTAAAATACGTCCGGCTTTACCATCAGGAATATCCCCTTCTAAGCCATACCCAACTTCAATTTTAACTTTCCTATCCTCTTTACTAAGTAGAATTAATATTCCATTATTTTCTGTTTTATCACCAATACCAAAACTTCTAAATAAATCTGTCGCGTAAGTTTCAATATCACTACCTTCTAAATCATTTACGGTAACGACGACGATTTGGGCTTTCGTTTTACTATCTAATAAAGAAGACATTTTAACAATATAATTTTTGGTATCACTACTTAGTACATTGGCATAATCATTGACATAAAAACTACTGGTAGGACTTACTAATGCAAAAACTTGAAAGGGAAAAAATACTAAAAAAAGAAGCAAAGCTCCTTTTTTAATCGAAGCTAACATTTGGAACATCCTTTTTTTGTTCATCGGCTTCAAAATATTTTTCTTCACTAAAACCAAATACACCGGCTAAAAGATTAGTAGGAAATTTCTTTATTAATAAGTTATATTCTTTAACCGTATTATTGTAATCACGTCTGGCTGTTGAAATACGATTTTCGGTACCCGCTAGTTCATCTGATAACTGAGTAAAATTAGCACTTGATTTTAAATCCGGATAATTTTCGACAACTACTAATAAAGCGTTTAAACTACTTGTTAACTCATCATTAGCTTTGGCTTTATCATCAATATTACTCGCATTAACTAAGTTTTCTCTTGCTTTCGTAATTTTATCAATTATTTCATTTTCGTGAGACGTATATCCTTTAACCGTATTAACAAGATTAGGAATTAAATCCGCTCTTCTTTCTAACATAACATCTAAGTTACTATAAGCTGTTGTCACATTTTCTTTACTTGTAACCATTTTATTATAAGAACCAATCAAAATGCTTCCAAATAAAACAATGACAACACCAATGACAATTAAAACAATTGAACTTTTCTTCATTTACCATCTCTCCTTACCATAATCATATCACATAAAAATCAAAAAAAATACTAAGACTTTTTCTTCTTATATAAATGGAAATAATAAGTGTCCGCACATTGAATTACCTCATAAGTGCTAATCTATATTTCTAATAATAACATATTTGAACTTTTATATCCAAATATTAATCTTGGATAGTTATTTATCCAATCTTCAATTTGCTTTATAAATGATACTTTTATATTCGTTATATCTGTTCCTTTTGGAATCCATCTTCTTATTAATCTATTATTATTTTCATTTGTTCCTCTCTCACCAGAACAATAAGGATGAGCATAATATACTTCTGTTCTATTCTTTTTCCTCAAGCAGGATTTTTCTATGCCCTCAAATCCCATGAATTCAACTCCATTATCAAATGTTATACTTTTAAAAACTTCATAAAACTTCCCTTGATATCTTCTTTCTATTTTATCAATTGCTTTTGCTATTGTCTTCGTTTCTTTATTTGGAAGTTTCATTATTATTTCCTGTCTGGTTTTTCTTTCTGTTAATGTAAATAAAACCACTTTGGTTCCTTGCTTACCTACAACTAAATCTCCTTCCCAATGCCCATATTCTTTCCTTGTATTCGCTTCTTTTGGTCTATGTTCAATACTTTTCTCAGCTGGTATCATTTTAGATACTCGTTTTTCCTTATTCTTGTTATTGTATTCCTTTTTATATATTATTTTCCCATTTTGTATTTTTTCAAATATTAAGCCGCTTTTTATTGCATTTCTTATGGTCTTTCCACTTATTTTTATATCAAAACCATTATCCTTCAACTGTATAGCTACTACCTCAGGTGACTTTTTATTACATAGTATTTCATTTTCAATATGTTCCACCAATTTTATATCTTGATCTAATTTTAACGCTGGACCTTTACTTGTCATACCATATTCATATTTATCTTGGGCTACCCTTGCACTATATTCTATACCCTCTGTCCAATCATAATTTCTAATCGTAATTAGTCCACGATTTATTTCTCTTCTAATTGTCCTTTCGCTTTTATGTAATAATTCTGCTATTTCTTTTTTACTCTTTTTATCCGAATTATACCAAGTTTCTATCATAGTTCTTTCAGAGTAGGTTATATGTTTATATTTCTTCGCTTTTTTGTTATAATTTAAAAGACACATAGTTCATTACCTCCAATGTTAGTTCGCACTTACATTGTATCATAGGTAATTCTATGTGTCTTTTTTTATGCCCCAATCGGACACTTAACTTTTCAATTTATAGACTTTTTCTTCTTAGTATCCTTTTTAACTTCTTTAGCTTCTAAATCTAATATTTTTTCTTCTTTCGCTCTTCTTCTTTCAATAGCCGGAGTATTATCTAAAATAACTTTTGTATTAGCAATATAATCATGTAAGCCACGACCATCATTTCTGACAATAACCATAAAGATAATAATATAAGTAATAATATTACCAACAAGATTTACATTTTGATAAACACTAAAATAATTTTCACTATTCATAAAATGAATCACACATTGTAAAATAACAGAAATAAGTACATTATTAAGAACAATACTTCTTAATAAGAAATTAACGATTGTTAAAGGTGTTTTATCATTACTTACGACTCTTATTTGAAATAACTTTTTACCAATCGTTTGGCCTTTGCAAAAATACTGTAAAACGGCAAAATATAATAAGACAACGACAAGATCAATGACAACATAATTAGTTTCTAAACGATGTATTTCATAAGCAATTGGTTTAAAAGCTGTTTCATAATCTTCCGTACTAATTTCATTATTTGTATATTGTTGTTGCAAATTTAAAAGTTCATTATATTTTTCTGTATAAGCATTATGATTTGGATTTAAAAATGGTATAAATGATAATAAATAAACTACCAAAGATACAATTAAAATATCTAAAACATAAGCTCCTACTCTTTTAAAAAACGTACTATTTAACAAACGGTCTGTTGTTTGCATTTTTTATCCCTCCATAACAACATGAAAATTATATCATGAGTCATATAAAAATGCAAAACAAGAAAAAATAGCATTTTATTGTATTTATCCCCATCTTTTTTGAGCTTTTTTCTTATTACTTTTAAATTTTGATTCTACAAAATCATAAAGTTCTTTATCTTTTATAATATACTCACTATTTTTATCTTTTATAATTTCAGAAACAGTTTCTTTAGAAATTTTAATGAAGTCATTATTATCCTTTTTAATTTGCAAATTATTTATTTCATCTGCGGTATCTTTTAAATTTTCATGTTTTAAGTATGCTTTAAAAACCATTTCTTCTATAGAATCTGTTGGCTTTATTTCTGATCTGATAACTAAATTTCTTAATCTGTCTAATTCTTGTAATGTCATACTATTTTTCGCTCCTTATTAGTTTTTATTGGTACGTTCTTTTTTTATTTCTTTCTCGGCTATCTTCATTAAACAATGACCATATTTATTTTTATTTAATAAAATTGCTCTTTTAGAAAATTCTTCTAAAGATAACCACTTGTGATTTAAGCCAATTATTTCAGGACTACAAATTAATGTGTCTTTGTTATTTTCAATTGTCCTTATCATATTAGAGGCATCTAATAAAGATTCAAAAGTTCCTGTATCAAACCAAGTATAACCGTCACCAAGTAATCTTGCTTTTAATTTATTCTGTTTTAAATATAAATCATTTAAACTCGTTATTTCAAGTTCTCCTCTTTGACTTGGTTTTACCATTTTAGCTATAGATGAAACTCCTTTGGGATAGAAATATAACCCCGTGATAGCATAATCACTTTTAGGATGCAATGGTTTTTCTTCAACAGATAAGACATTGTTGTACTCATCTATTTCCATAATACCAAATCTTTCAGGGTCTTTTACTTTATATCCAAAAATAGTAGCATCTCCTGATATGGCATTATTAATGGCTTTAGAAAGTTCTTTTTCCAAACCATTACCAAAATAAATGTTATCTCCTAAAATCATAGCACAAGGAGCATCACCAATAAACTCTTCTCCTAAAATAAAAGCTTCCGCAAGACCATTTGGTTTAGGCTGCACTATATAAGATAAATGAATACCAAATTGAGTACCATCCCCTAGAAGTCTTTTAAAGTTTTCTTGATCTTCTTTCGTTGTAATAATTAAAATATCTCTTATATTAGCTTCCATTAAAACACTTAAAGGATAAAAAATCATAGGTTTATCATAAACAGGAACAAGCTGTTTGCTGGTAGCTTCTGTTATAGGATAAAGTCTCGTACCAGTGCCACCAGCCAAGATAATACCTTTAATCTCTTGTTTTTTAGAAGTTCCAACATAATCTTCTAGATCAATATTATATAACTTTTCAAATTGACTTAGTTCACTAGCGCTTACTTTTCTTTTACCTGATTCGATTCTCACGATAGCGTTTCTTCCAAGACTAAGTTTACTAGCCACTTCATCTTGTGTTAAATTTTTACTTTCTCTTATCTTTTTTAATATTTTTGCAACATTTTCTTCTTTCATATCATCACCATAGTTTAAATAATATATTATTTTGTTTAAAAATGCAACATTTATATCAATTTAATATATAGATAAATAATAAGTACCACTTGTGTTATTAACATAAGTGGTACACCTATAGTAAAATATTTTTGTTTTGTCTTATGCCTAAAAGTATACATTCCTATTAAGCCACCTAAAGATCCGCCTAAAAAGCATAAACCTAACAAAGTACTCACTTTAATTCTCCATTTATGTTTTTTAGCTTTTAATTTATCTAAGCCAAAAACAATAAACGTTATAAAATTTAAAATAAGTAAATAGATACAAATAAACATGCTTTCCCTCATTTCTAAGAGAAAGTAATGTAATAAAGACCCGCATAAGAATTATATAAAGCGGCATTTGTTGTTAATGGAAGTAATACTTCATTGGATAAATACCTAGAATTAGAATAAGTAACTCCATTTTCAGGAGCATTAAGTTCTTTCTTTAAATTCCAACTACCATTTTCTTTTTTATAAAACAAAAGGTGTCCTGTTAAAGTTGTTGTCTTGCTATTTCTATCGTAAGTTTTATTTTTTATAGTTAAAATAATTTTATCATTTCCTAAAGCTGTCATAGAAAAATAAGCCTGTTGGGTATTACTGCCTAAATATTTGCTATAATTTCCAACATCAATAATTTTATTTTCCGCTTTCTTATTATTACATTGAGTATCTTGATAAATACTATTATCATCACATCTTACAATTCCTGTTCCATTAAAGAAACCAGCATAATCAAAAACTTTTTGTCTAGCATAAGTTCCTTGGCTTGTAGAAACGGAACCAGCAGCGCCATAAATATCATGGAAATAATAGTATATGTCATTGACATTTCTTGATAATTTACTTTCAGAGCTAATACCACCTGATGTATAAGTATAACTTCTAACAGCATAATTATGTTTACTTGAAGTAGAATCGTCATAATAAACTCCTACTGTTCCACTGTTAAGACTATGAGAAATTCCCACAATACCTTCTCGTTCAAAACCAGCTGAACCAAAAGTAGAACTAATATAAGGCATTGTAATAGAATTACCACTTATTTTAAGAGTTGCTACCCGAACAGATCCACCTCTTGTATTGGCATCCCCTCCAACAACAATTGTTGAATTATCCACTCGAACGTTATATTCAGGAAGAGGTGCTCCTTCACTCATTAATTTTACAATAGAACCATAAGAAGAACTTTTTGAAGTAACATTTAACACTTGTGCTTCAAGATAATAAGTATTTTTAGGCTTTCCATTGTCATAATAAACTTCATCACCATCAATAATTACAATTTGTGATTGATTAAGTGGTACAAGATTATAATTATTTCTCATATTATCATTGCTAGAAGCATTTTTGGATATAAAGTCTCCTATACGAGTAAGACTAGGTCCATTAGAAATAGTTACTACTTTTGATGGAGCTGAACTATAATTTCCGGCTTTATCTTTTACCCTGACATAAAATGTATGATTACCATCTGTTAAGTTTGTGAAAGTATATTTATTAGAAGAATTCGTTATCCAACTACCATTATCAAAGCGGAATTGATAACTTACTACCCCACTTAAATTATCCTTGGCATTGCTTGCCGTAACTGTTGCATTTCCATTAGAAGCAGAAACATCAATAGATACAGTTGGAAGCGTATTGTCAGCATAATAATTTTTACTACAAGCCGTATTAGAAGTATTTCCAGCTTTATCCGTGACATTCATACAAACTTTTTGATTAGAAGCATTGGTAATATCCACCACGATTTGATTATTAGAAATAGAAACTGTCGTATCAGGTGTACAATTTGCACTACTTCGACAATATTTAGCACTAGCTAGTCCACTTACGGTATCATTTAAAGAACCTGTTATGGTAGCTTTTTTAACCCAGCCATTTTCTCCTGATGTACTACTTTCAGTTAAACTAATTGTTGGCTTTACTCCATCGACATTGTAAGAAGATGAACAAACTTTTCCAGAAGAATTGCCAGCCTTATCTACAACAATAGCACAAACTTTACGATTTTTTCCACTGGCTAAAGTGACACTGAAACTACCAGTTGCCGTTGTTTCAGGTGTACAATCACTTTCTCCCTGACAATATTTAATAGAAGATATACCACTCAAATTATCTTTAACATCAGCTTTTAAAGTTAAGCCTTTATAATAGCTATTGCTTCCAACTGTTTGATTTTGAATACTATAAGTTATCGTTGGATTGTTGGTATCTATTAAAACACTTGTGTTAGCTTCATTACTTTTATTACCGGCTTTATCATAACACATAAAATATACTGTTGTTTTTTGTTCACCTGTAAAATTTGGTTTAAAGGTAAAGCCTTTGCTATCATAAACACCATTATAACGTTGATATTCCCCGTCATTTAACTTATAAGCACAAAAATCAATGTTTTCAATATCCCAACTAACCGCTAAAGTAACATCTTTATTTGTCCAATTACTATTAGAACTATTTGTTACTTTTATTTTAAAGTTATTTGAATTAACTTTTTCAACATGAACTTTACTTTTGTCATCTATATCAGAAATATTTCCTACCTTATCTTTTGCACAAACAATATAATCGCCATTATCCAGATAAACTGTTGGATGAACATCTTCAGTAGATTGATATACAATTCCATCATTATCACAAGATGTGATATCATCACTTACCACAGCATAATGAGAAATACCACTACCAGATCTATCATCTAAAACAAAACTAACTTTTCTTAAATCAGTTGTATAATTTTCATTATTTACATCATCTACTGAAACTGTCGGTTTTTCACGGTCTATTAAACCATGAGCACTATATTTTTGATTAACTTCTTGGCCGTTAATATTCATAACAACATTTAAAGTAACTGTTATATTTTTGATAAGTTGGGCACTTATTTGATAAAGACAATCATCATACTCCTCTTTGGTACAAGTTTTTTCTTCTTCCCCATTCCAAGTTAAACTAACTAAATTTTCTAAATTACTTTCATTTTTTAAACGAAATTGAAAATTTTCAAAGGCTGTTTGTGACCATGTATTATTAGATACTTCATTACCATTTTCATCATAAATCGTAATATAACCCATACCATAACGGTTATTGAGTTCTTCTTCTCCTAAACAAGTATCATTTTCAATATAATTAGCTTTATAAGTATTTCCTTCGTAATTCACTTCAATAATATCACAATTCATCTTACGATCTGATCTAGGATCGATTAGATTTCCGGATTCATTATCGGCACTAATAAGACCTTGTTGCATTAAAGTATTAACATCCATAACAAAAACATTTGAAGTTTCTGAATAACTTTCAGCTTTAGCAAGAAGTTCTGTTACTTTAGATTGATAAATATTTTCTTTAGTCTTATTTGTAATCGTCGTATAAGCTGGAATAGCGATTAATAAAATAATCGCCATAATACTAACAACACTTATAAGTTCAATTAACGTAAAACCATTAACTTTTCTTTTAAACTCTTTTGACCTTTTCATTCTTAATTCCTACCTTAACAGCATTATCTCACATTGTTTGTAAAATAAAAAGAGGAAAAATAGTGTTGTTTCATTTATTTAAAAAAATAATAAATAATCAATTATAACAAAAAAAGACTATTTCTAGTCTTGTCCTATCGAAAATCTCTGTTTGCAATAATTTTTAATTATTATTAAATGAATTCTGTTTTATTTCTGGTGTTTTACAGATTTACTTTTATTCATTATTTTAAATAAAATTTTTTTTATAAGTTCTAAAAAATACTTATATTCTTCATGTTTTCTAAAAACAATACTAATTAATACAAATGGCACTATTAAACATAGACATCCATTAAATATTAATTGTACAAAACTACTTGAAAATAAATATAAATTAGTTGAAATATATGTAATAAATACAATTATACAAAAGATAAATATATAGTTCAGAGTTTCAAAAGCATATTCAAAATAACTACGCGAAAATATTTTCTTATACACAAATTTTGGATAACTATAACACCATAACGCTAATCCACTTACAATTGTTCCCAAAAATACCCCTGCTAGGCCAAAAATTTTTAATAATAAAATTGAGAAAATTATATTAAGTAACGATTCTATAATTGGAACAAATCGATCTTCTTCCCAAATACCAGCAGAATCTTTAAATGTCATATAAGTACATCTTTGTAGTTTTTGAAATAAATTAAAAACCAAAACAAATAATATTATTTTATCTAACAGATATTCCTTACCTATCCAAATAGTAATAAACGGTTGTATTAAACATAAAACACATGTTGCACAAAAAGTTGAAACAATAAAATTTATAAATCTTATTTTTTTAAATATGTTAAACGATTTAGTAGAATCACAATTTACTAATAAATTCCCTACACTGGCTGTTAAGGATGTAATAGCCTGACTAAACATGGTAAATACTGAATTTATGATTAAATAATAATTTGAATACAACCCAACTGCAACCAATCCAAAAAATTTTGATATTATTATATTATCCGTACCATTTATAATTATATATCCTACCTTATGAAAAATTAAAGCTTTTACTTTTTGAAATATATTTTTTTCTGTTTCTTTATCTAATTTTAAATTATTAGATTCATTAATGTACGGATATAAATTATTAACTAAAATCGTTATTACAACATTTTCTAATATTTGACAGCATATTTTAATTATTAAATATAAATAATAATTTTTTGTTATAGCTAAAAATATTAATTGAGAAATATTTAATAAAACTAAATAAAAACAATGAATTATATTTATATAATAATTTTTCTGATCAGCATATAACATATTTCGCTTATATACCATTAAATATGATACAACGGTACTTAAGAGAAAAAGAAAATACACAATATATATATTAATATCTATATTTACATCATTAACTAGATATTTAATAAATGGTAATAATAACATCCCTATTGAAAAAACAATCAAAGCAATTATTCTATATGATTTTTTATAAAAATTCATTAATTGTTTAATTTTTTCAACATTATTTTCTGCAAGTGGTTTATACATATAAAACACTATAGCATTTCCAATCCCAAGTTCAAAAAAACTTAGCATCGTTAAAACATTTGTAAATAAACCATTCAAACCAAGATATTCAGTATTTAATATTTTTAAAAATAATGCTTGAGCAATAAATCCTACTATAATAGCTACAATATTACTTAACAACGAAGAAAATGAATTTTTTAAAGAATTAGAAGTTCTATTATTTTCTTTCATATTATTTCTTTAATCCTTTATATATTTCATATATAAAATTCATTTTCTTCATAAAAAATATTTTTATCTTTGTCTTTGATGAGATGTCATGAGATTTCATAACATCATTATAGTACTCTTCTAACAAAATATTGTACTTCTTTATGTCATCTATATGTTCTGGAAAATATTTTTTTATACAATATAAGTTATTAAAGTAACTATTAATAAAATATACTTTGTGCATTATTAATGTTTTAGGTGGTAATAAAGAAATAACTTTCTTTAAAGATTCTAACGCAGATAATTTTTTGAGAGAATATTTTTTACTATGAACAGCTGATGTGTCATTTATGCAATAATTATACAAACATTTATTAACTGTTGAAAATCTAATATCATCTTTACAATTGTCCAAAAAAAACAATAAATTTTCATAATAGTGTATACTTTCATCAAATGAATGTGTTATTACGTCTCTGCGAATCAATTTGTTCCAAGGAAAACCACCAAAGTTTGTTGTTTCATCAGAAATAAGTTCTGTAAAACTATTTTGAGCACTTTCATCAAATTTTAATAAAATAGGTTCATTTTTACCACTATTTTCATAATAATTATTGTATCCGCATACTACAATGTCACACGCCTTTTTTTCTATTTCTTTTATCAATAACTCACACATATCAACTTCTAACCAATCATCTGCATCAACAAACAAAACATATTCACCATTTGCGCAATTAAGTGCTGTATTTCTTGCATTTGATACACCTTCATTTTTTTTGGAAATAAAAATTATTTTATCATTATATTTCTCGCAAATTTTTTTAGTATTATCCTGAGAACCGTCATCAACTACAATATGTTCTATATCTTTATATGATTGAGCTTGTACACTTTTTATACATCTTTCTATATATTTTTCCCCATTATATACAGGTGTTATTATTGATATTAGTCCTTTTTTTGTTTTCATATCATTTCTCCTTACTTAAATATATTTTTCTTACAATATTATTAAATGAATAATATGGAAAAGGTAACATTAAAACTCTTTTTAAAAATCCAATTCTCCAACTAGAATCCAAAAAATCTTTCAGTAATTTTTTAGGTTTTTTAATGTAATTTATTTTTTTATCAGGCTTTGCTATATATTTAAATTCATCATCTTTAAATTTTAAATTACCAAACAATTTAGCAGTTTTATATGATGGTCTTAAAAAATAATTAATAAATCTTTTGATTACTCTATCATCATTTAACTTTGCATTTTTATTATCATTTACATATTTAATTGCAAACTTTTGAATGTATTGAACTATATTCTTCTCAATGGAATTTTCATATTCATATTTATAAAACTCTACATCTTTCCCATTTTCTAAATATCGTTTTACAGAACCGTGTTGTGCTAAAAACAAAAATTCAAATATATTTATAAAATAGTGCATCTTATGATAAAATTCTATATTTTTATTTTTATCAAAAATATATCCATTTAAATTTAAATTATTAAAATGATTGAAAGGAACTATTCCAAAATAGTAACCCACAAAATCATAATCTTTATATAATTTTTGAAAAGCATTTTGCATTGTTCCATTCCATCCAATGTCAACAATTGCAATTTTTCCTTCAAAACTATTTTTCTTGGCATAATTATTCAAAGATTTCCATTCTTTTTTTGAGTTCTCTTTTATTAGCGGAAATATTTCTTCGAAAAAATCATTAAAACTCTCAAGTTCTTCAGTATTAATTTCAGTGAGCAAATTATAATTATACCTTTCTAATATGTGTGTCAAATCATAATCTTCTAATCCAACTTTTTTGATGAAAGATTGAACAGTTATTTTTTTGTTAAAAGCTATTACTTTAAAGATTTCTTCTTTATTTTTTATCATCCATAAATAAGGTACAATTACAGCTCTTCTAGATGCATAAAAATAATATGATTTGATTTTTGAATTATTAACAATATCAAAAACTTGTTTCATAATGTAGCCATCTCGAGCTAAAAAGTATACTTTATCTATGTTGTTTTCCTCTAAATTTTTAATAAGCCAATTAGAATAGCATAATAATAATGGTCCAAAATAATTATATCCAAATTTTTCAAAATATTTTTTTTCTGAATCATTCATATTTTTACCTCTATTCTTTCTAAAAAATGTATAATTGCATATATAATAACAAACAGCATAAGATAATTAAATGACAATACATTGCAAAAAAAAGTTTCTGAATATGAATGTAGAACTATACAATAAAATAACGTTCCTGTAGTAATTATTCTAAAACTTATTTTATTTTTTTCGTTCTTATAAAAACAATTGTAATACAGTTTGTTAAATATAAGTGACAAAATAATTTGTAAAATTATAACTCCTGCTATTCCAAAATCATGATAAGGTTTTCTAAAGCCAGTATAAACATTTCCTATAATTTTATTATTATAAGTAGTTCTAAAAAGCATGGCGTCTTCACTTAAGCCTTGATTATTTATTATTTTGAATTGATAAGCCAGTTTCCTAATTCCAGAAAAAGTTTCTTGTCCAAAATAGGCTGCTTTAGGATGCAACTCCTGCATGTAAATATCAAAAATTGCAATAGACCCTCCAAAATATTCAGTAATATAATCGATAGTATTACTTTCAGCAGTCCTTCCTACTAATCCTCTATAACTCGAAAAAATGATTAAAACAAGCATAACTATTAAACCTATTTTTAATATTTTTCCTGTCTGAAGTCTTTTTTTGTTGTGTATTGTAAATAAAATGCTAAAGACGACAATTATGTAAATAATATATACTATCAAATCATATCTTCCACCACTCATTATTGTTAATGGAATGTAGGAAGCAATGCCAATTATATATTGATTCTTAATTTTTCTTTTAGATTTCATTTTTTTTCTGTCAATTATCAAATTGTTTATTAAAATATATGTATAAACAAAACAAACAGCCCTGCATATTTTTGATAAAAAATTTATCCAAGAAGGAATTAATGTAAGATGATGTAACATTGTTTTATTTCTATAAATCTCCATTGCATTACTGAAATTTAAAAGTGCACCAAAACCTCCAAGAGCTTTTATAAAATAAATGGAATATATCATCATAATAATTAAAGATATAACGTTTAAAAACATCAGTTTTCCACTTTTTATTTCTATCCATTCTAATTTTTTTGATATATTTTTAGCATTCTTGTTTTTGTGAAAAAAATAAAAAAATAAAGATGGAAGAAAAAAACTAAAAATACCAATGACTATTACCAAATATGTGTTGTAATGCAAATTAATATCCCAATTATCTATATTATAGATTGCACAAACAATTGCTAATATATATGATATACATAATAATGATTCTGGAGAAAATAAATCTTTTCTTACAACAATTGATATTATCCAGAAAATTATAACAGTAATTAGTAATTCATAAATAATCATTTTCTCATTTCTTCCTCTCTCTTATTTTTCTAATTACATTAACAGGTAATATTCCAACAATAAGCGGCTTAAATGCATATATTAATCCTTTAGGAAGCAGATGCAATTTTTTAAATCCATTTAATCTCACAAAAAATTCATTAATTCTATATTTGTATTTTTTTCTTCGAATAGAATTTGCCTGATCATCTCTATAATCAAATAAAATATCCTGAATGACATACATTTTAATATTTGCAGCCTTCATTCTCATAAAAAGATCGTAATCCTCAACACGAATGGTATATTTACTATCTTTATATCCCCCAACTTTATCAAATGCAGACTTTCTAGCCATTATCGCAGGATGGACAATTGGACTATTAAACAAAAAATCTTTATTCTTAATATCCGCTGGATACTTTAAAGAATTATACACTCCATTGTCATCAAAAAGATTGATGTTGCAAGACACCAAATCTATATCTCTATTTTTTTCTAAAACATTAACTTGTTTTTCAAATCTATCAATATGTGAAAAGTCGTCATCATCCATCCTAGCAACAAATTCACCTGTTGCATATTTTAAACAATGATTTAATGTATATGCCAATCCACGATTAGTATCATTTTTTATAAAAATCACTCTGTTATCATTCTTACATATTTCTTTGGCCCATTTTACACAATCATTAGATGATCCATCATCACATATTATCAATTCAAAATCCTTGTATGTTTGAGAAAGAATAGAATTTATAGATACTTCCAAATATTTCTTACTCTTTGTATTGTAAATTCCCATTATTACACTAATTTTTGGCATACTCCTTCTCCTTATTCTCATCAATTCTTGTAGTTTCTTTAAAATCATTAATTATAGTCATTCTTTTTTGATAAACAATTGTATTGTTTGGAATATTTTTATTTACAATTGTTCCAGCAGCTATTACACAATTATCCCCAATAGAAACTCCCCTCAAAATAATACTTCCTGCTCCAACCCATACATTATTTCCAATTGTTACGTTAGATGTCAAATACTTGTTCAAATCATTCTTATAGTCATGATCATTGTCATAAATAGAAACGTTATTTCCAAAATTGCAATTATCACCAATTGTAATTTTTTCTCTAGCACTTATTATATTTCCTTCATTAAAAAAAACATTTTTTCCAACATCAATAGTTGCACCATCATAACAATAAAAAGTACAATTTCTTCTTGTTCTACAGTTACGTTCAAAATTAATTTTAGAATTCTTTTTTACACAAAAATTTGTATGAAAAGAAAATTTTTGTATCCCTTTAACATTTAATCTATTAAAATAAAAAATTCTATAAACGAAAAATTTAACAAGTCCTAAAACGAAATCAAAATACTCAAATATCAATTTTTTCCCTCCAATATAATATATATTTATTTTCTAATTTTTTGGCTTCTTTTTTTATGTCATAATTGCCACTTTCATATTTTTTGCTACCTCTGATTTTTGACTCATTCACCATTTTAGCAGCCTGCTCAGCCCACTCTTTAGCTGATTTATTGAGTGAACAAAATGTTATATATTTTGAAATCTTAGCAGCTAAAGGAACTTTATCACTTACAAGACAGCTCAAGCAGTTTGCTTGTGCTTCTATTGTAACCATACCAAGGCCTTCATATAAGCTCGGAAAAAGAAATAAATCCATTGCATTATATAATTCATTTACATTATTTCTTTGTCCCAAAAATCTAACGTTTTTATTTAAATTCAAATCCGCGACTTTTTTCTGTATTTCTTCCATTAGTGGACCTTGTCCCACCAGAATCAAAACGGCATCTTTATTTTGTTTATGAAACTCATTAAATACATCAATTAAAAAAGAATGATTTTTTTGAGCAACGAATCTACCAACATGTCCGATAACTAGTGTTGATTCAGGTATATTAAGTTCATTTTTTATTGCTTTTCTTATTTTCGCATTATATTTAAACTTATCTAAATCGATTGCATTATTTAAAAGATACACATTTCCTCTATCATATTCTCTATCGCCAAATAACCATCGTCCAGCCATTTCACTGCAACACATATAATTTGTAGCAAATATTTTACTAAAAGGTCTCAATAATTGCTTTAATAAGTTTTTTTTCCATTCTCTTCTATTAGTCGTGCTATGACTATGGGCGATTCTTACCGGTACTCCTGCACACTTTGCAGCAAATAAACTAAAAACAGACAAAGCGTTGATGTGTGAATGAACAATCTTATAATTCCCATCTTTCAAGACTTTTTTCAACTCATAATGATATTTAAAAATTTTTTGATATGGGGGTATCAAAATAACCCTTCCCCCCAAATTTTTGATTTCTTCATATGGAATACCAATTGAATCATCATCGAAAAGAAAATCAAATTGTATTTTCGTTCTATCAATATTTTTATAATAATTCATTACTACAGCCTCAACGCCGCCGCCAACCCATTTACCAACAATCTGAGCAACTCTAATAGGTTCTTGATTTTTCACTATTTAGCCCCCTTATGTTTAAACACAGCCCCAAATGTTTTAAAAAATATCTTTATATCTAACTTAAAACCATAGGTATTGGAATATTCTTGTTCAAATCTCAAACGTTCTTCAAAAGTTGTGTTGCTTCTTCCACTGACTTGCCATAAACCTGTAAGACCTGGTTTTGTTTTAATAATATCATTGTAATAAATTCCCATATCTTCTTTTTCTCTTGGTAAATACGGGCGGTTCCCGACGACCGACATATCCGATTTTATAATATTCAAAACCTGAGGCAGTTCATCGAGTGAGGTTTTTCTAAGGATATTTCCCATTTTAGTAACCCTTGGATCATGTTCTAATTTTTTATTTATTTTATATTCTTTAGCAAGTTTTTTATCGTTTTTTAACAACTCTTTTAAGACTTCATCGGCATTTGGAATCATGCTTCTAAATTTATAAAAATTAAACTCCACTCCATTTTTTCCAATTCTTTTTTGACTATAAAAAATACTATCAAAATCACCCGTTAACATATAAGAAATTTTAACGATTAAAGCTATAGGTATCATCACAATAATTCCTATAATAGACATTAAAATATCAAATAATCTTTTAATAAAAAAATACATTGTTCTATTTAAAGAATATATAAAAGTTTTATCTCTATTTAAATCCATTGTATTCACTTGATTATTCATTACTACCACACCTTACTACACACAAGTTTTCAAACCGAAGACATCATATCATATATTACTATTTTTTGACAAGATATAAATCCAAAAACAGTAACAATATTCTAACATATAAATCTACTTTATAATACTTAAAAATCACATCAAAAACAAAATCAAGAAAAAGCATTAAATATAAGAATTTTATTTCAAATAAAAAACTAACACTCTATTCCTAAAAATGTTAGTTTATATTCAATTATTCACTTAATCCTATTGTATATGGATTTTCTGGAGTACCTTCTCCACTTAAAATCGTTGTTTTAGATATTAAATAAACCGAAGGAAGGATTGCCAGAGGTTCTGATGGACTGCCAATATAAACGGCTCCACTGTCAGTGGTGTAAAATGCATCACTATCATTAGCCGAATACGAAGTTAGTGTCCATTGATATGTACTAGATTTATAAAGCCAATCATTATTTTTACAATCACTATAAGAGCTATCATCCCACTCATATAATTCTTTATTTAGACAGCTGGTTCGATTACTGTCACTTCCTCCGCTCGTGGCATAACCGTAATCAGAAGGATACATTAATCCAACTTTTCCTTGCCATTTAGTTGGATATTCCCAACTATATACATCTGTGCCTCTTTCATATGTATAAAATTGAATTGTATTTGCACTACTGTAAACACTTGATCCGCCTAAATTCCATGTTACCGTATCTATTTGATTTCTGGCTTCTTCTGTTAAACCGGTACTTGTAAAATCCAATGTTATTGCCGTACTATTATTATAATATTGACCAGTTGTCCTATTATAATAGGCACCATTATTTAACATTTCTTTTAAATCGCTATTTGTCCAATCAGTACCGCTATTACTCCTTGAATATGTTCCTATAGATTCATCACGTATTAATTTTACTCTTTGGCCTTCTGGAGTATTTAATACGCCTATAATTCTCCATCCTGCTTCTTCACCATTAAATGTAACATAATTACATGGATTAGACCCAACATATCTCAAATTGTTATCACTCGTTCCATCATAAGCTACAGTATAAGTACAACTATCACTTGTTTTATCTGGTACGGTATAAACATCTGTTGAAGATTTATTTGCGCCATTTGCTAAGTTAGAAATCGTATCTGCTGCCGTTGGTTCTACCGTAGTTGCATTAGCAAGTACATTAACACTTGCCACAAATTTTTGTCCTTGTACTTCATTCCCAGCTGTTTCATCTATCCATAAATAAAGATTAAATGAAGCCGTATCATTTTCATTTTTTAAAACACCTTTTTGAAGAATAAAAGATTCATTTAAAGTATCACCTAAAATATTTGCTGTTTGTAAATAAGCTAAATCTGTATTTATATTAGACGTTACAGAAGCATAAGTTCCTAAATTAACACCACTTGTTGGAACATCAGTACCACTTGTAAAAGCAAACTTAATTTTACTTTTATCCATAGTAGCTGTTTTTAATGTATTTAAAGTAATCGTATATTCTGCAGAAGTATTACAAGTATTTTTTATCGTAAATTTATAAGGAGTTTGCGTTAGTCCTTTTTGATCACTCATTGGGTAAGTATTATTTAATGAAATTGGTTTTGATAATTCTTCTAAGTCAACATCAAAACAACCAACACTTAAAATATTTTCTTGTCCTTCATAAGTCGTTAACCACAACGCATAACTTTGAACTAAAAACAAACTAGCTATAATTAAAAAAGCTACTACCACTAAGCTTATCTTATATCTTAATTTCATATTTCTCCCTCGTATTCTACTCTATTAAAATTATATCTGTTTTACTTAGGTAAATCAAGAAAGAATTTTAAAAAGACAAAACTAGTTGCTTTTTTATAAAAAAGGCATAAAGTATCTAACCATGAAAAAAAGGCCATCATAGACCTCTTTAACGCATTTTTCTTTTCACATCATCCATCATCATATTGGCATTATCCATAGCTTTATTAAGCATTTTATTGGCTTTTTTCTGGGCGGATGGATTAGAAAGACAATAGGCAGCCACTCCCATGCCAGCAGTCATGCCTATTAAAACACCTGTTAACATATTTTTCATTTTATTCACCTCAAGCTTAATATGCCCTTAATGACTAAAATTATACATTAACTTTTCTTTTAAACCTGTTTTACGGTTTGTAGCGTAATCATTATAAACACTCATCATAAAAGCTTCTTTTTCCCCAATAATAACGAGACTTTTTTTAGCTCTTGAGACTCCTGTGTAAATGAGTTTATTGTAAAGCATTTTATAGTAATTTTTGGTAACTGGTAAAATAACATGAGGAAATTCACTACCTTGGCTTTTATGAATCGTCATCGCATAAGCATGTTTAATACTTTGTAAATCTTCCGTTTTATACACGACTTTATTACCATCAAAATCAATGGTAACCTCGGTGTGTTTATAAGGATTATCTATTTCTTTAATGGAATCAATATAACCAATATCGCCATTATAAACATTACAATCCGGATTATTGATAAGTTGTAAAACTTTGTCTTTCTCCCTGTAAACAACATCAAAGTATTTTAATTCCTTTTTAGTCTCGTCATGAGGATTAAAAAGCTCTTGTAATAAAACATTTAAATTATCAATGCCATTCTCTCCTTTATACATAGGGGCAAGAATTTGAACATCTTCTACTTTTAAACCCTTACTTTGACTTCTTAAAATAATTTGCCTTATCATTTCTTTTAAGTTCTTAGCTTCACAAGGAAGAAAATTATAATCATCTTTCTTCTCTAAAAAAGATTCACTTAAATTCTTTTCTTTAATTTCTTTGGCTAAAATAGGAATATAAGAATTCTCACTTTGTCTATAAATCATATCTAAGGAAGTATAAGGAAAAAGTTGAGAAGTAACTAAATCATTTAAAATCAAACCAGCTCCCACGCTTGGAAGTTGAAAAGTATCGCCAACAAAAACAATTTGACTTGATTCGGGTATGCCCTTTAATAAAGAAACAAATAAATATTCATCAATCATACTGGTTTCATCCACGATTATAAGTTTTTGATAATTTTTATTATATTCGTTAATTTGAAAATCATTTGTATCTTTATTCCATTTTAAATACCGATGAATGGTAGAAGCTGGTAAATGGGTACTTGTCGAAAGCTTTTTAGCCGCTCTTCCTGTCGGGGCTAGAAGGGCTATTTGGCTAGAAACTTCTAAAGGAGAAAGTTTGTACACTTCAATAAACAATCTCGTAATAGCATTCACAATGGTTGTTTTACCAGTACCTGGACCTCCCGAAATAATTGAAACAGGATTTTGTAAAGCTGTCATAATTGCAGTTTCTTGATCTTTATTATACTTTACCTCTAAAACATCTTCTAAATAGCCTAATTTTTCTTTTAACCCTTTAATACTTTTCTTAGGATATGTACTCATTCTTTTTAAAATATGGGCAATATCACATTCCATATCATAATATTTTTTTAAATAAATATTATCTTCTTCAATGATAACATCTTTACTATTTACTAATTCATCTAAATATTTTTCTAAAGTATCATCATCTAAAAGAATTTGAAATTCTTTTTTTACTTTCTCTTTTATTTCATCTAAATAGTAGTAAGCATCTCCGCTTTCTCTGCTTTGTCTTTCCATCGCTTCTTTTAAGCATTCTTTAATACGTAAAGCATCATCTGCTTCATGAATTTTTAAATAAATGGCATCTAATTTATTAAAAGGAATAAATTCTTTAAAAAGGTAAAGATTCTGTTCTACAAAAACCATGGTTTTGTCTTGATAATGTTTAATAAGTTTGGTAGCTTCATTCATGGAAAAGCCTAAATTTTTTAATTTAATAATCGTATCATCCACTTCAGAATAGGATAAGACACTTATATAAATAGCTTCACATTTTTTAGGGGTCATTCCAGGTACTAAAAATAAATTTTCTTTATTTTCTTTAATAAGTTTTAAAGCATCTTCTCCTAAAGTAGCGACAATTTGTTCCGCGGTTTTAATACCACAGCCTTTAATTAAAGGACTGGCTAGAAAATCAATGACACCATCTTTTCCTTCTGGTAACTTCTTTTCATAAGTTTGAAAAGAAAATTGCATTCCATATCTTTCATGCCGAATATAGCTACCTTCTAAAATATAAGTATCTTCTGTATTTTGTTCTGCCATCATCCCTGTTATAGTAATACTTTTACCTTCTAACTCTTTTAAAAGTTCGTCATGAGCTTTTTTAACTCTAAAAACAGCCACTAAAAAACCCGACTCACTATTAAAAATAACATTTCGAATCTTACCTTCTATCTTTCCCATAAAATTCCATCTTTCTTTACTTATTTTTATAAAAAAAGCCACTATCCAAGGATAATGACTCATATAAACTTGAAATAATCAAGTTACTATCTTTTTGGTAGCGGGAGAGAGACTTGAACTCCCGACCTACCGGGTATGAACCGGTCGCTCTAGCCAGCTGAGCTATCCCGCCAAAAGAACAAGATGATTATAACAAAATATTTCCTGTCATGCAAGTCTTATTTTGTTTTTTTCTTGTCATAGTATTTTTTATTTAAATATTTAACTTTTACGCCTTTTTCTAAAGCAAACATTTTTTTAATACCATCTGGTAAATTTTTCTTGTAAACTTTCATATGCTACCTCCGACAAAAGTGATTATACCAAAATTTATTTTAAGAAACAAGTCTAAATCCATCTTGCTATGGATATTCTCCGGGTTGAATTTTCTAAATAATTATCAAAAATATGTAAGATGCTATAAACAATAGCTTTTAAACTTTCAAAGAAAGATAAACCTTTTTTTATTTTAACATGAACTATTTCACAACGTAGTTCTCTTCTAAATTGATAGTCATCAATATATCTTCCTAAAACATAATCAATTTCAGTGACGCTTTTTACTTCACTTTCATCTTCTAAATTAATTTTAAATATATAGTCACGGTAAACCGTTATTAGTTTTGCAGTAATTTGGTCGTCTTTCGCATAGTCAAAATTAACAATGCGGTTAAAATTAGGACACTTTGCAAGTATTTCTTTTCCTTTTTCGTTCATTGTACCACCTATCCTTTACTACTCTTAAGTAAATGTTACAACAAATGATGGAAAATAGCAAGGAAAATTGCTATAATGAAGCTAGAAATGAGGCTTTGATATGAAAAAGAAAAAGCGATTAAAATTAAAGAAAAAAGTTTATTATTTTGGTGCCTTTATCGTCTTTTTAATAGTGGGTATTCTTCTAGGTATCAACTATTATAATGACTATCAATATAAACAAACAAATGAATACAAACTTTTAGAAAAAGGCTATAGTTTAGAAGATACCAAAACTATTTTTGCAAAACTTAGCGAAACAGAACAGCAAAAACTGATTGATAATGATAAAGATGATAAGATTATTAGTCTTTTAGAGCAAAAATATTTTTTAGAAAAAAACTTAGAAGACTACAAAGAATATATCAACAAAAATAATGAAACCGATTATGCTAAAGTAATTTCTATTGTGAATGTTCATGCAAATCATAAATGGTATCAACTAGAACTTAATACTAATGAAGATTTAAGTATGCTCATGAACGTCAATAAATTTTACGCTTTAAGTGAAACTTATACACCCGAAAATTTAAAAAACATTGAACTTTCTTACGCTTATGGCGAAGAAGGTGAAAATAAACTTATTGATTATGCCTATGACAAATTTTTAGAATTATGGCAAGCAGCCAATGACCAGGGATTTTATCTTATGGTAACCTCTAGTTACCGAGATTATGAAAGTCAAAAAGAAATTTATGACTACCGGGTATCTACTCAAGGTGAAAGAAAAGCCGATGAAACAGCCGCTCGTCCTGGACACTCTGAACATCAAACCGGTTTAGTTATTGATATGACCAGTAAAACAGAACCTTTAGCCGATAGTTTTACGGATAGTGAAGCTTATAAATGGTTAAAAAACAATGCTTATAAATATGGTTTTATTGAAAGATACCCAGAAGGAAAAACTTATTTAACAGGCTATAGTCCTGAATCATGGCATTGGCGTTATGTTGGTTTAGAAGCTGCTAAAACAATGCATGATGAAGATATTACTTTTGATGAATATTATGCTTTTTATGTTGAAAAATAATTAGGTCGTTAAAATACTTTTCACAATGGAAAGTATTTTTTCTTCGTCTTTAGACGTAATAATATACCACCAATCTTGATAATTAAATTTCGCTTGGTAATAAATTTCATTACCTGTTCTAGTATAACCTTTCGTTAAAATAAGAGAATGACCATTTATCAAAGAAGATTCACTATTAATTGAAGAAGAAATATTAAAATCAAATGTCATACAGCCAAAAGAAATCTTATCTATTTTTTCATTAGAAATAGTAATGCTTAATTTAAAAGCCTGTTCATCATAATAATTATTATAATAATCATTATTAATAAGTTGATAAATTTTCAATTGATGTTTTGAAATATCTATTAATTGCCCTCTTATAAAATCATTTGACTCGCTTTTATAATTATTTAATAAACGATTAAATTCTTCATTTTCTTCTTCGCTCAAATTTTCGTCAAAGCGAGTAGTTGTATCTACCATTCCAGTGTTTTCTGTAGCTACCCCTCCTTCATTCCAAATTATCTTATCTTCAAAATAGTTTTTCTCTACTTTACAGAAAAATAGTAAACCAATCGCTAAAACAAGCACAGCACTACTTAACACTCCATTTTGAAGATGTTCTTTTTTTTGTTTTTTCTTCATAATCATTTGATAATTTTGACTTTGTGAATTTTTCATTGTAAAACTCCTTTCAATTCTTTAAGGGTTCTATAAATATCATTTTTCACTTTCGATAAAGAAATATTTAAGGTAGTAGCAATTGCTTCTAAACTAAGTCCATAATAATAAAGATAAAAAGCTTTTTGAACTAAAATATCTTTAGTTTTTAGATAATTATAAATGGTTTCTAAATCCATTTTTTGTAAAACCCCATCATAAGTGTTATTGGTACATAAACCTAAATCTTCATTAAGTGGTAAACTATCTTTTAGTTTAAATTCTTTTTTTATAAGATTCCACCCTACTTTATAAAGATAAGCTTCTTTATCTACGATGTTCTTTTTCCTTAAAATCTTAAACATTTTTAAATAAGCTTCTTGTAAAATATCATCGGTATTAGAAATATTAGGAATATTTAAAATAATGAAGCGATAAAACTTTACATAGGTTTGTTCATAAAATTCATTAAATTCTTGCATATTTTTCACCCTTCACTAAATAAGAGTCTTAAAATGAAAAAAAGTTTCAAACTATTGTAAGAAACTACTAATATGAACCGTACTAAAGTTAGAATTATCCATAATATGATTCAAAACATCAACCGTATCATCAATCATCACAAAATACTTATCTCCTAAATTAGGATGTAATTCTTTGATTTTATTCATAACATCTAACTTTTCATCATTATTATAAACAAGATAAACATGATCTTTTAAAATGCCATAATGTTTTTCAAGAAAAGAAATCTTTTGCTTATGTTCTACTTCATTATAAACTCTTGTAGCAACATAAATATGTTCTTTATTTCTTTTTTGAATAAAATCTTGCATGCTAATAATTGGCCGTATTTCGTCATAAAAATCATGAGTTTGCAAGGCTTTTTCCCACATCTCATCATTATAAAAATAATGAGTATATTCACCAAGTTCTAATCTTGCTAAAACGCCATCCACATCAAAAACATAAATGGTCTTAGGATCTTCAAATAAGTCTTTAATTTTACTTTCTTTCATTACTATCACCTTTTCTTATATTAACAGTTATTTTCTTAAATTACTAGAAAAAAGAAAAAAAGCACTCCTTTTCGAATGCTTTATAACCAAACACCGTATGTAATGGCTGCCATAGCAAGAATTAAACCAACCACGTAGAATGCTTTAACAATATCGGTTTCACTATAACCTAATTGTTCAAAATGATGATGTAAAGGTGCCATTTTGAATACTTTACGGTGAAATTTACGAATAGCAATAATCTGAATCATAGAAGATAAGGTTTCTACGACAAAGACACCGCCAATTAAAGCTAAAGAAAGTTCATGTCTTGTAATAATAGCTACTGTCGCCATCGCAGCACCTAAAGATAAGCTTCCTAAGTCTCCCATGAATACTTTAGCAGGATTGGAGTTGAAAAGTAAAAAACCAAGTAAAGCTCCTACTAACACAAAACAGAAAATAGCAACTTCTTGATATCCTTCCATCCAAGTGGTATTCCAAGTGATGATACCAAATGCGACAAAGGCAATCATCGATAACCCACCACAAAGGCCATCTAAACCATCCGTGATATTAACCGCATTACTTGTTCCAACCAGTAAGAATAAAATAAATAAGCCAAAGGTCCATCCCATCGGTAAAATAAGATTTAAAGAAGAAATTTTTAAAACAGGTTCCCCGCCATTTTTCATAAAGATATAAAAGAAAATAAGGGCAATCACCATTTGAATTAAAAATTTAGTAGAAATACGTAGACCTTGATTATTATGATATTTTACTTTTAACCAGTCATCAATAAAACCTAAGAAAGCATAAGCTAAGAAGACAAAGAGTAAAATAATTAAATTATGATTTAACTCAATACTGCCTCTTAAGTAAAGAAGGAAAAGAGTTAATAGTACGGGGATAATAAAGATAATCCCGCCCATTGTGGGAGTTCCTTCTTTTTTCAAATGTCTTTCACCAATTACTTGGCTGACATGTTGTCTAAAATTTATCTTTTTCAATAAAGGAATTGCAATAATTCCGGTTATAATTGCAAAAATAAAACCTAACATCATTGCTAACGCTGTTTTTGCAAGAATAAGCATATAAAATCACCTACCTACCCGTATTATACACTAAAATTATAAAAGTCGTTTTTTTTTACAATTATCTTGACATAATTAGACACTTAGCCAAGCATTAAAGAGACTGTTCCATTTTCTTTAACATAAGAATTCCCACTAGGACTTTGATACAAAACATGTTCTCCTTCCCCTGAATATTCTATTTGAAAGCCTTGTAAACTTTTTTTTGCTTCTTCTTTAGTTTCTCCAACAACATCAGGAATTTTATAATATTTGGTATCGTTCCAATTATATTCTCTTGGCATAACTTCGGTAGAACTTTCAATATTTAAAACTGAGATAGCGGTTTCTAAAATAGATTTAGCAATAGGAGCTGCCACGACTCCACCATACTGAGTGACTCCTTTCGGGTTATCAATGGCAACATAAACAACTATCTTAGGGTCATCAGCTGGCATAAAACCAACAAATGATAAAATATAGTTACCATCTAAATAATGACCATCTTCTACTTTTTGGGCAGTTCCTGTTTTACCACCTACCCGATAGTTTTCAATATAAGCATTTCTACCTGAACCATTAGCCACAACGCTTTCTAAGGCAAAACGAGCGAGTTTACTACTTTCTTCACTAATGACTCTTCGTCTTAAAACGGGTTCATTTAATTTAACAATAGATTTGGTTTCAGGTTCTTCTAGACTTTTTACAATGTATGGCTGGTATAAATAGCCATTATTAATAACTGCTGAAACCGCGGTAACTTGTTGAATCGGAGTAACACTGATACCTTGACCAAAACTTGTTGTGGCAAGTTCAACTGGTCCCATTCGGCTCGGATTAAATAAAATCCCACTTGATTCGCCATTTAAATCAATGCCCGTTTTTTCTCCAAAACCAAATTTATTAATATAAGACATTAATTTATCAACCCCGAGCTTATTTCCGAGTGAGACAAAACCTGGGTTACAACTATTTTCAACCACGTTTAAATAAGTCTGCGCCCCATGACCGCCACTTTTCCAACAATGGATGGTTGCTCCATCTACTGAAACAGAACCGGAATCATAATAAGTATCTTCAAATAAATTCACGGTCTTTTCTTCTAAGGAAGAAGCAAGTGTCATTATTTTAAAAGTAGAACCAGGTTCGTAAGTCATCCAAATAGGTAAATTACGGTTAATCGTAGTCGTATCATAGTCTTGATAATTATTCGAATCAAAATTAGGACGTGAAGCCATAGCTAAAACTTCACCCGTATTTGGGTCCATCGCTAGAGCAATCGCATGTTCCGGATTATATTTCATCACTGCATTATCCAGTTCTCTTTCGGCAGCCAGCTGTAAATCAAGGTCAATAGTAAGTGTCAAGTTGACACCATTTTGAGGTTCTTCATAAACTTCAGATAATTCCAAACGATTTCCTTTACCATCTGAAAAATATTTTATAGCACCATTTTCACCTGTCAGATATTTATCATAAGTAAGCTCTAAGCCAGATAGACCTTGATTATCAATACCAACATACCCTAAGACATGAGATAAAACCGTACCATAGGGATAATATCTCTTACTTTCTTTTACCAAATAAACACCATCAAAATGAAGTTCTTCGATTTTAGAAGCAATATCATAAGAGAGTTGTCTTCCTTCCGGATGAACTCTTTCAATACTTGTCTTTTTCGTAACATGAGCGAGCATATCATTATAATCACTATTTAAAATTTCACTTAGTTTTTGCGCTACTTCTTCCGGATTTTTTATTTGATTAGGAATCAACACCAATGAAGTTGTCGTAAGATTCGTAGCTAAAACACGACCCTTTCGGTCATAGATTTCTCCTCGATCAGCCCCGATAGGAAGTTTTCTACTCCATAAACTTTCTGCTAAAGAACTTAGTTTATCATATGAAAAAACTTGGATATAAAAGACTCGACAAATAATAATAAATAACAAACAAAAAATTAATAAAAAGAAAAATCTTATACGTGTGTGTATATTATCAAAAAACATTGACCTCACCCGTTAAAGTTTATGCTAAAATTTGATTTTTCTTTCTAAAAAAGTTCCTCTATTTTCTTGATAATCTTTTAAGTATTGTTTTAAAAAATACATTTTATCAATATCTTCTTCGAATACTAAATCACAAAATTCTAAAGCTTTGCTTAAATTAATATAACGATATAATAAGGTTTTCGTTTCTGTTACAGGGTGCGTTTTCAGTTGATATTCTAAATATTCTCTATCTACCATACCCGTTTTAGCAGCTTGTAAAAAACAAACACCTGTATTTACATTATTTTGACATATCACTTCATTTATCGTTCCATTTGGACTTCTAAATTCAATTGTATTACGCACTTTATTAGTATTTAAAGCATTAAACATAACATTGTATAAACAAAGAGCATTTCCGTGAGTATAAGGAAAAAAGGACATAACTTTTCCAACAAAGGGTAAAGTAGTTATTTTATCTACTGAGTTACTTAACAGTGGAGCGATAGGACTACTATGCTCTTTAAAAGTCATTCTTTCTTTTATACGTTCTCCATAAAAAAAGCGAGTTATAATATCTTCATAATAAGCATACATCAATAAAAAATTTTGCCAAGCATCTAGATCATTTCCTAAAATAGGTACCCCAATATGAAAATGTGTTCCAGCATGAATATATGGATTTACTTTCTCTTTTTGTAGCTCTTGTAAAACTTCTTTTAAATCTTGCCAATCTTTTTTACGGTTATACATGATAGGCGTATTAATTTCTATCCCTCTTGTTAAAGAAGTGTCGTTTTTCATTATCCATCCTGGATAATTTTTCAAAAAATCTGCCAAGGGATAAACTTTTGCTTTTTCAAATTCTATTTCTATTCCCATAGAAATATCTGTTTTAAAATTTAAAAGTTCACGATATAAAAAAGGAAATTTTTCGACTTCATTTAGCATTTCTTTCAATTCAATTCCCTTTAATTTAGATAGATTACTCATCAGAATTTCTCCTTTTTAAAGAAAATTCCTTTTCTACCGCGTCTTCATTTTCAAATAATTGTAAATCATTTTTTTTGATTTCTAATAATTCTTTTAGAAGTTCATACTGTTCTTTTTGATATTCTAAAGTATAATTCATCTCTGCGGTTAAGCTTCCTTCGATTGCCTCCCCATAACGAGTACTATACCATAAACTTAAAAGATAACCACTGTAGAAAAAACTGATAAAATAAAAACCTGTCCATAAAATATTTTCTCCAAGAGATTCTTTGCCTTCTTCTTTTAAATCTTCAAAAATCAATTCATAAGGATAATCAAGGATATTCTTATTTATTTTTTCTATCTTTATCTCAGGCTCTACACGATCATCAAAAATAATAGGCGTTAGTTTAAAGGCATGTTGACATTCAAAAATAAAAGCGGATGTAAAAAAATATGGCCATAATTTATTGAGCTTTCGTAAAAATTTTATTAATTGCAAACGATTATTAACTTTAAAATTGGCATACTTAGGATGACGTAAAGCAAATTCAATTTTTTTAATATCTTTCGTTAAATCTTTTTTCCAATCTCCACTTGTCATATATATCTCCCTCAAATAATTGTAGGGTTTATTATAATGCTATTTTATTTTTTAATCAATCTCATCTCTTTTTAAATTTCTAGTAAAACCATTTAACGTTAAATAAAGTAAGCTTCCTGTATAATCTAGTAAAACATCTAAAAAAGAAGAACCACGGTTTTCCACGAATAATTGATGAAATTCGTCGGTACAAGCATAGAAAAAGCAAAAAAGCATGACAAGCATAAACTCCCCTGCTTCAACTTTACGATATTGCTTCAATAAGTTTAAGGTTAAAATACTTAAAATGAAATATTCGGTAAAATGAGCTAGTTTCCTTAAAATGCTTACCCAAATATTAAAATTGGAAACAGCTAAATTATTTAAAATAGTCTTTAAAACATTATTGGATAAATCACTACTAACACTTCCCGGTTGATTAGAAAAATAAAAAATTAAAATTAACCAAAAAACAAATAAAACCCATGCGGTTATTTTCTTATACTTCATAAATAAACTTCTTTCTAAAACAGAAAGATTATATCTAAATTAAAAATACAAAGTCAATCTTTTACAAAATATTTTGTTCTAAAAAACTAAAATAAGTATTATTCCCTATAATAACATGATCTAATAAAGGTATAGAAAGAAGTTCTCCTGCTTCTTTTAACTTTTTGGTAAACTTTTTATCTTCCAAACTAGGAGTTACATTACCACTAGGATGATTATGTACAATTATTATTTTGATAGCATTGTTTAAGATTGCTTCTTTAAAAATATCTCTTGGATGAACAATACTTTGATTAGCCGTCCCCATAAAAATTATTTTCTCTTTAATAACTTCATTTTTACTGTTTAAAAAAAGAGCAAGTAATTTTTCCTGTTCCTCAAATAAAAAATAAGAACCATAATAAAAATATACATCTTTTGTTTCATGGATTTTCTTTAAGCCTGTTATATTATTAACATTTATTCTTTTGCCAAGTTCAATAGCTGCCATTAAAGAAATGGCTTTGGTTTTACCTATGCCTTTTAAACGAGTTAAATTAGATAACCTTAAATTTCTTAATCCTTCCACACAGCCAAGTTCGTTATAGAGTCTTACTCCTAAGTCTTTCGCCGATTCTTCTTTAGTACCCGTTTTAATAATGATGGCAATAAGCTCTGGAATCGTTAAATTTTCAACCCCACGAGAAATAGCCTTTTCTCTTGGTTTTTCTTCCTCAGGTAATTCTTTAATCTTAAAGCTCATTTTTCACCACTTCTTTCAATACTTTTTCGTTTAATGTTTTAATGGTCTCTACATCATTCGTTTTTTGCAACAGTAAATTATATTTTTCCAAGTTATCAGGATCATAAGAAATGATCATTTGTTTTTTATAATAAGAAATATTTTCATTTTGTAAATATTCTTCAATTTTATAAAGATTCGTTTCTTCCTTGGAAACACCCGCTAGAACATAATAAACATCTTTATTTTGATAAATAATTGAGCCTTTGACACTTTGCTTTTTTTCGAATGCATTATCATAATTTTTAAAAATGCCTAACTGTAATATAAACATATTTTCTTTTTTAGAGCTATCTTTCGAAGCCATAGATAAAGTAGGAAGGGCAAGAATTGCTCCAACAGCGATAGCTATTAAAATTGTCAAAATTTTCTTTTTCATATTTGCCTCTTTTAAAAAGTATCATAAATCAAACTATTTTCTTGTCGAAGAAAAGAATATTTCTCAAACAAAATAAGTATATAAAAGATATTTTGGATAAGCAATAGATATATCAACATGAAAAAAATTGCAATTTCTTGCAATTTTAATAATAAATATCTTCTTATAGAAAAATAACTTATCTTGTACTTCCAAATGTATTTATGGTTTTAGATATTGTAAAAACCTCCAAATTATTCACTTTTATACTATCACCTTTAGTATATTCTCCATTTTTATAAATACCATACTCTAATGTACCTGTATTTTTTCCTCCTTTATATAAGGCATAATCTCCATTTGTTAAAGTATTACTACTTATAATAATAGTTTTAAAACTTTTTGTTGCTTCAAAACTTATTACTACTTCATCATCCTTCATTAAAGTGACTAAAGTATCTTTATCTATTTTTTCATTTAATGAAAAAGCGATAGTTGTTTGTTTACTATTATCTTCTGGTGTTTCAATCATATCAGTTCCTAAAGCAACTACAAGTCCACCATTTATGACAAAGCCATCATCTGTATCAATTCCAGAATCTCCACCCGTATCACTTCCCATAACAAATAAAGTTCCGCCATTAATTACGGCATCTTTATTAGAATCGATACCATCACCCGATGCATCAATATAAATTGTTCCACCATTAATGGTTATTGTGGCACCATCACCACCGGCATTTACACCATCATCATTGGAAGTAATAATTATTGTTCCAGAGTTTATTGTAATATTTTGAGCCTCAGTAGCAATTCCTTCTCCTTCATTTTGATTGCCATTAACAATAAGCTTTCCTTTACCTTCAAATACTAATTCAGCATTACTAAAAATACATCCATCATAAGAAGAATTTCCACCATCACTTAAAATGTTTTCTGTTCTTTCTGCGGTAATTATCGTTATCTTATTAGCAGCTAAACCAACAATAGTGGCTGTACTTTCAGTTTCTATAGTTACCCCATTTAGCACTATTTCAACATCTTCCTTATCAGCATTTACAACAATAGAATGTTTTAAATTACCACTGAAAGTATAAGTTCCACCCTTTGTTATAGTAATATCGGAATCATATTGATTTAAATCAATATCTCCTTCTTCCACTACTGTATTTTTATCTAAATTCACTTCATCTTTTGTTGTCACTTGTTCTTTAAATTCGTTTGATGAAGCATCATGATAGTTAACCATTGCTACAGAACTTACTGTTAAAATACCCGTTAATAAAATATTACTAAGTATAAAAATTGTGATTTTATCACCTGTTTTAAATACTTCTTTAATTCCTTTTTTATTAAAGTTAGAAGTTATTAAATAAATAACTGTTAAAGAAATTGCTAAGCTTTCTAAGGTAAGTATCACGTAGTAAATAGTTTTAAGGTTAGAATTATTAGTATGTACATTCGTAGGTTGCTTATTTTCAGTATCATTACTTGGTCTTTCTGGTGGTTCTCCACTATTACTTTCGTCATTTGTCATATTTGGAGGAGATTCTTCTTTCATACTTTTATTAAAATCATTAAAATTTTCATGATTCTTAATATAATTTATTGTAAAAAAAGAACTTGCCAGTAATAATATTAATAAAACTCCCATTATAATATTCTTTTTATTTCTACTCATAATAAATTTTATCCTTTCAAATTATTTAGTTAATAATAGAATGTTACTATATTTTTAATAAAATAATGAATCACTTCCTTTCGATGTAAATTCATTATATTTTAAAAACATTAAATGAATATTAAAAATCACTTTAATATTTCAAATATCACAACTTTTTCATAAAAAAATTGCAATTTCTTGCAATTTTAAATAACTAATTCTCCATCTAAACTAAAGCTTTTCGCATCCGTAATTTTAACATCAACAATTTTACCAATCGTGTCTGTTGGTGCTTTAATATTTACAAGTTTCATGGTATCAGTATAACCATAGACTTTAGTACTATCTTTTTCACTTACTCCAAGAACAAGAACTTGAACGACTTTACCAAGTAGTTTTTCATTGTTTTGTTTAGAATAATAATTTACTCTTTCATTCAAACGATATAATCTTTCTTCTTTTTCTTTTAAAGGAGTCTCATCTTTCATAAGACTAGCTGGAGTACCTTCTCTTGGACTAAAGATAAAAGTATAAGCCCCATCAAATTGACATTCTTCTACGATATCTAAAGTATCTTTAAAATCTTCTTCTGTTTCTCCTGGGAAACCTGCAATAATATCTGTTGTAATAGCCACATTAGGAATTTGTTCTTTCATTTTATGGAAAAGTTCTAAGTATTCCTCTTTAGTATATCTACGTCCCATAAGTTTTAAAATTCTTGAAGATCCACTTTGAATAGGTAAATGAATATAAGGCATAATATTATCATACTTACTTATTACTTCAATCATTTTATCAGTAAAATTCCAAGGATGACTAGTAACAAAACGAATTCTTGGAATACCTGTTTTAGCAACAGCTTCTAGTAAATCAGAAAATAACACATTTTCTTTTAAATCATGACCGTAAGCATTTACATTTTGTCCTAGTAAAGTTACTTCTTGATAACCATCTTCTTTTAACTTTTCTACTTCTTTAACAATTTCTTCTAATTTTCTAGAACGTTCTTTTCCTCTTGTGTAAGGAACGATACAATAAGTACAAAATTTATCGCAGCCATAAATAATGTTTACCCAAGCATTGATACGACTGGCTCTTTTATAACGGATGTTTTCAATGACATCTCCCTGTTTACTAAAGACTTCAATATCTTGTTTAGATGAAGCACAATCTAAAAGATATTCGCCAAGTTCATGAATATTATGTGTTCCAAAAACAATATTAACATAAGGATGTCTTTCTTTGATTTCTGAAACAATTTTTTCTTCTTGGCTCATACAGCCTCCGATAGCTAAGATAACGTCAGGTCTTTCTTTTTTTAAGTGTTTTACTCTTCCTAAGTAACCAAATACTTTATCATGAGCATTTTCTCTAATAGCACAAGTATTTAAAATAATAACATCTGCACTTTCCATTTCTTCTGTTGGAGTCATTCCTAAATATTCTAAAATACCTTCGATTTCTTCTGAATCGTGTTCATTCATTTGACAACCGTATGTTCTTAAAAAATATTTTTTGCCTGCAAAAGAATTATTACCACTTAATTGTTGATTAATATATAAAACTTCTTTTTCATCTCTTTTTTTAGCTTCTTTTAAATTCGGTAAATTCATAACTAACCTCCTACTTCCTAAATCTCTCTAATTATACTAATATTTTCCAAATTTCACAACAAATTGTTTTTTCTAATAGCCCGTGTCATATCGCGTTCTGTACTTAAATTAATATCTTCTAAAAACTGTGGAAATTTGCTAAGTTCATAATTCATATTTTGATAACCTATATAGCCTAACATTTTATGACTAATAAAATAACTTAAAATCATTCGTGAGTAATAATCTGTTTCATCTGGCAATAAACAAATTCGATTATTAGCTTTTTCTTCATCACGTGAAAAAATACAACCACCATTTTTCCAAATGTAATGAATACCTTCTTCTACAGAAGAAAAGGAACTATTACATAACATTTTTAAACTTGCTAATAGATCACAATTTTCTATATCTATAACTACTTGATTATTCATTGTAGCTATAATACCTGAACTAAAAATAATATTTTGTAATGATAAATCTAATTCAGGAAAGTTAGGATAACTAGGTTTATAATAACTCCCGTCACAATTCTTAGAAAAATGTTCATAATAATAATCTCCAGGACATGCTGAAACTTTAAAACTTTGAAAATAATTTTTATTTTTTAAAATATTTAACACGATGGATTGTTGAGCTAAAGCTATTTCACTCGGAATCTGCATTAGGACATTCCAAGTTTTAGGATCATCTAAATTGCCATCATGTTCTACAACAACAAAGCCTTTCAAAAAGCATAGGATAAATAAATTCATTAAATCTGTTTCATGATAAGCCTGCGGTGATAGATTATGTATTTCTCCATTATTTGTAATATAAGTATAATTATGTTTAAAATATTGTAAATTCATTATTACCAACCTCACAAATATTATATAAGTAATTTTTTAAAAGGCAAGAAAAAACAAAATATTCGCTATTTTGTCTTCTCTTTTTCATGTAATAACACTTTTTTGATACCTTCATAAGGAAGATAAGCACAGTGCTTACGATTCCCTTGTTTATAAATTTCTTGATAAACAAGTCCTTCTTCTAAAATATTTTCATCATATGGCTTTTCATTTAACATATTTTCAAAGTTTTCAATGTAATTTAAAGCCTCATCAATCGTTTTACCAATTAGATTACGAATCATAATTGAAGTAGATGATGTTGAAATAGCACAAGCCTCTCCGTCAAAACAAATATCATTTATTTTATTATCTTTAATTTGAACATAAATGTCTAAATTATCAATACAAGAAGAATTGTTAGTATTAACCATTTCATAAGAAGTATCATCTGTTTTATGTTTATGAAGTGGTTGCATATAATGTTCTAGAATTATTTCTCTTCTTGTTTCTTCATCCATTTAAATCATCTCTTTCTTAATCTTTTCTATATCTTCTAATAATTCACATAAATTATCAATTTCTTCTTTAGTGTTGTAAAAATAAAGACTCATTCTTAAACTATTTTTTACCCCAACTTCATTTTTCAAAATCTTGGCACAATGATTGCCGGCTCTTACACAAACTTTATATTTGTTTAAATAGTAAGCAACATCTTGACTAAAAATACCTTGGACATTAAAAGAAATAATACCGCCATCAGATTCTATATTCAAAATATCTAAATGAGGAATCTGAAGCATTTTATCTAAGGCATATTTACGTAGTTCTTTTTCATAAGCACTTATTTTCTCCATGCCAATACTTTCTAAGTAGTTAATAGCTTCTCCTAAACCAATCGCTGCTTCAATATGAGGTGTTCCGGCTTCTAATCTTGTTGGTAGTTCTTTTAAATATATTTCACTCGGACTATCAAAAGATTCATTCATGCCCCCACCTAAGTTAATAGGTTCCATTTCTTCTAAAAGTTCTTTTTTACCATATAAAACCCCAATACCCGTTGGACCGCACATTTTATGCCCTGAAAAAGCTAAAAAATCAATATCTGATAAAGTGACATCTGTTTTTTGATGAGGAACACTTTGCGCTCCATCTACGACTACAAAAATATTTCTTTCATGAGCAAGTTTAGTAATTTCATTAATAGGTCTTTCGTCTCCGATAACATTTGTCATGGCAGCTAAAGAAACTACTTTCGTTTTAGGTGTCACTACTTTTAAAAAGTTATCCACCGTTACATAATGGTTATCATCTAAAGGAATATATTTAACGACAACACCTAGTTCATTTTGCAAACGAAACCAAGGTAAAACATTAGAAGCATGTTCACTTTTAGTAATTAAAATTTCATCTCCTGGCTCTAAAAACTTTTTAAAGAAACCTGTAGCAATCATATTTAAGCTTTCTGTTGAACCACTCGTAAAAACAATACTTTCTCTATCTTTAGCATTAATGAATCTACGAACAATCTCTCTTGCCTTTTCATATTCTTCATCAACTTTAAAAGAAATATCATAATCACCCCGATGAGCATTAGCAGAGTAATTTTGGTAATAATCTACCACTTTATCAATAACACATTTAGGTTTTAAAGTTGTTGCCCCATTATCTAAATAAATATAATCATTTAATAACATGGGAAAATCGTTTCTATTCATAAGTTAGTCCCCCTTTACATTTTTATACTGTTTATAAATCCCTCACGGTAAATATCTTGGGCCATTTTTTCATTCAACCCTTTGCTTTCTAAATAAAATAATTCTTCTTCACTTATTTTACCTACACTCATATTATGATTAGCTAGAACATCGTTTGAAAAAACATAAAGTTCTGGTAAGACTTCAATATAAGAGTCTTCATCGAACAAATACTTAACATCTTCTACAAACGTATTGTTTTTAGTATCTTGGGGTAAATTACCACTTGTTTTCATGACCATCTTACTGTTGGTTTCGCCCACGATTCTAATTTTCACTTCACAATTACTGTCATTTCCAATCATATCAGTTAGTACATCTAATTTGTTTTGGCTAAAGGATTTAATGCCTAGGCCAAAATAAATTTCATTTTTATGATTAACTTCTAAATGAATTTTTCCGGAAATATTTTTAACGTCTAAAATACTTTTTAAAGAAAATTTAACGTTGTCTTCAAAAATAAAATGAACATCAAAATTATCTACTTCAAAGACAAGATTATCGACTGTAGTATCTTCTGTAATATGAATTTTAGAATTACTTTCTTTTAGAATAAGCTTTTCATAATGCCCCTCTAACATTTCCACCGTGTTACATATTATTTTATTCATTTTGGCTACCGTCCGTCATAACACCAGCCCATGATAAAGAGGAAAAGCCATTATTTAATGTATCAAAAGCAAGATCTTTGTCTCCATCTAATAAAATTTTTCCATCTTTCATAACATGAACATGATCTGGTTCTAGTTTTTCAATTAAAGATGGTTGATGGGTAATGACAAGTAAACTAGCACCTGTCTCTTTTTGATATTCTTTTAAGTTAGCAGCGACAATTTTAATCGCATCCACATCTAACCCAGAATCCACTTCATCTAATAAAATTAAAGATGGTTTTAAAAGCCACATACCAAAAAGTTCATTTTTCTTTCTTTCCCCACCACTCATGCCTTCATTAACGTTACGAGTTAAAAAGGATGGATCCATTTTTAATTTTTCACAAATGGCATTACATTTCTTTTTAAAAGAAAAAATATCTACTTTTTCTCCCTTTGCCATCAAAGCAGTTCGGAATAATTCCATATTTTTGATTCCTTCTACTTCTACTGGTGTTTGATTAATATAATAAATACCACTTTTAGCTACTTCATCGGTTGAAGAGTTTGTTAAATCTTTACCTTGATAGCTAATTTGACCAGATGTTATTTCATAATGAGGATGATGTAAAATACTTTTACAAACTGTACTTTTACCAGCTCCATTTGGTCCCATTAAAATATGAGTCTCGGCTTCATTTATTGTTAAATTAAAACCTTTTAAAATTTCTTTGTCATCGGCTTTAACGTGTAAATCAGAAATTGTAAACATAATAAAAACCTCCGTGATTATTTTACCACGGAAGGTCCTTTTTGAATAGTTTTTTTCATTTCAATATATTTCTTCACCATTAGATCAATAATTTGTTCATTATTGAGGGTAAGAGTATCTAACATAGGCTTATTTTTTACCATGGTTCCTAGCCAAAGAGAATCAATAGGAAAATCTTCATCCACTCCTAAAATTTTAGCTATTAATGTACCCATATCTTCCATAGCAAAAGGTTGATGAAAACTAGATTCTAAAAATTTTTTCATAGCTTCATTATCTAAAATAGAAAAAGAAAAAGCACTTTCAAAAGTATCAAAATCGAAAGTATATACACCGATAGAAAATAATTTAGTGAAGAACGCGATTAAGAAATCTTCTGGAGTAATAATAAGACTGTATTCTTCACCGATTTCTTCTTCAATTGGTTTTTTATCAAAATAATCTAAACTCTTTTTAATACTACGCACAGACTCATAATAATCTTTATCCCGATTAAATTTTCTATCTAACTGCAATGCCGTATCCTCTGAAATAGTAATATCATAATTTATTTCATCTCGTTTTTTGAGATAATTAAATTTTAAGAGTTTATCTAAATACATTTCCATTGGTAAATTAAAAGTACCTATTTTATCTTGTAACTTTTGATAAATACTTTGATCACCATACTTTAGTTCTTCAAATAACTTTTGGAGGTAAATGGGCCGAAATACATAGGTATGTTCGAGTTTATAAAAAGAGATTAAAAGGCATAATGTAGTTTCTTCTTTAGATAATCTACTATCATATTTCATACTATTCCTCCTAATTAAATTTATAAATTTTTCTGGCTATTCTATAACCTGGAACACTTAAGAAGCGTGGTAGTCTCGTAGAACCTGATAAAGATATTAAACAAGTTTTATAAAGTTTAGGATTTTTTTCTTTCAAATATTCCCATAACTCTTTTTTCTTTTCCATTGCTTCTTTAGTATTTGCTACCTGTAGTAAAATCGTAGAAACACTCATCATGATATCAATGTAATGAATTAAATATTTAGCACATCTTTTATTAGTATCCCAAAAATCATAAGGATTAAAGAAATCTATCATCGTTTTAGTCACATATATTTGTTGATCAATTCTTTTAATCATTACTTTTTCATTCACAGATTGATCTTCACGGCCAATAAAATAACGATAAAAAGGAACATCTAAATAATACATCGTTTTAATATAAGGTAATGGATAATAAACAAAAATATTATCTACATAAAAAGTATGTTCTGGTAGTTTTAAATCAATTTCTTTTAATAAAGCAGTACGATAAATAACAGAATGCATAAGTAAATAAGCATCTTTTTTGAAATTTCCTACTTCATCCCAAGTAAATACTTTATTTTCAGGAAGCGTTTTATGATAGTTAATTTCTTTTTGACCATCTTCTCTTTCATAGACGTAATTAACAACCATCATGTCTACTAAATTTTTTTCTTTTTCCAGTTTTTTAATGGTTTCTAAAACCTTTTTTAAAGCTTCTTCATCTACCCAGTCATCAGAATCAACAACTTTATAATAAAGACCTTTAGCAAGGCTTAAACCTTTATTGACACCAGAACCATGACCACCATTTTCTTTATGAATGGCTTTAACGATACCTGGATATTTTTCTTCATATTCTTTAGCAATTTTTAAAGTGTTATCAGAAGAGCCATCATCAATAACTAAAATTTCTACATCATCTTTAGCTGTTAAAATGGTTTCAATCGCATGGTGCATATAACTTTCAGAGTTATAGCAAGGAATGGCAAATGTTATATATTTCATAAATACTCTCTTTTCTATTCTTTTTAATTATAATAAGAAATAATGGATTGTGCAAGGTTTTCTCCGATTTCTCTTACGTGATTAACCACCCATAAGGCATCATGTACTTCATCATGATAAGCAATTTCAATAAGGCTACCACATCTTACAAAATCATCATTAGCTTCTCCTAAAGAACCTCTCGCATACTTAATACCTCTTTTATAATCTTTGTTATCTTTACCATCATAGATTTGCCATAAGTTTTCATAAATATTAGAAGCAATGGCAAAAGAAGGAGAAGTTTCATCATCAATAAACATTTCAATACCACGGACATTGTGATTCCCAGAAGCATTTGAGTGAATGGCAAAATGAAAATCTGCTTTAACATAATTTGATGTGGCTGTCCAAGCATTGATATCGGTTCTCGGATTATTTCGGTATACAATAAGACCATTTTGTTTTAAAACTTCTTCTACGACATCCGCTACTTTATTCATCATATCCATTTCATTAGTGTAACCCGTATTAGAAGCTCCATAGTTTTCATTTTGATTAGATGGACTTAAAAAGATAACAGGCGTTTTCTCGGCAATATTAAACTGATAAGTTTCTATTGGCGAATCATAACGGTTACGACTTGTTGCCAACACTTTAATTGTCATATTTTGATTAATCAAAAGACTATCTTTTAAAATAGGACTATTAATGGTTGGATCTTCCCCATTCGTAGTATAGTGAATCGTGGCACCCTCCGTGATTGTTTTAAAAGATACAAAAGTATTATTCTTAATATAATTAGGATTATGACTAACATAAACCGCAGAAGTTGTTTCTTTCTTCCCCATATGAACATTAAAATCTAAAACCTCACCAATTTCAAAGTAATCTTCATAAACAGCTTTAATCTGAATTAAATAATCTTTATTTTCCATAAAAAGACTAGCCGGTAAAAAAATTTGATTATTAAATTTAGAAACTTCTACCGTATTAGAAAGAACACCTTGTTCATAAAATAAAGCATAAAAATGGTTAGCATTTTCCCCACCAGAGATATCTAAAGTCACATCATCATAACGTGTAGTTATTTCAAGTGGTGTCGTTGTTTTAAGTTTTCCTACAATAGGCGTATTTAAGTAATAATTAATGGTACTTAAAACATGGTGACCATCTTTTTTCAAATAAACAACAACTCTACCCATATAAGATGAGAAAACAGAAGATGGAATGGTAATATCCTTTTCTAAAACTTCTTTTTCATATATTTTTTCTTTATCGGCATAAATTTCTAAAGATAAATTTTGATTTTCTTGAAACCCTAAAACCTCTAAAGAAAGATCATGTCCAGAAAGCAAATAACGATTACTCTCTTTTTTTAAAGAAGGTAGTTTATTTTGATAGACAAATTGATTAGAATTCACTTTTTCTTTGGCATTTTTATCTTGAGCTATGACACTTACTTGATATTTTTCATTATAATCTGGTTCAAAATTTTGTAAAATAATTGTTTCATCTTTACTTTTTTCTTCGTAAATTTTTTCATTATTTTGATAAATGGAGGCTGTATAACTTATCGCATTATTTGCTTTAGATAAAGATAACGTTAAATTTTCATTACTATAAGCCATATTTAAAATTTCAAAGTCACCTAAAATAGGATGTAAATAAAAATAATAACCTAAAGCAAAAAAAAGCGTGTTTATAAGAATGAGCAGAACAATTCCTGCTAAAATAAAACGTGTTTTATTTGTCATACTTCTACCTCTACTACTTTATAAGTATACTAAAAATTAAGGCAAAAGAAAAGAGCGATTAGCTCTCCCAATAGTTAGTATAAATTCCTTCTTTTTGATAATAATCATCCATTTTAATAACATAAGATAAAAAGTAGGAATCTAAAAGTTCATCAAAAGTATATTCATGCATAACGAGTCCGTCATAATAAGTAGTAGATTCAAAAACATAAACACGGTCTTTAGTAATGCCACCAATTAAAGCGGCATGCCATTCACTACCGATATAATCTCCTGCTTTTAAAGTACCACTTTCTAAAAGTTCTTTGGTAATCGGAATCTGCGTCCCAATGTCTCCTAGACCATCGTGTCTTGAAGTATTAATACCTGCTCCTGTGTCTTTTGGATCAAAACCAGCTTGAACTAATGCCCATGTCACAGCCCCACTACAATCAAGACCATTTGGATATTTTGTAAATGGTTTATATTTGCCATCTTCTTCCCAGTTCATTAAAGGACAACCCCAGATAGCTGGTCCCCAACCGTTAGATTTTTTATCAAGCAAATTAAATTTAGAGGTACTTAAATAAAGTCCTTCATGATAAAACCTACCTTCTGCATCGACATATCTCCCACCGGTATTATTATTTAAACGACCATTTTCAAAAAAGTAATCAATTTTAAATGGAAATTCAAGAGTTAAGAAACGAAGGGCTGCCACGACTCCACCGCGTGTTTGATAACCGGCTTCTTCTACTTTCGATTTTAAGATGGCGTCTAATAAATCAGCTTGTTCACTCGTATAATAATTACAAGGTAAAGATTTTTTATTTTTAGTTAACGTTGGCTTAGTAATTAAACTAGTCACAATCACTTTAAATTCTTCTTTTAAATCATTTAAGGTAATTGTCATAGTGGCTTCTCCATCTTTTAAACCAATAATTTTGTTATCTTCTACTTTAACAATTTCTTCATTTGAACTTTCTATAGAATATGTTAAATTAGGGTTACCAATTTGTTCTGTTTGAACTTTTACTTCTCTTTTTTCACCAACCGCCAAATACATATTTCCACTTGAAACACTTAAAGATAAAACTTCATGAATATTTGGATTAATTGTAACTTCTTTAGTAATCCATTTGGATTTAATCGTAGCTTTACCTTCTTCATTTAAAACTTCTAAGGTACAACTTTTATTTTCTATTAAAGCATAAGAATCTTGATAAGAACACGAGCCTTCCCTAGTATTTTTAAAATGAATAGTTACATAAATTTTTTGATCATTAAAAAAGTAATTAATATCACTTATTTTAATAGGTTTTAGATAGCTATAATAAAAAAACAAATTAATCATACTTAAAACTAAAAGAATACCAATAATTATTAAATATTTTGTTTTTCTAGTCATAACTTCACCCACTCTTCTTAAAGCATTTTAATGTTATCATAGAAAAATTTATTTGACAACGAAAAGAAAGAAATTTTGAACGTATATTTTTATAAGCAAAATTCCAAAGATTGATATAGACATCGTAAAAAGTGTGAAACTTTTTTAGCATTTTTAGTCAAAAAAGTTTCACACTATAATAATAACAATTAGTTTGCTTTAATATATTAGGAAAAAAATATTAAACAATTTTCTTGCACTTTGTTAAGTAATTAAAACATCATTTTTTGATAAAGATTATCTCAATTTTAATATTTTATAAATTGAGTTTATTATTTAATATCAGGTAAACCTCGTTATGTAATTTTTGTAACTCCTTCTTTGCCATTTCATACTTTTCTCTTGAAATTTTTTCCTTTTGCTCATCTAAATCAAACAGTGCAATTTTTAACGAAATATACTTTTGAAATTTTTGCTTTAAATTTATATAATTATCAAGCTCTTGAAAATTAGCTATACCAGCCTCAAATAAATCTATAATATATTGTTCATTTTTGAAGGGATTATTTTTCAAATTTTCCTCAACCAAATTACTATTAGAATCAAAGTCAATTTTTGGAATTATGAAGCGTTCTAAAAGGTTTTGATTTTCAAGGATTTCTAAAACATCAACACATTCTTTTCTCACTTGAGTCAATAAAATTCTTAATACATTTTTTTTATTATATTCCACTATTTTTTCCCTGTCTGATGTTTGCTTTTCTATCATGTAATAAGTTAATAAAAACACAAAGATAACAACAGAAGAATTAATAAATATATTTAAAAAGTCATAATTTAAATTTTTAGAAATAGGATACATTATATTACTGCAGTCAACAAATAACACCGTAATTACTGCTACAAAAAATATTAGTATTAAAACTTTAAAATTTGTTTTTTTTAATTTCATATTTTATACTCCAATAATTTTTTTATACATTCAAAACAATGTGTTTCTGTAACCACTCTAACATTTTTTATAAGATTTGCCTAGTATTTGTCGATTATTTTTACTAATTTATAAAAAATACTATAGTCATTTCCTACTATAGCATTTTCAATATATAAACATTTAACATCTTTTAATGAAAGTTTTCTATTCGTTATTATCACTTTTTAATTTTACTAAAACTTCTCTTGGTTTAGAACCATTTTGAGGTCCAATAATACCTCTTTCTTCTAATAAGTCAATAACACGGGCAGCTCGGTTATAGCCAAAACGGAATCTTCTTTGAATTAAAGAAGCACTAATTTTACCGGTTTGAATAGCAAAATCAACGATTTCATTATACATAGGATCATCATATTCTTCTTTTTCACTACCCTCACCTGCCATATGAGTTGTTTCTGCCGTAATATTATAACGTTCATCATAGCTTGCTTGTTGTTCTTTACAAACGGCTTCAATAACTCTTCTTATTTCATCATCAGAAATAAAACATCCTTGAATACGGATTGGGGTATTTTCGCCCATTGGTAAGAATAACATATCTCCTTTTCCAAGTAGTTTTTCAGCCCCACCTGCGTCCAATATTGTTCTTGAGTCAATACTTGAAGCTACTGCAAAAGCAATACGTGATGGAATATTTGTTTTAATAACACCTGTGATAACATCAGTACTTGGTCTTTGTGTGGCCACGATTAAATGAATACCAGCAGCTCTAGCAAGTTGAGTAATACGCATGATACTATCCTCTACTTCTTTACGAGCGGCAATCATTAAGTCTGCCATTTCATCTACTATTACAACAATGTATGGCATACGAGGTTTAGGGTCATTTGGATTAAGTTTATTTTCTTCATCAATCATACGATTATAATCATCAATCTTTTTAGCGCCTTTTTCAGCAAATGTGTGATAACGTTGATCCATTTCTATACATATTTTTTGTAAAGTAGCACTTGCCTTTTTAGGGTCCGTTACAACAGGACAAAGTAAATGAGGAACTCCATTATAATTTGATAACTCGACTTGTTTAGGGTCTACTAAAACAAGTTTTACTTCATCAGGACGATAACGCATTAAAATAGATGCAATAATACTATTAGAACAAACAGATTTACCTGAACCAGTAGAACCAGCAATTAAAAGATGGGGCATTTTGGTTAAATCGGTACATCTTGGCATACCCATGATATCTTTACCTAAAGCAACTTGAATACCACCCGTTTTATTAAGCATTTCTTTACTTGCTAAAATTTCTTTTATCTTAACAGCTGAAATAGATTGGTTAGGAATTTCAATACCTATGGTACTTTTTCCTGGAATAGGCGCTTCGATACGGACATCTTTAGCAGCAAGAGCAAGAGCAATTTCTTTGTTAATCGAACTAATACGACTTACCTTGGTACCACTTGGTACGACGACTTCAAACTGAGTAACAGCAGGTCCCATGTGAATATCCACAACTCGTCCAGGAATTTGGAAATCTTTTAAAACTCTTTCTAAGTTTTGTTTATTATTAATTAAAAATTGATTAGAATTTGTTTTTTTACCTTTTTCAGGATCATCTAAAATACGCATTTCTGGAAGTTTATAATTAGGATTATTAACATTAGCAGGATTGGCTACAGCTACATCTAATGTTGGAGGTGGTTCTGGAGTTTCAATATGTTTTAATTCATCCACACTACTAACGATAATAGTTTTCTTTTCAGGAACTTCTTCTTCCACTGGAGTGGTAAGACGTTTTTCCAAAGCCTTTTCTTTTTTAGTAATTTCATCTTCTTCATCTTCTTCTGCGGACTCTTTTACCTTTTTAAATTTATTAATAAAGTTATTTAAAACATTTGATAAGTTAACATTAAATAATAAAATAACACCGAAAAGTAAAACAAAACCAAGAACAATATAAGTTCCGTTTAATCCAAACAAAGAAGCACTGCAAAAGGAAAAACACGCTCCTAAAATACCTCCGCCAATCACAATAGAAACCTGTCCAGAACTAGATAAAGCATTATTTGAATTTATAGACGCAACTCGTTCCATATAATTATTCATCGTTAAATTAAATATCTCACTTGCTTTATCTGCTTTTTCAATAAAAGTTAAATGTGACAAAACAAGAATGACGGCTAAAATAAGATACATACCAATATATTTTGAACTAAAAAAATTAGGTAATTTTCTTTTAATAAGCATGTAAAAGCCCATCACTAAAACAAATATTAAAATTAATGGCCACCACTCACCCATTAAAAACATTGCAAATTTTTTTATCAAAGAACCGACTGGTCCAAAACCAAAACCAATAAGTCCAATAAGAATCATAATAAGACCTGTTAATTCTACACTTATCCCATTATTTTTCTTTGTATCTGCCGAACTTTTTTTCTTCTTTGCCATAATTCTCACCATATTCATTATAAGGGATTTAAAAAAATAATGCAAACCACGTTTGCACTATTTCTCCTTTTTTTCCATCTTTTTAATTTTCGCGTTGATACTTCTTTTAATTTTTTTAATCATCTTTTCATGTTCCTGCTCTAATCTTTTACGGAAGAATATTTTATATAAAGCAATCGGATGCATTATAAAATCAATAGAGTCTGCTTTATCTACTAAAGTGATTAGCCAAGCTTCTTTACTTCTTGGAATTCTTTTATTAACCGGAAACATATGAGTAATCATAATTTCTTCTACTTTAGGCGTAACCACACTTTCCCCAAAAACTCTTTTAGCATTTACAACAGCTTCTTTCGCATGGGTAAAAGCATGATTTTGTAAAAATGGTTTTTTCACTTTATTTTCTTGCCAAGGATGTTCATAAAAGTCATGTAATAAACCGGCAATAGCTAAGCTTTTATAATCCATATGAAACCGTTTTCCGATACGATAACAATCATAACTTACTCTTAAAACATGGGCATAAACCGATTCATTTATATGATGAGCATATGTCTTTCTTTTTTGCATTTCTGCTTCTAATAAAATAGGTTCTACAATTTGATAATATTCTAAATATTCGTTACCGAAGTCTTTTTTTTTAGGCTTTTTAGTTTTTAAACCATAATATAAATAACTTAGTAAAGTAATAATCTGTAAAAAGACTGTAATATAAATAAAAATGTCAACATTAAAATGTGGGACTACTAAACCAACAAAACCTAAGATAATGGTAATAAATATTATCCAAGTTTTAAATTTGCCGACTAATAAAGAAGCGGCAACTCCTTTTTTAAAATAAAAATATAAATTAAGTAAGCCAATAAGACATTCTAAAACAAGCACATAAAAGAAACTCTTCTTTTTAATAATTAAGATAATGAGTAAACCAATGGCTAAACTTTTATCAGCAATCGCATCTAATTTAGCTCCTAACTCCGAAGTTGCATCAAATTTACGTGCTAAATAACCATCTACAGAATCTGTTAAAGCGGTCACGATTGCAAGTCCTATTAAAACTTTATAATGATCTGTTAATCCTAAATAAATAATAATTGGCGTTAAAATAAGCCTTAAACTTGTTAGTATATTTGGAATGTATTTTTTTATGTTCATACTCCATCATTCCCTCCAATAAGATTTTAGCATACTTTATATATTTTAGAAACTATAAATCTCTTACAAAATTGTCACATAAAAAATATCATAATTTATTCAAATGTGCAGTTTTTAAGATTTTTATTATACATTTTTTAAAAATTCAAATAAAAAAGAGGCTTATTAACCTCTATAGTCCGCCACCAGCGCCGAAAGAATCAAGTTCTTCTTGGGTAGCAATAATATTTATTCTCATTCGTCTATTACCACAGACAAATAAAGCTTCTCCTTGATTGTAATATTTAATACTATCTTTCTCACTATCATTTAAATCAATTAATTTAGATAAATCATCAACAGCTTGTTTTTTCATTCCCATAATAAGATAATAAGAAGCATTATCAAATATTGCTTTACCATGCATAATAATACTTGGTGCAGCAAAGTCTGTTGGTTGTTGAGTAACAATAATCGTTCCTGTATTATATTTTCTACTACGTCTTTGAATTTGTGCTAAGAATTCTGCACCTAATTCATTTTTAGTAGATAATAAAACGTGGGCTTCATCGACATACATAACAGTATTGACAGTTGGATCAAGACATAGACCCCAAGCATATTTTAAAACATTGAAGAATAAGGCATTACGAACATTTTCATCAGCTGTCATTAGTTCTTTAATGTTAAAGACAATAAAATCACTATGAATATCTAGAGTAGTATGTCCTGTAAAATAATAACGAAGTTCTTTAACTAAAGGTCTAACTTTAAGTTCAAGTCTTTCCATAACATCTCTTTCATGAGTTTTTTCAGTCATTGATAAAAGTCTACCTTTAATAGTGGCATAAACATCATCAAATGTTGGGTAATCTTCACTTGTAAATTTGCTATAATCCGTATCGTAATCAATTTTATAACGTTTGTAAGTATCTTGAACAACTTCACTAAACATAGTTAAAACGTCTTCTTCAATATCAGGACTATAATACTTCATAAAAGCTTTTAATTGTTGAATTGTTCTTGTTAAAACCGTATAACCAAGACCTTGACTAATTTCTTCAGGGTCTGCATCAATAACGATTTCAAGAGGGTTAACCATACCGAACTCTCCACCTTTACCAAGGTCTAAGAAGTCTCCACCCATATTAGTGGTCATTTCACCAAGTTCACCTTCAGGATCGATACAAACAAGTTTATATTCGTTACGAATATGACTTCGAAGTAAAAGTTTAGCCGCCGTTGATTTACCAGATCCAGAAGAACCTAAAATGATAATATTCGCATTGTTACGATTGTTCTCTTTTTTTATTTGGTATAAAAATTGATTGAATAAAACAACACCACCTGAGAAATCTACTCCAAATAAAGTACTGTTTCCAGGGTCTTTGATACTATCAAAAATAAATGGATACATTGCAGCAATGGTTGGAGATGGGATAGGCGTTCCAACCCGATCTTCCACATCTTGTTTAGGAAATATTGGAATCATAGATTTCAAAACTTTTTCTTGTTCAAACATTAAGGAAATACCACGCATACCTAAAGCATCTAAGTAATTTCTTACTTGCATTTTTTTGTTTTCCATATCATCTTTAGTATCAGCAGAAATTAAGATATGAAGTTGGAAATCATAAATTCTTGACTGCGTTGAGACTAACATTGAAATAAATTGTTCCAATGATTCATAATCTTGACGAATTCTTTCTTGAATCGTTTTATCATGTTCATTTTGATATCTCAATTTTAAATCTGCGATTTCTTTGTTAATCATTCTTTGTAAAGTTGATAATTCAATAGGAATATGTTTGGCTACAATTTTAATACCGCTTAAATTAGTTAAGTTAGCTAAATAACCTTGATCAATAAATTTAGGATAACTAACAATGGTTAAGATGGTACAATACTTACCACTCATCATAAATTCTGTTGGTTTAAATTCTACTCCTTTAGGAGCTATTTGTGCTTTTATGTTCATCGTACACCTACCATCCCACTAAAATTCGTGGCTGCCCCACCATTAAAGAAATTATCTAAAATAACTCTTAAATCATTATTACTTGTTTGTTGACTATTTAAGCCACAGTTTGCTAAATTGCTTATTAAAGTATGTAATCTTTTTTGAATGACATCCATTTTCTTTTCTTTAAATAAAATATAATATTCGGTATCTACTACGTTATATTCTGCACTCATAAACATATTAGCTTTGTTAATATCTTCTTGAACAAGTTTACGAGTAATCGCATTATTAGCTCGATTAAATTGAATTTGTAATTGGGATAAATAAACATTAATATCTACCGGACGATCTGCAACAACAAGCCAGAATTCAAAATTAATAGAATTATAAAAATTTCTTAATTGATAAATCACATTATCTCTTGTTCCTGCATCTAAAATAAAGATATTTTTAGGAGCAATTTTAACTCCTGTTACATATTCTCCGTTTTCAAGTTGAATCATACCGTTCATGATATTTTTAAGAGGTACCCAATCTTCACTCCATTTACTTGCTATTTCTTCTTTTTTATTTTTCGCCATCTTTAATACACCAGCCTTTCCAATAATACCTTTTTCTTCCCAACATAAATGTCACAATATTAGTAATAAGTTGTAAAACATTATGATAATTTGGTACCGGGATAACTAAAAATCCCGATATCAAAGCAGGCAGTAATACAATGATAGCTGTTGTAAAATCCATGCCTTGGAAAATTAACAAAAGTAGTAATGTAATACCACAACCTGTACCAAATATTGCTAAATCAATCCAAGTAAAGAAGCCAAGAATAAGTTTTGACTTCTTTGTGTTGGCAGGTATTAAATATTGATTCATTTAAATTTACCCCTTTTCTATTATTTTTTTGCTGCTTCTTTTTTTGCTGCTTCTTTATAAGCAGGTGTTTGTTTTGCCGATTTTAAGGCTACTTTGCTTGCGCCAATTTGTGATTTCATACTTCCTTTTGAATCGTAACTAGTCGTAATATTAACATTTCCTTTAGTATCAATTGCATAATCACCTGCATTTGCATTTTCATATAATTTCATTAGTTCTTCTTTAGACCATTCTTTACCATCTTGATGGTATACTGTATCACCTTTCAAAATAAAATCTTCTATATTCGCACCATTAAAATCAAAGTCGACGTCAGGAGATTTATAAAGATTAAAATTGTCTTTAGCAAATTTTGCCATATTATAGGCTATATAAGCTGCAGCATTTGGATTCTTGTTAATAGCCGTAAGTCGTTTGTTTGTCATAGCATTTTTCATTGTGTCAATGGCTGTATCTATTTGTGTTCCATCTTCAGTTACAGTTGCACCTTGTGCTTTTAAGGCTTGTAAGTGATTTAATTGTGCGTCCATAGCATTGTATTCTGGGTTTTCGTACAATGTTTTATATTCGTCAAATTCTTTATAAAAATCTTCTTTAAATTTTACACGAGATAAGAAATTGTTCAATGGTGTTCCTGTTGCCCATTCTTTAGCTACACCTAATGTATCGATGGCTTTAGCTTTAGCACTTCCAAGCATGCCATTATTAGTAGCTATATAGTTGGCTCTTTTAACTCTATTATCCAAACTTTTTTTAGCTCCTTCTCCGGCTGCTTTTACCATATCCTTGAAATTTCCAGCCTTTTTACCACTTCCATAAGCATTATATATACCTGATGTTGTACCTGCAATAGTTGAACCAATCCCAGCACCTACGCCAAACATTGCTTTACCAACATTTTTAAATCCATTTTTAAATTCACCATTACGAAAACTATTAGCAGCTGATCTTCCACTATTAAAAACGTTACCAACTCCATTGATTCCATTTCTAACTAATCCGGTAGCACCTGCTCCCAACATTGCTCCGGCACCAAAGAAACCGCCTGCTTTAAGTTTTTCACCAATGCCAAGTTTAAGACCTCCAGTATCAATTCCAAGAACATCACTGATAATTTTAGGCGCTTGTTTAGCAAATGCAAACACACCAATAATGATAATCGCCAAAGCTAGTTTTCCAGAAGTACTTTCTGTCCACATCTCCATTAATGTATTATTTGTCGTAATAGCATTAATAAAGTAAATGGCAATATACATTAAACCAACACGAACGAATACCTCAAAATAAACACTTAATGTTTGCTTTAGCCATTTATCAAAAGTTCCTTTTTTACTAGGAAGAATCCTTAAAACTATTGGTATAGGTGCCAATAATTGATAAAAAGCAAATTTAACTACTCGAACACCTAAATCTAAAGTGAAAGATAGTAACATATAAATTAAGAAAACACCGGCTGCTGTTGAAACAATAGGACGATACGTCAAAACAATATTTTCTCCTCCAATAGATGTTCCATTAGAGACCGCATCTGATAACAATGGTAAATTTTTCCATTTACCCTCTTCTAAAATTTCCTTTTTAACACCATACCAGTTATAGCCACCATCTAAAGTTGGATTTAAATTTTCTGGATTTAAAAAGGCATTTAAAACCGTAAAAGAAGCATAATCCCCAAAACGAATTAAACTTTCATTATTTTCAGTTATTGCTTCTGAATCAGAAACATCGATAACATCTGACCCCAAAATAACAGCTCCGAGTAAATTAGAAGATAATACAAAATTTTGTAAACGATAAGCCAAATCAAAAAGGTTTGGTAAAAGTCCTAATAAAACTAAAGATATAATTAAATTTTTAGCAATTTTGCCAGCTCCTTTATCGTTTGTTAATTTATCAGGATCTACAATAGCGTTTAATAAAGCATATACCAAATAAAATAGCATAAAAACACCTAAGATGGCATAGATACGTTTAGCAAAACTTGAGAAGAAATCATCTGTAAAAATTTGAGCAGTAGCTAACTTCATAAACAATTGATAGCATTGAGAGGCAGCCCAATAAACAGATTGGTCTACCCATAATAAAAATCTATGCATTTGATTATTAAACCAGCTAGTAACTGGATTAGCCGCTATCAAAAACATTTTTAACATACTATCACCCTTTTCTAACTACCTATTCCACAAGTTGATAAATCATAAATACCAAATAACTTGAATAGAATATCTAATAATAATGGAATAAAGAATATAATGAGACCTGCAACTACTCTTTTTATTGTTTTTTTATTTACCTTTTTCAAATCATCTTGATTAGATGAAGCAATAGCTTTAATATAATCAATCGTTGATAAAATAATAACTAAAGCAGGCGCTAAAAGTCTGATACCTAAAAACACATTTTGTAAAAATTGACCGAGATCATTAAATTCATCACTACCATTTTTCTTAAAAATCTTATTACACTTCACCTCATCGTCTGTACCTAAATTTGGTCCAGCTCCAGGATAAGGATCCTCAGAAGGACTATGATCTCCCTCAGTTTGAGCAGCTGTTGTAACTACACTATCAGAACTATTATCACAATCTTTTGGAATAATTGACCACATACCAGTATCTATTGCATTCAAAACATTTTCTTCTAGAGAATCTTTAGAATACCAGCCACTTGTATTATTTTCATCTTGACTAGCTGTATTAATAATGTAATATTGATCATTTTTTTTCATAACAATACCAATAAAACTAGCATTGTCAGCAAATATGCTACTGCTATTTATAGAAGCTAAAACAGACTTTTTATTTGCAAGTGTTTCATCAATAGCAGTCATTGTATTTTCTATTCTATCAATATTTACTTTAAACTCATCTTCAACATCATTAGCTTTAACAATGGTACTATAATTAGAAGCTTCTATCATTCCTTGGTAATGCTCACATAAATATTTAGAGACATCTGTTGGGATATAATTCATATTGTAACTTTTTAATATAGAAGCAATCGTAAGTGGAAAAGATCCAGAATTTTCTAAAGTTCTATCCCCACTACAATATTTTGCTCCAGAATAGCCATTGGTAGCAAAATAAGTTTTTACACTGCTTTCAGTTACATTTGAACAACTCGCTGCAGTGACATTTACACTCCAAAATAAGCAAACAAAAATAAGTAAAATGTACAGCCTTTTTTTCATAATTTCACGCTCGTTTTCATCTTAAATTATACTAGAAATAGTACTTTATAACAAGAAAAAAATGTAACCTTTTACAATTACATTATTTCGTACAACTTCCAACATCCCAAACACATTTAAAGCAATCTTGATAACCAGACTCATATTCACTATTACTCCAACCATCAACAAGTCCGAAAACAAAGTCTATAATTGCTGGTAAAAAGAAAATACATACCCCAGCAAGAGCTCTAAATAATAATGATTTTGCCGCTTTTTTGATTTCATCATCTTTAGAACCTGTTACAGCTTTGAAAAAGTCTAACATTCCAAAAATGATAACAATAATTGGTATTAAAATTTTAGCAAGGCGAATTAAATGGCCGATAAAAACAAAGGTAGAACGTAAACCAGTACAATAATTAGTAGTTCCACTATTAGTCGTTGTATCAGCTGTTGTAGTAGTTTCACCTGCTAGAAGTACAATATCATTCTTTAATGGCACAATTTCTTCTGCGTTTGCAAAACCTAATCCCAAAAAGAAACTAAGGATAATAACTGTAATATATTTAAATTTCATCATTTCACCTACTTACAATTTCGAACATCAAAAACACATTTTTGACAATATTTGAAAGATCCTTTAATATTAGCAAAATCACTAACTAAAGTAAAAATAAAACTAACAATTGTTGGAAGAAGAAAGACAACAACACCGGCTAAAACTCTAAATAAAAGTGATCTTGCTGCTTTTTTAATTTCATCATCTTTAGCTCCTGTTATAGCACGAAAGAAATCAACACTTCCATAAATAATTATGATAATTGGAATAATTATTTTAAAAATCAATACAATATTTCCAATAAACTCTAAAGGTGCTTTTAATTTGGTACAATATCCTACATCATCTGTAGCAGGAGTATTATTAGTGCCCGTCGTGGTACCAGCATTTGAGCCATCAGAATTATTATTTTGACTATTATTTGAAGAGGATGATTCATAAGTTGAGTTGTAATAATAAATTTCATCTTCAGAAAGTTCTACTTGACTTCTATTAGAAATAATCGCTCCTGCATTCTCAAGTTTATTTCGAGAATACGTATGACAACTTGATTTCGTTTTACACAAAACAAAATTATCTCCAGACATATAATAATACATCCTAGTTTGACCGTATGTTGTTCTATAATAATAATCTTGATAATCTGAATTAAATTCATAGAATCCACCATTATAAGTGATTTCCTTAGCAGAATTATCAACAGTCAACCCTGGAGCATCTTTATCGACTTCGTTACAAGTAGGCATACTTGTTTCACATAAATTATAATTACCATTATCTAGTACATAATAATAAGCTGCATTAGCTATCGGCAAATTAAATATAAACAATCCAATTATTAACATCAAAGATTTTTTCATTAATTATTCATCCCTTCTATTTTACAAGAACTACTACTGCAGCTATTCGTATCACAACTTGAATTTAATAAACATTCGGTACAGCAACAAACATCAACTTTGTAATCGCTCCATTCATTTAACATATTAAAGAAAAACTGTACTAATCCTGGAAGTAAAAAGATAAAAACGCCCGCTGCTATTCTCACCATAATAGCTTTAAATGATTTTTTTATCTCGTCATCTTTAGCTCCTGCTACAGCCTTATATAAATCCATTATTCCAAAAGCAATAATTACTACAGGAACAATATATTTAGCAAACGTAACGATTGTTCCAAAAAAGCGCATGGTTTTACGATATTGAGGCATACTACAAATTTCTCCAACAGTGGTATCACTCACTTCTGCATCTAAAGTTATAAAAGTATCACTTATATTTTTATTAACGTCATTTATTAACAAGATATTATTTTGATTTATATTGCTTTGTGCATAAACCAATTTTGGAAAAATAATAGAAATACTAATGATAAATATTAAAATATACTTAATTTTATTTTTCATAATAAGCCCCACTTTTTCAACAAAATAATTATATCAAGTTATAAGAAAAAAAACTAGTATTTTCTAGTTTTCTTCAATGACGCATTCCTTTGAAGTTGGACGCATAAGACAGGCCTCACAATTGTCAAAGCCACCGCTACCACCATTACCTAAAATGTTACTTGCACTATTATAAATCGTATGAATGATATCAGGTATTAAAAAGATAGCAATCCCAACAAAAATACGAATGATGATAGATTTTGCATATTTTTTAGCGTCATCCATTTTACCAGATGTCATAATCTTAAAGAGATTAACAAAACCCATCACTATTATGATTCCTGGTACCAATATCTTAGCAATATAAAATAATAGCCCTAAGAATTTAAAAGTTCTAGCAACACTACCAGTTGTACAAAAATTATCTAAACTAATATCACAATTTTCAGCGTCTTCACAAATTTGAGAAGGATTAAATTCTTTATCTTCAAGGTCGACTCCCTCTTTTCCTTGAGTATAATTCGTTCCTTCTTTAGCTTTATCTTCACTGGTTGTTAAAATATAAGATCCCGAAGTAATTCCAGCTTCTTCTACGATATAAAATTTATCACCAATACAACTATCACCGAAAAAATCATCAAAAGTTTCAGTATCAATCGTAAATGTATAAGAGTTTTCTGATCTTGTTGTTACAGTCAAACCAAAATTATTTATTTTAGAAACATTTGTACATTGTTCTTCAGACATATTCGTTATTTTGGCACAAAATTCTTTTTTTCCATCTGAATATTGATTAAAGAAAAATGTTGCGCCATTTAAAGCCGGAATGTCATTTTTATTAAAATGGGATTTACAGCTTTTCGTTAAAGTTGTTTGTTCCGGTGATTGTTCGGTATATTGTCCACCATCTATAGCAGACGCAGAAAAAGTATTTACATCATCATGAACAGATTCTGCTGAAACAGCAATTGTAAAATTAGTTGGGTCCTTAACATTTTTTGAAATAATGTAAGGACATTTATTTCCATTTGCTTCAAAAGCCGTATAAATATCTTCTACAGAATTAATTTGAGAACTTATCTGAGTAACCTCTGAGACATTTGAACCAGAATATAAAGCTGGTGAATTTAATAATTTAGAAAAATTAGCATTAACATATTGATATTTATTATCTCCCATATTTTGCATATAATAAAGTCTAGAATAATCTTTATCTCGAATAACAATTTTAAATTTCATATAAGAGTTAGAAGTATATTTAACTTTATACTCACAAGTAGCGTAAGACTCAAAAGATTTATCATTGTCTAACACATATCCTTTTTTATTTCCAAGCGTGGTAGAAAGATCACTTTTAGAATCAGAAAAATAAGTATTATACCCATTTATCCAAGTTGGCATTACTAAGGCATATGAAGGACATTTTTCACTTGAATATTGTGTATCATTTTTGTTCCAATTTTGAATTTTAGCTTTTTTGCCAAAGTCATCATATGGGAAAAATTCACCATTTCCTTCTGTTGATTTTAAATAATACTTTACATAAGCTTTAGCCGTATTATCATCATAAATATCTAAATAAACTGTATTATAGCCACTGTGTGATGTGTATTTACAAGTATTACTAATTTCAGCGGCATTTACATTCACATTAAAAAACAAAACAGAAATACTAATTATCACGAATAGTTTGAATTTTTTATACATTTTTATTCTCCCCTTATTTAATTTTCCTCAATATAACATTTGTCGGAATTTGGATCCAATAAACAAGTAGCACAGTTATCAAAACCACCGGTACCACCTGAACCAATTATTGATTTTGCAGCATCATAAATAGTATTTATAATTCCTGGAAGCAAGAAAATAACAATGCCCACAAAAATACGAATGATAATAGATTTTGCGTATTTTTTGGCATCATCCGTTTTACCAGATGTCATAATTTTAAAGAGATTAACAAATCCCATGACAATTATTATTCCTGGCACTAGTATTTTGGCTATATAGAATAATAAACCTAAAAATTTAAAGGTACGTGCTACTGTGGGAGAAGTACAAAAATTAGCAAGACTTATATCACAATTTTCAGCCTCTTCACATAATTGTCTTGGATTAAATGGTTTGTCTTCGTAATGTCCACGATCATTATTATCCTCATCAATTTCTGTTCCATCTTTTATGGTTTCATCTTCTTCTGAAACAAGTTTAATTTCTCCCTTATAAGATCCTTTTTTACTACTACTAATCTTACATGTATTTTTTCCATAATGGCAACTTATATAAAGAGAGCCTTGATTTTCACAAGAAGAGGCTACTTCAAAATCATCGGTAGGACTTAATGTATAAGAAATCTCTCCACCCTTTTGACTAAAAACAGGTTTGCCATCTACAACAGAGTAAAGAATGTGAGCATTATTACTACCAGTTAAATATCCATTACTATTATATTCACAAGTCATCGCGGGTTCAGAAGAACTTATCGTAACATCGGCTGAAGATTTTGAGGTATCCAATTTAGCTAAATAACAATCAAATTCATTATCACATTTTTCAAACATAAAAACATTTTCATCATATTGACTATAAATATCAAAAGTAGCTGCCGTAAGCCCCGGAATATTTGCATATAAATTTGAAGTACAACCTAATTTTGTCGAATTTTCTTTTAAAAAGTTTTTATATACAATATTCGTTGAATTTAATCTATACCCTTTGTCATCATTAGCCCATTTTGCCGAAACGGTTCCGTCACTATTAACAGTCACAATAATATCAGAAATTAAAGTATCGTTTTGTTTAGTATAATAACAAGAAATCTCAGCTGCTTTTGCATTTCCTAACATGCAAAAGAAAAGAAAAATAACAAAGAAAAGCTTTTTTTTCATAAAAAAATCACCTGAAATCTATGTATTGATTATAGCAACTATAGCAAAAAAAAACTAGTGTTTTTTACACTAGTTACATTGTGTCTCCACTCCATGCATTATCAGCAGCATTAGCGCAATCACTATCGTTAGGAGATGTGATACAGATACGGCAAGTATCCCAATCTGCTTTGGCACCAGAATCACTAAAGTTTGAAATAAGTCCTAAAACAATTCCTACAATAGTTGGAACAAAGAAGATAGCAACAGCTGAAATAGCACGCATAGCAAGGGATTTAGTAGCTTTTTTAATTTCATCATCTTTAGCAGCAACAACAGCTTTACCTAAATCTAACATACCCCAAACAATTAATAAGATCGGAATAATAATCTTAAAAATTAAGAAAGCATAACCAACAATTTGCCATACATTAGCAGAATTTATACAGAAATTAACATCGCCAATTAAACTCATAATTAAACCTCATTTCTTTCATTAACATATCTATATTTTATAATACATAACTTTATAAAGTCAAGTAAATGTTAATTTAGTCTTTAATTTGTTCAATTTTCATTAAGTTTGTTGTACGGTCTTCGTCTGTATTTGGATAACCACCAGTAATCACAATAATGTCATCTTTTTGAAGTGGTAAGAATTTCTTAGCTTCTTCAATACTTTTACCAATAACTTCATCTGTTGAATTCATAAGAGGCATTTCTACTGGATAAATACCATAATTTAAGATTAAACGACGACCATCTTTAGCATTTGGTGTTAAAGCTAAGATTGGAGCAACTGGTCTAAAATTACTAATTAAACGAGCTGTTCTACCATGAACAGTAGCAGTTGTAATAAGTTTAGCATTTAAACGATTAGCTGTGTCTACTACAGCAGTCGCAATAGCGTCTCTTGCATTATTAACAAGACGAGTTTCTTCTACAATATTATATTCAGCATATTTTTCAGTAACTTCACAAATACGAGCCATAGCAGCAACGGTTTCAATTGGATGTTTACCCATTGTTGTTTCACCAGATAACATAACAGCGTCTGTTCCATCTAATACAGCATTAGCAATATCACTTGTTTCAGCTCTTTTTGGACGAGCGTTTTCCATCATAGTTTCAAGCATTTCTGTTGCAACAACACAAATTTTGTTACGACGACGGCATGCTTTAATCATTTTCTTTTGTTCAATTGGTACAAGTTCACTTGGAATTTCTGTTCCTAAGTCACCACGAGCAACCATGATACCATCAGAAACATCTAAAATACTTTCAAGATTTTCAATACCTAAAGCACTTTCAATTTTACAAATAATTTGGAAGTCTTCTCTGCCATGTTCTTTTAATAATGCTTTAGCTTCTAAAACATCATCAGCACTATTAACAAATGATAAGGCAACAAATTCTCCACCATGTTCACAAGCGTAAATTAAGTCTTCCTTATCCGCTTCACCAATAAATGGAATGTCTAACTTAACACCTGGAGCACTCATACTCTTACGGTTTCCTAAATGTCCACCGCTAATAATCTTACAAGTAATGCCATCTTCTTCTTTACTAATAACTTCAAGTTTCATCTTAGCATTTTCAAGTAAAACAGTATCGCCAACATTTAAAGAATCGATAGCTTCTGGATGATTAACAGAAAATCTTTCGCTTGTTCCCAAAACATTTTCTTTAACAAGACGAACATTTTTACCATCTTCTAGATCGATGCCATCATTTTCCATCACACCACATCTAAATTCAGGTCCTTTAGTATCCCATAAAATGGCAACACTCAAACCCGTTCTTTTTCTTACTTCATGAACAGAGTCTAAAGCTTGTTGTCTTTCTTCTAATGTTGCGTGAGAAAAGTTAATTCTTGCAACATTCATACCAGCTAAAACCATTTGTTCCATAACATCTGGAGTGTTACTTTTTGGTCCTATACTACAAATAATTTTTGTTTTTTTCATATACATACTCCTTTTTTCGAACAAGAATGATTTTACTATAATCATGCATAAAAATCAAGACTTTCCCCATAATAAATACGTGATGATTATGAAAAAGAAAGAACTATTAGAATTACTTTTAAATGCTACTTGTACCTTTACTTGTACCAGCTATTTAAAAAACATTCTTCTAAAAGAAAATTTTGAAGAAGTGAAAGAGACAGAAATATGGCATTTAAAAGAAGGAAAATACTTTGTAACACGTAATGATGCCAGTTTAATTGCCTTTAATATTCCTAAAAAAGCAACACACTTTCAAATAATAACGACCCATAACGATACTCCTAGCCTTCTTTTAAAACCAAAAGGAGAAAACATTAGTGAAAACTATCTAAGTGTCAACATCATGCCTTATGGAGGACTTTTAAACTATGGTTGGCTTGATCATCCTTTGTCATTAGCTGGAAGAGTTTATATCAAAAAGAATAATAAAATAAAGAAAAAAATTATCGATTTAAAAGAAACAATAGCTGTGGTACCCAGTGTTGCGATTCACTTAAATGATAAAGCCAATTCTAATCTCGACCTTAACATGCAAACGGATTTGCAACCAATCTTAGGTATTTCTGAAAAAGCTCTAGATTTCGAAAAACTTTTAAAGGAAAAATTAAAATTATCTCAAGATGAAAAACTAATTGATTATGACTTATTTTTATATAATAATGAAAAGCCTTCTTTTTTTGGAATAAATGACGAGCTTCTTCTTTCGCCAAGAATTGATAATATTACCAGTGTCTCGGCCTCTTTTTATGCTTTTTTAAATGCATCCGTTTCAGAACACATCAATATTTTTTGTACCTTTAATCATGAAGAAATAGGTAGTCTTACTAAGGAAGGTGCTGAAAGTGATTTTTTAATTGATACTTTAAAAAGAATTGGGGCTTCTCTTAATATGGATATTGCAAGCTCCTTAGCGAAAAGCTTTATTATTAGTTCTGATAACACTCATGCCGTTCATCCAAACCATACAGAATACAAAGATAAAACAGGAAACGTTTATTTTAATAAAGGATTTGCTATTATTAAAGAAGTAAGTTCCACGACAGATGCCAGTTTCTCTTCACTTTTAAAAAATTTATGTGAAGAAAAGAAAATATCTTATCAAAATGCTACTTTAAAAAACGATTTAACGGGTGGTTCTACTTTAAGTAGTTTAAGTCTTAGACAAGTAAGTGTGAATTCTATTGATGTCGGTATCGGAGAACTTGCCATGCATTCTTCTTTAGAAGTATGTTCTTTTAAAGATTATGAAGCTCTCTATAATATGATGAAATGTTTTTACAATACCTCTTTAAAAGAAATTATTTAAGTATTAAAAAAGACCATTAGAATTTATTTTCTAATAGCCTTTTTTATTTAATCTCATCCAATTATTATTGAACAGAATCTTTTAATTTTTTACCAGCTTTAAATGTAACAGCATTTTTAGCAGGAATTTGGATTTTTTCTTTTGTTGATGGATTAATTCCTTCTCTTGCTTCACGAGTTTTTACAGAGAATTTACCAAAACCTACAAAAGTTACTTCTTTTGATTCAATAAGTCCTTTTTCAATTCCTTTTAAAATAGAATCTAATACACGACCAGCTTCTGCTTTACTAATTTGTGTATCTTCTGCTACATAATCGATTAAATCTTGTCTTGACATAATAATTGTCCATCCTTTCAAATTCTAATAAGGGCTTACCCTTACATATTAAAATTATCAAACTTTACACTTAAAATCAAGAAAAAATGCCATTTTTAGGCATTTTTTTCACTATATAACAAAGGCAATTAAGTTACTTGACCCTTTGTTTACAATTTTTGTCACTGTTTGACTTAATTTATAACGTGTATTTTCAGGCATAATAGAAAGTTTAGCTTGAATTCCTTCTTTAACAATCACATCTAAACTACGTCCAAAAATCTCACTTTTCCAAATACTAGATGGATCTGTTTGATAATCTTTCATTAAGTAGTTAATAAGTTCTTTACTTTGTAACTCTGACCCGATAATAGGTTCAAAAGTACTTTCTACATCTACTTTCATCATGTGAATAGAACTTGCTACGGCATGAAGTTTTACCCCATAACGATTACCTTGTTTGATTATTTCTGGGGTTTGTAATTTCATATCGTTAAGAGTTGGATAAACAATACCATAGCCTGTTGTTTTTGTTTGTTTTAAAGCGTCTTTAATAGCGTCTAATTCTTCTTTACCTTCTGCATAAGTAGTAAATACTTTTAATAAACCAGCTTTCGAAGTTGCGGCATCTCCGACTAAACTTTTTAAAACACTTTGATATAAACTATCATCACTTTCTAAACGAATACTAACAATACCATTAGAAGTATCAAGGTTGCTAATATAGGCTTTAGAAATATATTCTGAAGATTCAAAGTGAGCTAAAATGTCTTCTACATCACGAACTTTATTAATACCGACAACGCTTTCTCTTATCTTTTCTAAATAATGTTTTTTGATATCATGGGTATTTGGTAAAACGTTAACCCATTTAGGAATATCTACCGCGATATCTAAGACAGGGAACTCATATAAAGCTTCTTTTAAAATATTTAGGATTTCTGGCTCTTCCATGTTTTCTACATTAATGGGTAGGACAGGAACATTATAAGTAGATTGTAAGTTATCTTTAATACTTCTTGTTTCTGGATTATCTGGATGAGTTGTATTTAAAACAATAATAAAGGGTTTTCCAATACTCATCAGTTCGCCTACTACTTTTTCTTCGGCGTCTAAATAATCTTCTCTTTTTAATTCTCCAAAAGAGCCATCGGTAGTCACCACAATACCAATGGTAGAATGATCTTTAATTACCTTCTCAGTACCTATTTCTGCTGCCTCTACAAAAGGCACAGATTCTGAAAACCAAGGTGTTTTTATCATTCTTGGATTACCATCTTCATCAGTATAACCTAGTGCATTAGGAATAACAAAACCAACACAATCAACTAATTTGACAGAAGCTTCAAAATCATCAATTTTTAATTTAGCACCGCTTGAAGGCACAAATTTTGGCTCGGTCGTCATTATAGTTTTACCTTTAGCACTTTGAGGAATCTCATCTAAACATTTTTTCTTTTCGTATTCATCTGTAATATTAGGTACCACTAAGTTTTCAATAACCCTTTTAATAAACGTACTTTTACCGGTTCTTACAGCGCCTACGACACCTAAGTAAATCTCACCATTTCCCCGTTTGGCAATTGACTCAAGTAATTCTTTCTTATTCATATCATCACCTAAAACACTATATGAAGGAAATTTGTGTTTAGACCAATATTTAAATTTTATTAAAAAAAAAAGACCAAGTAATTAAACCCAGTCTAACTTTTTTAACTCCCTACTACGGCAAGGGTATTCCAGCTTTTTTTACTTCCCACTTTGGCAGGGACTATCCAACTTTTTTGATTCCCTACTATGGCAAGGGTATTCCAACTTTTTTGAAATATGAACATCTCACTTATATCAAATGAATTGAACCTCATTTAATACGCTTATACTATATCATATTTCTTTTTGATTGTAAAGTTACTTGAAGATACTGAAAAGTTTGCCACCTTTTTCGCCATTATCGATATCTAAACGGGCAAAACCTAATTTAATTAGCATATCTACTAAAACTTGATGATTTTCTAATTTATCATCTAAATAAGGAACATTATAGTAAACCTTACTGCGTGATTCATATTCAAAGTCTGCCACATCACTATTGTTTAAGACACTACGATTTAAAATAATCTTCTTACCACGTAATTTATCAAAGGCAGATTTGTCTTTACGAATTAATTTATTAAGTTTAATAAGTCCTGGTTCAATAAGATATAAAACCTCGGTACAGCTTTTTTCTGAGCCTTGACTATTTAAATCTACCAAAATAACATCAGCAGCATAGTTAGTAGCTATAAAACTTGGTAAATCCATATGAGTGGTATGTTTTAAACTCTTATCATTTAAATAAACAAAATCATGTTCATCAACTTCAACAGCCACCACTTGATATTTTTTCTCCAATTGTTTCTTTAGTAAATAGGTTAATGTTGTGCTGCCAGCATGTTCGGTAACATTTTTTACGCCAATCACTCTTACTTGAGGTCTTTCGATATATTCTGTGACAACAGATTCATTACCGTTATTATTATGTTCTACTGGCGCATCATAAGTCATCACAGTATTTAATTGATGATATTGAGCAACATCTTTATAACTATTTGGATTATCAATTAAAAATTTAATAGCGTCTACATTTCTAGTGAAATTATAAATACCCATGGATACTAATTGTGATAAATAGCGAGGGCTATTAGTAACTTCAGAATCATCTAAAAGTAAAATCACTTTACTCATATCCATATTAACAGATAGTTCTTGAATTTTAGTAATATCTTGATAATCTTTAATAGCCGTGATATCTAAAACCATTTTATTAAAGAAGAAATTGGAAAATTGCATGATGATTTCTTCAGGAGTAAATTCTCCTTCAACACTTTTAATAAAATCGACATCTAAATTAGCAAGCAATAAAGCATACTTATTTGCTATTTTAACATTCATACATTCATTCCTCCTACTCAATATCCTTTAGTGCATGATTAATATCTATGGTGGTTCCTTCTACTGAAAACGTAAAAATATCGCCAATGATAGGTAAGCTAAAATTAAAAAATATTCTTATTTGATAACGAGCTCGATCTGGTAAGGTATCCGTACCCGTAGGTATTTTTTTAACACAGTAATAATATCTATTACCTTCCTCAACCGCTTCTAAACTGGCATTATTTAAATTACTTACGCCATATTCATCTGCTTCACAACGGCCTCTTTTACTGTAATTGTTATAATTTAAATAATTATTAATTAACATGAGAGCACCCGTGTCTTCTCCACTACCGATGCCTTCTCTTTCTTCAAGCATATTAACCAGCTCATTTTTGGTTTTAAAAGCCTTTGTATAATTAATAGACAAAGCCAAAAAAGCAACAAAAATAAGCATGAATATAATAACTAATTGCATAAGCCAAGTACTTCCAATAGCTTGTCTCATTTAAGTTCACCCCCATAAAGTACCTTAGTATTACCTACCACACGAAAATTAAACCATTCGTGAAAAACAGGTAAGTCAAGTTGATAAAACACCACTACTTGATAATAATACATATCTGGGAGTTCAGAGGTAAATTCTAAACTAGCTCCACTTGTAACAGGTACTTTAGTAAGACAGAAAACAGGACTTGTTTCCGTTTGTTTTCCATCTCTCGTGTAACATTGTCTAATGCCTCCTTCTGGTACGTCATCAGTTGGCATAACCCCCGTTGTACGATAAGAATTATTAGAAATATAACTAACAATATCAGCAAAAGCTCCCGTATCATCGTCATCATAACTACTATTTAAATCAATACCATTATAACTTTGAATCGTTTGTAAAATTTGGTCCTTAACACTAAAAGCTTTAGAACGGTTAATATTTAAACACATGAAACCTGTAAAAAATAATATAAAAACAATGACTACTTGGAATATCCATGTTCCACCTATTGCTTCTCTCAAAATAAATTACCCCTTCCATGCACATGTAAATGTCTCTGATTTATCACAAGAGCCATCCGCTCTTTGTCCTTCACAGACATAACAATCTACTGTTCTGTTATCACTATTAGGTTCTGTAGCACAAATAGCTTTACTACATTTTGTTGTCACATTCATATTGTTTCTTATCATTGGCCAAATACCGGTATAGAAAAAAGCGGCCAGCATAGCCACGATAATAACAACAATAACCGTAGTATTTAATTCACCAGTCGCCTCTTTCATACATTACCTCCTATTGTCCATTACTAGCATCTGTATTGTAGTCATATTTTGAACAATCTACAGTATCTAAATCACCGTTTTCGTCAACAAAAGTACATTCACTACGATCAGCATTACATGTTGCCATAGCACAATAAGTATTTGCCTTAATGGTATTTTTAATACCAGGCCAAATAAATGCATAGAAGAATGCTGCTACAGCAGCGATAGCTACTACTGTTACTACTGTCATATTAAGTTCGCCTGTTGCTTCTTTCATATTCTTAAATCTCCTCCTTTATACTATAAAATTATTATAACTTTTTTTTCATAAAATATCAATCTGTAGTCTTATTTTAATATTTTTTTCATGAAAAATGTAGCAAAATTGCTACATATTCATCATTTGTAAGACGGCAAAAACAAGTAAAACCATAACACCTAAGCCGGTAGTAATAAGCATTTTCATTGTTTTGCCTTCCATTTTTTCCAAACGATTTTTATATTTTAATTCACGAGCTTTTTGCTGTAAATTAGAAATTGTTTTAGAAAATGTTAATAATTGTTCTTGCTTATGCTCTTGTCTTCCTAAAGATAAACGATATAAAAGACGCATCATTCGCATAGAATCTCGAACGGGATAAGTTTTAGCAAAATTCATATAAGGATTAATAGTATCATCCCCATCATTGATTTGATTGATTAATTCTTGTAACCCTTCTTTAAAAATTTGAGGGGCATCTTCAATACTTTTACCTAGTGCAACCGGCACTGTGTAATGTTGAATCAAAATTTCTAAACTTTTAAGATAATGTGGTAACATAGAATCTATTTCTGTTAAGTGCTTTTTATAATAGTTTTTTAAATTAGTATAATCCATTCTAAAAACTAAATATCCAGCTAAAACAGCAAATAATACTGTAATATAACTTAAATTAGAAATAAAGAAAAATAACATAATAATGATGGTAATTAAACCTTTTTTGATACGATTATTGAAAAGAAAGTCAGGATTAACTGTATCCCCATATCTTGCTTTAACATAGAAATCCCAATCACTTTCTTTTAATTTTCGAAAGTAAACTTCATTATCAGCCACAAAACGATTGGCACTAATCTTTCCTGTATAATTCATACCAAATAGTAAAATAACTGCTAAAATAACAATTTCCCAATACATTATTCCACCCCCACATCTTCATAATAGAACTTCTCGCCACTTATCAAGAAGAAAGAATTGATTATGATAATCGCATGAAGGATAAGTTGAACATACCAGTTATCTAATAGTTCAATATAAGAATCTGTACCAAGTAAAAATTGCATAGCCATAACAAGTAAGAATAAAGCTAAACCAAAAGTTATAAAACGACGATGGAATTCTTTACGGTCAATCTGGTCACGATAAACGCCTTCTACTAAGGTATCGATATCCATACTCATATTTTCAAGAGCTTGGCCAGAATCTTTGGCACCTTCTTTGGTAATTTGCAAGAATAATTGGTTCATATTTTTAACCATGTAATAAGGATATTTATGGTTGAAATATTCAATTGATTCATCAATAGTACCATTTTGATAAGACATATCAATCATTGTTCTAACATCTTCCAAAACGGGATTTTCTAAAATACCAGAATCTCTTACACCTTCTAAAGATTTGACAAAACTTTGTGTCGTATTAAATTCCATAATAACGTTTGTCGTATAAATTTGAATTTGTTCGAAAATAAATTCACTATACACTTTTTGACATCTTAAGTAAGCTAAATATGGAATAAAAGCTACAGCTACGGCAGCATATAAAAGGGCAATGATTAAGTTATAGAAGTAAAGATAACTAATACCACCTGCTACTACCGCAAAGATAATAACTTGGGTTAAATATTGTCTTGGAGTATATTCTTGTCCAAGTTCTTTTGTTTTCGCTCTTACTTCTTTAAAACTATAAGGTGCATACTTTTCATAAGCTGTAGAAACTTGTGTTACAAAAAATTTGTAAACATTCTCACCATTATTAAAACGGTAAGATAAACAAAATATTGCTAGTCCCAGTAATAATATTAGTTCTATCATTAGTTAACCCCACCTTCTTTATAATGTTTCTACAGTTTGTTTAGGTAATTCGACCGTTTGGTTGTTTTGTTCATCTAATTGGAAAATATCTTCTGGTAAAACAACACCACCAATACCTAAATAATCTCTTAAATTCTTTGTTGGATTGTTCATTGTGATTTCACCTGTTAAAGTTTTTTTATAAATTGTATTAACTTGTGGCTTATTATGTTCATCTACATAGAATTCACAAACTTCCAAAATCTCTCTTTGGAAACGATTTAATTCTTTACTCATGTAACCTTTAACGTAAATACCGATTTGAACATAACGATGAATCGTCGTTACAAATTGTTCTACATCAATATTACTTTCGATAAGTGAAAACATACGCATAGGAATTAAGCTTGCTTTATCTGAGTGGATAGTTGATAAAATATGGTGTCCAGATGAAATACTGTTACGAACTGCCATAACAGCTTCCGCTGAACGAACCTCGGAAAGTAATATCCAAATTGGGTTTTGTCTCATACAAGCTACTAGTATATCTGAATAACTAGCAATGTTATTTGTTTTTAAAGCAACAATGTCTCGATGTGGAAAAATACGGTCTAAGTGAAGTTCCAAAGTATCTTCTATCGTAATAATTTTTTCATTTTCTTTAATGTGACTTGCCAAGTATTTAACAAGTTCGGTTTTACCTGAACCCGTTTCTCCACTTACAATAATGTTAGCATGTCCTTCCACACATTTCATTAAAAATTCATGAATAGAAGCCGTCACATATTTTTCATTTAATAATTTTTCCTTATTCAAACGAATCTTAGCAGGTGTTTTTCTTATTACACATGCAATACCATTTGTGGCAATTGATTCATGAATAAAGTTAAGACGAAGTTCAGCACTTTCAGCATCCAGCATAGGATGCGCCATGTTAAAAGTTTTACCCATAACATTGGCACATTGAAAGGCTAATTTTTCCATTAAAGCATTATTGATTTCCGGACGATCAACTTGATAAACACCTTTATCCAATGTTTTTAACCAGACTTGTCCTCCGTTTGTATAGGAAACGTCGGTGACGTTGTCGTCTTTTAAAAATTCATTTAATGGTCCAAAATCTAATTGGGAAAAAACAGCATCATTCATTATCTCACCTAGTTTCCACTGACATCTTCATCAGGTATCGTTGCTGATTTAGTATTAATAAAATTACGGACATATTCACTATTTACTTTAGTTTCGCCTGGATTAGCTGTATAACTTGCTCCCTTAGGTGCAGGTTCTAAATCACCAATTTCAACCGCTTTTACTAAAAGAGAATATAATTCATCTGGTACAGAGAACAAAAATTCAGCAGGAGCACCAGCACTCGCATTTCTTAAAGAAACACCTTTACTATCTCTCACATCTAGTACGCGAATACTTTTTACAAAGCTTGAAAAAATGTACTTACCATAATCGTCTGTTCCTTTAAACCATAAATCAATATAACTACCTATTGTAATGTAATTATCATAAGTATAGTTTTCTTTTACGGATAAAGAAAAGGCAGTATAACCATCGGCAATATCTTGTAAAACATAATCAGGAGAAAGTTCAGGATCTGTTAAATCCTCGTTATAAAATAAACTTCCTTCTCTAACGATATTACCATAAGTAACTTCTTTACCAATAATACTATTACGATCACGAATAACATTCGTGGCTTTTTTAAGAGCTGTACTATTTACTTCCATCATACCAATATCATCAGAAGTAATCACATGACGAGCTTCTAATGTTTTTTTAGCATAAGGAATTGTTACAGGATTGATAGCTTGTTTTACACGCCAGTTGTAACCAACGATTAAAACAAGAAGGCCGGCAACAACACATAGTATTGTTACCGTCTTTTTATTACCAATATATCTTTTTAATTTAATTATTAAACTATTCATTTGTATTCTCCTCCTCTACTGTAGTATTTTCATCCTCACTCGGAACAATAGAAACTTGAGAAAGAATATAATTATAAATATAAGTGCTAGCGATTTCTGTTTCGCCAGGATTTTCTGTATAACTCTTATTTCTTGGAACGGGAATAAGAGTACCTATATTTCTATTTTGAGCTGCGTCAATTAAAAGTTTCATATCTGCAGCTGAAAGGCCATGTGTTTCTTCTTTCTTTACGGCAAATAGTAAAGAAGCTGGTGTTCTACTTTCAGCACCTGTTTCAAAAACACTACGGCCGTCAGAATCGATAACATCTAAAACTTTGATACTACGAATAAATTTACCATACATAAGTTTACGATTGTTATCATATCCTTTAAACCATAAATCAATGTAATTACCAGGATAAATAGCATTACCAAAAGTTGTGTGTAAGTTAACTGTTAAAGTAACCGCTTCTTCATCTTCCGCCATACTTGCCAAAGGATAATAACTATTATCTTTTGGGTCTTTTAAATCATCTTTGAAAAAGAAACTATTCGCTTGAATGGTATCACCATAGCTAACAGATTTTCCAATAATACTATTAGCGTTTGTTACCATGTTTTTAGCTTTGCTAAGTACAGAACTAGATACCTCTACATAACTAATATCTTCTTTAGTTATCACAGTACCACTTGATAAAGTTTTATTGGCATATGGCACACTAATTGGACTGGTGTCTTTATTAACACGCCAATTATAGCCAATATAGATAACCAAAATACCAGCTAGTACACACAAAATTGTAACTGTATTTTTGTTACTGATAAATCTTTTTAATTTAACAAGTAAATTCCCCATTTTTAATCCTCCTATTCTTCCTCGCCAAAAGAAGCACCATCATTTTCTAAAATAGCGTCTACTCGGTTTACAATGTCAAAAGTATCTTCGCTGGAACCTATACGATAAGTTGAACTTTTTGTTGTTACTTTAACACTGACTTTTGGAGGTGTTTCATAAATACCATAAAAATCTATTTGATAAGTACTTAAAGCTACGTTCTCAGAAAATCTTCTTAAAAAACTTTCTACAAACTTATCCGCATTAATTTTAAGTTCACCACTTGTACGATAGTAAGCGAGGTCAACGGCATCAACCATTGACTGCTCGGTTACTTCTTTAATAATATAATAATCTTGAGTATTTGTTGTAGTTACATTTGAGACAAGCATCATAATAACGATTACAAATACGCCTAAAAGGATAATCCAATAACCCCAATATGATTCTCTCATTGTTTACTACTTCCTTTCAATTTCCATGATGGACCAATACCATCTTTAAGACAACTTCCCTCTAAACAATTATTTGTTGAAGTGTATAGAATGAAAGCATCATTATCTGTGGTAACACGTTCATTTTGAGTGGCAAATTTCTTACCAGTAGTTTCAATTAAATCAAGGAAACTACTCTTACAATTAACATTATAATTTACACCATTATAAGATACGCTTTCACAATAGATAGATGAATCATTAATATTTGATTTTACAGAGTACTTAGATGGAACCGTACTATTTGTAAATGAACCCGCGTCATCATTGTAATCTCGAATATTTTTCATATTACTTGGTGTTAAAGTATAAGAGTATTGTGGTGTTTCATAAATAGAATCCCCAGCTTCTTCGATTTCTTTTTTCGTATCACTAGATTTTTGGTTACTAATTTTTTCACCACTCCAGTTATATCCTCTACCACTAATTCCATTAGGGAATAAATTGTTTAGAGATACCGTACGATATCCATAAGTTGTTTTATAGCCATCAAAGATACAGTTAGTACATGTTACAACACATTTACCATCTTTACATTTATCATCATTATCAAATGTACAATGAGTTGGATCATTAGGATCACAAGAGAAATCACAATTATCTGTACAGTTATTTAAGTAATTACATACATAACCACCATCTGTATAAGCATTAGATTCTCCACCACATTTTAGACCTGATGGCAAGTTATTATAAGCATTAACAACTGTATTTTTACCACTTTCATTAGAATCAGAAAGTCTTCCTAATTCTGTAGAACTATTAGATTGACCAATATCACTAAATCTAAATTTGAATGGGAAAACACCTGTTTTAGTTACTAAAGAAATTGGCCAAGAACCTTCTGGTAAAGTGGTATATAAGTATTTATTACCATTGCTATCTGTTTTAATGGTTCCATAAGGTGTATAAGTTGAGAAGTTTTGACTTGTTTGGTAAGTACCTGATTTAGTTTTTGATTTTGTAATCCACTTAGCACTACTAATGTTGTAATTTACAAAACTACAACCATCCTCTCTACAAGTTAAAATAGGTACTGATTTAGTAGGTTCACTAGAACTTGTTCCAGTTGTACATTCGTAACTATCATTAATATCACCTGTACAATAAGTATTTTTAGATTTGTCACTCTCATCTGTTAAATTTGTAAATTTAGCCCAACCACTGCTTAAATCACCAACATTTTGTAAATAATCTTGATTATACCAGAATTCTACAACTGGATCAAATTGCATGTCATTATTCCATGTTGATTGAGCAGTTGAAGATGTTGTAGCTTCTGTTAATGAAGAAGCATAATTAGTATTACTGATAACACCTGTACAACTATTATACATCGCAATAATATCATTTAATTCTTTAGCTTTTTGTTTTAAGATTTTTAAAGCATTAGCTTTATTATTTTTGTAATCTTCCGTTGGATCATGACCATCAGAACAATTATGACCATCACATGACTTATCATAATAACGTGGTTCATAACATTGACCCTCTTTTCCGGTATCTCTATTATAACATGTATAATAGAATGCATCTCTTTCATAGGTTGTGTTGGTACAAGTGTGGTCTTTAGGATTACAATTATCGTCCTTTGAATCACAGCTACAATCTTCTATACAATGGGTATCAGAATCCTTACCTGAATGTACAATTAAAGAAGCTGCAGTTTTCCATCTATTATACTCATTCCACGCATCAATAAGTTCTGCTCTTTTTGTTGCTAAATCATTATTAAATTTAGTTTCATCAATTGGTAATTGAGAATTATCAGCACTAGCTACATAACAATCTCTTGTACCCGTTACGGTTGTACTTAATTTAAAGTATCCACCGGATGTTGTCATCTTAGCTGTAGGTAAGACAAAATTATATTTTTCTTTACAATAAACTTTACAATAAGAGTTTCCACTTATTTCATTAGTAGCTTCATAAGAAGCACTTGTGGAATCGGTCTTTCCTAAAACACATTTTTTAATTTGATTAGGTTTTGAACTGCTTGATGAACAAGAAGCATCTCCTTCATTAATATCACTAATAACACCTGTTGTTGTTCCCTCTATTTTAGATCCATCACTGATATTACTACATGTACCAGGAAGAGATACCACTGGACTACAATCTACATAGTTTTTATGACATTGAGCATTATGTTCTGCTTCACTACATTCTTTACCATCACCAGCTCCTGGACTTGATTCTTTGCAGTAGAATGTATTAGTACTATTATGTTTAGCTTCATCAGGATCATCTGATTCACCATCTGGATCACAGTTATGTGTACATTGTTTTTTATACTCAGATTCAGAGCAACTACCATCTGAATTAGATGAGGATGGGCAATGATATTTTCCATCAGTACTTTCACTTGGCTTTTGACAAGTGAAATTTTCTTTTTTACGGCAAGTATCAGGAGATGGACAACTATATCTATTTACTTTGTCTGTTTCTGATTCTTTAATTGTAAATTTATTAGTAGAACCATTTGTTTTTTCTGTAACGGTATAAGTTCCGTCCCAAGTTGTTCCATTTGTATAATTACATTCACAATTGTTGCTTTCTACTGGAATACGACGTCTTGGAGGTGTTCTAGTAGGAGTGGCAGGACAATTTCCTGGTAATACTGCCAACATTCTTTGGTTGGTATTATTTGATTTTCTTAAAAGTAAAATTTGCATTCCTGCATCGTTTTTATCACAATAAGCTGGATCAACATAAATACCAAAGTCTTGATTATTCCAATTAGTTGTATCAATAGTCATTTCAATAAGAAGACCAGCTGGCTCATACTTAGCAGATTTAGTATTAACGGTACAAGTAACTGTTGTATTAGTACATCCTGCTTGGAAAGAGTCTATATATAATTGAGATGGTGCCTTAGAGGAATCTTCTGGTTGAATCTCAAAAGTAATGGTTCTTCTATTTCCAACAATAGACTTAACGGTATAATTAACAGCTTTAAGATTTGGAGAATAGACATAGCCTTGAGAAACGGCTTGATCATAACTTCCTGCACTAGCTGCATTTATACCAGCTTGAAATACTTGTTTAGCATATTGAATAATAGCGACATTGCCATTAACAGATATAGCGGTATCACTATTTTTAAAAGCATTGTAATCTCTTTCAAGTTCTCCGCCCTTTTTGTAATTACTTACTAATGTGCTGGCACCATATTTCATAAAAGTCCAACGCATGGCTATAGTACCAACTAATTTAATATCGTCTCCACCAACACCGGCTGAACGAAGATTATTAATTTCTTTTAAAGCACCCGCAAGCGCAAGATCTAAAGCATTATTATTAGATGGATCAATATATCTGTCTAAAATATAAGAACCATCATCACCATAAGGTTTACCTGGGTCAACACAGTAAGTGTCTGCAGACACACCATCAACGGTAGCTTGATATAAGTTTAAGTATACCGGTTGATTTGTTGTCGTAGATGATAAACTGTATTGGTGTTTAGATACTCTTTTAACACTATAAGATGCTGCGGAAACATTTTGAATAAATAAAACACTTAATAAAAATACAATAATTAATGTTAATTTTTTCTTTTTCATTTTATGCTACTCCTTTGCTTTTTTCTCACAATCACAGTAGTCACAACCCCTAATAAAATAACAAGGACGCCACCCAACATATAAATTCCATATTTTTCAAAGAAATTTTCTTTTTTATTGGTATTTGTATCTTCATTATCATCATTTTTATTGTTATTCGCTGCTTGTTTTAGAAAATCATCATAAGTCATATTAAGATCTTCTGTAATATATTCTTGACAATAATATTTACTAGAACCTTCGCATAAAGCATCTGCTGAAAATGAATTATACTTTGGTGTCGCCAAACTAATCTTTTTTAACTCTTCCCCTTTACAATCATTATGATTAGAATAAATCGTAATTTGATAAGTCACAATTTCTTCTAAACCCTCTTCGCCACGAACAAGCTTTATACTACCATTATCTGTATCTTCATAATTATATGTTTTAGTTTCACTTGTTGATGTGTTAAATACTGTTAAATAAAGATCTTCTGTCATATTATAGATGGAAACTTCTACCCCTTGATAAGTTTCGTCTATATATTCTTCATCTCCTAAATCAGCTTCTACTTTTCTTCCAGTTTTAATTTCTTTTACTTCATAAGAAGCTTTGATGTTAGCTGCTTCAGAATTTAATTTTACTTGTGTTTCATAATCACAGGTTGACGCTGCAGAAGCATTTGATACCCCCACTATAAATAAGCATAAAAAGACAAGTATTTTTTGACAAATTTTATCCATACTTTTGCCTCCTCTTTCTCTTTTTAATTCTAACATACTAGTTAATCATTTTCAATATTTTAGCCAAAAAAAAGATAACGATGACAAGTCGCTACCTCTAGTTTGAATCATACTTTCATATTGTCTTTTATAAAAGTACGCTTACCTTAAAGTTTTCTTTCTTTATATCGATATCCTTAATAGTGATAAGGCCAACTAAGGCATTCTTTTGGCTAATCTCAAAAATAACATTTCAAGTAGCCGTTTAAACTAAGAATAATCCTAAACCATTCCGAATTTAAACTCTCTCTATTAAGTAATTAAACTATATCAATCTCTCATAAAAATTGCAATTATTTTTCTGAAATTTCTAATAATTTGACACTGTTTTGACAACTATTCTTCATGAAAGAAATCATCAAAGAATTCATCATCCGTTATGACATTATCATTCATAACGATAGAATCTGCATCAACATTTATTTTAGGTTTATCAGTTTTTGGTTCTTTCGAAACTTTTTTGCTATCTTCCAATTTAGGATCATCTAACTTAGGAAGTTCAAAAGAAGATTCTGTATTTTTAGTTTGCTGTTTTTCTTTTTCTCTTTTTTCTTCTTCATCTAATTCCTTTAATTTTTTATCAATGTCAGCAATCATCTTATCGATTTCATCATTCGTAAGAGAAGACATTGGTTTATTCATCAAAGGATCATTTAATGGAGAATTGTTAAACATAAATGGGTTATTATTAGAAGGAGCACCTCCAAATGGAGATGGACTTGGAGCAAATGGATTAAATCCGCTCTCTTTATTATTTCCCATTTGTTCCATCATTTTCTTTTGTTTTGCTTCTGAAACAAACGTTTTTAAATCAAAAGTAGCAACTGGTCTTGGTTCTCTTTTAGGAAAAGCAAGTTCTTTTCTTTCAATACCCCAGTTAATTTTGAAATCAGGTTCATACTGTGTTTTAAAAGGATTCATACGTAAACGTTTAATAATTGCTTGAAACAATTTCATCTTTTGTAAATCAGTAACAGTAACCAGTGGCGTAGAAGCGGTTTTGTCTTTATCTTTACTTTTTACTTCGCCACACATTTTACTGATTTCTTCTAAGGCAGCCATTTCCGTAGAAATAAGATAGATCAAGTTACCACAGTTTCCTTTTAATGTTTCTGCCACTTCTTTACCATAAACATCATTTAATTGAGAGAAGTTTTGGATGATAAATGTAAATCTGATATCCCTACTTCTCGCAGCTGAAACCATAGCATCTACATCGGATAAAGGAGGCATGTTAGCAAATTCATCTAAAATGAAATTAGTTCGGTAAGCAAGTTTACCACCTCTTGATTGAGCCACTTCAATAAGAGTTTCATAACATTGCTTTAAGAAAACAGTTAAAAGACTGTGATAAGTTGTTTTTTCATCATGAATAATTAAGAATACGGCTGTTTTTTTCTCACCAATGCTACGCATATCAAAATCACTATAAGATAGCATTTCTGATAATTTTTCACGAGAAGCAAAAATACGAATTTTTTGGCGGAAAGTAGATAAGATACCACCTTTCGTATCAGATGGAGCATTAAATGTCGTAGAACCAAATATGTATTCTGGTGAACTCTCACCTTTCATATTAAAGTATTCTTGAATATACGTTTTAGCGCCTAATCTTTCTTCACCAACGGAACTCATCAAGTTAATTGAATTTAAATTGATTTCATCTTCTTTACCATCTCTAAATAAACCTAAAGCTAAGGCTGAAAAGTAGTCTGCTCCAGATTTTTCCCAGAAAGCAGAATCTTGGTTTTTAGGATCTACTAAAATATTATTAGCAATGTCTTCCAAAAGTTCGATAGCTTTATCAGTATTGCCATTTTTAAAGTAATAGTAAGGCGTAGCTAATGGATTCCATGAGTTTCCTTCTTCTGGATTACGGAAATTTAAAACAACGATATTATAGCCTTGTTCTTTTAAATAATCCCCACAATATTTATATAATTCACCTTTCGGGTCATTAATAATCATACTCTCGCCTTTTTTAGCAAGTAAGTTTACTTGTGGTTTAACAATACATTCTGTTTTACCTGAACCCGTAGAACCGATAATCATGGTATGATAATCACCATTATCAATCCAAATATCTGTCCCATTATTAATTAAAGGAATACCAGCTCCATCGACGTGTTGATCTACCGCTTTTACATGAACAACATCTTTCGCTTCTTTAATTTCTTTATCTTTAGCCCATCTAGAATATCCTTTTTCTTCTTTATCACCAATATTTAATATTTTTTTACCGCTTTTATCTTTATCAAAAATATAAGACGAAACACTTGAAAAAATAATAATTAAAGCAATAATAAACATGAAAATAGTTAGGCCAATATAATCTTTTGTAAATGCTGGAAACGGATTAAGTCCATAAAAGGAACCATCACTTGCAAAAGATGAAAAATTAAGCACAGCTATTGCACATAAATAAAGCAAAAAGATACAAAAAACAACAAATATAATAAAATCTTTTTGTGAAACTCTAAATTTCATAGAACCCTCTCCTTGACTAACCTATTATACAATAGAATTTTATTTATTCATAGAAAAATCTACGTATATTTTCTAGCCTGAATTTTTTTTATAACGACAATAAATATAACTAAGAAAACCATGCAAACGAACACAGTTATAATAATAACACTTTGATTTTTTGTTTCACTTTTTTCTTCCTCTTTATAAGTTAAAACAAGGCGTGCATTTTCAAAATCTGTAATTGTCCATTGATAAGTATTGCCAATGACTTCATCGGCATTATGTGAGACAACCTCATTTAAAACTTTTACATTAATTGTTAATTTTTCTAAATCAGGAAATTTGGAAGCATCAAAGTATCCCGTATCTAAAGTTATAGTTTTATCATCTTCGTTATACGTTTTTGTAAAATCATAGAATCCTGTTTTTAAACCTGCGGCATGATTAAAACGATTACTTGGAAATGTAAAATGAAAATCAACTAAATAAGCATCATTTTTTTTAAAAGACTTCACATCATAATAAGATACCCCCTCTATCTCATCATTGGATTCACTGTCAAAAAATTCATCATCATAAGCATTAACAGGAATTTTGCTATCATATATAGACGAAACTTCTTCATAATTAGAACTTTTTATTTCAAAATTCTCATCATATGTCATGTTATTAATATCGTCAATTGTTAAATTATATTCGGCAGTACATCCACTTAATAGAAAAACTAAGATTAATCCTAAAAACATTTTTTTCATTTCATCATCCTAACCTTCCTTTAGCAAAAGCAGTACTATATTCTTCTTCAGAATAATGTTTAGTAGCATCATTATAATAGCTAGACATATCTACAACACTATAATAATTGTTTACAAAGCCTATTTTTTGATAACTAATTCCTTTTGTGTCAGGCCGATAACCCGAACTAAGTCCATTTGATTCAGCCACAATATAGTAACTTTCTTCTTCATTGATTCCAACAATTATAGATACATGGCCACTACTTACTAAAACATCACCTACTTGGCCAATGTAAGAACCATCACTCGCATGAGTTGGGCCATAATTTTTCATATTGGTAGAACTACCAAAAGATACTTTTACTCCTCCATTATGCAACACCCAGTAAACAAAAGCCGAACAATCTGGTCCGTAATGAGTATATGGTCCCATACCAGAGGTCCAATAAGCTCCAATCGGAGTTCCCCAATCTGGATCTACTCCAAATAAATTTGCGGTAGCTCTTCCGATGCCTTTGATTGAACTATGCCCACCACCATAAGTATACGGAATTCTTACATCAAATTGTTGCATGTAATTAATTAAAGTTGTAGCTGCTGTTGCCACACCAGCACGTGTTCCTACTCCTTTATCAACAACATTATTATAAATAGTATCGTTTAAATCTTGAATAGATAACCCTTGACTATTCAAATAACTACTTAGTGATTCTTTCATCATATTTTTAGGTATTGTTAAATTTGCGTCTGTTTGAATAACGGACCCCTTACATACTGTACCACTTAAATTAAAGATATCTTTACGGTGTACTAAATATTTTTCTGCTTGCCAATCTAAATAAGCATTTCTTTCTTCATCCGTGGTCAACACACATCCTGCGCCCCCATTAACGCTAGAGCACTTATAAGAAGAGGCACATCTTGAATAATTTTCACCATAAATAATTTTTAAATAATAACACCCGCCGGAACCGCTACTACCAGGATTAGCTAAATATGTTCCTAAATAAGAATATTTTTGAACGATTCCATGCATACTTCCTGCTTTAACAAACCAATCATAAAGAGTTTCAACACCTTCCATAAAACTAGAAAATAATTTTCCAACACTTTGACCATTATAAACACCATAGCCATAATAATTATAATGTTTAGTATTAGTATCATTTGTTGTAAAAGATGTTTCTTTTCGAGCAAAAATATAAATAAGTTCTGGATTAATATTTTTTTCTTGTCCCATATCATATATAGCACCCGCATTATCAATAAAATTTTGTGCCCAACTTGCATAATTACCAGAAGAAAGAAAATTAGTTACAGCACTAATAAATTCATCCCTACTTAAAGGAGTGCTATCATATGGTAAGGAATCACTAGAACATACTTGTGTTGGTAAATTGTTTTTCACAGTGTCCTTATCTACTGTCATATAAGTAATATCTTGACCATAAAAATATTTTAAAATAAGATTATAACCATACCCCTTATCTTTTTCTGACTCATCAGTTTTTTCAACATTATAACGCATTAAATTATAAGCTCCAACAACACTGAAACCAGTTTCGTCATCATCATGAAGCCAAGCATATTCATATTCGGGTTCTTCATTTTCTTTATCTTCATTTGTTTGCCATCTAGTCCAACACATACCCCATTCAGAGTCATAGTAACTTCCTTGTGGATCGTTACAAGGACATTTTTTATAAATTTCATTATCAACATAATTATTTACAAAATAATTAGATACCGATAATGTGTCTTTGGGATAAATTTTATATTCTTCTTGATTATCATTGACGTTGTACCAACAAAAATCTGAAACATGAGCATTAGAAATCACATTATGATCTTTATCTCCTAAAATAACTCCTTTCGTTTCTTTTAAAACTGTTTCTAAATAATCATTGGTAGTAGGATTTTTAGAAAGTTGCTTGTCTCGATAGGTAACTGTACAGTTATTAGATATAGCTTCTGTACGAAGAGCAATCGTTAAAGCAAAATAAACTTGAATGACAGCTGTTTCATCTTCATGTTCTGTTAAGTCTTTCATATATTCTATAGCAGCACTTTGAACATAAGTTTCCAAATCCATTTGAAGTGTGCTAGATGGTTCATTTTCATTATAAGGTTCATATTTAACTGTTACTGTAGTACAAGCACCTTCTTTATAATATAAATCGTTTCCGCCAGAAGCTTGATTTATAAGACTAAAAAAGACAATAAGAAAAATCACAAAAAGTGCAGCTCCAATTGCAACCCATGCCAAAGGATTTATTTTAAGAAGTTCGTTAATTACTTTCTTTTCCCCTGTTGCTAAAAGATCATTTTTGGGTGGTTCAGCTTCTATTTCTGCAGGAATATTTTCTTCAGTTGGAGTCGATTCATTTTCCAATTCTTCTAAATTTTCATTTTCTTCGTCCATAACTGCACCACCGTTTCTCTTCTTAATTCTATCAAATTCTCCTATTTAAGTCCATAAAAAAACTCATCTTAAAATATAAGATGAATTCAAAAAATTTTATTTATTTTTTCTAGCAAGAAATCCTTTTAGCCATTGAAGTAGTCCTATGATAAGACCTCCTAAAATAAAGAAGCCTATTGAAAATGTTTGGAAAGTCATTGGGTCATGATAAACTTCTAAAGTAGTTGGTCCCATAACAATGGCATATAAAGAACCAAGCATTAAACCTAAAATTAAGTAAACCGTTTGACTACGATACTTACTTAAAGCAACTTTTATTCCTTTAATAACCACAGCAATACCCGTTAATACTCCTAAACCAAATACAACTAAAATAGGAAAATATCCAAAATTCAAATGTAAAAATTCTTTAATAGCTGTCGTAATTGGAATATAAAGGCCAAAAATAAGTAATAAAGTTGAACCACTAATACCAGGTAAAACCATAGCAGATATCGCAATCATTGCTGCCACAAAAACATATAAAATTAAACCAAATGATAAGTTTGTGATATCCACAACATTTTCACTACCGTTCATTGGATTAAAATAAGTAATTAAAGAAACAATAACGATACCTAAAATCAAAAACAATAAATTTTTATACTTTCCCTTTAAAACACCTTTTTCTTCTGAAATAATAAGTGGTAAAGAAAAGATAATGAAACCAATAAAAACAGAACTAACTTCATAAATATGATTTTCAAATAAACTCGTCAACACTAAGATAGCTAAAATCATTCCAATAACCCAACCAATACCTAATTTTATAAGAAAGAAAAGGGCTTCTTTTTTCTCTTTTTTATTTCCAAAAACCAAGTTGTTTAAAGAATTTATGAATTGATCATAAAATCCTAAAATAAACGCGATAGTTCCTCCGCTGACACCAGGTACACTGTCAGCAAGAGCCATACAAAAACCACGTACTCCATTAATCAAATAATTCATAACTATTCTCCTTTTTCTTCTAAAAGAATACACTATTTTAAAAGTTTCGTAAAGACTTTTTTATATGCCGTTGGTAAAGAATATGTCGACTCTATTTCACTTTCTGAAACAAAAAGATAATCAGATGTTTTTTCTTTTAATTTCACTAAATAAATTTGCATATTCCAAACAACATGTGAAAAAGTATGCTTTACAACTCCCTTTTCTATAATAGAATCTATTTTATATGGTAGTGTTTCTTTTAACTCTTCTTTATCTAACCATTCGTCTTTATTCGGAAAAACATAAAGACCATTTAATAATCCTTCTTCATTTTTATAAATAGAAAACATATTATCATATTCTAAAACGTACACCGTTTTATTAACTTCTTTCTTTTCTTTCTTTATTTTAATAGGTGGATAACTCGCTACCTCATTATGTTCATAAGCCTTACAGCATGATTTTAATGGACATTCTTCACACTTAGGAGTTGTATGAAAAGTACATATTAAAGCACCTAGTTCAATAAAGGCCTCTGTGAATTCTCTTGTTTTGTTATCAGGCATTAACAAAGCTAATTTTTCTTGATAACCTTTTAAAACTTTTGATTTTGAAATATCTTCTTTTTCTTCATAAACTCTTGATAAGACTCTTTTAACATTACCGTCAATAGCCGGTTCTTTTTCGTTATAAGCAATGGATAAAATAGCTCCTACCGTATAGGGTCCTAATCCAGGAAGTGATTGAAGTACTTTTTTATCTTGAGGTAGATTATCATATCCTAATTCTATTACTTTTTGAGCACATTTATGTAAATTTTTAGCCCGAGAATAATACCCTAAACCTTCCCATAATTTTAAAACTCTTTCTAAAGGTGCTTTAGAAAGACTTTCGATATTAGGATATTCTTTAATAAATCTCGTATAGTAATCCATTACGGTTATGACCCCTGTTTGCTGAAGCATAACCTCACTAATCCAAATTTTATAAGCATCACTCGTATGGCGCCATGGCAAATCTCTTTTATTTTCGTTAAACCATAACAAAAGTTTAGATATTACTTCTTCATTCATTTTACATCACAAAATGATTTTAAAAGAAATTCTTTTCATTGTAAAGCATCGATTTCAAAATTGAATTATTATTTTTATTATGTTATATTTTTATTAGAAAGAAAGATGATTATATGCAAAAAATAAATTTCAAAGAATTAGCGAAGGGATTACTTATTATTGTAAGTTACCTTGTTATTTTACCTATTTTTATCTCAGCAATGTTTCAGATTTTAAATCTTGACCTTACTAAAACAAGTTTTTATTTACTTGCCAACTTGAGTATTTACTTAATAGCCTTAGCTTTTTTAGTGTTCTATCATAGAAAAACATTGAAAAATGATTTCAAAAATTTTAAAGATAATTTCAAAAATTGTTTTAAAGTAGCAATAACTAATTATGGAAAGTCTTTAATTCTTTCAACTCTTTGTAACCTTTTACTAATTAGTCTAACGGGTGATATTGCCCAAAATGAAAGTGCCAATAGAAGCATCATTACTCTTTATCCTCTTTTTTCTATTTTAACAATGGTCTTCATAGGTCCTTTTATTGAAGAAATGGTTTTCCGTAAAAGTATGAAAAAAGCTTTTAATAATAAAAATTATTTTTTAATTATTTCTGCTCTTATTTTTGGTAGTGCTCATATTTTAATTTCTCTTGATTTTTCTTCTTTAGCTAATTTTGCTTCTTCATTTTTTAGCATTAATACCCTTTTTGTTATCCCTTACAGTGTCATGGGGTATTTCCTTGCTAAATCTTATGTTGACACCGACTCTATTTTTACAAGTACATTAATGCATATGTTTAATAATGGTATTGCTGTTTTTGCAGCAATTTTAGGTGCAATGTATGGTATCTGATGAATTAAAAGAAGCTCCTAAAAAGCCTAGGATTTTATTAAAAATTGTTATTGGTATTGTTATTTTAATTGGTATCTTCTTTTTATATGCTTTTAAAGTAGAGCCTAAACTACTCAAAGTTACCGAATATGCTCTTGTTAATGAGAAATTACCTGAATCTTTTAATGGTCTTAAAATTGTACAATTTTCAGATATTCATTTTGGAGTATCCACCGGTGAAAATGAAATGAATCAAGTTATTGACAAAATCAATTACTTAAAACCAGACATCTTAGTATTTACAGGAGATTTATTTGACGATTCTATTAATTTAACAACTTCTGATATGGAATATTTAACAAGTGCTTTAAGTAAATTAAATGCTAATATTGTTAAACTAGCGGTCAAGGGCGATGAAGATTACTTAGATGAAAATAGTTTTACTGATATTTTCACCAAAGCCAATTTTAAAATTTTAGAAAGTGAAAATATGCCGATTTATTATGAAAGTGATACTCCTATTTATATAAGTGGTATTTCATCCATTACTAAAAATAAATATGACTTAACCAATGCTTTTAAAAAAGAAAATACTAACAGCTTACAAATCTTCTTAGTTCATGAACCAGTTATTTTTGACGATGTTCAAAATGAAACAGATTTTGTTTTTGCGGGACATAGTTTAGGAGGTTTAATAAGACTACCTTTTATTAATGGTGTATATAAAGAGTCTAATACAGGAAATTACCAAAAAGGAATTTATAAACAAAAAAATTCCACCCTAATTGTAAGTGGTGGAATTGGAACGCAAAAAATCAGTGCTAGATTTAATAATATTCCTGAAATAAATTTATATCGTTTATATAACAATTAGAAAGTCATCACTGACTTTCTTTTTTAATAAACATCTTCTAAGCGATAATATTCATAAGGATTTTTGGATATTGCAAAAGCTTTATAACCTTTATTTTGATATTCTAAAGAGTCTAATTCTGAAAAAGCTGAATACACTTTTCCTTCAGAATCTTTAAAATCTATTTCTTTAATAGAACAAGGACCTTCTGTTACAAATAATGGACGTGTTTCCTCTGCAAAGGTATAATCGGTATACATTTTTGTGTTCATTTTAGGCACAAATAAACTATTGATATTGGGAACAAATTGTGGTTCTGGCCTTACCTCAGATTCCTTTTTTTCTTCCTCTTTTGGTTCTTCTTGCTTTTGGATTAACGTCTCATCATAACCTATTGATAAAATTGGTTTTCTTATTTCTTTCATATCTGTAAAAGCATATTTTTCATCATGAGACAAATAATCATAAATTTCTTCAATCGACATATCTCTATTTGGAATATTCAAATTTTCATAAACATCATTTAAATTCTTAGGAGATATTTTTTCTAATCTCGTGGCTTCTTTAGTAAAACATTTTATTTTTTTAACACATTCATTATAGTAATCAACTTCACTGCTAATAAGCAATTCTTCTTGCAAAACTTTATATTTTAACTTACCAATTCTTTTACGATTTTCATCAATACCTTCATAAAGTTTTAAAATATATGCTTCAAAATTAGCTTGACGTTCATCTTTAATTTCTCTATTGATTCTTTCTTCTTTCGTTTCTAAAGCAATGACTTTAGGTGGTTCTTCTAAAAGATTATTACTAATACTTTCTGGTTCCTCTTTTACTATTTCTTTTTCCTCTTCCTTAACTTCTTCTTTATTAATAGCATAAGAAGAAATAGCTTCAGCAAAAGAAATTTCTTTAAATAAATCATCTTCCTTAGAAGGATTTTCTAAAGTATGATGGGTAGGTGTCATTAAATCTCTAATATAAGAAACGTATTCCTCTTTCGTGAGAGTATCATCAAAATCTTTTAAAGCAGGAAGTTTTTCTTTAGTTAATTCTTTTGTGGTTTGAAACAATTTTTGATAATAATGATTTAAATTGTCCAAAACATTATTTAAAGAATTAAACACATCTTTAGCCACAGTTTTCTTTTCAGAAACTTCAAATTGCCCATTAATGATATTTTCATAATGAATATTAAAAGTAATAATGGCATTTAATAGTTTTTGATATTCTTTTAAATCATTACCATCATAAGCAATTTCTAATTCTTGAAAAACATTTTTAAGCATTTCAAAAACTAATTTTTTTTCAAAATCGGGTGTTGGAAATTCATTAAATAAATTCATAAGATGAGCTAATTTTTTTTCACTAAGTTCTCCATCTTGGCATATTTTGACAAATTCATTATATTTTTCATTAAAAGTATTCATACAATCCCTTACCTATTCTTAAAAAATTATAGCATAAATGATATTTTTTTAAAAGCCTTTCAAAAGAAGTATATTTGGGCACACAAAAACTGTTGAAAAATCAACAGTCTTTTTAAACACATTCTACATAGGTATCAGATAAACAACGGATAGCGCAGCAACAAGATAAGTCCATGGTAAAAAATGAATTTGTTGCAATATAAGGATTTAAACTTGAAGTATCTGGATTAGTATCTAAGACACGGCAAGTACAACAATTGTTATCAACTTTTTCAACTCTGAAAACAGTTGATGTTGTTCCACCGGCAACAGGATCTTTACTTGTTGGCATTGCAAATGGTGTACCATTTGAACCACATGTATAAAGTTCGATTGGTCTAGTATTACAGATTAGACAATTAGGTCCTCCACCTAAAACTGGTCTATCACATGAATCTAAGCAAGAGTCTGGACAAGCATTTTGTTGTAGGACTAATATAACATTTAGTATTTCAGCAATGCAATTTGATGAAGTGTTACTCATATAAATTCCCCTTTCCTCTATTCTCACTATTAATTTATGTTAAATTTTATTTTTAGTGCATTTTTTTCCTTTATAGTGTATAATTTTTAAAGGAGTTGATAAGATGAACGATTATTTAGTATATAGCATTATTCTTTTAGTTCTATTATTTATTTCTTTAGTTGTTATCAAATTAATGAAAAAAGATTTCCATTTAGAAGCTAACAAACTTTTAGGCTACTTAGGTGGAAAAGATAATATTATTAATGCCGAATGTAATTTATCACGATTTAAAGTAGTTTTAAAAGATATTTCCAAAGTTGATAAAGATGGAATCACCAAATTAGGAGCTAAAGGAATTGTGGAAATTGATAATCAATTAAAAATCATTTTTGGCAAAGACGCTAAACAATTGAAAAGATATATTGATGAACTATTATAAAAAAATGCAGGTCATATAATTGACCTGTATTTTTATTTACAACGTATAAATATATAAGCTAAGCAATTTCTCTTATTTCTTTCTCTGTTAAACCTGTAATATCTATGATATCTTGAAGTTCCATCCCTTTATTTAGCATTTCTTTAACAATTTCTTCATTTCGTTCTTTTTTGCCTTTGGCATATCCTTTTTCATAACAAGCATTCTCAAACATTTTATCTCGGTCATAATAAAGCATTTCATCAAAATCTTTTAATAAATCTTCATTTTCTTTCATTAACTTTTTCATCAATTTATCACCCTCGTAAATAGCATTTAACTTTTCTATATCATCACACACGAAAAGGTATAATGCTTTTTCTAATGTCATATCTTCGCTCTTTACAAGAGTATTATAATCGATTTGTCTTAACTTTTCTAGATTGATATCAATGATTTCTATGAAATCACTTCTTTCTATATGATGTTTGGTTTCATATAGTTTACTATGGTAAATAAATTCTTCTTTTCCTAAAGCATCATAACTATTTAAATTGATTTGATAAACTTTTTTTAGATTTTCATATTCTTTAGCATTTTTTACTTGTCTTAAAAGCAAATGACATAAATACAAACCATTTTTAATATCACTGGTTTCATTATTATAATAATTAATTTCTAAATTAACATAAAATTCATTATTTTCTAAAACTACATCTGCTTCAGAATTAACTATGTTTTTATTGACACCAATATTCGGGTGTATTAATTTAATATCTTTATCTATCATATCTACAGGAATACCTATGGCTAGACTTATGATTTTTCTTAGATACTCTAAACCTACCTTTTTTTCTGTAAATAATTTTTTGGCTACTTTATCCTTAAGTAAGGGAAACTTTATTTTATCTTTCGTATTCATGATTTATCCTCTTTCTTTAAATTTATTCCTTTGTACAAAAGTAGCCCTTATTCTATTCAGAAACAAAAATCTGGCAAGTCATTCGACAAAACTTGTCAAAAAAACTCAGAAATTTCTGAGTCATTTTTATTCATCTTTTAACTTTAATATTTCTTCTTTTGATAGTTTTGAGAATTGAACAATTTTTTGGATAGGCTCATTTGCTATAAGCATATCTTTGGCAAGTTCTTCATTTCGCTCTTGTTTACCTTTGGCATATCCTTTTTCATAACAAGCATTCTCAAACATCTTATCTCGGTCATAATAAAGCATTTCATCAAAGTCTTTTAATAAATCTTCATTTTCTTTCATTAACTTTTTCATTAATTTATCACCCTCGTAAATAACATTTAACTTTTCCATGTCATCACACACGAAAAGGTATAATGCTTTTTCTAATGTCATATCTTCGCTCTTTACAAGAGTATTATAATCGATTTGTCTTAACTTTTCTAGATTGATATCAATGATTTCTATGAAATCACTTCTTTCTATATGATGTTTGGTTTCATATAGTTTACTATGATAAATAAATTCTTCTTTTCCTAAGGCATCATAACTATTTAGATTGATTTGATAAACTTTTTTTAGGTCTTCATATTCCTTAGCATTTTTTACTTGTCTTAAAAGTAAATGACATAAATACAAACCATTTTTAATATCACTTGTTTCGTTATTATAATAATTAATTTCTAGATTAACATAAAATTCATCATTCTCTAAAACAACATCGGCTTCTGAATTTACAATGTTTTTATTGACACCAATATTGGGGTGTATTAGTTTAATATCTTTATCTATCATATCTACAGGAATACCTATGGCCAGACTTATGATTTTTCTTAAATACTCTAAACCTACCTTTTTCTCCGTAAATAATTTTTTGGCTACTTTATCTTTAAGTAAGGGAAACTTTATTTTCTCTTTCGTATTCATACCTCATCCTCTTTCATTTAAATTTATTCCTTTGTACAAAAGTAGCCCTTATTCTATTCAGAAAAGAAATTCTTGCAAGTTATTCGACAAAACTTGTCAAAAAAAATTGGCTTTCACCAACTTTTAAATAATTTTAATATCTTTGATATCAGATATTTTTATTTTACCACCATCTAAAGTAAGTAAATAATTACCACTTTTACCAACGATTGTTTTAACCTCCGTTTGATCCTTAACGGTTATTTCAACTTCTTTTTTATAAACAAAACTTCGGTCATGAAAAATAGTATCGATTTTATGCGGAATATTTTTATCTTGTTTCATTTCTTTTAGTCTACTATAAAAAAGCTCTTTATTATTATCAATTTTTTTCTCCATTGGACTTTGAAAAACCTTTGGTAAATCTTTCAAAAAAATCACCTCTTGCTTTATTTTATGATTAAAACTTTCATTTATGAAACATAATAAAAGTATGAAAAAAGAAACAATTTATAAAATATTATTTTTTTATTTTCCTTTTCTTATTCTGATAAGCATCAGTCTAGTTTTAATGTACCATGCAAAGTTTATTACAGACATTTTTGCTAATCATTTTGAAAGACAAATTTTATGGTTTACAATTGGATTTATTATTTTATTCGTGTCACATTTTTTACCACTAGAAAAATTATTTAAATATAGTTTCATCTTTTATATCATAAATATTATTTTATTAATTCTCGTTTTATTTATAGGAGAAAGTACCAACGGAGCAAAAGCATGGCTTTCTTTAAAATATTTTAGTTTTCAACCTAGTGAGTTTATGAAACTAAGTTATACCCTTTTTTTAGCCCATTATTTAGCAAAGCAAAAACCCAAAAAATGGTATCAAGAACTATGGTTACTTTTTAAAGTTTTTATCTTATTTTTAATTCCATCTTTACTTATTTTTCTAGAACCAGATACAGGAGCTATCTTATTTTTAGCTATTATTACCATTGTTTCCTTATTTTTTTCCAACATTCGTAAAAGATGGCTCATCATTTTAAGTATATTAATATTAGCTATCGGAGGTATTTTTACTTATCTTTATCTTTTTAAGAAAGAGGTTTTATTAGCTTTACTTGGTTCATCTATTTTCTATCGTATTGATAGATTATTATCTATTGGTAATGGCATGCAGATTGAAAATGCCTTAATTGCGATTGGAAGTGCCCCTTTCTTTCGGTTTAATTTAACCGAGGCAGGAATATATATTCCCGAAGCACCAACAGATTTTGCTTTTTCTCTTTGCGCTAATGTATTCGGCATTAGTGGCGAACTTATTATCATCTTGTGTTTCTTTATATTAGACTCCTATCTTCACTCTTATAGTCAAAAAATCATAAAAAAAGAGCAAAAAATATTTGCTACTTCTTTTCTATGTTGTCTCATTATTAATGAATTTATTAACATTAGCATGAATTTAGGTTTATTTCCTATCATCGGAATACCCTTACCCTTTGTAAGCTATGGAGGTTCTTCCACGATTGTTTCATTTTTATATCTAGCCTTTATTTTTTCTTTCAAAAGAAAAAAAGCTTAAAAATTAGCTATTTTCGTTTCAAATTCTGTTAAAACACTATCTAATGTCACTTTATCTAATATTTCTAATTTGGGAAGCAGTTCATTTAGTCTATCTTCTGCTTCTCTTTTATTTTCAGCCTTTTTTAAAATTTCTGAATAACTATTACTTTCTCCAAATTCATTTTTTATTCTTTCGGGTCCACCAATAATGAGATAATCTATTTCTTGTTCATTTAAAATATTGATAACTTTATCTAAAGAATTCGTTGGGAATGCCACCCGTTCATCTATAATTTTATAATTAAAAAGATAATGCATAATAACGGCGTCTTCATCAAAAGTTTCATAAAACAAACCACTTTTTCTCATTCGTAACTCTTTCATATACAACCTCTTTCTCGCCTTAAATAATATACCGCAATTGAAAGAAGATTACAAACAAAAAAGTTTACCCGTAGCATAAAATTATTTTTTGTTTTTTAATTATCTTCATAATTCCAAATACCTAATCTTCCTTTAGCTAAAATTGGTGTTTCTAACACTTCTAAGACTTCTAACTTCCATGCATATCTTCCTAAACGATAATCTCCATAATCTTTTTCATTCGTTTCAGTTTCTATATAATTTATAAAATCTTCATCCATTAAAATACAATCGACCAAATTACAACGACATAAAATATAACCTGGTTTTATATCACTTTTTAAATAAGACATTCCTTTTTCTTTATTTAAAGAGGTACTTAAACCTATGCTGGCATGAATATAGATTTCACCACGATAGTTCGTTTTCCAACTACGAGTTTCATATCTTTTTACCCCGTCTTTTACCAAAGTAGCAAATGGTTCTTTAATTGATAATACTTTCATGTTAACCTCATTTCTTGTCTTTCTATCCTCATTTTAACAAAAAAACAAGACTTATAAAAGCCTTGCCTTTTTAAATAATTATTCTTTTTTACCAAACGTTGTTTTATCAATAAAACTATCAAATACATAAAGAATAGCTGGTAAAACAAAAACCGTAGTAATTAAAGAAATAAGAGTACCAAGTCCTAAATATAAACCTATTTGGGAAATGACTGCGGATTTAGAAATTAAACCAATTAAGAAACCGGCTACCACAAGAATTAAACCACTCGTAAACACAGCAGGTAAACGATCATTAAGGGTACCTATAATGGCTTCTTTTTTATCTAGTTTCTTTCTTAAATCTCTATAACGACTTGCAATGACAATCGCATAGTCAATCGTAGCACCCATTTGAATAGCTGATACGACAACATACCCCATAAAGAACATTGGCTCCTTAGTTAAAGCAATAATACCAAAGTTTATTAAGATACTTCCTTCAATAGCCAAGATTAAGAGAATGGTCATACCTAAAGATTTAAAGGTAAATAATAAAATAATGGCAATAAATAATATGGTAATAAGAGTAATAATTAAATTGTCAGAAGTAAATGAACTTTCCAAATCATGAGCATTGATACTATTTCCAATTAAGGTAACGCCTTCATAACTATCTTTAGCTTTCGCTCTAATGTTATCGATAAGTTCATAAGTTTCACTCGCCTCTTCCTTAGTATTTAAGGTAATAATAAAACGAGTATAATTTTCACTTTCTAACAAACTGATATTTTCATTCATAAGATTATAATAAGTATCAATTTGAGTTACTAAAGAAGAAGTAAGAGGAAGACTTGCTTCATTCTCTTTTAAGAAATATAACATATCAATAATAGTAACTTTATAATCTAATGGATTTGCCAACTTTTCTATTTCATTTTTTTGACTTGCATAAAATTTAAATAAATTTAAACTTGTTTCATTATCAATATTAAATATTTGTGAAGCTTCTAAATAACTAACTTCTGTACCAAGATAGATATTATCAGCAAGTTGATAGCCTCCAATACTTGTCACAGCTTTTACATTATCTAACTTGCTAATTTCACTTGCAAGTTCCATTTCTTTGTGGTAATCTTTTTCGTTATTTTCAAATAAAAGAACCACCATGTTACTTTTACCAAATGTCTCTTCTATCTTATCTAAAGCTTTCACATTTTCACTTTTAACTACCGCTTCAGCACTGGTTGGATTATAAACATAATTATAATGTGGTAGTAAGAAAAGAGATACTATAACAAGCACAACAAACAAAGGTAATAATACTTGACGACTTTTAAAAATAAAAGTAGCAAGTTTAGAAGAGGAATTCTTTTCTTTTTCTTTCTTTTTCAAAGCCACGATTGGTTTATGAAAAATCGCAAGTAAACTTGGCATAACAAGAATTACGGTTAAAAGGCTACAAATAATACCTTTTGATAAAACGATACCAATGTCGCCACCTAGTTTAAGTTGCATGAAACATAAGGCAAGTAAACCAGATACGGTTGTAAGAGAACTTGCAAATATCTCAGGCATAGATTTAGATACTGTCTTTTTAATAGCCAATATCTTATCATCCGTATCACTAATCTCTTTCATATATTGATTCATAAAAATGATAACATAATCGATAGATAAGGCTAATTGTAAAATAACAGCAATTGATTTTGTGATGTAAGAAATTTCACCAAGTAAGAAATTACTACCCATATTAAGAATGATAGATATTCCAAAAATAATAAAGGCAATCACAGGTTCAAAATATGTTTTAGAGGTAATCGTTAAGACCACAACGATAATGATACAAGCGATAATAAGAACGGTTGTAATACCATCTGTCGCATCTTCAAAATCTTCAGAATAAATGGTGTATGTTTCTTTTGATACCACCTCTTCGATGTCTTTTTTTACATCTTCTAGTTCTTCTTTAGAAACATCATCAAGTTCAACCTGATATAAAGCTTTATTATCTTTATAGGAATTTTCACTACCATCAAATAAAACAGCTTTTACATGGTTAACTTTAGAAATTTCTGTTGTTATCGTATTAGCATTCGTTAAGTTTATATTCTCAACCATTAAACGAATACTTTTTAAATTGCCAAATTCTTCTCCCATTAAATCGAGTCCAGTTTTGGTCTCAGTATCATCAGGTAAATAACTAACAATACTTTCATTCACGGAAACATTATTTAAGTTTACAAAACCGAAGATAGTTAATCCGAGGAATAAAACTAAGAAAAAATATCTGGCATTCGTAATAAAGTCACCTAACTTTATTAAAAAATTATTTTTTTTCATGATTAGTTTCCTTTCTTTTTTCTAAGTCCTTTTTTAGGCCACGTCTAACATTATAATCTTATGCCAAACAACAAACAATAGTCAATTTTAATCATTTGCCTAAATTTCAAAAATATTTTATAATAAGATTAGGTGATAACTTATGCGCGGCAAATATAAAAATGATATGGATACCAAATATAAACTTGCAAATGCTTTAAAAGAACTTATGAAAACAAAAAGTTTTCGCACTATTAGTATTAAAGATATTACTTCTTTTGTAGGCGTAAACCGTAATACTTTTTATTATCATTTTGAAGATATTAATGCTTTAATAAAATGGATTATTGAAGAAGATACTAAAGATGTAAAAACAAGATTTGATATCAAAAATCATCTAGAAGCTTTTGAAAGTATTTTAAATTATGTCGATAATAATAAAGATTTTCTTCTTAACCTTGAAGATTCTTTTAGTGAAACGAATTTAAAAAATTTATTTTTTAATGAAATTTGTGAAGCAGTGGAATATCTTATTAATACGGAAGAAACAAAAAGACATTTGACTTTAAATAAAACTTATAAAAATTTTTTATGTACTTTTTTAGCTAATGCGATTGGGAGTACTTTTGCCGATTATTATTTGAAAGACGAAAAACTAAGCAAAAAAGAGGTCATACATTATTACAGTATGACCATAAAATCTTTTATTGAAAATATTGATTTTAATAATTAAATTTGTGAAGCGTATTCCATTAATTTCATAAACATGGAAATAAACTTTTTATCAAGTCCCACTTGTTTTAATTTTCGTATCGCTATTCTTTTTTTCTTAATATCCATGTCACTAAAGATAATATTAGCAAGCATTTCTTTTAAATTTGTTTTAATTTGTAAATCATTAATAATGGAATCAATATCTTCATTAATTAAACGAACCGCATCAATTTCAATATCTTTTCCTTTACAGTTAATAGAAAGTTGAGAACTTGTTTTAACGTGTTTAACCTCAACCACAAAATCTGTATCTAAAACATAAGACTCAGATGGAAATATTTCATTATCTTGATAAGCTACGACTTGTTCTGCTTTTCTCGTGTTTCTAAAACGTATTTTGTAATCTCTATACTCTGGGATAATGCCACTTTTACCTTCAATAGGTCGGATAATCACCGTAAAGTTATTTTGTAGATAGTTATAATCGATAGAACTTATTAAATAATAACCTTTTTCATAAAGTTTAGATTCACCATCATCTTCATAAAGATTATAAATATTACTTTTACCAGGGAAAATATGAATTTCCATACTTTCTGGTGGTCTTGTATCATTTATATTTTCATAAAAGTTACCAAGGGGCACTATAGAACCTGATTTAGCAAAAACAGGATAATCTTCATCTTTATAGAAAACAACATATCTTTTATCACCCAAAAATTTCTTGCCGGTTTTAAAATCATACCAAACACCCTCTGGTAAAAAAACATCTTTAACAGTTCGATTCATAACCGTGTCTTTTTGTTTGGTAATAGGACATACGAGTAATTCAGAACCAAAATAATATTCATTTTTATATTTAGGTTCATCATAAATTTCAGGATTTTGATAATATAAAGGTTCAATTAATGGTTTACCGGTTTGGTGGTATTTATACCCCTCCGTATATAAATAAGGAATTAATCTATGACGCATTTGTAAATAATCTTTAACGATTTTTAAAGTTTTAACATCCCACTTCCAAGGCTCTCTTTTATAATATTTTCCTCTTTTAGAAGAAAGACGAAGTAAAGGACTATAAACTCCCATTTGCACATAACGCATATAAAGTTCCGCGTCCTCGACTCCTCCCATGTATCCCCCAATATCATGACTCCACCATAAAAGTCCTTTGTTGGCTGCCGCGGCGTCAAAGAAAGGTATTTCATTTAATACCTCCCAAGAAACAAGGGTTCTTCCTCCATCTAAAGCCGTATATTGATGAGCATTAACATTACCGTTAGAAGATAAGATAAAACCTCTTTTATTATCAAAACGATTAGCATAATAATAATGATAGTAAGCTAAGGCTCTTTTCGTTAATATGTCTTTAGCATTATCATAGGAAATCCAAAAGAAATCAATGCCTTTTTGTTCTAAAGGTTCAATAAGTTGATGTAAATAAATTTGTAAAATATTTTTATCAAAAGCATTAAAAGGAATGGTACTTTTGTCGTTTAGTCCTAGTTGACTTGCAATCATATCGTAGGCATCTTCATGGGGCATAATGCCTTCTGTAGGATTAACATTTAAACCTAATTTGACACCTCTTTCGTGTAAAAAGTTTGTAAAATAAACTGGGTCGGAAAATAAGTTACGATTAAAAGTAAAACCTGTTTTATATTTATCTAAGTCTCTAGCGTCCTTTAAATGCCAAAATTCATCTAATAATACAACTGCTAAAGGAATATCTTCTCTATTAAATTTACTTAAAAGATTGCTAACATCCATAAAGTTATAAATCTCACTTTTATTCCACCAGTTCCCAAGCGCATATCTAGGGATTAATGGTGGATAACCTGTCAACGTAAAATAATCTTTTAGACACATTCCAAAATCACGACGGTACATAAAAACATATTTATCAAAACGATTTTCAACATTTGGTGTCAAAAAGCCATCTTGGTTAATAATCATAGAGGCATTATCATCAAGGGTAACAAAACCATCTACTGAATAAAGTCCTTTTTGATAATCGGCTTTATCCAAGATAAAACCTTGTCCCGACGTATTAAAATTACGAACTTCTTTACTTTTAACGTTCCATATCTTATCTGTATTTAAAAGATAAATCTCAATATTTAACCCTTCAAAAGGCTTTTCTTTCATATATTTAAGCATAAAATATTTGGTGGTTATTTCTAAATATTTATCATCTTGATTTACTTTAAATTCAGGAATATCAAAATCACGATTACGAACCAACTCTGTTAAATCGTCAAAAAATTGTCCATCTTTATTATATTCTAGTCTTACTAAACGTTCCGAAAGAATAGTAATACGGTAATTAACACCTTCAAATATAGCTTCACTTTTACTTTTGGCTTTATTATAATCAGGTTTAAAACAAGCGTCCATATAATTCATATTTTATGACCCCTCTTCACTATTTATAAATTATAACACATCTTCTATTCAAAGGAAATTTACATTTTTAATTGACACATGAAAAAGAAAGGTTTAACATTAAGGAAATTCGGAAAGGAAAGAATTATGTTTTTATACAGTGACGACAATAAAAGATATCATACTTTAAATTATTTTTTTAGAAATAAGTTTCATCAAAAAGTTTTTAAAGTAAGTTTAAATGCGGGCATGGGCTGTCCTAATATAAAAAATGGGCATGGCTGTATTTTTTGCTCTCATAAAAGTGGTGACTTTGCCGGTGATGTGAAAGATGATTTAGAAACTCAATTTGAAAATGTTAAAAATGTTCTCAGTAAAAAATGGCCAGTTGCTTCTTATATTGCTTATTTTCAAGCAGGTACAAATACTTATGCCCCACTTGAAACTTTAAGAAAGAACTTTGAAACCGTATTAAAAATTCCTAATGTAAAAGGCCTTGCTATTGCCACTCGAAGTGACGCGATTAGTAAAGAGACTTATGACTATTTAAGTGAATTAAATAACCGAACTTTTTTAATGGTAGAAATTGGTCTGCAAACGATTCATGAGGAAACTTTAAAACTAATTAACCGCGGACATTCCTTAGAAAATTTTGAAAATTGTATTAAAGAACTTAAAAAAAGAAATATTTTCACTGTCGTTCATATTATTAATGGCCTTCCTTTTGAAACAAAAGAAATGATGATAGAAACTGTAAAATATTTAAATAACTTAAAAATTGACGCGATTAAAATTCATATGTTACATATTTTAAAAAATACTCCATTAGCCGATTACTATTATCAAACAAACTTCCATGTTTTAACGAAAGAGGAATATATTGATATTGTCTGTGATCAGTTAAAAGAACTTGACCCTAAAATTGTTATTGAAAGAATCACAGGTGACCCGACTAAAGAAGACTTAATTGCTCCAGAATGGCTCTTAAAAAAATTCTGCGTTTTAAATGACATTGATAAAGAAATGAAAAAAAGAGACATTTATCAAGGAGATTCACTCACCCATTAAAACAATATCGGTAATAGGAAATCCTTTAATCTTCATTTCATAGGCTTTTTGAGAGCCTATTTTTTCTTGCCAATATTTTTCACATTTTTCTTCATAAATAGAAATACTTTTGATTAAATTAACACTCCTTAAATAATCACAAAACTCATTACTACAAATTTTTTTAACATTGGTAATATTATTTTCTTCTAAATAACTAGCTAAATTAATGGTTGTTACTTTATCTTCATAACCATAACTATAAGGAATAAATGTTAATAAAATAAAAATGATTAAAATGGTTATCACAAAAAAATATTTTTTCATATACTTCACCGTTATTATTTTGAACTTTTTGACATAAAAAAAATTGGCAATTACTACCAACTTTTCTTTATTACATTTCAATAATTTCGTAACCTTTTTCTAAAAGAGTTTCTTTTTGATGTTTAAAGTTTTTACTACGCATAACAATTTTGACAATATCGCCATTTAATCTTAAATTTTCTGCTTGTAAAAAGACATCTTCTGTTTTTTCATTAATAACAAAAGCGATTTTCTTTTTATTGCTTGGAATTTCAAATCCTCTTTCTTTTAAAAGAAGAACTAATCTTTCAAAGCCAACAGAAAAACCAACAGCAGGAACAGAAATACTTGTATAGTTAGCTACCATATTATCGTATCTGCCACCGCCACCAATACTGCTGTTTAAATCTTCAACACCAATTTCAAAAATAGGCCCTGTGTAATATCCCATACCTCTTACTAGGGTTGGGTCAAAAATAACATTGGCTTTTGTTACAGTTGAAGAAACTTCCATAATTTCTTTTAAGTTTTTAACGATGGCTTCATCAATAGTAAATTGAGCACAAAAATCTTCATAAGATAATTCTTGTTTAAAATAATTCAAATAACGGTTTACAATATTTTCATCATAACCATGACTAATAAGTTCTTCTAAAACACCATCAAAACCAATCTTGTCTAATTTGTCCAAAGATATTAAAATACTTTCTAAATCTTCCTCTTGAAAACCAGCACTTAAAGCCATCGAAGTTAAAATACGACGGTCATTAATTTTAATTTGAAAGCCTTCAAAGTTAAGTTTTTTCAAAAAACTAGTAACTGCACTGATTAACTCGATTTCTCCTAAGTTTGTTTTTTCCCCAAAAATATCTAAATCACATTGCATAAATTCACGATATCTTCCTCTTTGAGGACGGTCCGCACGGTAGACATTACCAATTTGAAAAGCTCTAAAGGGACTTTGAAGTTCATTCATATTACCAGCATAAAAACGCGTTAAAGGTACTGTTAAGTCATAACGCAATCCAGAATCCACTAAGTTATCCACATTAGTAATGTTTTCTAAATCTAACTTTTCGCCTCTTTTTAAAATCTTAAAAATCAACTTTTCGTTATCTCCACCTTGTTTGCTTGTTAAATTTTCAATGTGTTCTACACATGGAGTTTGAATAAGTTCAAAGCCGAAATTCTCATAAGTATCTTTCATAACTTTCAAAACATATTCTCTTAAAGCCATATCTTCTGGCATAATATCGCGCATTCCTTTAGTAGGTATTTTAATAAAACTCATTGTAAACACTCCTTCATGGACTCCATTATATCAAAAAAATATCTGGGATACTAGTCCTCTATCAAAAGGAAAACATAAAAAAAGTGAAGAACTTCTCCACTTTTTCTTAGAATAACTACTATTTAACTTCGATATATTTTTTAGTAGCTTCTTTATCAACTTTTGGTACTACAATATTTAAAATACCATTTTCAAATTTAGCTTCAATCTCGTCTTCTTTAATATCGCCTAAATAGAAGCTTCTTTGATATTTACCATATGTTCTTTCTTTACGAATATATTTTTTATGTTCGTCTTTTTCCTCAGCCGTTTTTTCAGCTGTTATTACAATGTTTCCTTTATTACATTCAATTTTAATTTCATTTTTTTGAAAGCCTGGTACATCCATTTCAATATGATATTTACCATCTTTTTCATAAATATCACATTTCATTTTATTGTCGTCCTCCGTAGATAAAAAACTATCTAATAAATCATCTAAATAATAATTTCTTGGTACTAATTTCATAATATCACCATTTCCTTTCAACAATTATCATTATACCCTTTTTTTAGCACTTGTCAATAGTAAGTGCTAATTTTTATTTTAAAAAAGACAGTTTAACATTAAATGCCATAAACTGCCATTAAAATTGATAAATATTTATCTTCAATGCTATCGGTTCTACTTGTCATAATTACGGGACTTTTCGTGCCAGTAAGAACACCTGCCATTTTAATATGACCTAGAAAAACAAGAGCTTTGGTACAAATATTACCACTTGCCAAATCTGGCATAACTAAAATATCTGCTTCTCCACAAACATCACTCGTCACATTTTTATGGTGAGCGGCTTCTTTAGATAAAGCAAGATCCATAGCTACTGGTCCAATAATGGAATAAGGTTTTTGATATCCGTCAAAACTTGCCACTTCACTGGCTTCTACAGTACTAATAATTTTAGGATTTACTTTTTCAAGAGCTGATAAAACGGCGATTTTAGGATGACTAATACCGAGTTTATGAGCTAAAGAAATGGCATTTTCCGTAATTTTTATTTTTTCTTTAACACCTGGAGCAATATTAACCGCACAATCGGTAAAAATCATAAAACGGTTTTCTTCTTTATTTTCTACAACAGAAGCTTGGCTTAAAAGGCTACCCTTACTAATAAGACCATTTTCTTTATCTAAGATTGCTCTCATAAAAGATGAAGTCATCATTAATCCTTTCATAGGAATATCAGCCTTTTTTTCTTTGACTAATGATACCGCGATACGAGCAGAATTTTGTTCGTCATAAGACTCAATGAAAGTATAATCTTGTTCATTTTCTCCAAATTCCTTTAATAATTCTTTTATTTTAGGTACATTACCAATTAAAATAGCTTCAACGATATTTTTTTGATGAGCCAAAACAAGGGCTTTTAAAGCGTATTCATCTTCAGCATTGGCAAGAGCAACGACTTTTTTCATATTATGTTCTAAGACATAATTTTCAATTTCTAAAAAATTTCTAAACATGATTCCTCCTAAAGTTCTTTAATGGGTTCTTCCCCAATAAGGGCTTTATAAACATTAACACCTAATGATTCCATTTCAAATTCACCAGGATAAAGATGAACAGGCGCAATAAACTCTACTCGTTTTTTTATTTCATTCATCAAAAAGTCAGAATAAGCAATGCCACCCGTTATTAAAATCGCATCTATTTTGCCACCCACAACAGTAGCCATAGCTCCGATTTCTTTAGATGTTTGATAGCACATAGCAAGTAAAGCTTCTTTGGCTTCTTCATCATTTTGTTCTAAAGCTCTTTTTTGAATTTTTAAGACGTCTGTTTCACCAACATAACTCATAAGTCCGCCTAAGCCTTTTATCTTACGGCGCATTTCTTGATAAGAATACTTGCCACTATAACACATGTCAATTAATTGACCAACAGGAAGTCCACAAGAACGGTCCGTTGAAAAAGGTCCATCACCATCTAAACCATTATTTCCATCAATCATTTTACCATGATGATGAATCGCAACGGATGTTCCACCACCCATATGACAAACAACAAGATTTAAATCTTCATATTTTTTACCAATATCATTCGCATATTTTTTAGCGACTGCCTTATGATTTAAAACATGAAAGCGAGATAATCTTTCTATTTCTTTTAAGCCTGAATAACGCGCTAAAGGTTCAAATTCATCCGTACAAGCTGTATCCACCGTAAAAGGAAGAGGTCCTTCTTTGGCATATTCATAAGCCAGTCTAAGTCCTAAATCTGAAACGTGATTACCATATTTCATACTACGAGATTCTTCTAACATTTCTTCATTAATTTTATAGACGCCACTCGTTAGAGGTTTGGTGTGTCCCCCTCTTGAAACAATCGCGTCTAGTTCACTGACAACAATATTATGTTCTTTCATAAATTCATCAATGGCTTTTTTACGTAAATCAAATTGTTCCCAAACCGTAGCAAATTTTTTGATTTCTTCGGCATTATGAGCTAAATTTTCTTTATAGATACATTTATCATCTTCATAATAAGCAATTTTGGTAGAAGTAGTACCTAAATTAATTACAAATATTTTTTTCATATAACCCTTTCTTTCTAAGAAAAAAGGACATATCACTATGTCCTATTTTGTTTTATACATTTTTACAGCTTTTCTTATAATACTCAAAATAGCACTAAAGATAACTGTTAACACAGCTGTTGGAATAAATACTTGCCAGAATGTATATGGATTAGTTTCACTATTCTTGCCAAGCATGCGTAAAACAAAAATGGCAATTGGATAATGAAGCATATAAATTTCAAGTGATATTGAGCCAAGGTAAGCAAATACTTTATTGGTATATTTATTGTTAAGTAGGTTCGTTAAGAAATCTTTGTTTAGTAAACTTAACGTAATGACAACAAAGATTAAAAGCGCTACTGTCCATCTTTCAAGATTAAAGTATGTTGGTTGATAGATGGTATACCATATAAGTAAAGCACTACAAAAAGCATTTAACACTGTCATAGCAATTTGTTCTATTTTTGTAAATTTATGTTTTTTAAGTTCGTTTACAAGATTGTAAATAATAATACCGCCTAATAAACCAATCATTACAAAAATTAAACCATTGTTAAATCCTAAAGTAGCTGTTTGACTGGTTGCTGCACCGCCCATACCATTTGTAGAAGCTGTTTGTAGACCAAAAGTACTCCATGCTGTTTGAGCAGCTCTTGTACCTGTAAAACACCACCAACCTGCAAAGAAAATAGTACCAAATGGAGCAATAAAGCCCATTAGTAAGTCTTTGTTTTTGCAAAGAAGGTAGTATAGAAAATAGCCTACAATAATAATGGCTGAAATAAACCAAAGTGGTCCATTTAGATTGAAAAATTCATTGCCTGTACTTCTAAGTCCAGCCGCATGGAAACCTAAAAATTCCCAAGCACTATTGACAATCATCGTTAAAACTTGTTGCAAATTATAATCTGGATAATAGAATTTTGTACAGAAGATAACACCTAGAATATAACCTAAAACAAGGGTTGGTAAAAGGGCTTTTACACGTGCCCAAGTATAGTCCCAAGCTCTTCTAGAAGGACTTTGGGAAGCATATTCGGGATTATCTTTTCTTTTTTCATGATGAGCTACCATAAAGTATCCTGCGGTTAAGGTAAAAATCAATAAAACTTCGCTTGAACCGAAGAACCATTTAGCTTCTGGAGTCATATAATAACCATTAGTACCATTACAAGTTCTCGCAATAATAAAGCCAACATGGAAGCCTATGATAGCCACAGCAATAATAAATCGCCATAGTTCAATCGCTACATTCTTGGATTTTTCTTTCCCTTTCAATTCTTTCATTTTTACTTTTCCTCCTATGATAAAATTATAGCATTTTACCATAAGAATAACAACGACAATTTATGGTCAATTTTATTCAATAACTGCTTTAATTCGACGAACACCAGCACTAGAAGATTCTTCTTTTTTTATTTTAAAATGTCCAATTTCACCAGTATGAGAAACGTGTGGTCCCCCACATAATTCTTTGGATACATCTCCGATAGAATAAACCGTGACTCTTTCAGGGTATTTATCAACAAACATGCATTCTGCACCGGAAGCAATAGCTTCTTCTTTACTCATTTCGGTACAAATAACTGGAATATCTTCTTTAATCCATTCGTTCACTAAATCTTCTACTTTTGTTTTTTCTTCCTCTGTTAATTTATGATCACAAGGAAAATCAAAACGTAAACGTTCTTCGGTAATATTGCTGCCTAATTGATGAACCGAAGGTCCAATTACTCTTTTTAAAGCAGCATTTAATAAGTGAGTTGCCGTATGATATTTGGTTTCAATCACACTATTACCAGAAAGACCACCTTTAAATTTTCCTTTAGAAGCGGTTCTTGATTTTTCTTGATGTTCTCTAAATTTTTCTTTGAAGCCTTCTTCATCGACAGTCATATTTCTTTCTTTAGCTTCTTCGATAGTAAGTTCAATTGGAAAACCATAAGTATCATATAAATGGAAAGCAGTTACACCATCAATAACATTAGTATGAAGGGCAATTTTTTCAAATTCTTTTAAACCTTTTTCCAAAGTACGACTAAATTTTAATTTTTCATTTTTAATAACTTCCAAAATAACATCTTTATTTTGACTTAATTCACTATAATAAGGCGCATATTCTTCAATAAAGATTTTAGCAAGTTCAATATCGATATCAGAATTAATATCAATATTTAATTTTCTTTCATGACGAACAGCACGACGAATAAGTCTTCTTAAAATATAACCTTGGTCAGTGTTACTTGGTTTAATACCAGCTGGGTCGCCAGCAATAAAAACACTCGTTCTAATATGGTCAAGAATGATACGCATAGATTTTTCATTGCCTTCATAAGTTAAGCCACTTAACTTTTCTAAACAGGTTCTCGCTCTATCCCAAAGGCTTGTTAAATAGTTATCTGTTTTACCTTCTAAAACAGCTACAACTCTTTCAAGACCCATACCAGTATCTACATTTTTTTGTTCTAATTCCGTAACATTTCCATTTTCATCTTGATAAAATTCCATGAAAACATTATTCCAAATTTCTACCCAACGACTATCTTCGGGGTCAAATTTTTCAGGAACTGGGGAATCATCACGCCAATAAAAAATTTCGGTATCGCCACCACATGGTCCAGAGTCGCCAGGAATCCAGAAATTATCGTCTTTACCAAGATAAGCAATTCTTTCTTTTTTGATACCTAATTCCATCCAACGATTAGCAGAGAATTCATCTCTTGGAATTTTGTCATCACCTTCAAAAACCGTCACAGCTAATTTTTCAACGGGAATATTTAAAACACTCGTTAAAAATTCAAAACTATAGCCAATACTTTCTTTTTTAAAATAATCGCCTAAGCTCCAGTTACCAAGCATTTCAAAAAAAGTATGATGAGTTTTATCACCGATTTCTTCTAGGTCATTAGTTCTCACACATTTTTGATAATCACATAATCTTTTACCATATGGATGATGTTTTCCCATTAAATAAGGAATTAAGGGTTGCATGCCCGCAGTATTAAATAAAACAGATGGGTCGTTTTCTGGTACTACCGGAGCACTAGGAATTTGTTTATGACCCTTACTGACAAAATAATCAATATATAAATCTTTTAACTTCATAATTCTTCCTCCACTATTTTTTTCAATATTTCTCTCATTTCACTTAATGATTTATCTTTAATACTATAATCGAATTTAGTGAAATTATCAAGTGCATGTTCCGTTTCATGAGCTTGTTCTTGTAAGCTTAAATCACTAGTTTCTAAATTATTTTCTACTTTTATAGTAAGCGGATGTAAATATTCTAACTCCGTGATTTCACTTGGAAAACGAACATCACTAATAATTAAAATATCAACAAAATGCTCGTATATAGCAATGTCTTCTTTCATTCTTCGGATAAAATAATAAGGGTCATTAGAAGAATGTCTGACATAACTTCCAAAATCTTGCAAAAATTTACGAGGCTTAGGCAAAGAAACACCATCCCAACCAATTAATTCTTTAGCAAATAATTTAATATATTTACTATATTCTGTAATGGCTACTTTGTAGTTTTTCTCTGTACATAACGTCTTTAATAAAGAAGCACAAGAACTTTTACCACTTCTTGCTTTACCAGCAATTAAAATTATTTTCATCTCAAACACCTCATCACTTTTTTTTATTCGTGATTTCCTTTCTTTATGTAAAAAAAACATATACCTAAAGATATATATTTTTTATTCTTCACTTAAAATAATTTCGTCTTTATCTTGAAATAAATTATATTTTTCTTTAAAGAAACGCCATACAACTTTGACTAAAGACATACAAGGCGTACATAAAATCATACCAACAATGCCAAAGAAATGTTCGAAAAGTAAAAGTCCTACAATAATAGTAACAGGATGAAGCTCAGTGGTTTTACTCATGACGATAGGTTGTAAAATATTATTTTCAACAAGTTGAACAACAACAACAATAATTAAAGATAAAATACCAATTAAAGGACTTTGAGCAAACCCAACAATCACAGCCACAATACCACCGATGTATGGTCCTACATAAGGAATTAAATCGGTAATACCACATAATAAACCAAATAAAAGTGGAGCTTGAAGACCAATAAAGAAGAAACCTAAACTATCACAAACAAAGACCATAGAAGCAACTAGTAAAGTGCCATTGACACTTTTTCTAACTTCTGTTGAAATATTTGTAATTAATAAGGAAGCTTCAAAACGATTTTTCTTAGGTAGTAAGTTAAGTAAGTGTCCATTAATTGAATCAAAATCAATAAGCATATAAAGTCCTATTACGAGTCCAAAACAAATGGTAACTAAACTAGAAAATAAATTACCTACCATTCCCATAATCGTATTAGGTAATGAAGTCATAAAGTTATTAAAGCTACCGGTAATCGTTGTAAAAATTTGATTTTTAATACTGACAAAATCAACGCCATCGATATTTCCAAGACGACCTACAATATTATTCATGAATATTTCAACTTCATTGAAAATAGATGGCAAATTACGTATTAATACTTGAATCTGGTCGTAAATAACAGGAAGCATATATCCTACGAATAAAGCAATGGATAAAATCATAATGGCATAAACTAACATAGAGCCTACTACTCTTGGCATTTTCTTTTTTTCTAATTTATTCACAATGGGATTTAAAATCCACGCGAGTACAAAACCAATAAAAAATGGCGATAAAACACTTAAAATGTTTAAAATGAAATTCCAAACTCCCCATTCACGCGCTATTAAGGTGACAATAAAAACAGTCGCGATAATCATTGCTATATAAAAGAAATGTAAAATCTTTTTTGATAAATCGATTACTTCATTAACTTCTTCCATATTAAGTTTATCGCTTTTATTATTATTAAATAGTTTCAAAGTAATCACTCCTCTTAACCGTATTATAGCACAGCATAAAAAAATTATGAAAAAAAAGTGCCTATCTGACACTTCTTTACTATTTTATTTCTAATTGTTCTGGATTAGCTTTTGGTTTTGGTAAGTCAATCGTTTTTGGTAATTCAATTTTAGCTTTTAAAGGAGCTTCTTCTACTTTTGGTTCTTCTACCTTTTTTATTTCTTCTTTTAAAATCTTAGGCTCTTCTACGGAACGATTAACATAAACGGAACTAAAAACTGTTGGCATAACTCTTTTAGTTTTTGGTTCTTCTTTTTTAACTTCTTTTTCTTCAACCTTAATTTCTTCTTTAGGTTCTTCTACTTTTATTTCTTCTTTAACCATATCTGTTTCGAAGTGTAAAGGCTCTTCTTTGGTTTCTTCTAAAACTGGCGCTACTGGTTCTGCTACGGTATTTTCTTTTTTCTCAATACTTTCTAATTCTTTAGTAATTGCTGCTGCTAAAGCGTCAAAATCAAATTCTTTTTCTTCTTTTGGCGTTACAACAGCATCTTCTACAGCAGTACTTTTTTCTGGTTCTTCAAAAGAAGGTATTTCTTCATTTAAAACATTATTAACAGTTGCAGTTGGCATTGGTGCTTCAATATTTTCACTTTTTAAATGAGGTGTTTCAACTGGAATGTTTTCACTCATTTCTTTAAATAAAGGCTCTTCTACCTTAGGTTCTTCTGTTACTTGTGGGTCTTCTTTTGGTACTTCTGTATTCTCTTTTTCTTCCTTTACAGAATCTTTTTTACCGAAAAAAAGAATAACTAAAAATAAAACAATTAAAATACCAATAAACACAAATAAATAAATACCAAAGTTTTCTATTTGATATAAACTTTCTAGAAAATTTTTCATTTAATCAATCACCTTTTATTCTTCTACTATAAAAATAGGATAACACACAAAAGAACATCTCGTCAATAACTTTTCCGTCATCCTAAAAAAATTTATGCAAGAGAGTTAAAAAAAATACACCTAAGTGTACTTTACATATAACGAGTCATTTGACTCATAACTTGCTTAACTTGTTTTTGACTTGGTTTACGTCCCATACTTGTCATCATTGTTTCAATCATTTTTTCATTAATTGGGGGATTTTTTTGCATGTATTTTTTCATCATTGTTCTAGCAACAAAAAAACCAATGATTACCCCGATAATAAGTCCAATAATAATTAATAAAATATCATGTAACATTTTTCATGCCTCCTATGCCCTTATTTTACAAAAAAAGAAGAAAAGAAGCAAGTTTATTTTGCTTCTTCTAAGGCTCTTGATTCCCGGATAACTACAATTTTAATAGTTCCTGGATATTGCATTTCTTTTTCAATTCTTTCTTTGATATCTTTAGCAATTTTGTATGAGGTCGCATCCGATACTTCTTCTGGTTTGACCATAACTCTTATTTCTCGACCTGCTTGCATAGCATATGTTTTTTCAACGCCTTCAAAAGAGTTACCTATGCTTTCTAATTGTTCGAGTCTTTTAATGTAATTATCTAAAGAATCATTACGGGCACCAGGACGGGCAGCAGATAAAGTATCGGCAATTTGTACTAAAACAGAAATAACATTGTTTTGTTTTTCATCACCATGATGAGATAAAATTGCATTAATAACGGTATCACTTTCTTTATAACGTCTGGCGATATCAGCCCCAATAAAGACGTGGCTTCCTTCTACTTCATAATCAATAGATTTGCCTATGTCATGTAATAGACCTGCTCTTTTAGCTAAGGCAACATTTTCTCCTAACTCGGCTGCCATTAAACCGCATAACTCCCCAACTTCTTTGGAATGTTTTAAAGCATTTTGACCATAACTCGTTCTAAAATGAAGTTTTCCAATTAAATAAACAAGTTCAGGATCTACTTTGGTAATACCAAGGTCATAACATGCTTCGTTACCTAGTTCAATAATTTTGTTATTCATGTCTTTACTAACACGGTCATAAACTTCTTCAATTCTTGAAGGATGAATACGCCCATCTTTAATTAAAGATTCAATGGTTATTTTGGCAATTTCTCGACGTAGTGGATCAAATGAGGATACTACAATAGTTTCAGGAGTATCATCAATTATTAAATCAACACCTGTCACCGCTTCAATTGTTCTAATATTTCTTCCCTCACGACCAATTAGTCTTCCTTTTAATTCATCGTTAGGTAAACTAATTGTACTCACGGTTTGTTCTGTTGCAACATCTTCTGAATAACGTTGCATAGATTCTACTATAATATTTTTGGCAACTTCATTTGATGTTAATTTAGCTTCTCGTTCTTTTTCTTTTACAAGCTCGGCAATCTCGCCGTTCATTTCTTCTTCACATCTTTTTAAAATTAAGTCACGAGCCTTTTCTTTACTAAATTTTGCAATTTTTTCTAAACGACTCATTTCTTCTTTTAAGATTTCTTCCACCTTTTCGTCTTTGACTTGGATTTCTTTTTGTTTTGCTAATAAATTTTGTTCTTTTTCATCTAAAGAAGTTTCTCTTTTTTGGAGAATCTCATCTCTTTTATCTAAACTACTTTCTCTTGTTTGTAATCTTTTTTCAGATTCTTTTAATTCATCTTTTTTTTCTTTTATGACTTTTTCAGCTTCTTGTTTGAGACGATAACTTTCTTCTTTAAATTCAATCATTCTATCTCGTTTTTGTTTTTCTGCCTCTTTTGTGGCTTCTTCAATTAATTTATTAGCTTGTTTTGCCAAACTATTTCCTCTGATATAGAAGAAAAGTACAGCAAAACCAATTCCCAAAAATATACCTACAAGGACAAATAAGATGGACCATATTCTTAATGGTTCCATTTCAATCTCCTTACTATTTATAGAAAATAATATTTTATTAAAATCTATAGCTTTATTATATAGAACTTTTCTTTGATTTACAAGACGTAAGTTTTGAATGTAAAGAAGTCGTCAATTCATTGTAAACAAAAAAAGATACTATTTCGTATCCTTTTCTTTGCTAGAATCTTTATTCACTTTAAATCCATAATGTTCTCTGATTTTTCTTTCAATTTCTTCTTTCATATCAGGATTTTGTTTTAACATAAGTTTTACATTTTCTTTACCTTGACCAATTTTTTGTCCTTGATAAGAATACCAAGCACCAGACTTATCAATAATATTAAGGTCAGAAGCAATATCAATGATTTCGCCTTCACGAGAAACGCCAGTACCATACATGATATCAACGGATGCGAGTTTAAATGGAGGGGCTACTTTATTTTTTACAACTTTAATGTTTGTTCTATTTCCTAAAATTTGGTCACCAACTTTTATTTGTTCTCCCCTACGAACATCAAGACGAATAGTAGAATAAAATTTCAAAGCACGTCCACCTGGTGTCGTTTCAGGGTTACCAAACATAACTCCTACTTTCTCTCTTAATTGATTAATAAAGATTGCAGTAGTTTTGGTTTTATTAATAGCTCCTGATAATTTTCTTAAGGCTTGACTCATTAAGCGAGCTTGAAGACCAACATGGCTATCGCCCATATCTCCTTCGATTTCAGCTCTAGGTACTAAAGCCGCTACAGAATCGACAACAATAATATTAACAACCTCACTTCGCACAAGGGCTTCACAAATTTCTAAAGCTTGTTCCCCAGTATCTGGTTGAGACAAAAGTAGTTCATTAATATCGACACCTAAATTTTTGGCATAGACAGGATCTAGGGCATGTTCTGCGTCAATAAAAGCAGCACGTCCACCATTTTTTTGAACCTCGGCAATGGCATGCAGGGCAAAAGTAGTTTTACCAGAAGATTCTGGACCATAAATTTCAATAATTCTTCCTTTAGGGTATCCTCCTACTCCTAGGGCAATATCTAAAGCTAAAGAACCACTGGAGGTCGTATCAATTTCCATGTGTTCCTCAGAACCTAAACGCATGACGGCTCCTTTTCCAAATTGTTTTTCAATATCCATTAATACTTGTTCTAATACTTTATCTTTATCTTTTTCTTCCTTGGTTGTTTTCATAAAAATCATATATTCTCGCTTTCTGGTATCATTGTAACTTACTTTATTTTAGTTGTCAACACATAAGCGAACAATTGTATTTAAGAAAAAAGCATTAGATTTTCCAGTCTAATACTTTGTCTTTAATATCAAAATAATAAATAACACCACTTGCTACGGATAACACGGTGGCAATATCAATTAAAATCTCAGCTAAATAAATATTCCAAATTTCGAAAGGTAAATTATAAAATAACATTAAGGAAATACCTATTAACATGGTCACAGTTTTTACTTTCCCCCATTTGTTTGCTTTTACAATCACTTTTTTACTAGCTGCCCCAATTCTTAATGCGTCCACTATGGTATCTCTGATAACAATAATGACAGGAATTAAAACACTAATAAAACCTTGATAAGCTAAAACAATTAAAACACCATTTACTAAAACTTTATCAGCAATAGCGTCCATAATAGCACCATAATCACTTGTCTTTTTTTCTTTACGAGCGATTTGACCATCTAAATAATCTGTGACAGAAGCAATCACAAAGATAAAGCCAGCTATAATATATTTACTATCCACTAAAACTTTGCCAGCTACTAAAAAAGTTGGAAAAGTAAAATGGATATCACTCCAAGGAAAAAGTAAAATGATTAAAATAATAATGGCCATAACAATACGGCTCCTAGTCAAATTATTAGCGAAGTTCATTAATAACGCCTCTACTTTCTATAATACTAATACCTTTTGCTTCACTGATTTGAGAAACACTCCAAACAATGATTAATATCACCAGTAAAATTAAGAAAACATAGGTTACTACATAATATTTTGTAGGATACTTACGCATAGGCTTCGAATAAGGAGAAGAAATTTCTGGTTCTGTTTTTTCTTTATTCATTTCTTGCATTTTCTTTTCAATTTCTTTAACAGGTATTTTTGAAGTATATTCAAACATATACTCATTAAAGTCATCTACTAAGCTATCCGCATCTAAGCCTAAATATTTCGCATAATTAGCTATATAATCTTTTAAATCATAAATATTTTTAAAAGAACCCATGGCTCCTTCTTCAATATTTTCTAAAATAACATCTCTTATCCCGAGGTCTTCCGAGGCTTCTTTAATACTAACGCCTGATGTTTCCCTCGCTTCTTTCAATGTTTTTCCTATTTCAAACAAGATACTCACTCCTTGCATTTTTACAAATAAAAAAAATAACTTATAAGCCTTGTTCTGTACGTCTTTCGACGCGACAAATATTTATCTACCATTGCTGGTCCATTCGCCCGTTTGATTCCGTTTGAATAGCTCCCCTACCATAATTTGGGTTTCTCACTTGTGGGGTTTACCACGTTCCACTTCCAAGGTTTCCCTTTTCTTCGTCACTTTGGCACTTTTATACCTAATAAAACCATTTGAGGTTTCCTCGGAGCCGTTAGAAATAAATTTCTACCTTAGGTTATTTTTTCCCTAAGCACAAACACTACAACCATCTCAGGTTGTGTGAGCAAGGACTTTCCTCTACATAATATTATGCAGCATTTGCCAAGTTATTTATTATATTTTCCGTATACAAATTTTTCTAATTGACTTATTCTTCTTAATAAATCAACATTGCTAACCGCACCATTATCTTCATCACTTTCTTTTGTTTCTAATTCGGTTTGAAGTTGGCGGAGTTGTGCTTTTAAATTAGCATTTTCACTGCTAAGTCTTTGATATTCTTTCTCGTATCCCCTTACGATTCTTTTAAATTCAGCATAATCTTTAATAATGATATCTAAAAAATTATCTACTTCTTGAGGGCGATATCCACGAGCATCTATTTTAAACTCTTTTTCATAAATTTCTTCAGGGCTTAAAACTATTTTATCATTCATACACTCACTTCCTCAAAATAATATTACCAGTAGATACTCTTTTTGTCAATTGAAAGAACAGAGCAAAAATGAGAGTTATAATCGTTTTTAGGCTAAGCTTTGTTTACGACAATATTCTCTCATACTTTCTAAAATTTCGTCTCGTTCACTAACAAATTTATAATAATCACGTGTATCTTCATTATCCTTCTTTTCACTAAGAGCAATCTGAACATTAAGAAAAGAAATAGAAGGAAATCTTTGATTAAAAAGATTAATAAGGTCATTTAATTTACCAAAATGTTCTTGTCCAACTTTTTGAAACAATGGAGTCATATCACCTTTTTTACGACTTATTATAATAGTTTCATAATACTCATCAAAAAAATCTTGAACCAAAAACCGATAATTTTCATAACTCGTATTTCCGATATATCGTGCTTTATCAGGTGGCGTAAAAACTCCAATATTATTATCAACCATAACTTTAGAAACACCTTGGGCTAATAATTCATTGATGATTTCATTAAAATATTCATACTTTCTTTTTGAAGAACTATTCTCTTCTTCTTTCTCTTCACCCGTGCTTACAAGAGTATCTGTTAAAACATCAAACCCATCCACACATAACACTTTATTTTCATCATGGCTTTTTAAATTAAGTTCATATAAGTGATTAAATTCATGATTAATTCTACTGTCCATAATAGGTTTGCCATAAGAACTATAATCTTCTAAATGCAAAACAACAATTGGAAAAAGACTTAAATCATCATCCTTATAAATAAAATTAGGTTGTACAAAAGTACCACGTGTAGCAATGCTATCCCAAAAAGAATCACTTATCGAACCAGCAAATTTTTGCTGATTTAATTTCTCTCTTATTTTTTGATAAAAGGGACTTTGCAAACGATATTCTTTTGTGAAATCATCCAGACAATCATCTCTAATTTTTTGAACTTTAGAAACATAATCATAGGAAGGCCAATATTCGCTATTTTTGAAACTTTCTAAATCTTTTTCATCGACATTAATTCCTAAGTTTTTGAAATATTTTACTCTTGCCCTTAAAATATCATCTTTTATAATTTCATTTACTCCAGGCTTATTTAAAAGTTGCTCATTTTGTTCACTAAAATTTAAGACTAAAGGCTGTCTTTCCTCAAAATCACCATAATTATCTAAAAAAGTAGGATAATCTGCATAATTAAAATTTTCGGTATAAAGATTTATCGCTTGTTTTTTATCATCATCCATTAAAGAAGTCAAATCTTTTATATATCTTTGTTGGTATGTTTTATGCAAAGAAAGATTTATTTTTTCATCCTCCTTTACAAACGTGATATATGGCTCTAATTCTTTTTTAAATTGTTCATATTTTATAGAACTTCTTTTGTAACATTCATAACATTCTTGCAACTTTTTAAATACCGATGAATTTTCAATATTAGCCATATCATCAAAAGATAACAACTGACTAAAGTGGGCATAAAATAATACTCGTTTAGATTCAAATTCTCTTTCAACATTACTTTTATCTAAAAAATAATTTGCTCTATCATGATAAAATTTTCCATAAAAATATTCTCCTGGAATACTTCCTTGATCTAAATAGTTTTTATATTCCTCTAAAGTTATATCCTCTTTAATATTTTTAATATTTTCAAAACCTTCTTGAATAAACTTTTCCATTCGTTCTTCTTCACTTTGTAAAGCCAATGACGCAAAATCTGCAAAATATTTTATATTCATACGATTGAAATGTTCATATTTATGAGAAGAAAAACATAATTCTTTCATATCCATTAAACCACTTGCCGTTAACTCTTCATCTAAATATATTTCAAAATATTTATATTCTAAATCATCAATGATTAATTTTTGAGAGTCAATATCACGATATGGAATATAAAGAGCATTTTTAAATTTCTCTTCGATATCTTTTCTTTCATTTTCCCCATAGTAACTTATAAAAGCTTCTTGAAACACAGGTAAGCTATTTTGAAAATAAGTATCATATTCTAATAAACGTTTATCTTCTTCTCTCATGACATCCTCCATATTTTATGGTAATTATATCATGAATTATTAGATATTTAATAAATATTAAATTTTACTACTTAATCAAAAAAATATTTTGAGCTGGTTTTAAGGTAAGTTTGTTAGGTGCATTTTTAATATTTCTACTATCTATATTTATAGAATTTATATTATTTTCCATCTCTATTTCTATTTGACTACCTTCCCACGTTTCCACAATATCTGGTATTTTCCATAATTTTTGTTCTTCTATGCATTCTCGAAGCTTTAATATTTTCTTTAAACTTTTTTCTTGTTTTAAAAGCATAATTTTACTTTTTTGAATATACAAGCTATCTAAATAATCATTAAGCCATACAAAACCTTGATATTTACCAATTACTTTTTTACCGTCTATTTGAACACGCATTAAAGAAGGTTCTTTATCCATCACTTTTTTCAATTCATTATAACTTGGTTTTTCAAGTAAATTTAAAGGAAGATTACCATTAATCTGATGAACACAATAACTTTCATCATCATATTGATATAAAGTTACTTTCTCAGGAACCGTTTTAAGTCTTTTATGAATTTCTAAATTTAAATCTTTGAGATAATTTCCTTTCCTATCTATATAAGGAACATAAATAACTACATTAGAAAGATGATGATGGGTCATAGCAAGTAAAGTTTCATTTAAAACATTTTGACTTCCTAAAACCAAAAGAAAAGTATTTTGAATACTTTTAGAGCATCTTAAAAAATCTTCAACATCTTTTGAATAACGATAAATCAAACAATCATTACAAAAATAACCATTCATATAATAATGAAGAAAATAAAATTGTTCTAAATCCGGATGATAATGATTCCCGTCTATAATAGCTACATACTTTAACATAAAAACTACCTGCTTTCCTCTTTACTATTATTATCCAAAAAAGAATTTTGTAAAGCAAGTTCGGCAATTTCTAAATCGATATGTTCAATTTTAAAAATCATTCGGTTAAGAATTGTTTGTAATGATATCATTTTATATCCACTCTTTTCATAAAAAAATTTTACTACAAAACATTTTTCATAACTACTTTTTCGACATCACTTGCCAAATATTTTAGACAAAGTGTATAATATCATTTGTAAAGGAGAAAAGTATTTTCATATGAATTATCCCGGGAATATCAAAAAAAATAATCTAAAAAAAGAACCCATTAATTATGCTAATCGTGGTATGAATTTAGAATCTTTAATTAATGATTCTAATCGTTATTACGATGAACAAAACAAAGCCCTAATTAATAAAAAACCAACCCCTATAGGTATTAGTGAAGCCATTTATACAAATAAAGGAAGAGTAATTAAAAATGGCTTTTTTAAAGCTCCTTCTACCTTAGATTATAATGGAATTTATAAAGGAAAATATATTGAATTTGAAGCTAAAGAAACACAAAATAAAACATCATTTCCTTTAGCTAATTTTCATGAACATCAACTTATTTATTTAAAAAGAGTGTTAGAACACGGGGGCATTTGTTTTGTTATCATTAAAATGAATAGTCAAATTTTTCTTTTAAAAGGTGAAGATTTAGTATCATTTTTAAATACTTATGAAAGAAAAAGTATTCCATATTCATATTTAGAAAAATATGGTAAAATAATTAAAGAAGGTTTTTACCCACCTTTAGATTATTTAAAAATTGTCGATGAAATATATTTAAAAGGAGAGTGTTTGTAATGGCTACGACACAAAAGAAAAAATTAAAATTAAACAGTGTAAAAAAGATAAAAGATAATTTAAAAAAAGATAAAAAACCCCGAAGAAAAAATAAGAAAAAAGTTGGCAACATTATTTTAATTACTTTAATTAGTATTGGTATTTTGATAGCCACAGTGATGATTTCTTTTGGGCTTTATATTATTTTCACAGCGCCAGAATTTACCCAAGAAAATTTATATTTTAAAGAAGCTTCGGTTATTACTTGGGATAATGGGGAAGAAATTACCCGTATCGGTAGCGAAAACAGAGTTATTAAAAACTATGAAGATTATCCTCAAGTTTTAGTAGACGCTTTAGTAGCAACGGAAGACTCAAGATTCTTTCAACATAGTGGTTTTGACGCAGCGAGATTTTTAAAAGCAAGTATGGGTCAAGTTTTAGGACAATCTGGTGCCGGTGGTGCTTCTACTATCACTATGCAGCTTGCCAAAAACTATGTGACCAAAAGTACTGTAGATAGTGGTATTGAAGGTATCATTCGTAAGTTTACTGATATTTATATGGCTGTTTTCAAAATTGAAAAAAACTTTACCAAAGAACAAATTTTGGAAATGTATTTAAATACCGGTTGGTTTGCAAGTGGTGGCTCTAACTACGCTTCTATTGAAGGAGTTGAACAAGCGAGTCAATATTTCTTCGGCAAATCAGTTTCTGATTTATCTTTACCAGAAGCAGCTATGATAGTAGGAATGTATAACAGTCCTGTTGCGTACAATCCTTATCTAAATCCTGAAGATTCAAACGATAGAAAAAATACCGTTTTAAGTTTGATGTATCGTCATGGTTATATTACAGAAACAGAAATGAAAGACGCACAAAGCATTCATGTTAAAAATTTAGTAAAAGAACAAAGTAATGCTGCTTCATCAAATCCTTATCAAGCTTTAATTGATTATGTTACAAGCGAAGTAAAAGACCGTTTAGGTATTGATGTTTATAAAGGAAGCTATCAAATTAAAACAACATTCAATAAAAGTGTTCAAGATTTAATTAACGGTATTCAAAATGGCAGTGTGCCAGGAGCTTTCAAAGATGATAAGGTTCAAATGGGCTTATCTATTCTTTCGGTAAGCGATGGTTCTATTAAAGGATTAGGTGCTGGAAGAAACTATGTTGCAAGTGGTACAAACCGTGCGGCAAGTTATGGTACTGGTAATAAAAAACAATATTATCGTAGACAAATTGGTTCTACCGCCAAACCACTTATCGACTATGGACCTTTAATTGAATATAATAACGCTTCAACAGGTCAAATGTTTATTGACTTTAAATATGGTTATAACCAAGGAATTTATATTAACAACTGGGATATGAGTTATAAAGGTATTATGACTTTAAAAAATGCTCTATCCTCTTCTCGTAACATCACGGCTCTAGAAGCATTCCATCAAAATGATGTTAAAAACATTGAGAAATTTTTAAATAATTTAGGTATTACCAAAGATAACTTTACCACAGCAAGTAATCCAGAAGGTAGCATTCTAGAATCTTCTTCTATTGGTGGTTTTGACCCAGGACTTACGACTCTTGAAAACGCAGCCGCTTATGCCGCATTTGCAAGAGGTGGTTATTATATTGAACCATATTCTTTTACAACCGTAACGAACTTAGAAACAGAAGAAGTTACCGAATATAAATATGAAAAGAAAAAAGCCATGAGCGAAGAAACAGCTTATATGATTACAGATGTTCTTCTTCAAGCTACAAGTGAAGGAGTTGCGGGTGCTGTTAATTCTAATTTACGAGCAAGCATAGCTTCTAAATCAGGTACAACAAGTGTTGATTCTGCTTCAGCGAGTGCCATTGGTGTCCCATCTTATACCACTCCAGACCATTGGGTAAATGCTTATAACACCGAATATGTTTTCTCTTTATGGATGGGTTATGATACGATGGATAGTAGTCACTATTTCACATCAAGTACGGGTACAACCGCAAGACAAAAAATCAGTGCTTACTTAGCTAATAATTTACTTACGAATACGACAAAATTTGAAAAACCTGACAGTGTTAAATCCGTAACAATTGAAGCACAAACTTTACCAACTAAAAGAGCAAGTGAATATACTCCTAGTAGTATGAAATACACTGCCTTATTTAAAGAAGGAACCGAGCCATCTGATACTTCTTCAAGATTTACTAAATTAAGTGACGCTTCTAATGTTAAGGCTTCAGTAAGTGGTAGCAAAATTACTCTTACTTGGGATAAAGCCTCTACTCCACAAGCATTAAATACCTCAGCTGTTCGTGAAGAATTTGCAAAATATTTCAAAACTTATAAAGCTAATTATAGTTGGAGTTACAGTCTTTTCGAAAATCAATATATGAGTATTTATGAAAGCTATAATAATTCTTACATCGGTAAATTTGGTTACCAAGTTTACTTAAAAGATAAAAATGGTAATTTAACAAGCTTAGGCTGGACTGAAAATAATACTTATACTTACACAGCCACAACAAGTGGAACTTATGAATTTGTCGTTCGTAGTGCTTACAGTATTTTTAAAGCTAACGAATCTAGTGGTATCAGTGCAAAAGCTACGGTAGAGTCTGGTTCTACTCCTTCTGTTTTAAATGCTACCCCTATTAAACTTTGTGTTGAAAAAGGTGGCGTGGTAGATCCTAAAAAAGGTATTAAAGTTACTCTTGATGGCAAAGATGTAACGAGTGCAGCGACTATTGTAGCAAGCAGTGTGGATACTTCTTCAGAAGGAGAAAAAAGTATTACTTATACCGTAACCTATCAAACGGAAACAATTAAAGTAAACGGCATTGTAAATGTTAGTAGTAGTTGTTCTAACGAGTAGTCTTAAAAGACTACTTTTTTTTGCCATAAAAAAACATCAACCATTTATTTTGATTGATGATGACTTTTATAAAACGAACACATATTTTGTAATTTACATTCCTCACAAAGAGGACTTTGAGCCTTACATTGATATCTTCCGAATAAAACTAATTGATGATGAAGACGACTCCATTTTTCTTTTGGAAACTTTTTCATCAATTTTTTTTCAACCGTTAAAACAGAATCATTTTTATAGGCGTATTTTAAACGTTTAGAAACTCTTTCTACATGAGTATCGACTGCAATACTTGGTTCATCAAAAATATTAGATAACACAACATTACACGTTTTACGACCAACACCTGGTAAACTTTCTAAATAAGCTCTATCATTAGGAACATCGCCTTGATAATCTTTAAGAAGTCGTCTAGCAATTTCTTGAATATAAAATGTTTTTTTAGTATAAGAGCCTAAAGGATAAATAATTTTTTCAACTTCTTTTTGAGGTGCTTCACTTAAAGATGTTAAATCATATTTTTGCCATAATATTTTAGTAGCTTCATTTACTCTTTTATCTGTACATTGAGCTGACAAAACTGTGGCGATTAAAAGTTCATAAGGCTTTTCATAATTAAGTTCACAACGAGCGTCAGGATAAAGCTCATCTAAATAATTTAATAACAACTCAGTATTCTTCATCTTCTAACCAATTATAGTCAAAAAGTTCAACGGGTGCTTTTTTCTCGTTTTTCTTCGTAAGTCCTTCATTGACCTCTTTGAGCGTATGATATCCTTTCTTTTGCCATTCATATAATATTTTATCAATATATCTTAAACTACTTACGCCATTATAAACGGCTTCTTTTAAAGCACCTAAAATGAGTTCTTCTGAAAAATCCTTTTCTAACCAAGCATTAATAATTTCATATTCCATAGGTGAAATATTACGTCCTAATTCTTTTTGAAAAGTATCAAAAATAGTTTCTTTCGTTTCGGCTTCTTTTTTCTTTTCTACTTTTTTCCATAAAGATTCATAAAGTGGGGTTAAACTAATGGTTTCACAACGTTTATTTTTTTCGTCTTTACCAGTATCCACTTCGATAAAATTAAGAGTAATAAGATGATTGAATGCCTGTAAAACTTGTTCTTCTTTTAAAGATAATACTTTGGAAATCTTAGAAACATTTAAAGTTTTATCATCCGTATCTTCAAAATACATTAAAAGAAGAAATTCGATTAAAGATAAGTTATTTTTAAGCGCCACTTCGATTAAATGTGAAGATAAAGTAAATCTTTTTTCTGTTAAAAACTCAATGTTAGGCATTTTCCTCACCTCTTTTTCTAATACCCATTATTTTTTAAATAAGTTAATATTTCTTCTCTTTCATTTTTTAATTTTCCTGATAAAATTAAATTTTCAATTTGTTCTATTAAAACTCCTAATTCTCTACCTTGTATATGCGTTATTTCACTTATCTCTTTGCCTTGCAGGGCAATATCCTTACGACTATGAATTGGCATTTTTCTTTCCAAAGCTTCTAATTTTTTCAAAGGATATTTCATTATCTGGGCTGCCACGAGACAATCATAATAACCAAACCGGTACAAATTTTGCATATTAATTGTATCACACTTTAAGAGTTCCTCAATATTTTTTTGTCTCATTTTTAAACTTTTAGTTTGGGGGTATTCTACCTCCGTTTTAATCTGAGCCCATAAACCACTTAAATCATTGACGTAAACAATACTTTTCGTTGTAATTTGTAACTCTTTAAGTAAATTTAATTGCCTTAATAAAGTAAAGCCATTAGCAAGTAAAATACCGTCTAATTCTTTTTTTATTCTTGTTAAAGATAATTCATTTAACATTTTTTTATCTCTTTTAATGGCATTGGCTAAGTTTTTTTCTAAACTAAATTTATAAATACTAGCAAAGCGAACCGCTCTTAAAATTCTTAAAGGGTCTTCTCTTACTCTGGTAGTAGGATTTCCTATTGCTCGTATCATTTTTCTTTTAATGTCTTTTTGACCATCATATAAATCTATAATTTCTTCGTTACGATTCATATAAAAAGCATTAATAGTAAAATCTCTTCTTTCCGCGTCTAAAAGTAAATTATTGGTGTAAGTTATTTTAGAAGGATTTCTGCCTTCATAGGCTTCTTCTTTTCGGTAAGTTGTTATGTCGACATTATAGCTTCCTATTCGCATATTATAACAACCATATTGAATAGTTTTATAAGATGGTCCAAAAATCTTAACAATGTCCGCTGGTAAGGCATTGGTAGCAATGTCAAAATCGTTAGAACGGCGATGAAGCATATAATCACGAACAGCTCCCCCGACGAGATAAGCCTCAAAACCATTTTCTAATATTTTATCTAATACTTCTTTTATTTCTTTTGGAATCACTATTTTCACCACTTACTACATTCATTATATATTTTTTGCCATGAAAAAGAAACAAACGCTTAAGAAATAAGTGTTGGTTTCAAAAAAGAAAACAAAGGGATATTCCTTAAAATACCAAATAAAATAGTTAAGATTAAAAGACTATTTGTTACAAAAGATTTATATTTGACTGGTATTTCATAAGGAATGATTTTATAAACAAAATAACCTACTAAGCATACAAAGACAAAGGGATTATATCGGAAAGCCTGATAAAAACGAAATTGGAATAAAGAAAGAAACATTCTAGTTATACCACATCCAGGACAATAAAGACCCGTTAGTAAATAAAACGGGCACTTTAAAGAAATATGAAAAAATTGAACAATTCCTAAATATAGGAATAAAACAAGCCCCAAAACTATTTTTTTCATTAATTAGAAAATCTATTTAAATCATTTTGGATAAGGCATTCACTCACAATACCAAGACCAAAAATACTTAAAATAAGATACAAAACAGAATTATCCGCAATATCTAAGCCATACATTTTTCCAGCAACATATAACTTTTGTCCCATTTTATAATTCCAGTAAATGCCATATAAGCCACATGTTAAAAGGGTAAAAATCAAAGCGGCAGCACCACTTGTTGTTTGTTCATCTGATAAACTATTCGTTTCATCTGTCATTGTTACAAACCAATATAGACCATAAAGTCCACAAGTGAGAAAAGATAAAATAACACACAAAGCGATATCTCTTTTTTGAATCATAGGTCGATTAAAATTATGAGTTGTACTTTTTGGACTTTGATATAAAGGGGCACCACAGTTTGGGCAAAAATTAGTATCTTCTTTTACCTCTACCCCACAATTGCTACAAAATTTAGCCATTTCTTCCACATCCATTTCCTGTCTAAAGTATATCAAAGTTACTCTCTAATTACAATGAATATATTCATTTTTTACAAGAAGAAAACTCTCAAATTCTCAGATAAAATATAATAAATAAACATATAAATTTTATTTAAAAACACTATATTCATCCGAAGTATTTTTAGGTTCATATATATTACTTATTTCAATATACAAAGCTTGTCTTCCCATTGAGTCATAACTTTTATCAAAGTCTTTTCTTGATACTTTAATTGCCTTTTCATCTTTTAAAGGATCATTAATATAATAATAGTTTTTATCCATACCAATTATTACAACAACATGAGCATTTTTGGGATAAGTATATGTTCTTGATTTATCATAACTAAACCATTCATAAATATCTTTAGCTTCACTATAATCAATTGTTGTCCATACTAAAACAGGACTACCATTTTGAACATATTCTTCTAAAGGTAATTTATCATCGGAAGTATAAACGTGACCAACTGTATCTTCTGGAAGTTTACTTTTAAAGATGGTATATAAAGAATTTTTTATTACTGGTAAAAATGTTCCCCATCCTCTGGAAGAATCACTCGGATTCCCTGCATAATATCTACTAGGATCAGGTCCATAACGAAGACCATCTTTTTCATAAACTTCTTCTTTGGGTAAATAAAAATCGACATATTCTTTTATATCAATATCAATATTAAAATAGTTTAATAACATTGTTGCACTTGCTATTTCACATCCATTAGGATAATCTGGATTTTGCTTTACTAATGGGAAATTATTAATCACAAAACTATATTGCAAATTATCATAATATTCATCTAAAACAGCTTCATAATCAGAAACGCTATAATCATCAGAATTATCGGAGTCGTCTTTATTTTTCGAAAGTATTAATTGATTAGTATAATAATCATCCATTAATGAAGGAATTATAGCCTGTTTTAGTCTTTCTTTTTCTCTTGAATATAATTTATACCATATAAAATTATTGGCTGTTATACCAATTATTATTAAAATAATTACTAATATTTTATATTTCTTTTTCATTTACATCACAATTTGATTATAGCAAATAATTACATTAAAAAATATATGTTATCTACCCTTTTACGTAAATATTTGTGTTACTTAAATTTATGTAATTTTTTATTCAAAGATTTCAATATAGTAAATAGATTCAATGTCAGTGTTTAAACAAGATTGCAGATTTATTTTATTTAATTAATGATACACAGTCATTATCGCTGATATATCTTTTATCGTATTTAAGGAAAAATCTTGACACTTTCCTATTACATTTAGTATAATAAAAAGCGCTTAGAAGGCAGGAAGATTTATTTTTTATAATGTGTAGTTAAATAATATTCACTAGTATAATCTGCCATTAGAACGTGTTTGTAACTACTCCCTATAAAAAAGGTCTTGATACTTTTAAGAAATCTATAGAAAGGAGATTATTATGGCAAGATATACAGGTCCACAATACAAAAAATCACGTCGTTTAAATTTTTCTACATTAGAAAATGGTCGTGAATTAGCACGTCGTCCTTATGCTCCAGGTGTTCATGGTTCTGACAGACGTAAAAAATTAAGTGAATATGGTGTTCAATTACAAGAAAAACAAAAAGTACGTATTATGTATGGTGTAAATGAAAAACAATTCCACAAGATTTTTGACCGTGCTTCTAAAATGAAAGGTATTGCTGGTGAAAATTTATTATTCTTACTAGAAAGTCGTTTAGACAATTTAGTATATCGTATGGGAATGGCTACTACTCGTCGTGGTGCTCGCCAACTTGTTAACCATGGACATATTACTGTAAATGGTGTTAAAGTTGATATTCCATCATATACTTGTAAACCTGGTGATGTTATTGCTGTTAAAGCTGAATCAACAAATCACCCAGCTATTTTAGCTAGTTTAGAAGCTGTCGTAAATACAAAAGCTTTTGTTGAATTTGACAAAAATAAACTTTCAGGAACTTATTTAAGACGCCCAGATAGAAGCGAATTAAATCCTGAAATCAATGAATCATTAATTGTTGAATACTACAACCGTTAATAAAGAAAAAGTAACATCTCGTTGCTTTTTTTTTAATTCTTTAATATAATTTTAATTAAGGTGAATCGTATGGATAAATTAAAAGATATATGGAATGAAAAGAAAAAATTGATTTTAACAATTACTATTGGCGTAGTTGTTTTTATACTTATTCTTGTGTTAATCATTTTACTTGTTAAAATCTTTACAAGATATGATTATGCTTCCACAGAAAAAATGATGGTTAGTGCCACCACAGAATATTTAAAAACAAATAAAGATCTTCTGCCAACTGATGATATGAGTACGATAACAGTTATGTATGATACTTTAGTTGGGGGAAAATACATTAAAGAAATGAGTAAAGTAAGCAAAGACTCTTCTTGTACCGGTAGTGTTGACGTTTATAAAAATAATAGCAAATATTATTACATCCCTATTCTTTCTTGTGATAATTATGAAACGAAAACTTTAACCGATAAAATTTTAGAGAGTGAAGAGATTGCCACAAAAGACGATGGACTTTATTCTCTTAATGAAAACTATGTTTATCGTGGAGAATTTGTTAACAATTACTTCAAATTTATGAATACCACATGGCGGATTCTTAAGTGGGATGATGATAAAATTTATTTAATCAGTGCCGATACCTTAGATAACAAAGTCAATTATGTTTTTGATGACCGTTATAATGAAACAGTTAATAGCCAAAAAGGATATAATACTTTTGAAAGTAGTCGTATTTATAATTCTTTAGAATCTTATTATCGTAATAACTTTAAAAATTATGAAAAATATTTACAAACAATGGATTCTTGTGTTCATTCAAGAAGTGAAAATGATAAAGATAAAACAGGAGCTATCGAATGTACCAAAACATTTACTAGTCTTATTTCTCTTCTTTCTACTTATGATTATATGAATGCTTCTATTGATAGTTTATGTAATAAAATTTCTGACCGTAACTGTTCTAATTATAACTATTTATCTAAAACAACGAATAAATGGTGGTTATTAAACGGCACAAATGAAAATACTTATGAAGTCTATAGTTCTAATGCCACTGGAGTTATTTCTCTAGACGCTGCAAATAATAAAAAATACCTTCGTCCTGTCGTAGCAATTCCAACACATATGCTTTATAAATCTGGGAACGGAACTTCAGATAGTCCTTATGAAATTTATGAATATTAAAGCCTAAGGGCTTTTTTTTATGAGATAATTTAAGTAAAAAAAATAGTCCTCATTGAAGACTATTATTTTCATACCATTTATTAACAATATCGACATTACTACTAGATGGCATAGGATTTGGCATATCTAATTTAACAATCATAGGTAAATTAAAGGCTGTACCAAAAGTAAGAGCCATACCACGACGTAAAGTTTTTAAATTATTTAAATCATCTCTCGTAACACTGGAAGTTATCGAATCAATAATTTCATAATCATCAGGATGAAAAATTCTAAAAACTAAGAAATTAGAACATTGAGATAAAGCAGTTTTAGATAATTCACTAGGTCTTTGGGTAATAAAGCCCATTAGTACCCCGTATTTACGACCTTCTTTAGTTATTCTATCAAAAATATTATATCCAATAACATCAATATCATTATCTTTAGTAACATAACGATGGGCTTCTTCTAAAATGATGTTAACAGGAAAAGAACCTCGGTCAGTTAAATTAGTCGCATAGTTAAAAAACAATTTGGAATAAAGTTTGGTTAAAATCTTGGCAAATCGATCTTCCATTTCATTTAAGTTAATATTAATAATTTGAGCTTTTTCGTTATTTATTGTTTTAAATAAGCCTTCAATATAATCTTTTTTGCTAATAATTTCTTTATATTCAAAAAATCGTTTATTAGGGCTATTGATAATTTGATATAAATGTGTTTTTAAAGAGACAGCTCTTTCATACATCGATACCGAATTATAAACCCCTTCACTTAATAAAGCAAATTCTAAGGCGTCATAAATATCTTCTAAAGAATACGCTAAATTAGGTACCACAAAGTTAGTTTGTAAATTTATTTTCTTAAATTTATTTAAAAAATCAATCACTTGTGTAATCGCGTTAATTTTTCCCTGGCTATCGATATTTAAGCATTGTCTTAATGTTCTTGTGTAACCAGGTTCTTTGATTTCACTATTTACATTTAAATCAGACGTATTATATTTGGTTAAGATAGAAATAATTTGGTCTCTTATTTGACTGGCTTCTTTACCACTTGATAAAACCTCTAATAAAGCGGTCGCGATAATATTATTTTTGTATTCTAAACTTTGAGGGTCTTCATTTTTGAAAATACGAACATACTGTAATGTTTTTTCTAAAATTGGGATTAAATAAGCGTCTTCTACATTAAGTAAAATAGCTAAATCGTCTGCGTCTAAAAAATATGGGGGAAAGCTAATAGTGGTTGACCCTTCTTGAAAACTATTTTCATAACTTTTAAAGTGAATAGAAGAAATATTCTCTAATCCTTCTAAAGCACTTTTATATTCTCCATAAACATCAAATAAAACAATATGAGCATTTAAAGGAGGAGTTTCATTATAAGTAAAGACATTTTGTAAAATACGCGCTACCCCACAACTTTTACCATAACCAGAGTTACCAATAATAGCAAAATGATTAGAAAAAAATTGATTCATATCAGCAGTTATTTTGAAATTCTCATAAGTAAGCGAACTTCCAATTAAAAGAGTATTTTTATCATGATAATTTTGAGTTCCCACTAAAGAAATAAGTTCTTCACCAGTAATAATACGAGGAGAAATATTTAAAGATGGCGCCTTATATATTCCTTGTATAAATTTATGATTAAAGATTTCTCCCAATAAATAGATATCTATTTTATCTTGTCTAACCTCTACTATCTTACCAATAATTAATCTTTCTTTATCTTGAAATGTAACATGTATCCCTTTTAAATTAGCTAATAAAGTTTTTTGTAAATTTTCAACATAAACATGATTTTCATTAATATCTATTATTTTTCCAAACATACTATCACCTTTTTATCCTATAACAATTATATGAAATTATTCTTTTAAAGACAAGCAAAAGAACATATTAAAAAAAGTCAAAACACTTAAGTCTTGACTTACTCCTATTAATTTTCGGTTATTTCTATTGTTTTAATAAATTCTAATATTTCTTTAGCTTCATTTTCTTTTAAAGAATAATTAATAATAGCTACTTTTGGAGCATAATCTTTAAATGAAATATCAGACCAAATCGGATTATTGTAATAATAACCTATAGTAGCTTCTTGGTTATTATTTAAAGTAAAAGTATTCTCCGTTCTTCCTGTCCCGCATACACCATAAGAGTCTTCATAAACATTTAAAAGTGCATAATCTTCATTATTTTCTTTATATAACTTTAAAGAAAATAAAATATTATTAGTAGTCTCAACTTCTTTATAGTTCCAAGAAGATGGAATATGCCATTTAATTTCCATATTATCCACATTTTTAGAATAATCTTTGCCATCGTCTTTGATATCTACTACCGGTGAACATCTTTTCCCCCATGTACCAAAAATAGCCTTTTTCCCGTTTTCCGTACACTGATTATTAGCAAGATACATAATAAAAATACTGCCACCTATTAAAAGAACAATAATACTAATTAACATAATTTTAACCCATTTCTTTTTCATAATATTTCCTTTCGTTTGCTTTTTTCTAGCTTCATCATATCATTTTTATTTTTCTTTCACAAGTCATGATGATATAGAAAAAGATAACTATCTCTAACTATCTTTTATTTTAAATTTTCTCTGTTTTTGTCCATATGTATTGGTTATCTTTTTTTGTAAAGGTATGTTGATATTTAGGAAAAGACATATTATTTTCGTTAAAATAATTATCTACTTCTTCTTTTGTTAAATTCTCTTTTAAAATATTGTTCGTATCAAAATCATAAAGATTAAAATTGCCATTATCTGTTAAGCTATTATAAATCGCATAAGTTTCTAAAATAATTTGTTCCTTTGTCTTTTGAACTATTTCAGTTTTTTCTAAAAGAAACTTTTGAATCGTAGCACATTCACTTCCTTCAAAATAAGCACCATCATAAACATAGCAGCTATTATCATAATGAAGGTTGCCACTTAAAATTTGCTCGTCAACCGTTTTGTTATAATTCATCATAAGATAATTTTTTAAATCCTCTAAAGAGACTTTATTTCCTAAAGCACTAAGACTTTTACCAATTAAGGCAGTTTCTAAAACATTTTGATTTGCATACACATTTTGAGATAAATCTACCATATCTTTAGGGATATAACTTATAAGTTCCCCAACATCAATTTCTTTCGTTTTATTTTCTAAAATTCTTAATGTTGTTTGTTTCGTTATGCGAGTATCACTCTTATTAAGCTCTTCAGCCACGATAGTAATTTTATATTGTCCTACGTCCGTATAATTTTGCATATCCTCTTCTAAAAAAGACAAAGTACAATTATCAGAAACATTATTTACAAAATCTTCAATTACATAATAAGAACCGTATAAAATATTTAAAGATGACACATCTAATGCACAGCGATTACTTTGACTACTAGTCAAAGTCCTCTTATAAAAATAAAAGACCATTAAAGAAATAATAAGAAAAAGTAAAATAACAATTAAAATTATTTTCTTATATTTATTTTCCATATCACACTACCTACTCTATTCTAAGTTAATAGTATCATATTTGAATAAAAAACTAAACACCTAATTTAATTCCTTTACGATGTAAAATTATCTTTCTTATAAAATCCATAGGAATAACCGTGAATGATAATAATAAAACTAAAAATAATTCAAAAGGAGTTAAACCAAAAGTTCTAAAAACAACGCCCCCTTTATAAATTAAAATAATTTGCACGGTACAAATAAAAAGAATCGTTAATAAAAACACTTTATTTTCTTTAATATGAGCCAAAATATTTAACCTATGGGTTCTAGCATTAAAAGCATTACCAATACCAATGAAAATAAATAAGGCAAAGTAAGCTGTCATTAAATATTTGTCATTTTCACCGGTTCTTATTAAATTATGAATAAAAGGTGACTTTAAAAAGAAGATACAAAGTAAAGCCGAATAAACACTAAGCCATAATATTTGTGAATACATATAACGGTTTAAAATAGGTTCTTTTTTATCTTTAGGATTTTCTTTCATTGTTTCTAAAAGAGCAGGTTCATAAGAAAAAGCAAGACCAGCAAAAGTATCCATAATCATATTTATCCACAACATCTGAATAATAGTAATAGGCGTATTAACCCCAATAAAAGGTCCAATAATAGAAAGAAATAAAGCACAGAAATTACACGTTAATTGATAAATAATAAATTTACGGATACTTTTAAAAATCGTTCGTCCATATAAAATAGCTTGACTTATCGATAAAATATTGTCGTCTAAAATAACAATATCACTCGCTTCTTTGGCTACTTCTGTCCCACTTCCCATGGCAAAGCCAACGTTTGCTTTTTTTAAAGCAGGCGCGTCATTTACCCCATCCCCTGTCATACCAACAACAAAATTTTGCTCTAAGGATAACTTAACAAGACGACTCTTATCTTGGGGAAGAGCTCTTGCGACTACTCTTAAACGTGGTAAAATTTCTTTAATTTGTTCATCACTATAGTAATTAAGCTCCGTACTCGTTAACACGATATCACTACTATCTTTAATGATACCAACCTCTTTGGCAATTGAAGTAGCCGTATCTTTCGCGTCTCCCGTTATCATCACTACTTGAATGCCAGCATTTTGAATGAGTTCTACCCCTTTAAGGGCTTCTTCTCTTAAATCATCTTTTAGAACAACTAAACCTAAGAAAGTTAAATAACTTTCATCTTCATCATGTCCCATAGCCAGCGTTAAAACACGACATCCTTTACTCGTTAAATTTTTTATCTTTTGTTCTATTTCATTTTTGGTAATAAAAGGCTTTTCTTCTCCATTTAACTTTAAATAACGGTGACACTTAGGGAGTAATACTTCACTGGCTCCTTTTAAAAGCGTTCTTTTAATTCCTTTATCTTTAATAGTAACAGCGGAATACTTATTTGTACTATTAAAATAAGTGTGTTTCATAATTTCACTAGAAAACGTTTGGGGTTTTAAAAAAGATAATAAAGCTCGGTCGGTGGCATTACCACCAATGATAACATCATCACTATAAATACTTTGATTGTTTAAAATAAGATTTTGAGCAAGTACCTCATAATAACGAGGATACTTTTTTAATTTACTTTCTTTGTCAAAAGCCTCTTCGTTGCTAATAATTTGCATAACCTCTAATTTACCTTTGGTAAGCGTACCTGTTTTGTCGGTAAATAAAATATTTAACGAACCCGTGGTTTCAATTCCTACTAATTTTCTCACTAAAACATTATTTTTAAGCATTCTTTTCATATTACTTGATAAAACTAATGTAATCATCATAGGAAGACCCTCTGGAACAGCCACGACAATGATAGTTACAGATAAAGTCAAAGAATAAATAAGATAATCTGCCATTAAATGAACATTCGTAATGGTATTTAAAATAGCTTCTCCATCAAAATGATTATCCAAAACAATTACCGAAAATAAATAAGAACAGGTTACTAAAAAGGCTCCAATATAACCAATTTTACTAATGGTTTTAGCTAATCCTTGTAGTCTTAACTTCAAAGGACTCATCGGTTCTTCTTCTTGAAGCTCTTTAGCTAAATTACCATATACCGTTTTATCCCCGACCACACTAACCTCCATATAAGCTTCCCCGTCATAGACAACAGCCCCTCTTAAAATATTTTTATCGTCTGTATTCGCGTCTTTTAAATGCTCTTTGGTTTCCCCATTAAGTCGGGACTCATCTACACTGATTTTGCCGGATACTAAAAAGCCATCCGCGGGCACTTTATCACCTGATGATAAAAAGATAATATCTTTAGTGACAACCTCTTCTAGTTTTATCGTTGTAATCTTACCGTCTCTTTTGGCTTTTACCTCGATACTATCTTGTTCTTCTTGGAGTTTTTTAAAGGCTTCTTCACTGCCATATTCACTAATGGTAGAAATAAAAGACGCTAAAAAAATAGCGATTAAAATTCCTAGAGTTTCAAACCAATCAAAATCTCGAAATAAAAAAACTACTTTTATGGCTAAAGCAACTAAAAGAATTTTAATAATGGGGTCCCCTAAAGATTCTAGAAGTAAACGCATAAAACTTTTTTGCTTTTTTTCCGTTAAAACATTGGCACCATTTAATTTTCTTTGCACTTCTACTTCTTTTTTATTTAAACCTTTTATGTCCATAAGAAGTATCACCTAGAAAATGATATGAAAAAAATACTTAGTTTAGACTAAATATTTTTGCTTCTTATTTTATTTGTTTTAACTCATCACCTAAAATATCTCCAAGTACTTTTAAATAGCCTTCTTTACTATTTTTTAGTTTATAAAATTGTAAAATACCATAACCAGGATATTCATTTCCCTCTACCATAAGGGGTCCATTATCCGTAAAAGCAATATCCCAACCAATGTATCTTACTTGAGGAAGTTTTAAAGCAGCTTCTTGACACATTAGAAATGCTTCTTTTACATCAGGAATTTTTACTTCTTTAAATTTTTTATGTGTTAAAGGATGTTCTTCGTAAATTTTTCCATAATCATCTATAACATTAGAATCAATTTTACCGTCTTTTCCTAAACTAAAGTAAAGGTCATTGGTACAACCGATAATTTCACTTTCATCTTGGTTGATACGAAAAGCATTGCCAACCAAATAAACTTTACCGTCTTTGTAAAGAGTACAAATTCTTAAAGAACAAACAACATTAGGGTTAATTTCATTAACTTCTTTACTTTGAATAATCTCTTCTTCAATTAGGTATTGTTTTTGCTTTAAAAGTTTTTCATAAAGTTTTTTAAGATCTTTTTCTTTAGATACGGTTATTTTAGTAATTCCATGTCCCCCATATCCAACAGGGTCTTTTGCAAAAACAACTTTGCGAGAGTTTAAAAAAGTTTTAAATTCTTCTAAACTCGTTTCTCTTAAATCAATAAATTCTCGTTTTAAATATTTTTTAAAAATCGTATTAAATAAAATTTTATCATGTAATACGATTTCATATTTGTCATCATTTAAATAAGAAATTAATTTATAAAAAGACTTAGTTGTAACAAAAGTATCTTTTTCTTTTTTAGTTAAGTTATAATAATTACCGCGGAAATAATCCGTATAACCTATTCCTCTTGTCAAAATATTAAAATACATGTCTAACTTAATTCTAGCCTTAGACACATGGTTATCTAAAGCCATAATATCTATCATTTTATTAAGTCTTTCTTTATTAGTTCCTTTTCTTTTTCTCATTAACCATTTATAAACGTTTGCCATATTTTTCCTCTTTCTTATTTATATACTCTTTCATTTTGATTACCTATTTCAATTAATGTCTGAGCAATTCCCATGTGTTTATCACGTGAAACTGCTCCAAGGGTAATTCCATCTCCTAGAATAATAACTTTATCATTTAGTTTTACATCTTCATCGACTTGAATCATCATCATATTCATACTAATTTCCCCGACGACAGGATATAATTTATCTTTAATCAATACTTTCGTAGGTCTAATACCATTGGCATATCCCACTGGTAAAATAGCTACCAGCATATCTTTTTTTACTTTATAAGTAGCTCCGTAACCTAAATATGTATTTTTTTCTACTTTTTTTATTTGAATAATGCCTGTTATAAATTTCATAGCCGGTTTCACATCTAAAGTAACATTTAAAGTTGTTTTACTAATATGCCATATTTTTCTTAAAAAATTATTACGCGCTAAACGAAGTTTATTTTTAAGCCCTACCTTACTTTCCGTTGGGCATACATTATAACCATATAATAAAATACCTACTCGAAAAGCATTCACAAAAGAAGGTCGTTCATGAATCATTAAATTCACACTGGAAGAAATATGAACCATAGGAATTTCTTTTAAATCAATTAAACTTGTTATCTTTTGAAATCTTTTAATTTGCTCATCATAATGTCTATCAAAAATACCAGTCGTTGCCAAATGAGTATAAATACCTTCTAATTCTAAATACTCCGTACTTTTAATTAAATTAACGGCTGTGAAAACATCTTGTTCATTTTGAAAACCAAGACGCCCCATACCAGAATCTATTTGTAAATGTAATTTAATAGGTTCTTTCATATGTAAAGAAATCAAGTTAACAAGATATTCATGACTAGGTATAGATAAGGTGATTTTATTTTGGATGGCGACGGGTAAATCTTCCCTACTAATTGGTTGTAAACACAAAACAGGAATATTTTTATCATACTTTCTAATTTCTAAGGCTTCTTTTAGATAGGAAACCGCAATATAATCGGCGCCACCTTTTTTTACTTCTTCAACAATTTTTTCGCCATGACCATAGGCACCTGACTTTAAAACAGCTATCATGTATTTATATTCGGCATAACTTTTTTTAATTTCCAAAACATTATGTAATATATTTTGGGTATCTATTTCCACATATGTTTTCATGGGCTTCCTCCTACTACTTATGAGTTTCATGATAATAACTATAATCTGCTAATTCACGAGCAACATTTTCAAGTTCGTCGTATTCTTCATCAGAACCTATTTCTGATAAGTAAAAAAGCAAATCTTTGTTACTCTTAACATTTTGATAAGGAATATGATATTCTTCTAAAACTTCTCTTTGATAATTCGTTAAATATAAATTATCTTTAATATGAACTAATTTATTTTGTTCTACCATTTGGGTAAAATCTTCTTCTTTCATCTCAAACACCTCTTTTATCTTATCATATTTTTCTTATTTTGGGATATATTATTACAAAAGGTGATTCAATGAAAAATAAACTTAAAAATTTACTACAAATCTTTACTCCTTTAATAGGTGGGGGTATTGTGAGTTTTATTATTAAAGATAGCTTAAATTATCAAGATATGGTAAAGCCTTTTTTGGCTCCACCTAAAATAGTTTTTCCTATCGCGTGGACAATCCTTTACCTATTAATCGGCTACGCTTATTATAAAAATAGACAAGTTAGTGAGAATAAAGAAACCTCGATTTTATATTATGTTGGTCTCGTTTTAAATTTTATTTGGCCAATCATTTTCTTTAATTTTAAACTTTATCTAGGTGCTTTATTTGTTATTTGTCTTTTAACTGGTTTTACTTATTTATTATTCTTAAACTATAAAAAAGAAAGTCCCCTTTCAGGAACTTTACTTATTTTCTATTTACTTTGGTTAGTATTTGCAACCTATTTAAATGCGGGAATTTATATTTTAAATTAATCTTTGTTTTCGTAAGCAAGTAAATCACGAATATCTTTTTCTGATAAACTTTTTAAGTAAGTATTATCATCCATATCTTCTTCTATCATTTTATCTGATAGAAGTTTTTTCTTTTCTTGTAAAGATAATATTTTTTCTTCAATGGTGCCTTTACAAATCAGTTTAATAACTTCAACTGTTTTTGTTTGACCAATACGGTGAGTTCTGTCTGTTGCTTGATTTTCAGCTTGAGGATTCCACCACAAATCTAAATGGATAACCACATCAGCACTCGTTAAATTAAGACCTGTGCCCCCGCTTTTAAGCATAATCAAAAATACGCTTGTCTTGTCTTTATTAAAAGCGTCCACTAAAATTTGTCTTTGTTTACTTGGCACCGCGCCATCAATAACATAAGTAGAAATACCTTCATTATTCAAGGCTTCTTTGACAAGATAAAGCGCTGTTTTAAAACTCGTAAAAAGTAAAATTTTATGACCATTGGAAACCAGTTCTTTTACAGTGTCTAGTAAGGCTTCCATCTTAGCACTTTCCCCTTTGTAATTGTCATCATAAATAGATGGATGAATGCATATTTGTCTTAAACGGGTTAAAAGGGCTAAAATCATCATTTTATTCTTAGTGAAACCACCGGCATTTACTAGCTTATCCATTTCGTCATTCACACGTTTTACCTCTGCCGCATAGTATTTCTTTTGCATTTCATTTAAATCAATAAAAATATTATTTTCAATTTTATCTGGTAAGTCTTTAATAACGTCTTTTTTCTTTCTTCTTAAAATAAATGGTTTTACTTGGGCTTTTAAATTTGTTAATAATTTATTGGTATCTTCATCAAAGTCTTTGATGTGATATTTTTGTTGAAATTTTACTAAGCTAGATAAGAATCCTGGCATTATGAAGTCAAAAATACTCCATAGTTCTGTGATTGTGTTTTCAATAGGTGTACCTGTCAAAGCTATTTTTGTTTCCGCTGTGATACTTTTAACTGCTTTAGTAAGTCCCGTTTTAGGGTTTTTGATATTTTGAGCTTCATCAATAACAAAAACACGATAGTCCTTGGTTTCATAGATGTCTAAATCTTCTCTTAATAAACCATAGGAAGTGATGTATATATTACCATTGTATTTTTTTAAGAGTTCTTGTCTTTCTTGACGATTACCAGCAAATACTTGATAAGATAAGGATGGTGCAAATTTTTGAAATTCATTTTCCCAGTTGTAAACTAAAGCAGTAGGACAAACAATTAAAAATTTACTATCTTTATTTTCTTCATACATTTTTTTAATAAACATGATAGTTTGTAATGATTTTCCAAGTCCCATTTCATCGGCTAAGATTCCGCCAAAGCCACATTTACAAATCATATACAACCATTTGACACCACTTACTTGGTAATCACGTAAAGTCTTTAACTCTTCTTTGGTGAATTTTAAATCACTATTTTTAAATTCTTTAAATTGATTAATAAAGTTTTTAAAAAGAGAATCTGTCTCGATAATGCCGTATTTTTTTTCTTTCAAGGAATCTAAATATAATGCTCGATATTTTGGAATCGTACCATTTTCCATATCTTCTTTCGTTAAATCCAAATCTTCTGTCAAATCATTTAATTCTTGTAAAGATTCTTGCTCTAAAGATAAGATATCCCCGTTTTGCAAACGATAATATTTTTTCTTATTTTTAATAGACGCTAAAATGCTGTCTAATTCATCATTATTGACATTGCCAAGATCAAAATCGAAGTGTAAAATTTGATCTTTACCGATACTAAAGTGTGTTGTAACGGAGTTATTTTTTATTAAATTAGTATTCTGTAGTTTTTCTGAAGTATAAACAGGATATTTAGCTGATATTTCATCTAAGCCTGTATCAACAAATTCACACATCAAGTCAAAATCATCTAATAAATATATATTATTTAATTTATGAAAGCCATAATCTTGTAAGATAGAAACAACTTCATTTTCATAGTCAATATCACGAATAACATTACATGCTTCGGCAAAATAAGATACCTCTTCATTATTATATACAAATTTAGGAATACAATTGATATCATTTTCATTTAAGTCAAAGTAAAATTTAACCTCAGGTTTAATCTCCATAATAATATCACTGACGGATTCATCTAATTCTAATTTATCTTTAATAGCTCTTAAAACGCTTTTTTGGAAACTTGGAAATTCTCGTTCATCAAAAACAAGTTCTTCTAAATCGTTACTAACAATTTCATTTAATAAAACAATTTGTTTTTTATCTAAGTGATAAATTTTATTATCATTTAGTATATATTCCCCATCTTTTGTTAAAAAGAAAGCCTGGTCCAAAGAAACTTCCAAATGATACTCATGGCTATTTTTAGATAAATGCGTGGCAAAAGGAAAACCATTTACAATTGGAGTCACTTTATTTTGACCATTAATATAAATGCCTTCTTTATAAATGTTAAATAGTGCTTTCACCTCAGAACTATCTAAATAAGTTGAGTTTCCATTATAATAGGTTCTTGATTTTAAATTTTTAATATATTCTAAAAAATGTAACGATTGGTCGCTAAAATAATGTTTGGAAGGTTCATAGGAAAAATTAGCGCCAAACCGGTAACTCATTTCTGATTTTAAAGAGGTATAAAAATTATTAAATTTTCCTAACAACGCATAAGTTTTTTCTTGACCAATTTTTGCCTTCAATTCTACGGTGTTTTCATAATAATTATCAGAAATACATAACTCTGGAAAAAGAAAAACTTCAGATTTTTTGGTAACGGTCTCTTCATATTCTTTTTCCATTAATTGAAATAATTGGGTTGTTTTTTGTTGTACTGTTTTTTCATTTTTTTTAGCAAGTAAAATATCCGAATAGCATATTAAACATGCAGCGACATGCTTACAAGAGCCATTATTTAAGAACTGCGGACAAGTGCAATACGTTTTCTTTATATTCTTATACTGATTCGTATCAATTTGAACAATATACTTGCGATAACTTGATTCTGATTCTACTAGAAATTGATATTTCTTTTCTGTTTGACCAGTCGTGCTAACATGTTCTATATAATCTTCATTATAATTAAGCCCCTTGTTATAATCAACTCTAGATACCCATTCAAGTATCTTATTTTGTAATTCATCCATAGTATCACCTCTTTAAAAGCATTAATTTTATTGTAGCATATAATTTTTATTTTTCAAGGTAATTAAAAACACAAAAAAACAACCATTCCTGATTGCTTTATATATTAAAAGTTCGAATAATTCGAAAAATTTTTCAATGGTGGCTCCAACGGGAATTGAACCAGTGACACAAGGATTTTCAGTCCTCTGCTCTACCGACTGAGCTATGGAGCCATAAAATGGCGGTTCGTACGGGATTCGAACCCGTGGTCTTCTGCGTGACAGGCAGACGTCATAGGCCTCTAGACTAACGAACCATGGTTGCGGGAGCCGGATTTGAACCAACGACCTTCGGGTTATGAGCCCGACGAGCTACCAGACTGCTCCATCCCGCGATAAATATAAAATGGCGGAGGAAAAGGGATTCGAACCCCTGCGCCGCTCTCGCGACCTCTCGGTTTTCAAGACCGATCCCTTCAACCGGACTTGGGTATTCCTCCAAAAATAAAATGGTGCCCGAGGCCGGACTTGAACCGGCACGGGTTTTAACACCCGCAGGATTTTAAGTCCTGTGCGTCTACCTATTCCGCCACTCGGGCAGGCACTGTCTTAACTGATAAGACTATTTCATTATAATAGCAAAAATGAAATTTGGCAAGCTTTTTTTATCTTTTTCCGTTCATTTGGTCTAATTTTTCTTTCATCCAAATAGGTAACTGTATTTTCAAAGGGGTAAAACCATGATCTATATTAAAATCTTTCTCTTTTCCGTAGTCAGTATCTTTAATAGAACATTTAATTTTTTTATTCACATTATCCACTTCTAAAATACGACAAGTCACTTCTTCTCCAAGAGAACCATATTCATGAACATCTTTAACAAAATATTGACTTAGTTCTGAAATATGAATAAGTCCTGTATAGCCGTTTTCAAAATTTAAAAAAATACCATAATCTTCAAAACCACTTATTTTACCTTTTATAATATCTCCTGTTTGATAGTTTATCATGTTTCCTCCGTCCTCTTAATTATAAACAATTTTTCTTTACTTGTTAAGCCAAAAATCATATAATTATTTAATGAAAGGACAACGTTTATGGAAAATATAGATAAAATTAACCAAGTCAAAGAACTTTTAGATGATATTCGTCCCTTTTTAAATATGGAAGGTGGCGACATCGAATTTATTAAATTAGAAGATGATTATGTATATGTTAAATTAACAGGGGCTTGCGCCATGTGTGGTTATCAAGATGTTACCTTAAAAGATAATATTTTAGCTTACATTCAAGAAGATATGAAAGAAATTAAAGGAATTATAAACGTTGAGTTATGATTCTTTTTTTATGAGCCAATCAATTTTTTCTAAAGGAACATACTGATTCATTAATGAGAAAGCGTCTTTTAAGAAATTTTCATAATCATTTACTTTATCAGTATAAACGAGGACCCTATCCGCGTCTAAATTATTTTCAATAACTTTCTCATGAATGTCAAAATAGTAAGATGGATAAAGAAGACGAGCAAATAAAAGTCCCATTTGATAAGCACTTGGTTTTCTTATTTCTATATAGACTTTTAAGTCAATTAAAGCGTCTTTTTCATTATAAAAGAAAAGATTTTTTAAATATTCGCCAATGTCTCTTTCATAAACATCTAATAATAAATTTAAAGGATTATCAAAATTAAGTCTAAGATTTGGATAAGGTACTCTCTTGTGAGCTAAAACGAGTATAGAATGCTCTTTAGGAAATCTTCTATTTAGGCTATTAACATAACTAATAGCATTCTCAGCAAGCCCAACATAATAGCTAAAACTATTTAAAAGAGTTGGGAAATTTTTTCCTAGTTCACTCATTTGATATTCTAAATAATCAACTTTGCTGCTCCAAAGATTTCCCCAGTCATTTTGATATAAAGACACAACTTTATTCGTAGCCGTATATTCTCTTTGAAAATTAATAATGTCAAAAAGGTCGTACTCTTTTTGTTCATCTGTCATTTCTATCAAAACATAATTTTTATTATCCACTTTTGTCAAATAAGAGCCAAAGACATTCATAATAAAAGGAAAAATGTTACTTTTTCTCATTTGCAATTCTTGCATGACTTCTAATAATATTTTAAAGTTTTTCTCATCTCTTTTTACCAAACTAAAATAATAATTTTTCTCATTATAGGAAAAAATGGAAAATTCTGGATAATCTTTGATATCGTTAGGATTAATATGATAAGCATATAAAATATTTTCTTTCATACTGATACTTATGAAAAAAATTCGAGTTTTATTCTCGAATTTTAAGCAATTCTTCTCGCATTATCAAAGGCTTGATTAGCGATTGTTTCTGCAGCTTGAGCATTTTTTAAATGTTCTGCAGCTTTTTCTTGAAGATTAATTATTTTTTTTTTATCATCAGCAAGAGTTTGTAATTCTGTACTGATTTTATTTTGAAATTCTGTTTCTAAAGCAGAAATCTTTTGATGATATTCTTCTTCGATAGCAGCTTTTTTATTTTTATATTCTTCAAAAACATAAAGAACATTATTTGTTTCTGGTTCTTTAGCAGCTGGAGCTTCTACTGTTGGTTCTGCAACTACTGGTTCATTAAAATCAACAACTGGTGGAGTAACACTTTCTGCAAATGGATTGGCAACTGGTTCACTCATTACACCTGACATATCAACTTTTTCATCCGCAAAATTAGCAGGATTCACAACTGGTTCTTCCACAATAGGAGGAACATTATTAATTTGTGGAGCTACTACATCCTCTGTAACGATTGGTGTACTTGAAACAGTTTCATTGAAAGTATTAATACTTGGAATAGCTTGTTCTACTACTGGTTCTACAGTGACTTCTGGAGCTACTGTAACATTATTAGCTTTATAAGTATTTACAAAAGAAACCATATTATTCTTTAATGTGTCAAGTTGCGTAGCACTTAAAGCAAGTTTCGTTACATCACCAAGACTTTTATTAGCGACTGTAACTGTTTCAATATTTATTATATTGCTAGCCATTATAAAACACCTACCACTTCTGCATTATTTTTGATGATATCTACAATGACACTTTTTACCTCTCCCCAAGCTAAAGTATCAGCGATAGCTTGATATGTGCCATCTTTTTCCCAAAGAAAACCAAGGACTTGATTGCCATTATTTTCTTCATGTAAATCTACTACTAAAATAGGTACATTCTTTATATTAGGATGATTGTCATCTGTACTTTTAAAATGGCAAACAACATCATATTCAGTTTTTGTACCGCTTGGATCTGTTAATGTAATTTTATTATTCATTCTTATTCCCTCACTATTCTGAAAAAATTATAGCAAAAAACAATGAAATAAGCAAGCATTCTACTCTTGCTCTTTACTTAAAATAAAATATTTACAACCGTAAGCACAGTAATTATTTAAATATTCTTCTATTTTATCCACATCATTATAATCTTTAAAATTAGCATTTGTCTTGCTATTAAAGCCTTTTAAACGAAGCTTACCATACGCCCAGTCACCAACAATATAATCAAAAGGCAAAAAATAATCGGTGAAAATAGCTTCTAAAGCTTCTTCATCTAAAGCTTCTCGATAATCTTTCATAACCAGGTATTTTTGACCTGACAGTAAAATATATTTCATAAATCACCTACCATAATTTCCAAAAGGCTAAAAAAGTAATAAACAATGTTGTCACAAGAACACTTAAGAAAAGAAGCATATCCACATAACCATTACCACTGGTCAAACGATTACCATACTTTTGATAATAAGAGATTGCCTTTAAAAGCATTTCTTCTTTATTTGGTTCTTCTTTGTTTATTCTAAAAAAGTTCAAAACATTTTCATTCACTTTTTTCAAATCTACATCACTTAGAGCATTAATTTGATTGATATTATAACCTAAAACTTGATAAGCCACATAAGGATAAATAGTCCGTCTTTCTTCCTCTAATGAAAAGTTATGATGCATTTCATAGGCAATACTTTGAAAATAAGATTGTAATTGATTAGCGTGATTACCTAATAAAGATAAATCTTTTTGAATATACGGATTAGGATTAGAAGAAATATATAAGTAGCTCTTAAACTCTTCTTCTAAAGAAAAATCTAAATGCATATTTTTTTCTTTCATCAAATACATTTCCATTAAATATTTTTGAATCGTTAACATGCCACTGTTAGGAATAACATTTTTAGTTAGTAATTCTTGATAGTTTAAAAAAGCAGCTTTAAAATCTTCTACTTTCTCTTCTTGAAAACCATATTTTGTTAAATTGCTATCAAAGCCGCCTAGACTTTGTTCATTACGAGTAATGTAAGGATTAATAATATCTAATTCTCCGTAGATATATATAAGAGTACGAATAGCCATCACGGGAAAAGTAGAAAAAAATGGATTATCAGGTGTTGCTTTGAATTTTAAATAATCTTCAATGGCTTTATTGATAACATCATTTATAAATGGTTTCCCAATCATTCTATTCACCATCCTATCATAGAGGTATTATAGCACATCTAATTGGGAAAATAAACCTCAAAAAATGTGCTCTTGCTTTCCATAGAACCACCATAAAAATTAGGTACTTTACCTTCTATTACACTAGAACTAATAAGAAGTTCATACTCTAAAGTTTTCTTTTCTTTTTGTAAAGGAGTTATAATTTGATAGCCTAATTTCACTTCTAAAACAACATTTAATAAAGCATTGTTAAGTCCATAATCAGTTACTTTGGTAGAGACGTTTGTAAACACAGAATTTTCCAAATTTATAATTACAGGAATTTTAGGTCCTATTTGTGAGAAATAAACATTATTCAATAATTGTCCAAAAGGAATTAAGAAAAGTATTGATGATTCACTTGTTTTAAAGTCTTTTTTTAAATCGGATGACAGCTCATCATAATTTTTTAAATGATTATTTAAATACTCCGTTAAATGAGCTGAAATAGTATATATCTTATTTAAATCATAATCCATACCGATAATCTCGCCCTTGGCATTTTCTTTAACTTTTAAAAGTTCTAAGTTTTCTGTTTCTGTAATAAGTTTCTGATAATTACTAGCAACATTTTCCAAATAATCATTCATTTTTATTTCCGTATAAGAAACTAAAAGGGGTGTCGTATAAGTACAAAACCGTTTAAAAATTAAAATGGCAATAACAACAATTAAAAAAACAATAAAAATAATTATTTTAAAAGAATTCTTTTTAACTTTAAAACTATTTTTTTTCATAGTTCATTTTATGACAAAGAAAAAATAACTTTCGTTTAACTACTCGTTATTTAAAATAAACCCAAATTCAAAAACTCATTTAAGAATAAAACAATACCGGCAATGATGGCTAAGACAAGGAAAACAATAAGAATTTTGACGAATATACCACTGCCACCTTCATCAATATCATCAAAATCCGCAAAATCTTTTTTACTAAAAGACATACTGTTTGTATAGAAAGATTCATCAACATCTTCATCGATAGCTTCTGAGATTTCTTCTTTTTCTTTCTTGGCTTTTTCTTCTTCTAAAGAAGCCATTTCTTCATTAAATTCTTTGGCTCCCGCGACAACCGTGTTTTCATCGCCTTTTAAATCGCTTAAAATATTTAAAGGATTTAACTCTTCTGTTTCCGTTTCTTCCTCTTCTGAATCTTCTTCTTCCATTCTTTCTTTAGCCTTATTTTGAACCTCATTTAGATTAATAGTATTAATTAGTTCTAAAAGTTCTTCTTTATTTTTCTTAGTTGTTTCTTTTTCAGACGCTTCTAATTCCAAATTTTTTAAAATATCATATTGAGTATCACGAACTTTTTTTAATCTTTCTTCTTCGTAATCCACTTCTTTTTCTTGTCTAGCCGCCTCTAAAATAGAATTAATATCGTATTCTCTTGTTTTTTCCATAACATACTCTTCATCTTCTGGTATGTCCATTTTTAGACTACGTCTTTGAGGAGCTTGATAATTTTTCTCTAAGATTTCTTTTATTTTATCAATATCTATTTGGGAATTATTGTCACCGATAACTTTAGCATTACTTGCAATATCAAAATTATCTAAATCGGTATTTTTCATTTCATCATATAAATTTCTATTCTTGGCTACTCTTTTTGGTATAAAATCAGTAGGTTCGTCAAAACTTCTATCAACCCTTGTCATCATAAATACTATCCTTTCCTATTAAATATACCATATTTTCGCATTTTTGCAAATATTCAAGTAGGCTTTTTAAAAACTTTGCGTTATAATAAGGTGCAAAGGAGAAGAAAATGAAAAAAATTGAAATTAATAAAGATATTTGTCTAGGCTGTGGTGCTTGCTGTGGTATTGACGAAGAACATTTTGAATTTGGAGAAGACGGTTTTCCTGAAGCAAAAACAAATGAAAATTTAGAATCTCCAGATCTTATTTCTGCTATAGAAGCTTGTCCGGTCGGAGCTATCACAATAGAGGAAGAAAAAGAAAAAAAGAACTAATCTCATTTTTGAAAGATTAGTTTTTTAATGCATATAATTTTTTTACTTCTTTAATAGATAACTTACGATATTCACCAGGTTTTAAGCCCTCTAAAGTTAAAAAGGCATAAGTTTCTCTTTTTAGTCTAATCACTTCATGCTTAAAAGAAGAGAAAATCTTTTTAACAATATGGTTACGTCCCTCTACAATTCCAATTAAAACAGTTGAGGTATTACCTTCTTTATTAATTTTTTTGATTTTTAAATAAGTAGGTATGACTTTTCTACCTTCAATCACAATACCTTTTTTTAATTTCATAAATTCAGATGGTGTTAAAATACCTTCTATTTTAGCAGAATATATTTTTTCAACTTCATGAGATGGATGAGTTAAAATATTAGTTAATTCCCCATCATTAGTAAGTAAAAGTAACCCTGTTGTATTATAATCTAATCTTCCTATTGGATAAATTCTACTTTTAGACGGAATAAGAGAAACTACAGTATCTCTATCTTTATCATCTTTAACACTGGAAACGGTTTTGCCTGGTTTATACAAAAGATAATATTCTTTTTCTTCTTTAGAATTTAAAACATTACCATCAATTATAATTTCATCATCATAAGATACTTTAGTTCCTAATTCTGTTATTTTGGTATTGTTAACATAAACTTTGCCACTTTTAATATATTCTTCAGCTTTTCTTCTAGAGCAAAAACCACTAGCAGCGATGACTTTCTGTAATCTTTCCATCTTTTTCCTCACTTTCAAATATTTTTAAAAATTCTTTAGGTATTTTACTTTCAACTTTCAAGGGTTCTTTACGATATGGAAGTTGTAAAGATAATTCATAAGCATGTAAACCTAATCTTCCTAAAGGATTACTTTTAGCGCCATATTTTTTATCCCCAATAATGGGATGACCATACTCTTTTAAAGAGACTCTAATCTGGTGCTTACGTCCTGTTTTAATAGATATATCTAAAAGAGAATATGCCCTTTTATGATTTAAAGTTGTAAATTCAGTAATAGATAGTTTACCCTTGTTATTCTCTGTAACATGAACATTTAAAAAATTATCTTCTTGTAAATAGTAATGTAAAGTCTTTTGTTTATCTTTGACATTTTTTTCTACTACCGCGATGTATTTACGACTTAGAGCCACCTTATCCCAATTATTTTGTAAATAGTTTTTTAATTCTTCATTCTTAGCAAAAACAACAATACCAGAGGTATCTCTATCAAGGCGATTAACAATAAACACTTTATTTTTAGGATATTGTTTTTTTACATAAAGACTAGCTTCATAATATAAACTGCTTGTTTTATTTTTTTCTGTCCCAACCGTTAATTGTTTACTTGGCTTATCAACAATTAAAATATTTTTGTCTTCATATAAAATATGTATTTTTTTCATAATTTTTTGCCTTCTTTCAAAGTGTTTGCCACATCATAATGTATTGTTTTACCATCTTTTAAAATAACATTAAAACCATTAGCAAGATCTTCATCTGTAAAATAGGTAGCAATATGATTTAAATAAAATTCATCTCCATCATTAGGAATTCCTTTAAAAAGATCTTCATAACTTAAATCAGATGATATTCTATAAGGTCCTGCATTATAAGAAGCAGCACCTAAAAACAAATCTTCCTTTAAGTTTACTAAATATGATAAATATAAGGCAGAGATACGAATGTTATTTTTAATTTGTTCATCACTAGTACCATTTTTAAGGTCGCCAATTTTAATAATTTCATAACCTTCTTTCTGCAAACGAATAGCTTGTCTTACCGATTCTTGCTCGCTTTCTGAAAAGTTAGGAAAATGTCCCATCGTCTCAATATCTTTGACTGGATAATTATTATAAAAAGACCCTACAATGTAAACTTTATCTTCACCTACTACTTCATTATCCTGAATAACTGGAGCCTTAAAGCCATTTCCATCACATATAGAGTTGGTAAGTTGACCCGGATTAGCCTTTTTTGTATCATGTCTTTCTTGTGTAATAAGTGCTTCCATAAAAGATGGATCTATACCATATCTCGTTGCATAATAGTCAATGTATTCCCCAAGTTCTTCATGTGTCTCTTCTCTTTTTTCCAAACGATAATCAAAGCGATTAATTTCTGGAATAGAAACATTTTGAACATCATCATATATATCAGAAAAAGTTTCTTCAATAGAAGTGTTATCATCTGTTATTTCTATGATCCCGTTAGTTTCTGGCTCATTACCTGCAGTTGTTTCTATCGGTAACGTTTCTATAGGCTCAGCAAAATTAGATTTTCTTCCTTTTATCGCTCCAAAAAGACCACAAGCAACTATTAAGCCTAGGAAAGACCGTAGCAAAACAGCTTTTCCTTTTTTTATTTTCCTTTTTTTATGCGTTACTAATTTTTTGTTTCTAAATCTATCTTTTGTAGTTAACTCATAATAATGTCTATTACGATATTCATAAATGTGTATTCCATTATAAAATTCATAAACAAAATAACGATTACGATATTTAATAACTCTATCTTCTTGATTATATCCTTTGTAATATTCTAAAAAACGAACATCAATCGTTCCAATGTAGCTGCTTAGCAATTTAAGTACATCATAATCTAAAGCGGTTAGTTTTTTTCCATCTTCGGAAATTAGAGATACATTTTTCATTTTATTCTCCGTATTCTTCTAAAAACTTTCTAATTTCTGCTAATTCTTCCTCATCTGTAACATCTAATAGTTCTCCATCTTCATCGGTAGGATTATAACTTGAAACATAGATTTCATCTTCATTATTTTCAGCTTCATAAATGACATAATATTTTTTTCTTTCTTCTGAAAACATAGTAGTAATAATATGACAAAGAATGCTTTGTCCATCTTCATCTAAATAAAAAGTTTCTTTATTTTCCATTTTCTTCTTCCCTTTCTACAATATTATCAATAGCTTTTAAAATACCTAGCTTAGCTGTATGGTAAGTTAGTCCCCCTTGTAAATAAGCATAGTATGGTGGTCTTATTGGTCCATCACAAGAAAGTTCGATACTAGAACCTTGCGTGAAAGCTCCTGCTGCCATGATAACTTCATCATCATAACCAGGCATGTCTACAGGTACTGGCGTTACAAAAGAATCAATAGGACTACCGGCTTGAATACCTTCACAAAACTTACATAAATTTTCTTTATTTTGAAAAGCAATCGTTAACACAATATCGTTTCTTTTTTCATGGGAAACCGGGTCTGTTTCAAAACCCAACTTTTCAAGCATTAAAGAGGTTAATAAATTTATCTTTAAAGCACTTGCCACGGCTGATGGAGCCATAAAAATTCCTTGTAAAAAGCTTTTATTAGCTCCTAAGCTTGGACCAACTTCTTTTCCCTCACCTGGCAAAGTAAGAGCTTCTGCCACTAAGTCTACGTATTCCTTTTTTCCAACAACATATCCTCCATTAGAAGCAAGTCCTCCACCTAAATTTTTAATAAGTGAACCCACAACAATATCTGCTCCCACTTCGATAGGTTCTTTTTTACCCACAAATTCACAATAACAATTATCAATCATCACAATAGTAGAAGGACTTATTTCTTTTATTAAAGAAATTACTTTAGAAACTTGTTCAATGCTAATACTTTTACGAGTTGAATAGCCTCTACTACGTTGAATTTCAATTAATTTAACTTTATGTTTTTTTAAATACTCAGAAATTAATTCATAATCAAAATCATTATTTTTTAAAGCAATCTCGTCATATTTGACGCCAAAACTTTTTAAAGAACTTGGATTTTCTTTGATACCAATTACTTCATGTAAAGTGTCATAAGGTGTTCCTGTAATGGATAGCATTAAATCATTAGGACGTAAAAGACCAAATAAAGTTTTAGAAAGCGCATGAGAACCTGAAACAAATTGATTTCTCACTAAAGCACTTTCACTTTTAAAAATATCTTTATAAACATTTTCAATTGCATCTCTTCCAAGGTCATCATAACCATATCCCGTCGTACTATTAAAATGACTTTCACTTACTTTAGCATTCCAAAAAGCTTTCATTACTTTAGCCGAATTGTATTCTTCTATTTCATCAATTTCTTCGGAAAGTTTCTTAAATTCCTCTTGAACACTTTCATATAATTCATAAGTTTTAGGATTTAAATCTAAAAATTCTTTCATCTTATCACCTCAATTTTTCCTGTTTCATTAGTCGTCATATATTCTAACACTTTTGCTGTAGCTTTTGAAAGAGAAACAAAGGATAGTTTTTCTTTGATATCTTCTGGAAAATCATTCATAGGAGTATCTAGCCATCCAAAGCACAACGTATTTATTTTTTTATCCGGATATTCTCTTGTAAATTCTTTTCCTAAAAAGTTTAAACCATTTTTAGAGATATCATACTCTAAAGTCACCATATCATATTTATCAATAGCGTTATCTGAAGAAATATTGACAACAACATCAACCGTATCAATAAGCTCTTTCATTAAAGTAAAGGGTGCCACTAAGTTTACTTTTAAAACTTTCATCAAAGTATCATAGTCTTTCTCATTCAAAGGACTTAAATGTTCTATGGCGGCATTATTAATTAAAATATCCAAATTTTGCTTTTTCATTAACTCACAAAAAGAAGTTAACTCTTTAAAGTCTTGAAAATCTGCTTTTACTAACTCACATTGATTAGGATATTCTTTTTTTAACTTTAATAAAGAAGTAACATTCGTACAATAATGTAAATATACAAAATAATCATTTTTTAATAAAGCTTCGGCTAAATAAAGACCTAAACCACCCGAAGCTCCGGTTAATAATACTTTTTTCATAAAAGGTCGTACGCTTTTCTATCAAAACCAATAATTAATTTATCATTTATAAAAAGAAGAGGTCTTTTAACAAGCATACCATTAGAACTTAAAAGAGTTATTTGTTCTTCTAAAGACATATCAACAAGTTTATCCTTTAAGTGTAACTCCTTATATAAATTACCGCTAGTATTAAATAATTTTTTAATAGGAATTTGATAAGTATTTAACCAATTTTTAATTTCTTCTTCTGTAGGATTATTTTCTTTAATATCTCTTGTCTCTAACAAAATATTTTTTTCTTTTAATACTTGATAAGCCTTTTGACAAGTACTACATTTTGGATACCAAATAAATAAGTTCACAGCCATCACTTCCTTTTCTTATTATAAAGGATAAAGAAAAAAAGTGCTACAAAAATATCTATAGCACAAAATTTCCATCTTTAAAGATTAATATCTCCCCATCATCTGTGATAGCTGTAATTTTTAAATCTTTCGTTCCAATCATAAAATCAACATGAGACTTAGAAACATTTACTCCTTTTTCTAATAATAAATCATCTGTTTTTTCTTCGTTTGTAAAAATACATTCTGGAAAACCAGCACCTAAAGCCAAATGACAAGAAGCATTTTCATCAAATAAAGTTGATTTAAAAGTTAAGTTCATATTAGAAATTGGCGAATCATAAGGAACTAACGCTACTTCTCCTAAGTAAGCACTTTGTTCATCTAAATCTAAAATATGTTTAAGCATTTCATTTCCCTTAGTTGCTTTAAAATCAACAACTTTTCCGTTTTTAAATTTCAAATAAAAATCTTCAATTGTTACCCCATTATAAACTAAAGGTTTTGATGAATAAACAATACCTTCTGTTTCTTTATAAAAAGGACTGGTAAAAACTTCATAACTTGGCATATTGACAAGTATTTCTTCATCCGCGGCACTTTTAAATAAATAATTATGAGGTAAAGTTATCCATAAATCAGTTCCTAAAGAATTCTCATAATGAAATTTCTTAATATGTAAATCATTTAATTTTTTTGTTTTTTCTTTTAGAAAATTCATATATTGACACCAAGACTTATAAGGATTTTCTTCATTTATCATACACATTTTATAAATGGCATTTGTTAGTTTTTCTAAAGCATTATTATCATCTTTAAAGATATCTTGAGCCCAATAAATATTAGGTACAGCACAAATGCACCAAGCAATTTCCATGCTCGTTTCTTTTTTTCTAAATAAAGAGGTATGATTTTGAAATAGCTCTTGATAATAAGCAATTTTTTCTTTAGAAACATCATCCATGAATCCGGGTATTTCACTTACAAGCATTAAAAATTTAGCATTTAAAGAAGCATACTCATCCCACTTATCAAATAAAGGAACATAGTACTCTTCTATTTCTTCGTTTGTTTTAGTTTGTAAAATTTCTTTTTTCTTCTGACTATCCCGGTCAAAGAAATACACATTTTTTATTTCGTGTTGTTCTAAATAATCATCTAAGTTCTTTTTAAATTCTTCATTTACATAACTATCATAGCTTATAAATAAAGTATCCGAGTTCGTAAATTTTAAACAACCTTCCATGATAAGTTTTATATATTTATCTAACATAATTTATCATTCCTAATCTCTATTAATAATAGCTAAGGCAACTAGCATTATCATACCGATTATAAGAGCAAAAATAAAAATATTAAAAACATCTTGACTCATATATTGTAAGCAAAAACTTTGAATATCTTGCCAAATAGATTTAAAAAAATCAACAATAGGTTCTAAAAAATTTAAAAGTTCCTCTTTTAGATTTAATATCATCATTAATATCATTCCCCTTGTTCTTCATATTTTTCATTTAAAAGTTTATCAAAAACAAATTCATATTTATCAACCACAATATCCCAAGTGTAGTTTTCATGAATACGTTCTTTTGAAAGAGCACCACATTTTTTAATTTCTTTAGGTGTTAATTTTTCACATCTTTGGATAATTTTCTTTAAAGAATTTTCTTTTTTAGAGAAATAAAAGCATGTATCTTCGCCAACTTCTCTATTGTAGCAAACATCATATAAAATATTAATATCCGTGTTACTTAAAGCTTCTAGTAAAGATGGATTAGTGCCTCCAGCAGAATGTCCATGAATATAAGCATAAGCATGTATTCTAAAATAAAGTAATGCTTCTTGATCATAAACAGAACCGATAAATTTAATTCTTTTATCATTTTCAAAATGGGTTGTTTCTTTTAAGGATTTATAAAATTTATTTTCTTCTAAATTACAAATTATTACTAAATCCTTTTTAGTCTTGGTTTTCATAAATTCTTTAATCATTGTTTCATAATTATTTTCAGGTACAAATCTTCCGACAATTAAATAATAATTTTTATCTTTAATATCATACTTTTTCCATAATTCTCTTACAATAGAATTTTTATAAGCTTTTTGATTTTCATAAGCTCCATAAGCGATAAAAGAAGATGGTGTTTGATAACTTTCGTATTTTTCATCAATGTAATTTTGAATAGCTTTAGAATCACATACGCAGTAGTCACAGTACTTAACGCACATTCTTTCACTAATTTTAAAACATTCTTTTATCCACCATGACCACTTATCTCTTTTCCATTCTAAACCATCAGGATTAATGATGAATTTAGTATCTTTTAATTTATTCTTCCAAATAGGAATTAAAGGACCTACTTTACAACCTAATAATAAAATAACGGTATTTTTTAAGTGATTTTCTTGAATAAATTTTGTCACATAATTCATGGCTTTAATCGTAAAATTAAACATCGTGGCAAATCCTCTTTGAGGAGTATAAATTAAAGGACAAATGACTCCATCCACACGATTTATTTTTTTATCTTCATCTTTTATAAAAGTTAAATGAGGAATATAGAATTCAAAATCTTCGTTTTTATTATTTAAAATAAGATTGGTAACAAAAGTTTCCCAACCACCATAATTAAACTTATAACCTCTAGCTCCAACAATAAATATATTTTTTTTCATAACCTTACTCCTAAATCCAAAATGTTAAATACGCAAAGAAAACGCTGATATAATAGAATAGTTTTAATATAACTAACTTTAAAAAGCCAATATGATTATAATTTTTTTCATAATAAAACATACTCTTTTTTAAATTTTTATATTTTCCAATCTTTTTTAAACTTTTATTAACAGATAAACTTTGTTTATGATTAATACTTAATTTTGTATCCACATAGCTTTTTAAACCTTTATCCTTAGCTTTTTTTGCCAATATATTTTCTTCATAATATAAAAAAGTACCCTCATCAAAATACTTGATTTTTTTCATATCTTTAAGTCGAGCCATAAAAAAGCAACCATGTAAAACTTCTACTTCATTTAAGCCATCTTTGTAATAATCGTCTGGATATTTTTGCAAATTAAAACTATATCGACTAAAATAATTCATCGTAGCTAAAAGTTCACAGGCATAAGAAGGTAATTTCCAACCTTTCGTAATGTGCCCATTTTCTAAAATTTTAGGACCTAAAAAAGATATTTTTTCATCTTTTTTCATATCTTTTATCATTTCTAAAATAACACTTTCTTCTACCACAATATCTGGATTAGAAATGATTGCAAACTCACAATTTGTTTCATTAGCTAAATATTTTAAACCTAAGTTGTTTCCAGCAGAATAACCTTTATTTTTTTTAGCCTCGATTAAAATGATTTTTTTATTTAAAAAGGGCGTTATTTTGCTTACGGATTCATCTGTACTACAGTTATCAACAATAATGATTTTACTTAAGCAAGAATAATCTTTGATTTGTTCTATCATCTTAATAGTGTTTTCATAATCATTATAGTTTAATATTACAATACCTGTTTTCATGGTTTTCCTCCACTCTTTTTTATTATACTACAAACCCCTCTATTTTCCAAAGAAAGTTACCTATCCTATATATTCAATCTCTTGATGAGTTATATTTTATCTTTATCTATTCCTATTAAAGACAATATTTTATAAATTTTAGGCATATCCCTATATTTGCCATTTCGAAGTTCCTCAGTATATGACTCTAACTCAATATTATCATCATTATCATCTAATTCTTTAGATATATCATATGGAACACTTACTAATTCATAAGATATTTTTTCATCTATATTTTTTGAAGCTAAATGACCAGATATAACTAAATAATTAGCAACTGTTGTATTTTTGGTATTACCATCTTTTTCATCATTTCTAAAAATATCAATAGCGTTACCCACTGAACCTGTATTTATAATCACACGATTATATATTTTTTGAAGATATGGAGTATGTATATGTCCATAAATTAATACATCTGCTTTTTTATCAGAAACCGTGTTTAAACTTGGTAAGAATAGTTCATAAAATCTATCTATTTTATCTATATTTCCCACAAATTTATTTATTTTTTCAGGATGAGCATGCATGATTCTAACTAATCGCCCACTCATATAAAACTCATAACAATAAGGTAATTGCTTTAAATAATTCTTAGTTTCTTCATTCAATTTACTTTTATTCCAATTCATTCTATCAATTTCTAGTTGAGGTGCTCCTGATAAGTCGGCATCACTCGTAAAATATTCGTCACAATTACCCTTAATAACAATCTCACAATTTTTTCTAATTAAATCTACACATTCTTGTTGATGTGTTCCTTTGGCAATAATATCTCCAATACAAAAGATTTTATCTATATTTCTTTCTTTAATATCTTCCATTACAGATTTTAGAGCTTCCAAATTTCCATGTATGTCTGAAATAATTGCAATTTTTTCCATTTTCGCTTTTCTCCTTCATTAAATACTCTTATAATTTCATTCATTATACTATAATAACAACGATATTCCTATATTTTTAAAGTAAAAAAAATTCTAGTTTTTTGTAACCAGAATTTTCTTATTAGTTTTTAAAAATTTGTTTTAATCTATCTTCCATTAAATCAGCATTATAATTTTGAGCTGTTTTATAACCATTTTTTATAATTTTTTCTTTTTCATTTTCACTCATACGTTGATATTTTAAAATAGCTTCATATAATTCCTTTTCTGTTTTAAAAGTTAGACTATTTTTATTATTTTTCAAGTACTCTCTTGGGCCATATAAATCACAACCAATGACAAAAGTTTTACAAGCCATTGCTTCTAAGCCTACTAACCCTAAAGATTCACTTTTTCTCTTCGTTGGAAAAATAAATAAATCTAAAGCATTATAATAGCTTGCTAGTTCTTCTTGAGTTACAAAAGGTTTAATAATGACATCCTTTTCTAAATGATTCTTTTTCATGAGTGCTCGAAAATCAGGTTCTTCCATGCCAGATCCGACAAATAAAAGTTTTATGTTATTTAATTTTTTATCTTTCTTTAATTCACTTAAAACATTTAAAATCGTATCCCAGCCTTTATTTTTTTCCATACGGGTAACACAACCATAGTATTGATACTTAGTGTCAAGTCCTAAGGCTTTTTGACACTCTTCTTTATCTAATTCTTTAAATCTTTCTAAGTTAACGCCACCAGAAGGAAAAACAATAACCTTTTTAGTTGAAATATGATATTCTTTTACTAAAACATCTTGAAAATAAGAAGAAGGACAAACAACCTTGTCAGCATACTTTAAAATAATTTGACTTCTTTTGACATTTTTTTCTTCAAAATCATAATCAGGTACAATATCATTACCATGAACATTACAAATAAGTTTTGTTTTACCCGTCCATTTTCCAAGTAAAATAGAATACGCGGTTTGAGCTGTAAAATGAACATAATAATAATCATAAGAATACCAAATTGAATTAAAAATAGCTTTGATATACAGTAAAGAATAACCTATAAATTTATATACAAATTTATCTTGTTTATACTTGACAGCTGTATCCACTTTAAATGACATATCTTCTAACATTTCTTTACAATTTTTGACAAATGTTCCATAATGTGGATATTTTTTAGAAGGATACATATTTGAAATAATAAGTACTCTCTTTTGCTTTTTAAATGGATAAACATTAATATATAAAGCCATCCATACTAAATAAGAAAAATTAGTAAGAGCAGAACCGCCTAGCAAAGATATTAAAAGAGTATATGCAAAAACAATAATAGTATTTTTAGTATATTTCTGTTTAATACAAGCCATGAACATTAATAATAAATAAACAAAAGTACCTACATACCCTAGGGTAAATAAAATGTCAACATAATCCATTCGCGTACTTTTTAGTTCTAAATCAGAAATAGAATAAATACCAAATAATTTTTCTTCAATATTAGCATGATTAAAAACATCCATATTATTGGAAGTATCTATAATACGGTTATCAAAAAACACTTTTTCTAAAGTCGTATTTTTTTGATAGAAAATACCATAAGCCCCTAAAGCTATTGTTACTAAAAATAAAGATACCCAAACTTGCCAGTTTTTCTTTTTAAAGAAAAGAACAATAGAAAGTACAAGAGCAAATACTAAAATAAGAGATTTTGAAATTAAAGTAACTGCAAAAATTATCAAGAAAGACATAATTTTCATTAAATAATTATTATGATTTAATAAGGAAGGAACCATCACAAAGAGTAAAACACCCATGATTGGATATAAACTATAGCAATTTGTTTTAAATACAAAATATTCTAATATCCATATAACAGCATATAGAAAAAACATATTTACAAAAACATCTTGTGATAGTTCTTTTAACTGATTCTTTTTTAAAGAAGTTAAAACTAAAGGTAACATAAAAATATCTAAAAGACTTATTATATTAGTTAAAGTAATATAATTTTGACAAAATAAATATAAAATTTGAATACTTAAATAGCTTCCTAAAAATAAAAGAAAATAATATCTTTTTTGTTTAAATATTGATAAACTTAATAAAATATAAATAAAGATTTTATAACATAAACTAATAATTAAAACAAAATTATTATGTGAAAAAGTAAGTGTCAAAAAATCTAAAATTGGTAAAAAATAAAAATAATAAGGTTTCATTTCGAGAAGAAATTTTTTGCTTTTCTTTTGAAAAACAAATAATTTACTTAAAACATAATTTAAAACAATAATGACAATTTGACTAAATAATTTAACTAATTTGTCGTTAAAATTAAAAATGGAAACGCCTAAAAACATAATAAGCATATCTAAAATAAGAGTAGCAATTCTTGAACTAAAAAAAGCTAAAGATTCTTTAAAGATATGTTTTTCTTTACTTTCAAATACATATTTTCGATTAGCAAAATAAGCAAATAAGACAGATATAAACCAACTAATAATATTAGCCAATTGTAGCTCTAATTTTTTATTAGGATTTAAAAAAGTATTCGTAAGGCCAAAATATACTCCTAAACTTAAAACCGTGGTCAAAACTCCCACGATTAAATAACGGATAATTTCTTTGAATTTAGGATTTTTTAACATGTTTGTCACCCTTTCTTTCAAATAAAATATTAGTTTTTAAAACAATGAATAAAAAGACTATCATTAAAGCGATGTATAAAGGTAAAGCTAAATCAAAATCACCTAAAGCATATAGCACTGTCGCCCCTGAAAAAGCAAAGTTAATTAAATAAATGACCAGTAATGATGTCTTAGTTGAAAATTTCATTTTTAAAAGTTGATGATGTAAATGTTCTTTATCAGGATTTGTAAAAGGATTTTGTTTCTTTAAGCTTCTTCTTACAATAGCAAAGAAAACATCAATAATTGGGGTAGCTAAAATAAGAAGAGGAACAATTAAGGAGGTAACGGTTGCTACCTTAAAACTATAAAGAGCCGTAACAGCAATCATAAGTCCTACAAAATTACTTCCTGTATCGCCTAAATAAATTTTAGCAGGAGGAAAGTTATAAACTAAAAATCCTAGCAAAGAACCTATCATTAAAATAGAAATGGTGCTGTCAATATTTCCAGCCATTTGTAATAATAAAGCAATACTTGTAATTGTAATGAAATAAATAGTACTAATACCACTGCAAAGACCATCCATACCATCAGATAAGTCGATGGCATTAATAATTCCTAACATAAAAACTGTGGTTACTAAGTAATTAATAGGAGCTGGGAAATTAAAGGTGGCGCCTAAAATTGTCATATTATCAATAGTTAAATTACCGTAAAAAATAATAATGAAAATAGCTACTAATTGTCCTAAGAATTGATACTTAGCGGATATTGGGTTAATATCATCAATTAGTCCCACTAAAATGATGACAAAACTGGCAATAATTACCGATAACATCTCAACTGTTCCTCGGCCAAAAATCATATATCCAAACAAGAAAGCAAAGAAAACGGCTAAGCCACCAATTGTTGGCATGGGAACCTTATTTAATCTTCTTTTATTAGGGTAATCTAGTGCCTTAATATGAAAGGCTACCTTTTTAAAAATAGGCACTAATAAGACACTAAAAATAAAGGTTGTTAAAACCATCAATAAGATATTAGGAATTGTCACTTCTAGACGCATAAAAACCAGCTCCTCTTGTCATTTATTATACATTAAAAAAAAGAAGAAAAACATCATTTTTTTAGCTTTTTCGTCTTTCTTCATCAAATTTTTGCCATATAAGGCTTAAATCACTTTCTTCTTTTATCAAACTTCTTTTTTCTAAGAATTCTTCAAATGTTCCAATTACCTTAGCAGGATTACCAACCACTAAAGAATTATCAGGAATATCTTTGGTAACCACACTACCAGCTCCCACAATAACATTAGATCCTATCTTTACATTTCCTAAAATAGTCGTATTACACCCAATAAAAACATTATCCATAATTTCAATACAATTTTGATTATAATCAAAATGTCCTTTACTTAGATTATTTAATCCTAAATGAAAAATGTCATGAGTTACAAATGTAACATTACTTGTAATTACAATATTATTATGTAGTTTAATTAAATGAGGATCTGCCGGAATAATACGTGGTTGAAAAAAGACATTCTCTCCCATCTCGTAGAAAATATGATGTTTTTTAATATATTTGTTTCTTTTATCACTATTTAAAATAAAGAAAATTCTAAGACGTCTTAATTGATTTTGAGTCCATTTTTTCATTATTTTTTCTCCCTTCATTATAGTTAATGCCTATCATAATGGCTAAGTAAGTAGATGTCATAGGACTAAGTAAAACATGTCCTGAAAACATTGAAATAAGAATAAGAAGCCAGAATAAGTAAGCATATATTCCTTTTAAAGAAGACTTTTTTACAACAACTATAAATAAGCCAATATAAAGTAACATTCCTAAAATACCTATGCTATAAAAAATATCAAAAATATCTATTTCTGCGTCTTTCAAAGATATAATTTTTTGTCTTCCTATTCCCAATATTTTTTGCTCAAAAGAAGAACTTTGATAAACATTATGTAAATCTTTAACAAAAGTTAAACGATGACTATACAAAACATTATCAATATTATTCCACGTAAAAATATCACTAATACTTGTAATTTGATAATAATTTAACGTTGTTTTTATATTTTTATAAAAAGTGGTTTGAGGAAACATAAACCCAAAAAGAACAATTCCTATTATTAGGACACCTAATAATAATTTAATATTTCTTTTAACATATTTAACGAAAGTATCTTTACGTCGATATATACCATATAAGAGTAATAAAACAACACTAAAATACATGGTTTTAGTACCTAATAATAACATCATTAAAAAGATGATGATAACATAACCCAATAAATAAATTCTTGATTTTTCTTTCAAATAAAGATAACCAATAGGAAGAATTAAAATAAAAATATTTACTAATTCATTTCCAACATAAAAATAAGATAAATATAAGCTTTTATTTTCATATATTTCATTTATATTATGTCCTAAACCAAAAGGATATGGTATTAAATATAAAAATAAGAAACAAACGGCATAATAAAAAAATAATTTTTTATTTATATTTTCATTTTTATATTGTGAAAAAAACAAGGCTAAAAAAGGAAAATAAAAGATTTTAGTAATATTAATAAGTTCGACAAAAATCGTATCTGGCTTATTTAAAACTAGATAACCTCCATATAAAAGAAGATAAATAATAAAAAGACCATATATATACCGATATAATCTTTTTTGACGATTTTGATAAAAAACATAAATACTCGTTATGATAACAAACAAGCCTTTTAAAAAGAGTCCAATACTTGGCTTAGATTCCCATGTAGCCATAGATGTTAATAAATCTATAAAAGGAAGGGCATATAAAAAATATACCAATAATTTATTTACTTTTTTCATCTTGTTTTGCCTTTTTCTTGAATGTTTCTTTTATTTAATTCTTCTAATAATTCTTTTTTCATTTTTAAAAAATTCACATATAAATAGGTAGAAAATCCTGCACCTGCTCCACTGAAATAGACTCCATATCCATAAAGTGCTTTAGATACAATCTCATCACTTTTTATCAAATTATTTAAAAGATAAATAGTGCACAATGTTCCGAGAAAAGAGAAACTAAAAGAAGTTTTTTTAGATATTTCGATTTCTTCCATTTTCATTTTTCAATCACCTTTCTTTCTAAATCACATTTCACTTTCTTATTATACCTATTAAATATCAAAAAAGCTAGAAAATAAAATCTAGCTTTCAATAAGGTTTAAATTCAAAATCAAAATAAGTATAGTATCCGCCTTTAGGGATGTTTAGATAATCTTCTATTATTTTTTCAGCTCCAAAAGACACTTCCGTAATTCTTCTTGGTTTTCCATCAACAAGAACTAAAGGAACAATATATCTACTTTTTGTTGTTATTTTTACACAATATTTATCCTCTTTATAAGTATCAGAAGGATAGGCCTTTGTTACTTTTAAAAAACTTTGAAAAGCTTTCTTTAAATAAAGATCTTCACACTTCAAAAATTTATCTATAATTTCTTTTTCAGATAAAGAATACAAATCTTTAATAGTCAACTTTCCTATTTTAGAAAGAGATTTACACATATCAGCATAAAATTGCATTAAAGTTCTATCAGTATCACTTACCCATGAAGGCCATAACTTAGAAACCGTTTGTAAATATTTTTCACAAATATCTACAGCTTTAAATCCTAATTCCTTTTTACCATCCTCATTTTTTAAAATAGTAATATTATTATAAATTTCTTTAATAGCTGAAATATTCCAAACTTTAAAAAGAGTTAAACCACCTGAAAAGTTATATTCCAAACGATCTGCTGCCAACTTAGGAGTTTCATTATCTGCTAAAGAATACTTTTTATAGTCACATACCTCTTCTATAGAAATATTATCTCTTTCCAAAAGTTTCATAATTTCTTTAGAAGAAAGAATTGTTTCTTTGGTGTTTTTTTGTGTCTTTTCTTGCTTTAAGGAATCTTCATACATAAAATCAATACAATGCCTAAAAGCAGGATTAGCAATTTCATGAAAAAGCCCTGCTAAAGTTTGTTTTTTATCATGTGTAAAATGCCAAATGATAAGCGCCACACCAACAGAGTGTTCTAAATTAGAATAAAAGTATTGAACATCAAAACACTTTGAGTAATCTGTTCCACAATTCATGCTGATTTTGCTAATTCTTTTCATAGCCGGTGTATTAATATAATCATCTAACCATAAAGGATAAGTCGGTGAAAGAATTTTAAAATACTCTTTCACCTCATTATTTAAGGACTCTAAATACCTACTCATTTTTTCTTTCTCTTTTTCTTCTTATCATCTTCAAAAATATCATACATTTCTGTTTCTTCTAAATCTTCTTTTTTCTCTTTCTTTTTTTCCAGCTCTTTTTGAGTATTTTTAATGGATTTTTCATAATTTTCAATAATACTTGTGGCATCATTTACTTTAGATAAAACATCATCTTTACTTTGAAAATTTGCTTTAGAAGGCTTTTTATCTATGGTATCTTTTTTGACTTCAGAAGTGGCTTCTTTTTCTTTGGTATTTTTATTTTGTTTTGATTTGCTTTCTTTTTTGGGTTCTTTTTCAACCTTTTTTTCTTCTTTTACTGGTTGTGATGGTGGTAAAAATTGCTCCGGAATAACAATTTGTTTCTTTTTGTTTTTCTTTAAAAGAGCAATCATTAATAAAAGAAGTAATAAAATAATTCCACCAGCCATATATAAAATAACATTTTTATATTTCAATAATTCTTCTTTTACAGATAAAAGCATTTTATCATTATAAATCACATATGAATTTTCTTCTTTATCATATATGTAATAATTTTCTTTACCAGTGACAATATTCATTGCGTAAATAAGCGTTATACTTCCATCTTCACTTTGTAAAGCCTCATAAGTTTCATTATTAATTTTCACCGTTGTTTTTTGAAATCCTTCTTTTTCTTCTGGAATACTTTTAATATAAAGAATAAGTTGGTCAGATTTATTTTCATTATATAATGTGTAAGTATTTTGTTCTTCATTATAAATCGCGTAAGAAACATCACCTTTGTTGTCTTTTAAAGGAACTAAAGTAAACCCTGTTGTTTCACTATAAAAAGCGGGAATATCAAAATTACTAATTTTAATTGTTTTTGCTTCATATCCAGATGGTGTTTCTAAATTTTTAGCATTTTTAACAACTACATATTCGGAATCATTAATTTTAACATTAATAGGGTTATCATCTTTCACATTAACAATGACCTTATAAATTCTTTCACTACCCGTTTCACTTAAAACCTTTATTTCAAAAGTATTAACGCCTTCATTAACTTCTACCTCGCCAGTTCCACTAACGGTAGCATAGCTGCTTTCTTTTGTTGCATCTATTTTCACTTTATTTACAGTAGATGGAACATTAACAGTATATTCTAAAGTATCTTTATTAAAGGTTGGCGAAAGAGCATATTCTCCTACTTGAATACTTTTTAAATAGTTATTTGTATCTTTTTCTCTTGGGGCTGTAACAGTGACAATTTTACTTGTATTTACATTAATAGTGTCAATTTTATCAGAATTAACAGAACTCACATTACCGGTCACGGAAAAACCAATTTGCCCTACCGAAGTTGCTGTACAAGTAACGGATAATGTCTTATTAATATTCGTACCTGTTCCCGAGTCTCCCGTTCCATTATCTCCTAAAGAACAATTAGAAGTAGCTCCATAGCCATTTCCTTGTAAAGACCAAGCCCCTACTCCTTGCATATTAATATAAAATGTGACACGACCACCTGCTTCAATATAATTAGCAGAAGAAGTAACATTGACACTCGCTGCATGAACATTTAACCCTATCACGCAAGGGATTAAAAGTAATAATTTCTTTTTCATAAGTTCCCTTTCTAGGCTTGATTTATGCCTGTTTTACCTAATAAATATTGTCTTAAACGAAGTAAGTCAGAAGAATTCGCAGCACCACTGGTGGTATAAACATGAGAAGCTTCTAAATATGCACCTGTTAAAGTAACTTTCTTAAGTAGAACTTGGCGCATACGAAGTAAATCGGCTGAATTAATCTCCCCATCTCCAGTTAAGTCTCCATAAATAACTACTTTTCTTGATTCGCCATTACTAAAGGTAATGATATCACCAGTATGAATTTTTTCAGAATCTCCTACTAAAGAGCCATTATCTCTTTTAATAGTTACCTCACTAGCAATCGTTTTATTTTTTAAACTACCGGCAGTAACATTAAGTGAAAGATTAGTAACAAATTCACCTTTTTGATTTAATCCCATGTTAGATAAATGAGTACTAACTGGTGTGACTACTGGAACAACATCGTCTTTCTTGTCATCATCTTTTTTATTATCGTCTTTGCCATTATCCGGATTATTATTGTTACTTCCTGTATTACCAGCGTATACTCCTTCACTATTTTTACTTGCCCCAGTCGAAGCGTAAACTAAACCAGCTTTAGCTGGATTTTCAGCAGAAGAGTAAGCACCAATATTATAGAAATTATAAAATCCTTCATAGATTTGACCTTGATATTCAAAACGATTACCACTTGTTACTAACCCAATCGTACTACCAACTTCTTGTTTAGATAAAGAAGCTAAATAAATAGGACTAACATTATACGTTTTACCAGCTTCCATAAACATACTACTATAACTAATATTATCCACATTATCTTTTCCTGTCATAAATGTTCCCTTTAAAACACTTAAAACCATACTTTCAGTATAATAATCTGTATAACTTAAATCTTCAAACATCAAAATACTATCCGCCATTAAAAAGTTACGTGGGTCTAAAAAGTATTCAACCGTTTGGGTATTAGCAATATACCAACTGCCTTCTGTATTTTGTAAAGGTTGTTCAAAACATTCGGTACAACTACTGATGGAACCAACTAATTTTTCTCTTTGAACAGATGTGTTAAAATCAAGATTTGTTTTTAAACTTGAAAAAGTCCAGTTAGGATATTGTTCATGTAAACTACGAAGCCATTTTTTGTAAGTTTCATCAAAGCCTTCTTTATTTAAGGCTTCTTCAAAAGTAGTATCTTTAACTTCACTGGTTCCCCCGACTTCCTTGCCCGTTTTAGGATGAGTTGTATATTCTGGCATATTATTATAAATAGGAATGGTAAAATGAAGAGCTAAGGATAACAAACCATTTTCTTTATAACTACGATAACTAGAAGCTGCTTCATTCATTGGGGCAGCTAAATTAGCCATATATTGATGAGTATAAACACTATAACTACCATTTGGATTTACATTATATTTTTTTAAATAACTCGTGTATTGACCAGCAGAAATATAATCATTAGCTATAAAAGAGGCTCCACCTAATATAGCTTTCTTAGGACTTGTCCAAGGTAAATTATAATTACTAATAACACCAATTTCTGGAACACTAACATAGGCAGCACACACATAACCCGTTTTACCATTATAGCTTCCTTTATACCAACCAGCCGTACAACCTATTCCTTGATAAAGAGTAGTACTTTCCAAAGTAATTTGATTATTACGATAAAGATAAGTCACAATAGGATTATTTGTCCCAGCTCCAGACCTGAAAGATACTTCATTACCTGTCACCGTGGCAACTGTAGCTGCAGATACTTTGATACCTCCCAAAAAGAGACATAGTAATAATAAACTAAATATTATTTTTCTATAAGACATGTTGCTACCCTCCTTTTATTCATAATCATTATACCAAAATTTTGTCGAAAAAGGAAAAGTCTAGCCTTTTTTATGTAAATAAACTATCAAATATTGAGATTTTTAATATTTTAGTTTATAATCAAAGTAGAATAAAAGGAAGCGGAAGAAAGGTTGTGTTACATGAAATCAGTCATAAATAAACTTAAAAACTCGAATAAAGGAATGGTGTTTTTTTATTTTATTTCTTTAATTGGCTACTTAGTATGCTATGTTCTCATTTTTAAAAGTCTTCTTCATTTAGAAGGAATTGAAACGTTAATAAGAATTCTTGTCTTAGGACTGTTTGGCCTATTTGGTCTTATCTATCTTATTTTTGGATTTAAAACATTAGTTAAAAAGAAAAAAGTATGGTTTACTGTTTTAACTATTTTCACCATTATATTTGCTGTAATTTTTGGAGTTAGTTCTCACTATATTGATTTTGTTTATCAAAAAATTGAAAACTTTGTTACCAAAGACACAAGTACTTATACCACAGTTTTAATTGGTTTAAAAGGAACCACGTTAACAAGTGATAGTAAAATCGGAATGGTTACTGATGAAACCGATAGAACAGGCTATATATTACCATTAGAATTTATGAAGAAAGAAAACATGAAACAAGAAATTTCTTACTATGGTAATTATACTGAATTATTAGAGGCTCTTTATAATAAAGAAGTAGACGCGATTTTCATTACTAAAGATTACCCTATCTTATATCGTAATGAAGAAAAATATCAAAACATCGCTAATGAAACAGAAATTTTAAAAGAATACTCTAAAGAAATGAAAACAGAAGAAAGTGAACTTTTAGCTTCTACCAAGAGTTTAACAGAACCTTTTACTGTTTTATTCTTAGGAGTTGACTCTGAAAGTAAAGATGGCTTAGACGCTAACGCCGCTTTTAATGGCGACACTTTAATGCTTGTTACTTTTAATCCTAAAACATTAACAGCTACCATGCTTAGTTTTCCAAGAGATACTTATGTTCCTATTTATAGCAGTAGCGATAGAATGCTTTATCAAAATAAAATTAATGCCTCTGCCGCTTATGGTACTGCGAGTACAGTAAACACGATTGAACACTTAACAGGTATTAATATTGATTATTTTGTAAAAGTAAATTTCCAAGGTGTTATTGACCTTGTAAATACTTTAGGTGGTATTGATGTCGATGTAGAACAACCTACTTATTCTTATTATGTAAGCATTTATGGTGAAGGAAGACTTTGCGAAAGTAACTCTTTACGTTCAACTCTTCCATCTGATTTAGTATGTATGAATACAGGAATGCAACATTTAAACGGGGAACAAGCTTTAGCTTATTCTCGTAACCGTTATGGCTTTATTAATGGCGATTTAGACCGTAATCGTCATCAACAACAAGTAATTGAAGCCATTGCTAAACAACTTATGAAATCATCTAATTTAAGTACTTTTGAAAATTTATTAGACACAATTAGTAAAAATATTGCTACTAACATGAAAACAAATCAAATTTTATCATTCTATCAATCTATTAAAGGAATGCTAGGAAAGGCTTTAAATGGTGAAGATTTCATTAGCATTCAAAAACTTGCTTTACAAACATTCTATTTCACAAGTCCTTATGGTTTATCTTGTGTAGGTTACTACCAAGGAAGCTTAGACACTGTAGTAGAAGCTATGAAAGAAAATTTAGGACTTATAGAAATAGAAACCGTTAAAACTTTCTCATATGATTATTCGGAAGATTATGAAATAACTTCGGAAACTATCGGAACAGGTATTTATTCAGGTGGAAAGGTACCAGATAGTTCAATTACTGATACAAGAGTACCAGAACCTAGTGATGACGATAATAACGATGATGATAATACTGACGACACTATTGATGACAATGATAGTGATGATGATAACAATAATAATTCTTCTGATGATAATAAAGATGATAACACGGATGATGGAAATAATGGTAATGATAATACAGATAATAAAGATGATTCCAAAGAACCAGAACCCCCAATAGATAATGGCAAAAAAGACGAAGAAATAATTGTTCCTGGTACACCAACCGAGGAAGATGAATAAGAGCTCTAGGCTCTTTTTTTTAGGCTTAAAAAAACTAGATTGCTCTAGTTATAAATAGATACCAAAAGGATTATGATTTAGACGAAGACTATCTGATAAGGTAGCCATAAATTCTGAATTTGTTGGTTTAGCGCGATCATAATCAATACTATGACCAAAGATTTTATTCATAACATCATAATCAGCACGGTTCCAACTTACTTCTATGGCATGACGAATAGCTCTTTCCACCCTGGAAGGCGTGGTATTATAACGACTCGCTATTTCAGGATACACTTCTTTCGTGATACCACCAATTAAAGAAGCTTGTTCATATAACATAAGAATACCTTCTCTTAAATATTGATAGCCTTTTATTTGAGATGGAATTCCTAAATCGTGTAGTAATTCAGACACTTTTAACTGTAAGGCATGATTAGCTTTTTTGTTTTCATATAATTCATTAGAAGCATCCACGACAACTTCTTTAATCCTATCTTTTAATGAGCTTAATTCACAAGGTTTAAGCATTAAATAATCGACATTATATTTATTAATCATTTTAATCGTGTATTCTTTACCATAGCTTGATAAGACAATAACATGTTTATTAATTTTTAAATCCTTTAATTCACTTAAAATAGCTAAGCCATCTTTTCCTGGTAAAATAAGATCCATTAAAATCACATCAATTTCACTTACATGACTTTTAACATATGGTATAACATCTTTACCATTTTGAATAACATTTAGAATGTTGATTTCGGTGTTTTCTGCAAAATAATTTTGTACTTCTTCAGTAAATTCTTTACTATCATCTACTACTAAAGTATTAATTTTTTTCATTTTTTTCTCCCTCTTTATACACCTCTACAACTAACACACTATAATCGTATCAAAGATTTCGTCGAATTTAAAGGGAATGTATTGTCTTGTTATGTCTACTTGTGTCTAATCGTGTCGAATTTCTTTAAGTTGACATAAATTTGATATTTTATTGGCAAAACTACCGATTAATAAACCATCAATATTTTCATCTTCTAAGTAGCTTTTTATATTACTTTTAGAAAGACCTCCTCCATAATATAAAGGAAAAGTATAATGAAAATAATCATTCATTTTTAAACGCAACTCTTTAAAAATATTATTAAGTTCATTTATAGGTAAAGCCTTATCTTCTCCGATTAAAAAAGAAGGTTCATATATCACTACAATTTTAGAATAGTATTTAGGTGATACATCTTTTAAAAACACTTGTAAATGCATCATTAAAACTTCGCTTGTATATTGATAATAATACTCTTCTAAAGTACCTGTAATAATAAGATACACTTTTAAATTATTTTCTAAGCATTCTTTTATTTGGCTTTCTACTTCATCTGGTCTTGTTCTACTTTCAAAATGGTTAATTAAAACACCTTTGACATCTAAACTTTTTAAGGCTTCAGCACTTGTGCTACCTGTAACTTTATTTTTTTCTTGAGGACTTACGTATTGGCTAATTAAATCATAATGAGGACTATGCATTAAAGGAAGATAACATGTGGCAGGAGCAATACTTAAGTTATTTAAAGAATATTTTTCTAATTCTTTTTTATAAGCTATCATTTCTTGCAAAGAATGATTCATTTTTAAATTAAATATCAAGGGTTTCAATACTACTACCTTCTTCCTTTATAATATCTAAGGCGACTAAATGTCCTTTGGCAATATATTCTAAGGTAGCGCCGCCTCCTGAAGAAACATAGGTAAAGTAATTACCATAACCTAATTTTTTGACACTAGAAGAAGCGTCTCCTCCACCTATAATTACATTTTTTCGACTTTGAGCTAAAATATTAAATAATTCTTTTGTACCATTAGCAAAGCGTTCATTTTCGTAAAAGCCAACCGTACCATTTAAAAAGATAGTTTGACTATTTCCTATAATACTTGCAAATCTTTCTAAGGTTTTATGCCCAATATCTAAAATAACTTCATTATCTACAACTTTATCGATTCTTTTATATTGAATATAATTTTTATCATAAGTGCTACCTACGATTACATCTAATGGTAAAACAAATTTTTCTTTGTTATGAAGCATCATTTGCCCTACTTTGTAAATTAAAGCATAATCATCTGAAGCTAAAGAATCCCCTATACTAAAATTCAAAGCTTTTAAACAGGTATTGGCAATTCCTCCACCACATAAAATATGGTCACATTTAGGAAGTAAGGCTTCAATTAAATCCATTTTGTCATCTATTTTGGCACCACCCATAATAATGGTAAATGGATGAGTTGGATTTAGAATATATTTATCTAGATTTTCTAATTCTCTTTGTACTAGAAAACCAATACCATTTGGTAAGTACTCTGCAATACCATAAGTAGAAGCATGTTTTCTATGCATAGACGCAAAGGCATCATTAATAAATACCTCGCCAAGGCTTGCCCAAAATAAAGATAATTGAGCATCACAATTGCTTTCCATTCTTCCTTGTAAATCCATAAATCTTGTATTTTCTAAAACAAGTATTTCTTTTCCTTGCAATAATTTAACTCTTTCGTAAATGCCTTCACCAAAATTTTCACGAGCAAAATAAACTTCTTGATTTAAAAGAGTTTTTAGGTGTAAGGCAATAGGCTCTAAAGTATACTTTTTCTTGTCTGCTTCTTCTTTTATTTTTCCTAAATGACTTAATATGACAATACTACAATTTTGAGATAATAAATATTTAATAGTTTCTAAAGATGCGACTATTTTAGTGTCATCTAATATTTGTCCATTATTAATAGGTACATTTAAATCAAGTCTTAATATGACTCGCTTATTTTTTAAATTCATATTTTGGATTCGTTGTTTCATAGTTTATCCTCTCTATTCTTAACACTAAAATTTTAACACAGCTAAGATAAAAAAACTACTATGAAAAACACATAAAAAATTATGTATAAAATCACAAATTATAAATTATTAAAGATAATATGACATATTTGTAAATTTTTTTGATAAATTACACCGAAAAAAAAGGAAATCGAAGATTTTTCTTGTATATATAAGTAGAAGGATAATTTA